>NZ_CP117834.1:670000-1348920 GCF_028735875.1 Shouchella hunanensis
TTAGCTTGTTTATTCAAAAGGAAGCCATTAAAATAAAAGAAACGGATCAGAGAGGATAGAATCTATGCGAGCCTACCATAAACTGTTTTCACCTATTTTCCTTTTACTCTTAGTAGGTTGTACGAATTACGAGTCTACTACCGTCACTTTACATCCTCAAAAAGAACGATCTGAGCATTTGCCTAAATCTAGCAGGATCCCTTCTATTATAGATCCGCATCCCCTAGACCTCACGATCTACCAACACCAAGCGCCAACAGAGTGGGGGGAATTTATCAGCGGTGTTAAAACAAAAATGGAAACCAATGAAAAGGCAATAGCATTAACATTCGATGCTTGTGGTGGTGAGCATGGCTCTTTATATGATGAAGCGTTGATGAACTATTTAATTGAACATCAAATCCCAGCTACACTTTTCGTAAATGCACGCTGGATAAAAGCGAATGAACCACTTTTTCTTGAATTAGCGGAAAACCCCTTATTTCAAATCGAAAATCACGGAACTGAACATAAGCCACTCTCTGTCACCGGAAAAAGCGTTTGGGGTATAGACGGAACTAAATCAATTGAAGACGCCTATGAGGAAGTACTAGTGAACCATAATCTTATAACTGAACTAACGGGAGTAGAACCGACAATGTTTCGCCCAGGTACAGCCTTTTTTGACAATATTGCTGTGCAAATGCTCGATGACTTAGGAATTGAAGCTGTAAACTATTCCATTTTAGGAGATGCAGGCGCCACCTTTACGCCTGAGCAGGTGACGCATGCACTTGTTGACCACGCAGAACATGGAGCCATTGCCCTTCTGCATATGAACCAGCCAAGTAGCGGAACCGCAGAAGGAGTTAAACGAGCCATTCCCCTTTTAATGGATGCAGGTTACACATTTGTTCAACTTGATGAGTTCCCATTAAAATAAATAACAGTTAAAATTAAGCCCACTTTAAAACAATGGATAAATGGCAACAATTTACTTCATTACTTACGTCTGGAGATTGTACTTGAAACACCACACCTGTCGGGGAATAGTGGGTTTGTGGTAAAACTGTTAAGCCTGGAATGGACTGAATTAAGTGATCAACAACTTGTTGATTACTTTTTTGAGCTGCATCCATTAGTTGATACGAAAAATGTTGATTCTCAAGATGTTTCATTAATAACTGACTTTGTTGTAAAAGGAATTCAACTTTACCGACTGATTGTGTAAATGTTGTCGTGTCAACAGCAGGAAACGATCTACTGTATGGTTGATACGTATATGGATGCTGGTAATAAGGATGATACATCGGTCTTCACTCCTTACAAATCTAACCTATCTTATGCAGCTAAACTGTGAAGTGAGCCTATCTTCTAACGAACGGTAAAAGCCCGCACACAGTGCATGAGTAGCGGTCTTAACTGAGTGGGCTAATTATAAGCTTTTATGTTCTTTTTTATGCGTCTGAAAGGAACGTGCATCCGCGAGATTTAACTCCCTCAGGCCTCAATGCCACGAAAACACTTTTTCCCCTTTAAAAATTTCCTTTTTACTCCTTCCTTCTTTTAGCTAAATTAAATTCTAGAAAACGAGCCTATCTATTACGAAAAAAAGGTTCTCTGAATCAATAAAACAACCATCAAAGTCGATATTTGGATTAAAACACCTCTTCTTTGAATGTGCTTTTCCGCATCGTTTATCATTTGATCATCAATAGGAAAGTGGAGAGGAATGAACTTTTTTCCTGAACCAATTCCTTGAGAGAATTGCAATGTATTAAAATAAAGGATGACAGCTAACAGCGGAAAAAGAATGAATAAGCTTTCAAAATAAAAAAGAATAAAGATTGTTAAGAGAATGACTCGAACAAAGTTTCGGCTGGTTTCCGTTCCCCTTACTGTTAATCGCACCAATAAATAGACCATTGGATTCTCATTTTTTCTAAAAAAGACTAGTGGAATGATATTTCTAAAAGATGTCTGATTTGACTTTACATCGATAAGACTGCTCAAAAAAAACTGACCTATTTTTCTTGTTTTTTCTTCAGACTTCATTAGTGTTTCCCAAGAATAAATAGGGAAAATCATCAGTCTAGTATAGAGTGAACCAATAAGTATAATACCTAATACAATGAAAATTCCAAAGATGTTGGGTGCTTCTAGTAATAATAGAAAGCAACTTGCCATACAAACATTGTGAAGCCCAACGAATAGCGCTGTTTTTTTTGTACTCGTACTTATGATCATAACGAGAAACAGAATATGCAGAATACCTATAAGTTGTAAAAAAAGAAAAAGAGGGATCAGCTCGCTTGTGTTTAAAGAAAAGACATATAGTAAAAACAAACTAAATAAAGTGACCTTTATAGATTGAATGGTCAAGTTATAAAGTAAACAATAAATAAAATAACCTTCCACCTCTTTTATTTTGGGAGCTAAATAAACCTCATCAAAATCACTTATAAAGCTAACAATCCCTTTATTGAGTGTAAAAAAAAGAAAGAGACCAGTAAGAATAAAAGATTGATAGAACGAATGAAGGTTACCATCTTGTAGTGTCATGATAAGGACATATACCGCCAACATCATAAATGGTATTAACGCAAATACACCACTATGTCCCAACACTTTAACCAGAATTTTCATGTTTTGTTTCATGGAACTCTGAAGTCTTTCAATAAATAAATCCTTCATCTTTTTTCCTCAATGATGGAAAAGAAAATATCCTCTAACGTAACATCTTTCAGATGATCAGCAGTCAGGTAAGGAATATCATGGTAAGACTTTTGGTGACCTTCATGTAAAACAATGATCCTATCACACAAGCTTTCCGCTATATTCAACATATGAGTTGAAAGGATAATGCCTACACTCTCTTTTTTAAGTCTAATGAGATCCTCCGTAAAGTATTTCAAACCTCGTGGATCTAGTCCCATAAAGGGTTCATCAATAATAAGAAATGTTGGACTTGAAATCATTGCACTAATAATCGAAACCTTTTGTTGTGTGCCTTTTGATAATGCATAAGGGTATTTGTTTATATGGGTTCGAATTAAATATCTGTCCACTAAAGTATTTAAATAATCATCCGTATTAATTTGATAAAGCCTCTTTATAAACTCAAAATGCTCATAAACAGTAAGGTTTGGATACAGATGTGGTTTATCAGGTATTAGAGCAAGTTTATCTCTTTGACTATACCAATCCTGCTTGTTAATGGTAACTTCTCCATCCATAGGTTTTAACGTACCTACAATGTGACGAAGTGTTGTGCTTTTTCCAGCTCCATTCAAACCGACTAAACCAATGATTTCTCCAGTGTGAAGATCAAACGAAATGTCTCTTATAATTTTTCGAGTAAGATAGCCACCACTAACACGGTTTACGCTTAACATCATCGAAATGACTCCCTCATTGTCTTATTTACTCATAATGATTCGAATATTTTAATTAACTCGTCATCAGTATACCATCTATTACTTTATAGGTAATGTCTCTATTTATCCCTATTCAAAAACGAAGATTAAATTTTGATCGATCTTCTTTATGTACAATACATTACCTGATTTGTTAGTCTGGAAAATTTTAAAAACACCAAAGCCATATGCATTGATGTCTTTAGTAAACGATTCAAAATCACGAACGTTCATATGTTTTCTAGTAAGAAGTACATCCTTCTTTTAAGAAAGATATTATTCAACAGTTTTCGTCTGTCATAGCTGGTATATTTACCTCTTTAACACATGAAACAGTAGACAAACTCACTATACAATTGACAATTGACACAATATCTTGAACCGGAATTCTTGTGCCATGATAGTCGGTTATAATCTTCATAAGGCAGCCAATTCACTTGGATTACTACAAGTACTTTTTTATTAAAAGATGGTTGGGACCATTCCTCCATCCATACGAATAGGTGACCCTCTAAAAGCAGACGCATGTGGACTACATAAAAACGAAGCAAGTCTGCCTATTTCAGATGGCCTGATGAACCTCTGTATTTCAGATTGTGGCAAATTCTGAGCCATGAATTTTTTCTCTTTTTCTGAAAATACCATGCTCTCATCGTTGTAAATACTTTCTATTATTGATTGAACATTTTCCGATAGTGTAGGTCCAGGCATAATTGTATTTACGGTCACTTCAGTTCCTTTGGTAAGTAGAGATAAACTTTTCGCCAGTGATAACAGCATCGACTTCGTCATACAATACTGTGGCATTTGTCCAGAAGGCATTACTGCTTCTTCACTTGCTATAAAAATAATGCGACCACCTTCACTTTCTAGCATCTTAGGAAGATAGTGTTTACACAATCCATTTGCAGCTAATACATTCGTTTCAAAGTATGCTCTCCACACATCATCTGTAACATCTTCATATTGCATAATCTCATAAATCCCCATATTGTTAACTAAAATATCTACTTTGGGATATTTTTTAATTAGTTGTTCTCTTTCTTGTACGTTAACAAGATCCGCTGTAGCATTTTTGGGCGACGTTAAAGGAAATTCTAATTTAAACTCCTGTACTGTTCGTTCTACTTCCTCATGGGAACGCCCATTTATGAGAACATTAACTCCTTCTCTAGCCAGTTCTTTCGCAATTGCTTTACCAATTCCTTTTGTTGAGCCTGTAACCAAAGCCGTTTTATTTAATATATCTAGTTTCAAGATACTCTTCCCCTTTCGTTTTACTTTCAGTTTGTTTATTTAACCTAGGTGCTTATCACGCCACTTCAAAGGAGTTTCTCCTTCCCAATCCCGGAATGCCCGATAGAAGGAGCTTTGATCTTTATAACCAACGAGAAACGCCACTTCTTTAATCTCTAGGTTTGGGTTAGCCAAGTACCATCTTGCTTGTTCATGACGCGCATTCTTTAGCACTTCTTTATAATTAGTATGTTCATCCACTAACCTTCTCTGTAAAGTCCGTTCGCTCATGCCTAGCTCAAAGGAAATGTGATGTATGTCCAGTTTATCCGCGGTTAAATTGCGTGTTAACAACCATTTAACTACTCCTGTTATTGACTGATTACTACGCTGTTCTTCCAATGTTTGCTCTAAAACTGGAGTTAAAACCTCCAGTAGCTCAGCGTTATATGAACTAAAGGGACGATCTAGGTCTTCCACATGCAACGTCAGTCTATTCCTCTTTGCCCCAATTTGGATCGGGCATCCAAAATACTCCCTCAATAAACTTACTTGAGCGAATGAGTGGGTAAACTCTACTCGTTTAGCTTTTATGGGATATCCAGTTCCACGTCTCCCTAGTTCTAGTAAAAACGTAATGATTGTGCCGACAAGCAACGCCGGTTCAATTAGCTCCTTATCAAAACTCTCCAATTCAATCGTACAATTCGAATGTTCTTCTATAATGTGTAATTTTTCAGGAGGACACATTTCTTTATAGCGTGCCATCCTCTTAAGCGCATCTCGATAATCACGAGCGTGGTAAGCAGCTAATACAGCTGGGGGATATTGTGCTGTTTCAAATACAGTTGGTAGTTGTAACATTCCAAATTCTATGTCACCGATGATATCTGAGTATGCTTGCCATAGTGCATAATAGTGTTCAACGGTAACAAACGATTCATTAATTACACTTAAAGGTAATCCTGCTTTCCGAACCACATTCGGTACTTTAATCCCAAGTTGCTTCAATGTAGTCCAGAGCCCATCAGGTATTCTAATCCGAGCATTCGTAGTCATAATTCACCTCTCTATCAGCACATTAACAGTTTTGATAGTTTGTTAACGGGACAGCTATTTCATATTATCTAACTTTTATTATTTTGTAATTCGCAAGGAACGACATCCGATTCGCCAAATACGACAAATTTACTTCGTAAGAATTATAGCTACTACTTTACTCTCAAAGCTACTCTAACCAATAAACTTATTTTACATGACAAAATATATATTTTGTAACAGGCTTAGCTGGTTATGGACTAATTATAAAAAAGTGAAAAGATTAACGGCTAACAAATTCATTTCTAATAGAACAAAAAGAACTAAATCTCTGAAAGACTTAGTACTTCAACGTTCTTTCTATATGCTGTTAAGAAGACTCGAATTTCTAAAGGGATGTAACCCCCACTAGAAAATATTCACTCTAAAGCCTCTAAAAAATAATTATTCAGTTAAAATGAACGAGCCCTTTCGTGTATTGACAAGGCATGTTCATCCTTAGCAGACAACTTACCGCCTACTGTTCTAACTGTACAATTATCTGCATCCACTTTGATATGATACGTACTTTCCGCTCAGTTTAATGTTATCGCTGTTCATTAGGTTTTTGAAATCTTATTCTATCCTTATTTGTTGGAATCGAATTATTTACTTTTTCCCATATGCCATCTTTAAATATTTCGTATTGCTCAAAAGCAAGAGGTAATCCGTTTGCAACAGCAATATTACTACTATCCATAAGCTGAAAATGCAAATGCGGAGCAAAAGAGTTACCTGAATGACCAACTCTACCAATAAGATCACCTTTTTTTATACGCTGCCCAACTGAAACTTTAATGGACCCTGTTTGAAGATGAACTAATGCTGCATATACATTGTCGGCACATTTTATAATAATGTAGTTACCTGCAACTGTTTGTATGTTGACTTTATTCGGATCAAAAAATTGAGCATTTTTGTATGCATTAGACATATCTGATAGTAATCTAGTTCTTGATCGTTCTTTATAACCATCCTCGGCTTGAAGAATAATTCCATCACAAGGAGCAAATACGTCTTGCCCCCAACAATAATAGTCGTCTAAGGGAACTCCAAAAAGTAGGTAGTGCACCAAACTAGTGCGATAGGAAGGCCTGCCCTTTCTTTTCCAATCCACTTGAACGAAGTCATAAGCATATCTTGTTCCAAATTTGTTTGTACCATGACTCGGAATTTTTGTTCCTGGCGTGTTAGGAGAGTACCACTCTCCTCTCAAAGGAAACTCTACAATCATTGGCTCATGTGCGTCAATCATCTCTTGATCCTCCTTCGTTGCTTCTTTGCCCAAATCATTAAAAAGAAAAATCCTCCACCCCTAAATTTCAATCTAAAGGATTTATATAATGTAGATTCAGTCCAATTCTAATTTGTTGAGAGGACTCAAATCTCCACGAGTTTAAACTCATTCGTATACCTTCTTTCGGAATCCTTTCATAATTCTCCCAATAGGTACCCATCCAATAATTTTAGGACTATCCCACCCAGGAGCACCACTTAAATTTTCAACTTCAAGATACCCATCAATCCGAACCATGTCCCACGCATGAATTACCTTGCCATTACCTATTGATAATCCGACATGGCCCCAATTTCTATGATCCCCATTAATTGGCCCTGAGCAATCATAAAAGACAAAAGAGCCTTTTGGAGGTATACCTTCACTTATACTGTCATCATATAAGCCTGCGGATTCTTTTGCACTATCTCCTCCAAAAATTTCTACATTATTGCTTCTCTCTAACGCATCTTCCACAAAAGCTAAACAAATATATGCGTAATCTACAGAACCCAAGTGATCCTTAGCCCAATTAATAGCGTTATCAATATACTCACAATATTTACCCATTAGCACTCTCCTAAACTAAAAATTCTTTTCACCTCTAATTCAATCCATGTATTACAGAACGTTCTATCCTCATTTAGTAAGTGGGAAAACTTAGATAGCCTTTCATTTGAATTAATTTTTCACTTCTATCATTTTCTTATAATATAATATGCGGTTGAGAGGAGTCGAACCTCCACTAGTTTAACCTCACTAAGCCCTCAATGCCGTGGAAACGTGTTATCTCCTGCAAACACGCACACTACTTGCACGCATTTGCACCCATTTCATATAAAATCGTCCATTTTCAGATATAGTGGTGAAGCTAAAATACTCTACAAAAATATCTTGAAATTATTCGCCCTATCTATATCTAATAACATCTAATAAATAATCCAATTACTATCACTAAAGGAAAATTGTTTTTTCAAATTAATTTATCGTGCTTTCTTTGAATTCCTACTCCTTAACCCCCGTAATTTACTTCTTTGTTAATTTCTCTGAAGTAAGGAATAAAAGATATTTGATTTGCACCATTGGCTCTCACCACTGTACGATATACTTTTCGATTACCTATTTCAACCACTGATAAGTCTCCATCTTGATAAAAATAAAAAAGTACCAAAGCTCTAAAAGCCTTGGTACTCATAAATTTCTAAGAATATCATTGAAGAGTTAAACCTTAGTTGTTAGAAATTTTTGTTTACTGCTTCCTCAATTGATTCGTCGCCTTGCTTAATATAAAAACTCTTACCCAATAACTTTTTATTTCCAATTGTTTTAACGAGTACCTGAGCAACATCCTTTCTTGTGATAAGGTAATCATTAAAATGATCTTGCCTTGTTGGATGTAACTCTATTTTTCCAAGTGCTTTTTCATTATTCATCGGTCCTGGTCGCACAATTGTGTATGGTAGGTCGCTTTTTTCTACGTAGAAATCAGACATATTCTTTGCAACCGCATAAGGTTTCATTTTCTCGCTTTCCTCATCCACATCTAAACTGTCCGCTGCACTTAGTTGAATAAAATGTGTGACACCTGATGATTTTGCATAATCAACTGCTTTTTTAGTTCCCCATAAATCAATAAGCAATGTCTTATCTGCTCCAGTACTTCCACCAGAACCAGCAGCAAAAATAACCGTATCAATGTTCTTAAAAGCATGTGAAAAATCCTCTTCTAAGTCACCTAGCACAACATCGTTAGCACCGAGTGATTTTAACTCTTCTACTTGTTCTTTTTTACGTACAAGAGCTGTTGCTTGATGAGCTGTTTGCTTTAATTGAATAATAATTTCTTTTCCAACTTGACCATTTGCTCCAATCACTAGTACATTCATGTGAGTCCCTCCAAATATTTGCATGCATGCGTCTGCATGTTATTGTATTTATTTATACCCTTTTCATTCTCAATGAAACAAGAATCATGCATAGTTCATGCGCTGAAATTCTTACCACTCTTGTCTAGTTGGTGTCACAAAAACATCGTTTATCATAACATTACTTGGCTTATTCACTGCAAAAGCAATCGTTTCAGCCACATGTTCTGGTGCAATGGCTACTTCATTTAGGTTACCTAACACGGAACTCACATCTTTGTCCGTTACTTTCTCTTGCCAATTAGTTGCGATTACGCCTGGTGAAACGTACACCGCCTGAATATTATGATTGACAGATATTTCTTTTCTTAAGCTTTCTGTAATGGCTCTAGTTGCGTATTTTGTCGCACTATAGACACCATGACCTTCACCTACTGCGTGACCTGCAACTGAGCCAACATTAATAATTTGACCACTGCCTTGCTTTTTCATTTGTGGGAGAACAGCAGCTATACCGTATAATACTCCCTTCAGATTTAAGTCGATCATTTTTTCCCACTCGTCAACGTGAGCATTATCCCATTTTGAAAATAACATTAACCCTGCGTTATTAATGAGTGTGTCCACTCTACCGTATTTCTCTACAGTAAAATCTATTAACGCACTTACTTCGTCTCTTGAGGAAATATCCGTTGCTTTAAATGAAGCAACTCCACCATTGCCTTCAATTTCTTGAACAATTCCATGTAGTTCTTTCTCATTACGAGCAGCTAGAACAACTTTTGCACCTTCCTTAGCAAGATGTTCTGCTGTTGCTTTTCCAATCCCACCTGATGCTCCAGTTACGACAATCACTTTATCTTTAATGTAAGACATGTATCATCAACCCTTTCTAAAACCCTAATTTATATTGAACCGGAACTATTTCATCCGTTGATTTTCTTAATTGTTTGGCAGCTTCTAGAGCCCAATAAGGATTACGAAGCATGCCTCTTCCTACCGCTACAAGATCTGCATCTTCTGTTCCTACCACCGCATTAGCTAAAGTTGGGTCATCTAATCGTCCCACTGCAATAACTGGTACATCTAATGCCTTTTTGATTTCTCTTGCTAGCGGGACTTGGTATCCTGCATGTGTACCTGGTTTACCCCAAGCTGCAATTTGACCTTCTCCACCAGAAGAAATATCAAAAATCTCTGCTCCAGCTTCTTTATAAGCTTTAGCAAGTTCAATCGCTCCATTAATATCATAGCCACCATCTACATATTCTTTGGCAGATATCCGCATAATGAGAGGCATGTCAGTAGGAATTTCTTCTTTGGCTGCTTTAAGAATATCTGAACCAAATTTAGTTAACTCTTTTCCAAATTCATCTGTTCTCTGATTTGTTAATGGTGAGTGGAATTGATGAATGAGATAACCGTGAGCTCCGTGGATTTCAATGACATCAAATCCCGCTTGAACAGCAAATCTTACAGATGTACGAAACTTCTCAATCAGTTCGTATATTTCTTCAGTTGTTAATTCTCTTGGTGTTTTTGAATTTTCATCAAAAGGAATGGCAGATGGTGCAACAGGTACTTCAGCATCTTCAGCTTTTCGACCTGCGTGCGCAATTTGAATAGCTGCCTTCGCACCATGTTGATGAATTCCATCAACAATCTTTTTTAATGCCGGAATTTGCTTTTCAGACCATAGCCCTAAATCATGATCAGAAATACGTCCATCAGGTTCAACATCCGTCATTTCAACCATAACTAGGCCAGCACCTCCAATAGCACGGCTTATATAATGAATATAATGCCAATCAGTTGCGATACCATCTTTCTTGTCCACACTGTATTGGCACATTGGTGACATCATAATGCGGTTTTTAAGCTCTAATCCTTTTAAAGAAAAGGAATCAAACATACTTGGTTCTTTCATCATTGTCATCTCCTTGTAAATTAAATGCATGCGTCTGCATGTAATTAGAAAGTTAACATCAATTTTATTTGATGTCAACCAAGAGCGTTACATGTGTTGAAATCCAGATTTACCGCTAATGTCGCTCATTCGTACTCTTCAAGACACTAAAGATTATACTGTTATGCTTTTCATCTATATCCATATCCTTTATTACCGTATTAAACGTATTCAGTGCTCGTTCAAACTTCTTCTCCCCTAATGACGTTAGGGAAGTATATATTCCTCGTTTATCATCTTCACAAGTCGTTCTCTCTAATGCACCACAGGTTTTAGCTTCTAACCTTCCTACAAGTCGAGACATTGCACTCTGACTCAGTCCAATTAATTCTTGAAGCTGTTGTAATCGTAATTTACGATCACTCTCTTGTGATAGGTAGTACATGACATAAAATTCTTTGAGAGATATATCGTTATTTCTTTTTAATGCAGACTCCAACTCATTCGAAATTTTATCTTTTATTGAAGTAACTTCTAACCAATTGTTTAAGAACTCATATTGAGACTTATTATCCATAAGATCACCCTTTATAATAATTAGAACGAAGCAGCTATACTATTTGATTACTTATCCTATTATAACCTATAAAAATTTTGGGTTATTTACACTTCACTTACTAAGATCCAAATTATTTTATACTACAATATCATATTAGAACATAAGATGTTGGTATTTTAAAGCACTCTAAAGCAAATATTTATAATATATAATTTTTCCACATAAAAAACTAAGGCAACAAATACTCTTGTTCATAACTTTCAAACCCTATCCTACCAAGCAAAGGAATCTTGAAATGATTATAAATCATATTAATACGTTATTAATGTAAAAACAAAAAAGCACCAAAGCTTTAAAAGCCTTGGTACTTCAACGTTTTTACTATATGCGGTTGAGAAGACTCGAACTTCCACGGGATTTAACTCCCACTAGGCCCTCAACCTAGCGCGTCTGCCATTCCGCCACAACCGCTCGTTGAATAAAAAAAGCACTTTTTAAAAGTGCGGGTGAAGGGACTTGAACCCCCACGTCATAAAGACACTAGATCCTAAGTCTAGCGCGTCTGCCAATTCCGCCACACCCGCGAAAACAGAAAGAAAAAATAATGGCGGTCCGGACGGGACTCGAACCCGCGACCTCCTGCGTGACAGGCAGGCATTCTAACCAACTGAACTACCGGACCATTATAAAGATGGTGGAGGATGACGGGATCGAACCGCCGACCCCCTGCTTGTAAGGCAGGTGCTCTCCCAGCTGAGCTAATCCTCCAAATGTGACTTCAGATAACCCTCGTACTTTTTCGTCCAATTCATGTCTTTCAGTCAGTCATGTACAAATGTACACTCTCTCCCTCAAGCACCTCTTGTCCTCAAATTACTCGATTCTCTTTGTCAATATAACTTCAGATAACCCTCGTACTTTTTCGTTAAACTAAAATGGTGACCCGTACGGGATTCGAACCCGTGTTACCGCCGTGAAAGGGCGGTGTCTTAACCGCTTGACCAACGGGCCTAGAGTGAAATATGGCGGAGAAGGAGGGATTTGAACCCTCGCGCCGCTTACACGACCTACACCCTTAGCAGGGGCGCCCCTTCAGCCACTTGGGTACTTCTCCGTGGCTCCACAGGCAGGATTCGAACCTGCGACCGATCGGTTAACAGCCGATAGCTCTACCACTGAGCTACTGTGGAATATGTATAAAACGTTCTTGTCTCCTTAGCGACTTCTATAATATATCATAAGCCACCAATTAAGCGCAAGACTTTTTTAAGACAAAAATTGAAGTTTCCCTCTACATACACCACATACATATTCGAATTGATTGACTTTCCGTTTACGGTAGTATTTTTGCTCGCACGATGAGCATTGATACACGTAATGTATCTGTGCTTCACGTTCTTTAACAGAGCGACAGTAACGGGGAGCACCAACTTTTTTTAATAACTGTTTAAAATCTTGGTCCTTATGCCGATAACCCTTCCCTAAAAGGTGTAGGTGATAATGACATAGCTCATGCTTAATAATGCCAACCAGTTCCTCTTTCCCGTACTTGGCATAGTGCTTTTCATTTAGTTCGATGTTATGGCTTGAGAGCAAGTAGCGCCCTCCTGTTGTCCGCAAACGTGGGTTGAAGATGGCTTTATGCTGAAAAGGTCTGTCAAAAAAAGAGTCAGATAACGCTTCGGTTAAAGCTTGTAATTCTTTGTTCGTCATAATCCCTCCAAAAAATATTCATCAACACTGACAACCCCGCTGGCATATACTATTTGAAAAACGAAGGGAGCGACATTCCTTTGCCTACTTGGCTTCAGAATCAATTAAAAAAGGCATATAGCGAAAAGAATCGCCACCAAGTAAAAGTACTTAATCAGTGCTGGTTTTATTATAGATCTACTGTCCAAAGTCGCTTAAACAGTAAAAAAACCATCTAAATTTTATCACAAAAAAGGAGAGGCGTCATGCTCTCCTTTTCATTATTGTGGTTGCTTCATCGTTAAGGCAATTCGCTCTTTCTCGAAGTCAATGGTTTCCACCCATACGGTAACAATTTCACCGATTGAGACTACATCAAGGGGATGCTTCACAAAACGATTGGCTAATTTAGAAATATGAACGAGTCCATCTTGTTTAACGCCGATATCAACAAAAGCACCAAAATCTACAATGTTCCGTACCGTTCCTTGAAGCTCCATTCCTTTTTGTAAGTCTTCCATCTTTAAGACGTCTTGCTTTAATTGTGGAGCTGTGACTTCATCTCTTGGATCACGGTTTGGTCGTACAAACGCATCAAGTAGATCTTGTAATGTATGGTGACCGATTTCTAGTTCTTCTTCAAATGAAGATGTTGCTTGTCCTGTTAGTTTCGCTTTCAACTGCTCGCTTCCAATATCCTGTGGCGTCATATCTAGCTTTTCTAAGATTGCTGTTGCTTCTGAATAACTTTCGGGGTGGATTGCTGTTGCATCAAGCGGATTTTTCCCACCGGCAATACGTAAAAACCCAACTGCCTGTTCCAAAGATTTTTTACCGAGTCGAGGCACTTTTTTAAGTTCACTCCTACTTGTGAAGGCACCATTTTCATCACGGTATGCAGCAATATTCGTTGCTTGCGTTTTATTTAGACCTGCTACATAAGATAATAACGACGCAGACGCCGTATTCACATTAACCCCTACTCGGTTGACGACGGTTTCGACGGTAAAGCTCAGCGATTCATTTAACTTCTTTTGCGTTACATCATGCTGATATTGACCAACGCCAACCGATTTTGGATCGATTTTCACAAGCTCAGCTAGTGGGTCTTGTAATCGTCTGGCAATGGAGATCGCACTTCGTTGCTCGACTTGCAGGTCAGGAAACTCTTTGCGCGCAAGTTCGGAAGCAGAATAGACACTCGCGCCTGCTTCGTTCACAATAACATAATACACCGTTTCATCCATTTCTTTTAGAACGGTTGCGATGAACTGTTCTGTTTCTCTTGAGGCTGTACCATTTCCAATTGCAACCATGTTCACTCCGTGCTTCTTCACGAGATTTCGAATAACGTTCGCTGCTTCTTTCTCTTTATGATGCGGTGCTGTTGGATAGATAACGCCAATATCGAGCGGCTTGCCTGTTTGGTCAATCACAGCCCATTTACAGCCTGTACGAAACGCAGGGTCCACACCTAAAACCATTTGCTCTTTCATTGGTGGTTGTAACAATAGCTGCTTTAAATTCTCTGCGAATATTGATATGGCTTGTTCTTCAGCGACTTCCGTAAGCCTATTACGCACATCTCGTTCAATGGAAGGTTCAATGAGCCTCGTATAGGCGTCACTAATAGCCTTTTCCATTATTGGCACAACAGGTGAACGCTTTTCTCCAATAGATAGGCGTGTTAGTTTGAGAATAAACGCTTCTTTCGGAAACGTAACAGCCACTTTAAGAATTTGCTCTTTTTCCCCTCGATTTAGCGCAAGCGTTCGGTGCGGTACAATCGTTTTAACCGATTCCTGATACGCATAATAATGGCTAAAGACACCTTTTTCATCTTCTGCGCCTTTTTTTAGTTCAGCCGTCATTAAGCCCTCTTTCATTGCTGCATTACGAAGGTTTTCACGTACTTTCGGATCTTCCGCAATGACCTCGGCTATAATATCATTCACACCAGCTAAAACATCCTCCACTTCATGTAACCCATGTTCGTCGCTAAAGTAAGCAGCAGCTTCTTCCTCGATACGAAATTCAGACGGGAATGTTACTATTTTTTGCGCTAATGGCTCTAAACCTTTTTCTTTTGCAACCGTTGCTCTTGTACGGCGTTTTTGCCTAAACGGCCGATACAAATCTTCTACTTGCTGCAATTGGGTGGCTGCAGTAATCTTTGTTGTTAACTCCGGCGTTAATTTATCTTGTTCCTTAATTAAACGAATGACTTCATCTTTTCGCTCAGACAGATTTTTTTCATACTCATATGTATCCGCAATCGCTTTGATTTGCACCTCATCAAGTGCACCTGTTTGTTCTTTACGGTATCGGGCTATAAAAGGGACAGTATTGCCTTCTTGCAACAATGACACGACATTCTTTACTTGTTTGTGCGTTAAGTTTGTTTTTTGAACCGTTTGTTGAATCCATTGCTCCATTGTATGTTCCTCCTTTTTTCCACTTCTTCCATCATAACATAAAAAAATAAGCAGCCGCTTCTCAGCACTGCTTACTTGAAATTCCCTACCATTAACGTTGCATCATCTTTTTGACTATAGAACTTTCCATTTAAAAGTTTCTCACTTACGGCTTTTGCTGTTGCCGTATATTCACGTACTTTCGGCAATTGTTCAACGCCATCAGTAAACATAATAAAGGACGAGCCAGGTTTATAGTGGAATTGTTCGCTACTGAGCTTTTGAACACGACCACAAAGATAGCCTCTCTTAGGCATTGGTTGTACCACCGTGCCGTCGGGATGATATAAAATAAACCCAATATTACCAAAATTAGAATACGTAACGGTAGAAGCGTTATAGTCAATGCGGAGCAACGTAATAACAGCACCTCTTTCATTTGTAAGGTACTGATTACAGTGCTCTAGTATTTGCTCTGCTTCCTCATTATGATGATCTTGAATAGCACGAATGGCTTTTTCAGCGGAAAGGTGAGCTCCTTTTCCACTGCCAAGACCGTCAATGACTGCGCAAATCGTGTACGCACTGCTCTGGAATACGATATGGCCATCTCCACACACTGTATTGCCAGGTTTTGTTTTTTGAACCGTCGCTACATCAATGTGATGATCCTTATAGAGTGTAACCATTAAAAGATCTCCGTAGGCTCTATTCGAATAGAATCGCGAAGTTTTTGTAACGCCCTTCGTTGCAATCTTGATACGTGCATTTGAGAAATGCCAAGTTTTTCACCTGTTTCTTTCTGGCTTAAGTTCTCATAGTACGTACACTGTAAGATCTCTTTCTCTCTCTCATTTAAAACCTGAAATGCCTTTTCTAACAACATTCTTTGGTCGGCTTGTTCATAACCAGTGTCATCGTTCCCTACCAAGTCAAGGAGTGTGACTTCTCCTCCTTCTTGGTCAGCTTCTAGCGAACGATTTACTGAAAGAGCTTGATAACTTTTGCTCATTTCCATTGTCTCTAGTACTTCTTCTTCCTCTACTTCTAGATACTGAGCAATTTCATGAACGTACGGAGAACGTTGCAATTCGATGGTAAGAGCATCGGCAGCTTTTTTGATTTTAGGACCCAGTTCTTTTATTCGTCTTGGAACGTGTACACTCCACGTCTTATCACGAATAAAGCGTTTAATTTCCCCAACTATAGTCGGAACCGCAAACGATTCAAAGCTTCGTCCAAATTCCTCATTATAACGGTTTAATGCGGCGAGTAAGCCGACCATCCCCACTTGAAAGAGATCTTCGTCATACTCTCTTCCTTTCGAGAATTTTCGTGATAGAGAGCGTACAAGCGCTTCAAAATGCTTTACGAGACGTACTTGAACTTCTTCGGAACCTGTGCGCTGGTATTCTTCAATCCATTTATAGATGTCATCCTTATTCTGATTGTAAGGAAGAGATTCCGTCGACACTTTCCTTCACCCCACTCTCGTAAAGGTACTTTGTCATAACAAGCATTACACCGTTATCTTCATTAATTTCTACTTTATCCATTAACGTACTAATGAGGAATAAACCAAGCCCTCCTTCCTTTAGGTCTCCTACAGGTTTTTTCGCGTCAACTGGTCCGAGACGACTTTCGACTTCCGCAATATCAAAACTTTTGCCTTGATCAGCAACGACAATTTGAATGCGATCCTCATAAATATAGCAAGCTAAAGAAATAAAACCGTCTTCAGAATACGCATGTTCTACAACATTTGTACACGCCTCTGCAACCGCAATCTTCAGATCTTCAATATCGTCGTAAGAAAAACCCAATCGATTCGCAATACCTGAGACAGTCAAACGCGCAATGCTCACATATTCTGGCTTAGCAGGGAGCTCAAGATGGATTCGATCATTTTGTTCCATCACCCTTGTCCCTCCTTCGATTTAATTGAAATAACTTCGTCTAAACCAGTAATAGAGAATAGACGTTTAATACGAGAAGTCATTCCTAATAACGTTAGTTCACTGTTCGTCGCATCTGTTGCTTTTAACACACCAACAAACACACCTAAGCCTGTGCTATCAATATACTCCACTTCATCAAAGTGAATATTAATTTGTTGATTTTCTTTTTCTGCTAATGGGAGTAGCGATTCTTTTAATTGAGGTGCTGTGTACGCATCAATTTCTCCCGCAAGATGTATATGATAAGTGGAATCCACTTGTTCCGATTTTATTGAAAGGTTCATACTTGTTACTCCTCCTCAAAGACCATTTCAGTTCCATTGTACTCTCTTACCACGTAACAAACTTTATTAAACCTTTCTCCGCAAAATAATGAGGGTGAAATCATCACGTAAGGTGAAATCTTGGAGCTTCATTAACTCTTCATACACATGATCGACCATTTCCTGCGCACTTAAATGCATATAATTGCGAATGAGATTTGTAATTTCTTCTCTCTCAATAAATTCATCACCGATTCTACATTCGGTCACACCATCTGATAAAAGAACAACAAAATCACCTATCTCCAAATGTCGAATGTATTCACGGTATGTGGTTTTTCTAGAGACTCCTAGAACTAATCCTTTTGCGCGAAGTTCTTCAAAAGAATCTTCTTTTTCATTGTAAAAAAAGCCTGGCTCGTGACCAGCTCCAGAATAATGAAAATCAGACGTTGTTCTGTTATAGTATCCATACATCATCGTAATAAACATACTATCGTCAACATTTTGTTCGACTACTCGGTTTAAGTTCCCCAACAAAACAGACGGCTCCAGCTGTTGTTCAGACGGTAAACTATCCATAGCATATTTAATCATCGACATACACAATGCCGCCGGGACACCTTTGCCAATAATATCAGCTATTGCCATTCCTAATCCTCTATTGTCGTCATGGACGTAGTGATAGTAATCTCCACTCATTTTTTTAGCTGGAACAGACACAACTCCGATATCAAGAAAGTGCGCTTTTGGCTTTTCTTGTGGCATGAGGGTCTGCTGCATACTCGCCGCAACATCAATTTCTAATTCTAATTCTTGCTGACGGTTTCTTAATATTTGGTGTTCTTGATAAGCTAAGCCATATCCCATCATGACCTCTAAGAGTAAGTCAAAGGAATCCTTTACTTTCTTATCAATAGTAGGCAGCAATTCTGTTAATAATTTGAAATGAATGCTCACAAACTCTTCTGGAGAAATTTGTTGCTCCAGAAGAAATTTGCTTATTTTTTGCGCTTCATAAAGACTTTCTTCAGATTGTTCTTCAAGAAATTCTTTAAGAATTCGCTTATAGGAGAGTTGCAGTTTATGATCGGTTAGTCGCATTCACTCCCCTCCTTATCTTGTCCATTTTGTCGCGGTAATTGTTGTGCCAACTCCTACCTCAGAATCAATAGTAAATTCATCCATTAATCGTTTTACACCAGGTAAACCTGCACCTAAGCCGCTGGAAGTTGTGAACCCATCCACCATCACTTGTCGGATGTTTTGTATACCAGGGCCTTCGTCTTTCGCTGTCACACGAATTCCTTTACGCGGTCTAGCGTTGTTTAAGTCTTCCACAATTTCAAGGATGATTTCTCCTCGGTTTGCGTATAAATAGATATTCCGTGCTAGTTCAGAGATAGCTGTTGTAATGCGCGCTTGATCGACATTGCCAAAACCAATTTGGCGAGACAGGTCACGACCTGCTTGTCTAGCTGCCACAATACCCCACTCATTATTTACTTCAACAGCGGATTGGAGATTATCCATACTTAACCCTCCAATTCCTGTTGCAAACTTGCGAGTCCTTGTTCAAGGTCTAGAGCAGTTGATACGCCCTCTAATTTAATTCCCATGTCAATAAGAGTAATCGCAACAGCAGGTCGAATGCCTGTGAGTACGACTCTTGCCCCCATTAAACTTGACATATCAACTACATCACCTAAAACCTTTGCAATAAAAGAGTCAATCATATCAACACTTGTTAAATCGATAACAACACCGTTAGAGCCTTCCTCATGAATTTTACCTAATAAATCTTCTTGAAACTGAAGAGCGGTTTGATCATCGAGTTCGGTTTGTATACTAATTAACAAATACTGATTCAATTTCAGAATTGGAATTCTCATATTCCATTCTCCTTCCAATTACATATCCGTTAATTGTTTCCCAGTTAGTTCCAAGGCGGTAACAACGCCTTTTCGTAATGTGCTTTTCGTAGGGAATTTCGTTAAATCAATACCTAAATTAACAATGGTTTGTGCGATTTCAGGTCGAATTCCTACAAGTATACACTTAGTTCCTACAAGTCGTACAGCTTCTGATGCTTCAATAATATGATGCGCAACCATTGTATCGACAACAGGTACACCTGTAATATCAATTAATACAACTTTTGATCGGTTTTCTATAACACCCTCTAAAAGGTTTTCCATAATCAGTCGCGCCCTGGCTGTGTCAATACTGCCAATGAGGGGCATGACTGTTATGCCTTCAAAAACAGGGATTAGCGGTGCAGATAACTCTAACAGAGAGAGTTTTTGAAGTTCAATCGTTTTTTCCCATGCTTTCGAATAATCTTTAACAATTCGATTCATCCGTTTATCGATCCACTCATCAAGTTCAATTAAAAACTCAAGCGCTTCTTTTTTTTCAAATTCTGATTCAAGAACAAGAGTTTGACACGCTTTTCGAAGTAGTTGAATGGATTGAGACAAAAAATGAAGTGTACCCCCATTTTGAATATAGCGAAGAACGTAATCATTAATTTTACTATCTAATTTGTCTCTGCGCTCGTCAGCTGCTTCCAGCATTAAGTCTAGAAACTCTTGATTCGTCTCATGAAATGATTTATCGGTAAGGGATTGTAAGTAGTTTTCAGATCGAAGTTCCGCTAGCTTCTTTCCCCAATCATCGAGTAGTTTACCCCTATTCTTTTTTAGATACGAGACAATATAGGACTGCATCGCCTTGTCTCCTCCTCCCACTAAAAACATCCTTACCTCTATTATTTCACGAGTTTCGTTTGGTTGCAAAGAATTATATTTGGGAATCGTCGACTAATTTATGCTCATCCAGTATTTACACACAAAAAAACCCCTTTTCAGCGATAGGGGTTAAAAATCAATTAAACCTAAACTAATAGTCAATGCCTTGTCTACCGACTGCATCATCTTTTCATCTAGATGAGTAATTTTATCTGTTAATCTTTGTTTATCAATTGTTCGAAGCTGTTCAAGTAAAATAACAGAATCTCGATCAAATCCGTACTTGCTTGCATTAATTTCAACATGCGTAGGTAATTTAGCTTTTTGGATTTGTGCCGTTATCGCTGCAACAATTACCGTAGGACTAAATCGATTTCCAATGTTATTTTGAATGATGAGAACTGGTCGTACCCCACCTTGTTCTGATCCTACAACTGGAGATAGATCAGCAAAATAGACATCTCCCCGTTTCACTATCAAAGGCTACACCCCGCTAACGAGACGTGTCAGCGTATGATTAGCTTCCTCCTCAGCAAGAAAAGCTTCTGATGCAATGGTTAGATTAATCTTTGCCATTTCCATATAGCCTTGTTGCATCGATTCGCGAATTTCAGCCTTTAGTTCAGCACGGTCTTTTAATCTTGGATCATTCCATTTTTCTTGTTCAAGCACAATGTCCACCTCATTCAATCAGTGTATGGCTTAAGACAGCCGAATTAGTCCGTTTCTTCTACTCGAGTAATATACATGTTTCATCATAGCATCCCCACCATTACTTTGCAAAGCCTCTTTTTAAAAAAGATGAGTAATCGTGTAATTTCATCTAACATCGCGTTTATCTTAAGCCTATCATTACCCACTCTTGTTAATCTATGCAGTGAACCAAACATTTAGATGTCTTCCGTTAAAAAAGCAAGAAAACAAGGAAAAAACCAGGCACAGAGATTACTCCGCACCTGGTTGTTATCAAGTGTCTCTTTAAGTAGTCAATTACTTTTCGCCAACAGCAACAACTGAACGTGCTACTTCAATCAGCTCATCCATCTCCATATCTTGTGATAATAAGGAGAAATCTGAACCATTGTGGGACCACATAATGGTATCATTTACTTGAATTCCTACAGCAAAGCCAAGGTCAACCACTTTCGCTGACACTAGATTCTGCGGAGTAGATGCAGGAACGACTTGCGCTTGCTCTTGAATAAGCGTAAACGACTTTTCACCTGTATACTGTTGTACAAAGGTCGTACGGTCTCCAGTCTCAACTTGATCCTCTTCTGGTTGATCATTAACGCCATCTGGAACAAATTCAGGGTAGTAAATACGGAACTCTTCATTTAATTCTTCTTCTGGGTCAGCCATTGTCGGTTCTGACATTTGTGCACCTGTCATGACTTTCTCCGTTTCGAATTCTTCTGCCGCAACAGTAGGATTCTTTTCAAATTCTGTAAACGTTAAATCTACAAGCACTTTTTCGTCTGCATCCATTATCTTGACAGAGGCTGGCTTCAAATCCTTTTTGTGTAGACGAATTTCTTGGCTATTCAAATTTTTATTTTGGTACATGGTTGCTGTCTTAAAAATATAGAAGTCGTCGTCTTGTGAAAATTCCATATCAGCACCTAAGCTAATATCTTTTAACAACGATTCATACAAATAAGCTTGGCTGCTTGTTTTTGGCCAATCGCTTTGAAAGCGGAATACTTTGTTTAAAGCCGGTGTAAGAACAAATACACCTTCGTCATTTTTTAAAATAATTTGGCTTTGATCATTGGTTTTATTTTTCAAATCCACCTTATAATACGATTGATCCTTTTGCATCACTTCAACGTCATACGTTTGCGGCTCTTGACCTGTTGCTAACTGCATGGTTGCTTTTGATGTGTAACTTGTTGTTTCTTCTAACGCCTTATCAACATCGTTTAGTACATCTTCTTGCGATTTCTCTCCACATCCTACTAAAATGACCACCATAAAAGCAGCCACTAGTGAAAGCCACATCTTTTTTCTCATCTTACCATTCACCCCTTCAGCTCACATTCGGCGATTGGACAAAATCCAATACCCCTGTTGCTGTAAACTATATGAGCGGGGTCCAAGCAATATGCAGACAAGTCGTGACAAGTTTTTAGGAATCTTCTAGAATGACTTGCGCAAAGGCGTATTCCTTCGAGTGAGTAATGGATAGATGGCATTTATTTTTTTTTTGTCGTTTAAACCAAATCTCAGGTTTTCCTGTCTCACTCGCTAAAATTTCAATGTCTTGAAACGAGAGATGACGTCCAATTCCAGAACCGATTGCTTTGGCGTATGCTTCTTTTGCCGCGAATCGTCCAGCAATATATTCAATTTTCCTCGCTTCACCGGCAGACGCAATTCGTTCGTATTCTTGCTTTGTTAAGATGCGTTCGATAAAACGCTCTGGATGACGTAGCACCAGGTTCCGGATGCGGTCAATTTCAATAATATCAATACCTGTTCCGATAATCATTTTATGCCACCCTTCTTTGTGTTGGTCTTGGAATGGAACTGGTATAATAGCAATAGAATAAGGATGAAGATTCTATGTAAAAGGAGCTTGCTTATGTTTTTTAGAAATGAAACTTTTTCTTCCTATACGAGGAATTACCCAGTTGTTACAACCATTATCGCTGTAAACCTACTTATTTTTATTCTGATGATGTTCTTTCCTATTATTCGTGAAAGAGGGGTCGGTTTTAATTTGGCCATTGAATATGGAGAGTATTGGAGGCTAATCACGCCTATTTTTCTCCATAATGACCTCATTCACCTTGCTTTTAATATGGGCGCGCTTCTCATATTCGGACCGGCCCTCGAATCAATGATGAAGAAATGGAAATTCCTTTTACTATTTCTACTACCCGGTATTTTAGCGAACATTGTTACCTTTTATTTACAACATAGTTATTACATGCATCTTGGTGCTTCTGGCTCTATTTATGGCTTGTTCGGTGTTTACTTGTTCATTTATTTGTATCGTGAAGATCTCATTAGTAGACAAACGTCTCAGATTATCGTGCCGTTAGTTATTATTGGTGTTATTATGACCTTCCTTAACCCTAGTATAAGCATAACTGGTCATATTTTTGGTCTTGTATCCGGTGGTTTACTTGCGCCATTGTTTTTAATTGGTGCATCAACGCCATTTGTCTATCGAACACGTACACGAAAAGCTTATTTTGATGATGATGAGGTCTCGTTTAATCCAGATCGCTGGAAAAACCGTGGACGTAACCGAAAAATAAAAAAAGTGCTTCTAGTAGTCGGCATTCTTCTATTTTTAGGATTTGTCTTCCTCCAGTCCCTTCCTCAGTAATAAACCGCAATCCTCTCACACGACCGGTCAGCATAGTCATAGAGTTGTCCGCATATGTATAAATGAGCTTGGCTAATTGTTGTGTGAGGGTGATAAAGTGGGAAAAGGATTACGTTATGTACTCGTATTATTTTTAGGCTGTCTCCTAATAAGTGTAGGAATTAATTTCTTCTTCGTGTCTTATCATCTTTTAGATGGTGGCATTATTGGAGTCGGATTAATTGCCCACTATTTGTGGAACGTTCCAGTGGGAATGACCATTATCGTTGTCAGTATCCCTATTTATATTTTAGCATGGATGTATTATCGACCATTTTTTTTCAATTCATTGGCAGGTGTCATTGTTTCATCACTCATGATCGATTTCTTTGCTGCATTTATTCCTGAAACACCTATCCTTGGTCCTTTAACTAGCGCCGTACTCGGTGGTTTAATGCTTGGCGTCGGTGCCGGCATTATGTTTTTGCTCGATATTAGTACAGGCGGTTTTGATCTCTTAGCGCAAATGATTTCAGCGAAAACCACTTGGAATGTGGGTGTCCTCATTGTTGGCTTTGATCTAGCTGCAGTTGTCGCCGGTATACCCGTCATTACATTTGATGAAATTATCTTGTCGACTATCGCTGTGATTGCAACAGGTTTCGCTACAACTGTTATTACAGCTGTCGGAGGGGTCAATGCCCACCCGAGACCTCCTTTAAGTATTTAAGGCAGCTGTAAATCACCTGAAAAAATCCAGTAAAGTGCTCCATACACTACAGCAACGCTTGCAATTAAAATAAACCAAAATCGATTGCTTTTCTTCATTTAACAACCACCTCTTTTCAAACCATATTGTACAAAAAAGGCGTCGCAATTGCGACGCCTTTTTTTATTCATCTTCTTCGTTATCATCGTGACGGTTTTCTTCATCCGTAAGGTTTTCGTTATTTGGTTCAAAGAAACGTAATAAATCTCCGTAAATCACCTTATCAGAGTACTCGAGATCTGACGTGGCACGCTCAGCGTATTCACCACACGCATCTACTCCCTCTTCCTCTTCAATCGGTTCTCCTGTTTCTTTATTGTAACAAGTGTTATTCGTCCAAACGACATCATCTGTTATAAATGAACCATTCCGTAAAACAGCAAACGAATCTCTCTCAGGCGCAAACAAATCTGACCCAAATTGAATATCTTCCTTCGTACTCATACCTAGTAAATGCATAAGCGTTGGTTGAACGTCAATTTGTCCACCAACTGTGTCAATGGTTTCACCCTCATGGCCAGGAATGTGAATAAACAAAGGTACACGCTGTAATTGAATCGTATCAAAAGGCGTAATCTCTTCTTTTCCTAAGTACTCAGCCATTGATCCATTATGATTTGTAGAGATCCCGTAGTGATCACCGTATAAAATAAAGATGGAATCCTCATACAAGCCAGCTTCTTTAATGTCGTTAAAGAATTGCTCCACAGCATAGTCCATATAACGAACTGTTGGGAAATAACGATTTAATGTTCCGCTTCTAAATTCCCCTTCCGCAATCATCTTATCTTCTTCACCTAATTCAAACGGAAAATGATTCGTTAATGTAATAAACGTTGTGTAAAACGGTTTCGGTTGCTCTTGTAATAGCTCAATTGATTGCTCAAAGAATTCACGATCTTTCAAACCCCAACCAATTGAATTCTCTTCTGTTACATCATAGTATTCAACGTCATAAAACTTATCGTATCCAAGTGAATCATACACAATATCTCGATTCCAAAATGACCGATTGTTTGCATGCATGACTGACGTATAATAACCATTCTCACCTAGAATATTTGGTGTCGCGTTATATTCATTCTGTGCGTGGGTAAAGAAAACCGCACCACTACTACGCCCAAACATTGAATTTGCTACAATAAATTCTGAATCAGACGTCTTCCCTTGTTCTGTTTGATGATAAAAATTCTCAAAGTAATAGCTGTTTTCTTTCAGTTCATTTAAAAACGGTGTAATCTCTTCTCCGTTTAAATCATTATCGATAACGAAGGACTGTAGAGATTCTAAAGAAATCATGAAGACATTTTTGCCTTCAGCTGTACCAAACATCTCAGAGTTAGGTTCTTTATGATTTGCTTGTACATAGTTTTGAACTTCAACTATGTCAGAGCTATCTGCTAGTACACGCTGAGCCCTAGACTGTGACTGCAGAAACACATCATACAAATGAAAATTAAACACACCAATGTTCTTCACTAACATATCACGGTCAAAGGAACGTGTTAAAAGCTGTGGTCTTTCCGTTTGAGCTAGTGTTAGATTCCCTAAGAAAAGAAGAATGGATAGGGAAAACAGCAAAATCGGTTCACGCTTAAGACGGCCTACGACAGGTACTTTTTGTCTAAACACAAAATAAGCAAGGATAAATACATTTGAGAAAATGAAGAGATCCCAAATGTTCATTAATTCAAATACACTTGATGATAAATCCTGCATATTGTTTGTCTGGAACAATACAGGTAATGTTAAAAAATCTGAATAAAAACGATAAAACATTAGATTGCCGTACAAAATAAAAGAACCAATAAAAGAAAGCACAACAATCATGATATTTCGTGCTCGATTCTTAAATAATAGGGCAATCGCTAAAAGCAGTATGGATGAACTAATCGGGTTTATAAACAATAAAAACTCTTGCATCATATTCTCAGTTGGAATTGTAAACGATATTTTATAGAGAATATACGTTGTTAGCGACAATAGAACGACAGCAAGCCAAAAAAACTTTAATCGTCTAAAGCCCGCTTTAATCTTGGTCATATCGTTAGTCTCCTCTCATAACACGAGTGTGACCCTTATTTTCTTTTTTATCTAGTTGTTGGGTTCTACAAAGAATAAGTTTATCAAAAATCATTCACCTTGAATACCATTCCACGGACATAAGAAATTTTCACACTGGTTTTACATTTTCTTTACATTTTCAATAAATTCTTCGTACGAAACGCCTTGTTCATAAATCTCATTGGCAATCGTACCCACATAGCGTAAGTGCCATGGCTCATAGCTATAACCTGTTATTTCTTGCTTTCCTTCAGGGTAACGAACGATAAAGCCAAATAGATGAGCATTTTCTTCAATCCAAATACCCTCTTCTGTATCTCCAAAAGCCTCCGTTAAACCGAAGTTCACGCTAGAAGACGAAACGTCCATTGCCAAACCGGTTTGATGCTCACTAAAACCAGGTTGTGCGACTAATGTTTGATCAAGCCCACTTTGAATTTGTTGATTTTTAAACAACTCATACTGACGTTCAAACGAACGAAACCCTGAGTTCGCATAAAGGATATGTCCATTCAATTCAGCCTCATAGAAGAGTTGTTCAAGAGCATCTGCTGCTTCTTCTCGTAAATACGATCGCTCCTGTATGCCTTCGTACGGTCTGCGTACATCAGGAACAACCAAATCAGCTGGCTCATAATCAACTGGTAACCGATTATCCAAATTAACATTCGCTTCAATATTCTCCGGATTTTGTATAATTGGATCACCTTGCACAGTGATCACATCATTTAATTCAATTATACGGTTATCGCCATCAGCAAGTTCCGCTTCTGGCATTTTTTCTTCTTCAGTCACTTGCTCTGCCTCATCTTCTGAAGGAGAACACCCTGCTAATAAAGCACTAATAATAACTGCAGGTATCCAATAGTTTTTCATCCCACTCATCCTTGCTCTCTATTCTTATCGTCTAATAGTAAAGGACTTCTCGGGTTTTTTCAATCTTGTCCCACCATTTTATTCTATTTAGGATATGCATGAAGAAACGACTTTATGAAGAGATGGAGGTTGGTTTTTTAGCCAGTTTAAGGGAATCGGCTTTTCCTTTCGATACCCTTGTTTTTAAACACTAAACCTCTTCTTTTATGTGTAAGTGCCAACGAAAAAGGGTACAGGAATTAAACGACTATTACAAATGAGGTGGATAGACAATGAATCGAGAGCGTTTTTATGTAACAGTTGATATGGCTATGATGAAAATTGCAAAAGAAAAAATACCTGATAATACCATTCAGTACGAAATTTATGCGAATCAAGAAGAGGTTGACCGC
This sequence comes from Shouchella hunanensis, assembly GCF_028735875.1. Taxonomy (GTDB): domain Bacteria; phylum Bacillota; class Bacilli; order Bacillales; family Bacillaceae_D; genus Shouchella; species Shouchella hunanensis. Next base: position 697,809 of record NZ_CP117834.1, read on the forward strand.
ATTCAAGCAATAATTGAGCAGTTAAAGTCGGAAGATTTTCGTCAAGAAGAAATTTTCCAGCGTCCTTTTCAAGAAAAAAAAGCAGATGAAGATAAAGAAATGACGGATAACGAACTTCAAGAACTTTATACGATTATTTACGACCTTGGAACAGTGGAAACGAAAGAGGTTGTCAAAGACTTGAAATAAAAGAGCGAAAAGAGGGCGTATGCGCTCTTTTTTTGTGGTACAATAAAGATAACGCTTTCACAAATAAAGAGGTGGTTCTTCAGATGGAAATGAATGGACTTATGGGTGGCGTATACCGTATCGCTGAATGGATCATGCGATTAGCAGCCATTAATTTGCTTTGGATTCTATTTACTGTAGGAGGACTTGTTGTTGGAGGCTTATTTCCAGCTACTCAAGCTGCATTTGCAGTAACAAGACAGTGGATTCGAGGCGAAACAGATCTTCCAATTTTCAAAACCTTTGTCCACTATTTTAAAAAAGATTATTTGAAAGTTCAAATAATGGGTCTTTGTTTAACGATTATCGGCTTCGTGCTGTATATTGATCTCGTTTTTATTTATCAATCGGCAAACCCTTACGTACAGTTATTAGCGTTCCCTTTACTCATTTTGACGTTTATCTATATCCTCACCTGCTTTTATGCTTTTAGTGCGTTTGTTCACTACGAGTTATCCGTCTTTAAATTGTTAAAGCATGCCGCTTTACATACGGTTGTGCGACCGTTTTTAAGTATTGGCATGCTCATCACTTGTGCTGGTGTTCTGTTTTTAATGTTCCAATTTCCAGGAGTGCTTCCATTCTTCGGAGTCTCGATACCCATCTTTTTGTTGATGTGGTTTTCTCACACAGGGTTTGTTCGAAACGAAGAAAAACAAAAGAGTCAAGCAGCTTAATATCAGCTGCCTTATAAACGAAGCGTACCGCCAATGGGTAGGACGCTTTTTTTCTTTTCATTTATTCCTTTTTCTTTCCATGCTTGTTCAAACCGTTCGAGAGCTTCTGGTCCTGTATCATCGGCTAAACGAAAGGTTCCATAGTGCATCGGCACCATATGACTTGCTCCTAAATCAATAAATGCTTGTACCGCGTCTTCCGGTTTCATATGATCGAGCTCCATAAACCACTCAGGTTCATAAGCGCCGATTGGAACTAACGCATAATCAATTGACTTTATCTTTTGTAGTTGCTTGAACCCTTCAAAATAACCACTATCACCTGCAAAGTATAGCGATTGAGCTGTGGACTCTAAGACCCAACCACCCCATCGTGACGTATTCGTGTCAAATAAGCCTCGTTTCACCCAATGTTGCGCTGGTACAAACGTTAGCGTAACGTTTTGATTTGACCATTCTTCCCACCAGTCTAATTCCACTATCCGTTCTTCTAAAAACCCTTTCTTCTTTAGAAGCGCCTTTAACCCTCTAGGTATTAAAAAAAGTGGGTCACCAGGTAAATGCCGTAATGATTGAATATGCAAATGATCATAGTGACCGTGAGAAATAAGGACAACATCTATTTCTGGTAAATGTTGAATAGGAATGGTAACTGGTACATTTCGCTTCGTTGTTCCCATAAAATTCGTCCAAACTGGATCTGTTACCACTGTTAGTCCATTGATACGAATCAAGAAAGTCGCATGCCCTATCCATGTTAAACTATCTACATTGGCATTGTGAATTAGCCTATAATCTGGCTGGTGCTTAACAGCGATCGTCTTTGTTAAGTCTTTTGTCTTGCTCATTCTTTCTCGGTACCAGCTTACAAAATCCTTTAATTGATGTTGATTTTGCACACCATTCAGGTTTTCAAATCTTTGTTTTTTCAATTCTCACCAACACCTACTTTATTGAATTGGCAACACATTCCCACTATCCCCTAAAACAGATGGATACGTATAGTGAACGGATGTAAGCTGTTCTGTCGTTAACTCTAGTTGAATTGCAAGAGAAAACAAATTGATCCATTGATCTGCATAGACGGTTAAAAAATCAGCACCTAAAATCTTGCCAGTTTTTTTACAAACATATACTTTTGCTAACGCTTGATCTTCTTTTATCATCGAATAAGTGAGCCAGTCTGTCATCGATGTGTTCTTAACATAATACGCTATCCCCTCTTGATCAAGCCGTTTCTTTGTTTTCCCTACTTTTGCTAACTTCGGTATCGTGAAAACAATGGACGGCATTGCCCCTTGGTGAAGAGTTTTCTTTTGCTCTTCTAGAATATTGTGTACAACAACTGAACCTTCTTGACTTGATAAAGGTGTTAGAGGTAACGAGTGGGTTGCTGTTACATCACCAGCTGCATACACTCTTGGATTTGAAACGCTTTGCAATGTGCCATCAACATGAATACCTGTTCCATCGTAATCGACATTTGCGGCTTCAAGATTTAATTTCTTTATATTCGGTGTTCGACCAGCACCATGAACAGCTTTGTCGACAGTAAGTGTTTGTTTGTCTGTTCTTATTGTAACTTCATAATCGCTTGATTCAATACTTGAAATTTCCTCATTCCAATGAAAGGTAATGCCAATTGCTTCTGATTGTTCTATTAAAGCTTGGACGTGGTCTCGATCAAATGCTTTTAATCCACGATCACCAGAATCAATAATATGAACGTTCGTACCTGCTCGAGCAGCGAGATGAGCGAATTCAAATGAAATGTAACCACCACCGATAAAAGCGATTGACCTCGGCAACGAAGGAAGGTTTAAGAATTCTTCATTCGTTAGAAGCGTCTCGGCCCCCTTAAATGGGAGGGATGATGGCTTAAGACCAGTTGCGATAATGAACGTTTGAGCTGATAAGGTAATGGTATCAATTTGTACAGTTTCTTCATTGATGAAAGACGCATAACCGTGATAAGTATCAATGTTTGCTTGTTTCATCGATTGCTCAATCTCTTTATAAACAGAGTCTGTATAATTGTTTTTTTCCTTCATCGCATCTTCCCACTTAAAGGAAGTCGTTCCATCTATACCGGTACCTCTTAATTTCCCGGCTTGCCATGCTGTTTCACTTCGAGTGTACAGCAGCTTTTTAGGATCACATCCGAAATTGGGACACGTTCCTCCAAATCGATTTCCTTCTATAACAGCAACACGCTTAGTTGCTTCTGCTAATGGAAAAGCCGCAGCCATTGCTGCTGGTCCGCTTCCAATAATGATAACATCATATGATTCTGCCATCTTAACTCCTCCTCTATTAGCAGTGCTATTCCCTAATTCCTTTATTGAAAAACAGAAGATCGATCATATCGATACCAGACGTTCATTCTATTTTACATCACAAAAAAACAGGTAAGAAGCCAAATGCTTCTTACCTGTTGTTCGCTACATAGACTGGATATTTTTAAAACTAATCTCAATGCTTTCAAGTGGAGAACGTTCACTCACATCTTGCTCAACAATAAAATATTTCGTTCCAACCGCTTTTGCAGCTTCAATAATTCCTTTAATATCAAGCTTTCCTTCCCCTACTTCAGCAAAAGGTATATTTCCATCTTTCATGTCTTTCACATGGATAATAGGGACGCGATTTTCGTGAGCAGCTAAATATTCTGTTGCTTTATGACCTGCATATTCGACCCAAAAGGTGTCACATTCAAGAGCCATATTACACGTACGTGTATTGCGCAGCAAAATGTCCAATCCAAATTCGTCGTCAAATGTATCGAATTCAAAGTCATGGTTATGGTACAACAATACCATTCCTGCTTCTCTGACTTGATTGCCAATTTCCTCTAGTTCTTCCGCCAAATCAAAGTAGTTTGTTTTTGTTTGACGTTCTTCTTCTGTTAAGTAGGGACAGACAATGTAAGGTGTACCTACTTCTTTATGAAACGCAATGACACTTTGTAAATCATGACGCAGCTTCTCAAGAGGAACATGACTAGACCAAGGCTCTAATCCAATCTCTTCGAGCATCGCTTTCACTTCTTTTGATGAATGATCACCAAAGCCTGCGAATTCGACTCCTTGATAGCCAACTTGCTTAACCTTCTCCAAGGTTCCTTTAAAATCTTTTTCCATTTCATCTCGCAATGTATATAACGCTAGTCCGACATTCATGTTATTCGTCCTCCTTGTTAGACTTCCTTTACTGCTACAAACGATTTTGTTTCCGACGATTGAAGTGCTGCTAATACAACTTGTAACGATTTCATTCCTTCTTCACCTGTAATAGCAGGCTCTCGGTTCTCAAGAATCGACGTTACAAATTCATCGATGACACCACTTGCGACTTGGCCACCAGCATCGTTCGTTGCAATTGCGCCAACTGAGTACTGTTCAACACTGCCGTCCGTTAGTTTTACAACGACTTGGACTTCTGGATGATCGCGAATCTCAAGTACACCGTTTTCACCATAGATCGTTGTCGTATTATCTTCACCTTTGTAATAGGTCCAGCTCGCTGCCATCGTACCAATAGCGCCGCTTTCCATTTTCAATAATGTTGTTGCATTGTCATCCACATCCGCTTCTTTATGCAATGTATTTACAAATGCAGCCACTTCCGACACTTCTTCACCTAATAACCAACGCATGAGGTCAATTTTGTGAACACCTAAATCACCCATCGCACCGACAAATGCTTTCTCTTTTTTAAGAAACCACGTATCTTTTCCTTGAATACTCCAAGAGTCAGCTCCACCGTGTCCAAACGTTGTTTTAAACGTCAGCGTTTTTCCGAGTTTTCCAGACGTTAAAATTTCTTTTGCCTTCACGTGAGGCGGCATTAACCGTTGGTTGTGACCAATCATAAGCTTGACGTTGTTTTCACTTGCAGCCTTAATCATGTTCTGTGCTTCTTCTAACGAAGTCGCCATTGGCTTCTCACATAAAACATGACAACCTGCATTTGCTGCATCAATCGAAACACTAGCGTGGTCCACGTTTTGTGTACATACACTAACAGCGTCGACATCGACTTCTGCTAATAATTCTTTGTGGGAAGTAAAAACATTCGTTACACCGTACTGGTCAGCCATTCTTTGAGCGACCTCTTTAGTTAAATCGCAAAAAGCGACTAATTCAACGTTTGGATTTGCTGCATATTCTGGTACATGACGGTGTATGGCAATGGAGCCACAGCCAATAACAGCAACTTTTAATGGTTTATTCATGTTGTTTCCTCCTTATAGCCACCACATCTTTGGAGCTGGCTCTTTCATTAAGACTTGTTGTAAATTACTAACTGCTTTTTGGAACCCTTCATCAATCGACATTAATCCATCCTCATGTTCGATACTAATAGCACCATCGTACCCGACTAAGCGCAGTGCACTAATAATATCTGACCACGTTTTTAAATCATGACCATACCCAACCGATCTAAAATACCAAGCTCGATCTTGAAGATTCGCATACGATTGCATATCAAGTACACCGTGCATGTTCATGTTTTCTTGATCCATATACGTGTCTTTTGCATGGAAAAAATGAACTGCATCTTGTTTTCCAAGGATTTTAATTGCCGCAACTGGGTCAATCCCTTGCCACCATAAATGACTTGGATCAACATTTGCTCCGATAGCTGGACCACACGCTTCGCGTAGCTTTAATAGCGTAGCAGGTGAATGCACCAGGAAGCCTCCGTGTAATTCTAAGGCGATCTTAACACCATGTTCTTCTGCAAACGCTGCCATCTCTTTCCAGTATGGAATTAACTTTTCTTCCCACTGCCATTTTAAAATGTCACCATACTCGTTTGGCCAAGCGGCGACAGGCCAGTTTGGTTGTTTATCTCCTTCGTAAGCACCTGGTGTTCCTGAAAATGTCGTAACAGTTGGAACCTGCAGCGCCTGTGCTAATTTAACCGTTTGCACAAAAGATTCATGAGATGCTTTTGCAAATGCTTCATCAGGTGAAATGGCATTTCCATGACAGCTTAGACTAGAAATGGTTAAACCTCGGTCATCAACTGCTTTTTTAAACGCTTTCAATTTTGTTTCGTCTTCTAACAACTCAGCAGGATTACAGTGGGCCGTACCAGGGTAACCACCTGTTCCAATCTCTACAGTTTCAAGTCCTAAACGTTTTACATGGTCAAGCATTTCCTCGAAAGGCTTTTCAGAAAATAAAACAGTAAATACACCTAGTTTCATTTTTGGTTCCTCCTATGAAATCGATTTCATATTTCGTTAGTAAGATTCCTCTTTATTGTACTGTTTTTACGTCTGTATTTTAACCCCCTTTTTTAAAAAAAGTTGTGAAAACAGCAAAAGCCGTTCTCACAACTGATGTAAACCTGTCTGTTTCTCACTCCAGGCCCAGCATTTCATTGCTACTTCTCGATCCAACGCTATTTTTGCTGGTTTTGAAACCTTTCTGTTAATGAAGTACTTTCCTGCATCTTTTTTCACTTTATCTGATAAAGCCAAATAAAGCATTGTGTCCGCACCCTCTCTAGGTGTTAAAAAGAATGGACGAAGCAATGTATGGATTGCTTTCCCGAAGCCTGATGCACGATCCACTCCTAGATTCGTTGAAACAGCACCTGGGTGCATAGTAAATACAGACACATTTGTCTCCGCTAACCTTTCTTTTAATTCGTTTGCAAACAATAAGTTACACAGCTTTGACTGCCCGTATCCTTTTGCAACGTTGTATCCTTCATGCAAATGAGGATCTTTTTCATAGAAATGAGCCCATTCATGTGCACCAGAAGACACAATGATAATTCGCCCATCTTCTGAATGTTTTATTTGATCGAGCAGAAGATTCGTTAGCAAGAAGTGACCTAAATGATTCACACCCATTTGCATTTCAAAACCATCTTCTGTTTCCTTGCGCTTAGGATTGACAACGCCAGCATTATTAATAAGCACATCAATTGAAGCGTGCTTCTTTTTTAGTGCTTTAGCAGCTTGCTTCACACTGCTTAATGAGCCGAGATCACATAGTTGTAGTTCGACACTTCCATTTTTTTTATGTTGTTCTATATAAGACAGCGCTTCTTTTCCTCGCTTTTCATTTCGACAGAGCATCACAACGTGCATCCCACTATTCGCTAGAACGAGCGCAACACTTCTCCCCATCCCAGAATTTGCTCCTGTTACAGCTGCAACCTTCATGTGTATCCCTCCTACTGTAAGTTATTCCTTCAATTATTAAAAACGAAACTATGAAAGTCATGGTTTCACTTTTCTGAAAACGGTTATAGCAATAGTACTACAAGACTGGAGGAATGAACATGTTAATTCATGCAAAGAAATTAAGTACGTTTACAATGAACGCTACTGACGGTGAACTTGGACAACTGGACGACTATTATATTGATTCCAATACGTTACATGTTCGCTATTTTGTCGGTGACACTCGCACCTGGTTTTTCGGTGGAAAAGTTCTTTTAAATGTGGATGCGTTTACAGCCATTGACGAAGAAAAAGAACAGATTAGTATTAATGCAACAAAAGAGCAAATTAAAAACAGCCCTAAGCCTGATGAAACAGCTCCTATTCATCGACATTATGAACGTGAATTAAGTGACCACTATGGCTGGCCAACATATTGGGCCGTTCCAGCTCATCCAGTTGCAGCTGGCTACGGAACCCATACAACTGCAGGAGCTCCACTTGTGCCACCCGTATTTGTACCAAATGATAAACAAAATACTGAAGAGACAAAAGATGCCATTCGTACCGGTGCAGAGGAACAGAAAATGGATCGAAACCAGCAAGAAAATGTTCATCTTTTCAGCCTCGACGAACTAAAAGGCTATCACGTTCATGCTAAAGGCGGTCAGGTAGGAAAAGTAATGGACTTTGTTCTCCATTATAACCAAAACGTTGATAGTGGGAATTGGACCGTCCGCTACATCGTGATTGATACTGGAGGGTTTATGCAAAAAGAACCTGTTATCGTTCCAGTTCAAACGATAAAAGAGGTAGCATGGTTTGATAACAGCCTCATTATCAATCTTGAAAAAAATAAAATCGAATCGGCCGAAGAACACCCAACCGATCAGACCATTACTTTAGGTGCGGAACAAGCCATATTTGATCACTACAATTTAACTCCGTATTGGCATAACAAAAAAGAAGAAGGCTAATGGCCTTCTTCTTTTTGTTTTTCTTCGCTTTTAGTAGGATCATGATAGTCTTTTTGCTCTAATACGTCTTTTAATTCATCTTCAACACTTGTTTCTGTTAGCGGTACTTTTGAGCGATAAGCTGCTCGAACAATTAAATGTCCAGCTACAGGTGCTGTTAAAAAGACAAAGACAATCCCTAAAATTAATCGGATACTTATATACTGATCCGTCATCCAAAAATAAAAGAAGGTACCGGTTAACGTTAGCAACACAGCTAATGTCGCACTTTTTGTTCCTGCGTGTGATCTCGTGTATACATCGGGGAAACGTATAATCCCTACTGCACTAATGACAGCCATAATCGCACCAGCAAGTATTAAAATTGCTCCGATGGCTTCACCTGTCGCGCTTGCGCTCAATGATGACCCCCCTCTCAATAAATTTAGAGAAAGCGATCGTACTGATAAACGCTAATATCCCAATAATCAAGATCACTTCTAAAAAGGCTCGTGTTTGTAAAACAATTGAGACAACTGCCGCAACCGAAATAAGGTTTACGCCAATGGCGTCAAGGGCAACAACACGATCTGGCATACTTGGACCTTTAATGATGCGGAATGCTGCAATACCAATTGCGGTAGCGAAAAGGAACAAAGCAATAATTAATAGGACTTGAAACATTAGCGTGTCACCTCCATAATTGCCTTTTCGAATTTAGTCAACGCCCGCAGAACAGCATTTTTCGATTCTGGAACGTCCATGGCGTGGATATAAAAAACATTATTTGATGGTGAAATCTCAACAACCACCGAACCAGGTGTGAGCATTATTAAAAGCGAAAGAGCGGTAATTTCCCAATCTCCTTTAAGCTTAGTTTCATACGTGAAAATACCTGGGGTGAAATTCAATTTTGGTGAAAGGATTTGACGAATGATTAATACACTCGAACTAATGAGTTCACGATTAAAGATCAACAATAATTTAAGCCCTGAGTACGCACGCTTTAAATAAAACTCTTTAAAGAAGAACCTTCTCATAACATAAATAATCCCAAGACCAACTAAAAAACCGGCAAATAACGTTGAAAATTCAAATGTATCTTCGTCTTGCAGTAAGACCCATAAGAAGGCAATTAAAATATTTAATAAGAGTTGGCCAAACATTCATCCATACCTCCTCTTCCACTTAAAAACACACTCATGTTAAGCGCCTCCTTGATTTAGAACTGCATCAATGTAGATTGTTGGATTCATTAGCGTTTCAGCAGCATCGCTTACAACCCCAGCAATTCCTTCTACACCAAAACCTAAAGCAAAAGAAGCAGCCACAAAAATGATACTCGGAATGATCATGGCTTTTTTCATTGGAAGCATATCTTCTTTACTAATCGTTGATTCACCAAAGAAAACAGCTCTGAAGATACGTAGCAATGAATAAAGAACAAAGATACTCGATATAAGTGTGAAAGCAAGCAAAACATAAGCACCAGATTCAATTGCACCTTGCGCGACATACACTTTACCGATAAAGCCACTTAATGGTGGAATCCCAGCGAGTGATATCATCGTAATAAAGAACATCCAACCGAGTAGCGGATAGTTTCGTATCATACCACTAACGCGATCGAGCCTACCAACATTTGATAAATAAATGGTAGCACCAATTAACAGGAATAATAGCGCCTTAACGATCATGTCGTGAACAAGGTAGAAAATAGATCCTTCAATAGCGGCTTGATTTGCAATCGCTAGTCCACTTAAAATAAAACCAACTGCTATGACAACATTATATGCAATGATTTTTCTTAGATCATTATAGGCTATGGCGCCGATTGAACCTCCAATCATTGTCAAGATAGCCATTATGCCAATTAACGTGTGCGTAATATCAGGCTCATGGTAGAACAAGAGGGTAAATACACGAAACAACGCATAAATGCCTACTTTCGTAAGAAGAGCACCGAATAGAGCAGCAATTCCCATTGGTGGCGCACCATAGGACCCCGGTAGCCAGAAATATAAAAGCAAGCCTGCTTTGAGACTGAATACAAGCAGAAGAACAATCGCAATTGTCGTTAGAAGTGCAGGTTGTCCTGCTTCTGCCACTCGAAGTGAAAGCTGAGCAAAATTAAGAGTTCCTAACGTTCCATATAAGAAAGCAATCGCTATAAGGAATACAAAAGAAGAAAATACATTCACGAGCACGTATTTAATGGATTCCCTTAATTGTCCTTTTTCCCCACCAAGTACAATTAATGCATATGATGCTAATAGCATTACTTCAAACCCTACGTATAAGTTGAACAAATCTCCAGTTAAAAACGAACACGCAACACCAGCTAAAAGTAAAAGAATTAATGGATAGACAAACATCTTCTCTTTCTCTTCACCAATTGTTGCAAACACATAGATTAACACAATGGCTGCAATAAAATAAGCCGTTGCGGTTAATAGTAGAGAAAAGCTATCCCCTACGAATGTTATTCCGTACGGAGCATCCCAGCCCCCGAAATCAAGGGTTTGAATACCATTGCGTTGCACTTCCACTAATAAATATGTGGAAACACCGAATGTTAAGAGCATCGTTAGAAAACTAATAATTCTTTGAGTCCTAACAAACGGGCGTAGGAAGATCAATATGATTCCAACAATTAATGGGAGGACCATTGGTATTACTAATAAATTACTCATCATTATCATGTCCCCTCAATTTCGTAAGATCATCGGTCTTTAATTCTTTATAAGTCCGATAGGCTAGCACTAGAAAGAAGGCTGTTACACCAAAACTAATAACAATTGCCGTCAAAATGAGCGCTTGCGGCAGTGCATCCGTATAAGAAGCCGCCTCTTCACCGAGTAAAGGCGCACTGGAATCTCTTGAGAACCCACCCATAACAAGAATAAGCATATGAACCGCGTGCGACATAATCGCTGTTCCTAAAATGACACGTAGTAAACTTTTAGAAAGGATTAAATACGTGGCAACAGTGACTAAGATACCAACTAAAATCGACATCATTGTTTCCATAAGTTATACATCCTCACTTATACTAATAATGATAGTGACTACGGTCCCAATAACAGCGAATGCTACCCCTGCTTCAAACAATACGACTGAAGCAAGCGGAATTTCTCCTAAAATAGGTAAAGTAGCAGATACTTCGGTTTGACTTAAGAACGGAACACCGAATGCAAGTGCAGCTAAGCCTGTTCCAACGGACAAAAATGCCCCTACTGCTGCTAATAATTTAAAATCAATTGGCATTCCTTTTCGAACCGTATCAATATCGAACGAGAGCAGCAGTAAGACAAACGCTGAGGCAAGAACTAATCCGCCAACAAAGCCGCCACCTGGTTCATAGTGACCTGCAAGAAACAAGTGCACACCGTACGTCAAAATGATAAACACCGCTATTTTAGAAACGGTTTGAAGGATGACATCATTCGCCTTCAACGTCCTGCCCCCTCTCCTCTTTTTTCGGTTTCAATTTAATTAACACGTACACACCAAGACCAGCAATAAGGAGTACCACAACCTCTAACATCGTATCAAAGGCTCTAAAGTCACCTAAAATCGCGTTCACAATGTTTTGAGCACCAGCAAGCTCATACGCATTCTCATAAAACGATGAAATCGAATCGAAGAACCGATTGTTTTGAACCGATAAAGCTAGTAATGTCACGAGCGTTCCAACTGAAACGGCAATGACTGCATTCATTACTTTAATTCGTGGTTTGCGCGCTTCTTTTTCCCATTCCGGTAAGAAATAAAAACATAGCAGGAACAATGCTGCTGAGACAGTCTCAACAACGAGCTGTGTTAGTGCTAAATCTGGTGCCCGGAAAAAGACAAAGAATAGTGCAAGCAAGTATCCTAATACGCCATTTAACAAAATCGCTGTTAATCTTGATTTTGCAAATGGGATAGAAAGAGCCGTAACAGCCATAACCGCTGCAATAAATCCTTCGTAAATACTGATTGGTGCATCGTTAGACGAATCAATGGAAATGGCGCCTGTGTAAGCGACAACGCCTGTAACAATTACGAGAATGGCAATAAAGATATACACCATATAGTGATACATATTTCCAGTCATGTATCGGTTTGTAAAATTAGTGGACTGATTTTCAAGTGTCAGTAACGAACGGTTGTATAAATTATCGAGGGTCCATTTTCTAGGAAAAAGAGCATAGACTCCTTCCCATTTCGGCCATAATTGATACAGCACAACACCAAAACCAACGACACCTAACGTCATTAACAATTCAGTATTAAAGCCGTGCCATGCAGATATATTAAATTGTGTATCGTATCCCTCCACACCAACAAATGTTGGCATGACCGCTGCATAACCCGGTTTAATAAGGTATTCTCCTAAAAGATTCGGAAAGAAGAAAAACACAATGACTAAGCTTGCTAAAATAACTGGTGAAATAAGCATGCCAATTGGCGCTTCATGCGCTGTTTTTTCAAGTTTTTCTGGTTGATGCTTTCCAAAAAAGGTTTTGAATACAAGAATCATGCTGTAGACAAAGGTGAACACACTTGCAACCCAAGCTACGATTGGAAACAGCATCCCCCATGTATCAATGGAGAAAAACGAGAGCTGCGTTACATCAAGAACAGCAGTGAAAAACATTTCTTTACTTAAGAAGCCATTAAATGGCGGCAAGCCTGCCATTGCAAAACTCCCAACAACTGCTAACGTAAACGTAACTGGCATAATAGCCATAAGTCCACCCAACTTACGAATATCACGTGTCCCTGTTTCGTGGTCGACAATCCCCACAACCATAAAGAGCGCACCTTTAAACGTTGAGTGATTTACTAAATGAAACAGCGCTGTAAAAATAGCTATAGAGTACATCGCCGATGCGGTATCTGCCGCATCAAAGTAAAGCGCCGCTGAACCAATGCCTAGTAAACTCATAATTAAACCAAGTTGGCTAATCGTCGAATAAGCAAGAAGGGCTTTAAGATCTGTCTGTCTAACAGCATTAAAGGAACCCCAGAACAACGTAATCATTCCGACGAGGCTGACGACCCAAAACCATACAGCGTCCCCGCCAAATACAGGTGTAAAACGAGCGACTAAATAAATACCAGCCTTTACCATCGTTGCTGAATGCAAGTACGCACTAACAGGTGTCGGTGCTTCCATTGCATCCGGTAACCAAATGTGAAACGGAAACTGTGCCGACTTCGTAAATGCTCCTAATAGCACTAGCAGCATCGCAGGTATAAAGAGCGTGTGATCTGTATATGCTGCTACATTTGCGATGATTTCACGAATACTGAACGTGTCCATCATCGTTGACAGCATGATGAAACCAGCTAACATTCCGATCCCGCCAGTAACCGTGATTAACATGGATTTTTGTGCCCCATAGCGAGATTGACGTCTATGGTACCAATAAGCAATCAATAGAAAAGATGAAATACTCGTCAATTCCCAGAATAAATAAAGAACCATTAAGTTATCTGAAAAGACAACACCTAACATCGCACCCATGAACATGAGAAGGTAAACGTAAAAATGGCCTAAAGATTCTCGTTCCTTTGACAAATAATAAATGGAATAAAGAATAACAAGGCTTCCTACTCCTGTAATGAGTAAGGCTAATATTAAGCTTAACCCATCTAGATAAGCAGTAAAATTTATGCCAAGTGATGGAATCCAAGGAACTTCATAAATATATACCTCTCCACTAGCAACACTTGGAATAAACTGTACAAGATAAAGAAAGAGTACAATTGGTACGATTAAAACAAACCAGCCTGTATGTACACGCTTTAGTGATTTATACAATAACGGCACAATAAGCGCTATGATGAAAGGCGAAACAATTGCAAGATTTAACATGTACAAAAAAACCTCCTCTGCACGAACTTTGAATCATCTATGGAACATACATATCGCTATAAATTCCTTACAAGTTTACCCTTAGAAAACGAAGCTAACCAAAACTTGTGCTACTTATATTATGGGTGTATGATGGGGTCAATGGCAGGTCGAAATGGTACGACAAGCCAAAATCGCGCAGCATCACGAACCTCACTGCGCGCCTAACTATAATGGATATAGCCTAGATTCTTGCACATCTATCATGGTTAATTGGAAGGTTTTTATTGAAGGGAATCGATTACATGCCTAACTAAATGATTACTTTCTAAAGAAAAGTATATACTATTTTTAGTTAACATGCACCGAATATGCCTTCGCTTTCACTAGTTGTGTCCAAATCGTCACATTTTCAAGCGTCCAGTCAAATTGGTTTTTTGTGCATTTACTATAAAGGAAAAAAACTTTCATTTATTTAAAGATATGGATTGAATTTTTCTGTATGGTGTTATACAATTATTTGGTTTCAAAGCCTCAGTCGCTAAGGGCAACTGGGGGAGTGTTGATATACGTCACATACACAATTTCTTTGTTCTTAGATTTATACTATTAAGCTGAGGTGAACTCTTTCATGAAAAAAGCAAAAGGACGTATGGATGAGAGCATTTTAGTTTGCGTCTATTATGGTCCAAACGGAGAGCGTCTAATAAAACGTGGTGCAAAAATTGCTACTATGCTTGATTGTCCACTTTATGTTTTAACCGTTGATGCACTTCCGTATGATGAATTAGATGCTGAGAAGTCAGCATATGTTGATCGCTGGAAAGAACTTTCTGAGGAATACGATGCGGAAGAATTTATTGTTCGAGACAATGAAAAGAAACCAGCTGTTAAAGTAATCGCAGAGGTTGCCAGAGAGCATCACATTACGCAAATTATTATTGGGCAAACGGCAAAAAGCAGATGGGAAGAAATCACAAAAGGATCTTTTATGAATGTACTTTTAAGAGAAATTCCATTTGTTGACTTTCACGTCGTTTCTTGTGATCGTGCCATTAAAGGACTGGAAGGTCATTTTGAGAAAGGCTGTCGTGCTTATCTTGTTGAAGATGAGGAAGGTTACGCCATCATGTTCTCTCATACAAACAAAGCGAAATACGAGGGTATTTTCTTTAAAGAAACTGGTACGGATTTTAACAACGGTATCTTCAAATTCATGAAGCATAATCGTATGATTCAAGTACACGTTACCGATGATCGTGTCACCGAACCAACGAAAATCTATCCTACTTTAAAAGAAGAAAAACTCCAGAAATAAAACCGGAACAATGCTGTTCCGGTTTTATTTTTTTCCATATATACGAAGAATTTTCTCGGATTCAACTTCATTTATTTCTATTGGAGAGCCACTTGGCTTCCCAAACGGCAGTTGTGCTTTTAACTCCCACCATTCTGGTACTTCCCACTTTTCTTTATCTTCCAAACGTGTTAGCAAAGGATAATGATATAAGTTGGCACCAAATCCTTCTACTTGTAAAGCATTCCAAGCAGTTAGTTGGAGCATGCCAGATGAATGATCTGACCATGATGAGAAGTAATCGAGTTTTTTTGGCTGTTGTTTTTTTGCGTCGGCTATGGCCTGTTGATCTTCAAAGAAAAGAACCGTTCCAAAACCAGCTTTATGGTGCGCTACTTGTTCAAGTATGTCATTTTTAGACATCTCTTTATTCTTTGAAGCATCACTCCAAAATTGGCGATGCTGCTCACCTAAAAGAACCAGCAATTTACTCGATTGAACATTAAAGGGCGTTGGGACATATGTCACTACATGCTCAAGAACATCAAGAAGACGCTCTTTTGAGACGACTGCTTCTGCCGTCACACTTTCGTACGGTCGTCTATTTTGAATAGCCTCAAAGAAAGTAGTCATATCACTTCCCCTTTCAACAAATTGGTTACTCTTTAGTTTACAGAGTAGCGAGGTTTTCCTCAAGAAAACTGCCTGTTATGTTTGACTAAACTTAATGTGCATTTCTGATGGATCTTGAACGATAAACCATGCTTCTCCATGATCGACAATCTCTTTATTAGCACGGTCCCGCACCTGATTAAATGTCTCTTCGTCTTTAACATGTATGGTGTACTGTTCCATACCTACGAACGCTTCTTTTGGTTTTTCCTTGTTTCTTACCCATGTATTAAAACCAAAATGATGGTGGTAGCCTGCCCCTGACATAAACAACGCTTGCTGTCCGAAGTACGTCATCACATCGAATTGAAGAATGTCTTTATAGAAAGTCTCTATATCCGCAAGGTTCTTCACATGGGTATGAATATGTCCCATCGTCAAACCATCCGGAATGCCGTCCCATTCTTCAGCTAATGCATGCAGACCCGTTACGTCTAAAGGTTTTGTGTCCATGACAATCATACCATTCTCTTCATATGACCAAGTCGTTCGTGGACGATCACGATAAAGCTCAATTCCATTTCCATCCGGATCTTGAATATAGACTGCTTCACTGACAAGATGATCGGCTCCACCCATTTCAATGTTATGAGCAAGTAAGTGTTTTATCTGTGTGCCAAGGGATTCACGATCCGGGTATAATAATGCAATATGATAAAGTCCTACATATAACTGACCTGGGTTCTTCTTCGCTTCTTTATTCTCTCTTAATGTGATGAGGAGCTTCCCTTCGTTTGAAAACAACTTTGCTTCTTTATCGTTTAATTCAATATGTGTAAACCCAATGATTTCCTTATAAAAGGAAACTGATTCATGCACGTTCGTTACGGTTAAGATCACTTCTCCTAATGTTAGGTGTTCATACATGTAAAAACGCCTCCTTCATATACTAATTCTATAAAGAAATTGTATAATGACGATTCAATAATTGGAAGTACGCACTAATTTGTACTATAGTATATAAAAAGATACTTAATCGCGAGGTGGAATTAATGGAATCATCCTGTCAAGTCGATACAGCACTCGAAATTTTAGTCGGAAAATGGAAGCACAAAATTTTATTTCAGTTAATTAACCACGATGTGATGCGCTTTAACGAATTAAAGCGGGCTATCCCTGGCATTACACAAAAAATGCTTACTTCTCAATTACGTGAGCTAGAACAGAACGATATTATCCAACGACAAGTTTATCCTCAAATCCCACCAAAAGTTGAGTATTCCATGACACCTTATGGAGAAAGTTTAAAACCTCTCCTTGATGCCATGCACAGCTGGGGCTCTAATCATATTAAACATTTAGATCAACTATTTCCACAGACAAATGAACAATAAAAAATTCAAGCGTGTATTGCTTGAATTTTTTATGGCTTTGTCACTTTAAGAACCCACCAAATAAGAACGAATTGTAATGGCAATCGAAGCCACAGTGCATACACTGGGATATCATATTGTGCCGGAAAAAACGCCATATACACATTCACAGGAAAAATAAGCAACAAAAAGAGGGTTGTCCAAATGCCCGCTCTAGAACGTGTTGGTTTGTAGATAAGTAAAATAGCTAATGCTATTTCAACAATCCCTGATGCATAAACAATAAATAGTCGAAATGGTACCCATTCTGGCATCGCCTCTACAAAAAAACCATCCATAATAAAATGCCCGACCCCAGCTAAAAAGAACAATAATGAAAACAGATAAAGTCCAATGACTCGGAACATGACTACGTACTCCTATTCTCTAGTAACAGTTAATTCTGGTAACCACTGACTCATATGTGCTTCAACGTCATCAAGGTGCTTTTCCACATCTGGCAAATCATAATCCGTTAAATCTTTCATCGGTGTCACTTGATAATTGTGGTCACCTTCATCGAATTGAACATAGGTTGGCATAAGAGAAGGATTAATAGCTTGCGCCTTTTTCCCTGTTAATTTCTGCAAATCAAAAGTGAAAATGCCCCCTACTCGCCTCGGATGATCATATTGACCTGATAGAAAATTACCGAGTGAATAAACCACTAGCATATCATGGTCGTGCTTGCCTTCTACCCATTCAATTGGTTGAAGTACATGAGGATGATGACCAATGACAGCAGTAGCACCACTATCGGCAGCTACTTGAACCAAGTCACGTTGGTGTTGATTCGGAAAATCAACGTATTCTTCGCCAGCATGTAGGGCAACAAGAACCGCATCGACCTCTTTGTCTGCTTCCCTAATTTGCTCTGCCATAAACGACGCCTCAGCAAAATTCACTAAATAATCCCTTCCATTTGGTACAGGGATCCCGTTTGTTCCATATGTATAGCTTAGTATAGCAATGGAGATGCCTTGACTCTCAATAATACGTAAATCCTTTGCGTCTTCTTTATTTCGGAAGGCTCCTGTATACGTCATATTTAGTTCGTCCCAATAATCTAAGGCGTTCAGAATTGATTGAGGCCCGCGATCGAGGGTATGATTATTCGCTAACGTTACAACGTTTACACCAGCTTCTTTCAACGCATCACCCACTTCAAACGGTGAATTGAAAGCTGGATACCCTGACAATCCAAGTGCTTCCCCACCAATCATTGTCTCTTGATTCGCAATGGTTACATCTGCCGCTTGTAAGTATGGAGCGACATTGTCAAACATTGGTGAGAAATCAAATCCCCCTTCAACCCTTGCATCATCATACACACGATCGTGGATCAAAATATCCCCCACTGCACATATCGTCGCAGTCAATTGAAAGCGGTTTGAATCAACAGAACGCTCCATTCTCTCTTGCTGCTTCATTCCCTCTAAGAACAATACGTCTTTTGCAGTCGCTTCTACTTCTGACTGACAACCACTCGCTAGTAGCATCAGCAAACCAAAAGTAGTAGTGGCTCGCTTCATCTAACGTCTCCCCCAGACTAATCTCCTGTCACAGCTACTTCTTCTTTTCCTCTACTGTTTACTTCATCATGTAAGTGACAAGCAGCATAATGACCAGGCTTATATTCCTTCATTTCTGGTTCCATAATAGCACATTTTTCCATTACTTTGGGACATCTCGTCCGGAATACACAACCACTTGGTGGAGAAATAGGACTAGGAATCTCTCCTTTTAATAAAATGGTTTCACGCTTGTCTTCCAAATCAGGGTCGGGAATGGGAATCGCTGATAACAATGCCTCTGTATAAGGGTGTAAGGGCGTTTTATATAGTTGCTCACTGGTGGTTAATTCAACGAGCTTACCTAAATACATCACTCCTATACGATTACTAATATGCCTCACCATTGATAAATCGTGGGCGATGAACAAAAACGTTAACCCTTGTTCCCGTTGAAGCTTTTGCAATAGATTTACGACTTGCGCTTGAATTGAGACATCTAAAGCGGAGATCGGTTCATCCGCAACAATAAATTTGGGATTTAACGCTAGCGCTCTAGCGATGCCGATACGCTGCCGCTGCCCTCCACTAAATTCATGGGGATATCGATTTGCATGCTCTTTGCTCAAGCCAACCGTTTCCAGTAGTTCAAAAACTCTTTCCTTTCTTTGTTTCCCCTTTAAGCGACCATGTACATCTAGCCCTTCGGCAATGATATCCATTACCATTGAACGGGGATTTAATGATGCATATGGATCTTGAAAAATCATCTGCATACTTTGATCCAGCACTTTCTTTTGCATGGCAGAGGCTTGATGAATATCTTGATTTTTAAAGAGAACGCTCCCTGAGCTAGGTTGATAGAGACGTACTATTGTTCGCCCAAGAGTCGATTTCCCACATCCCGATTCTCCTACTAATCCAAACATTTCTCCTTTTTTTATTGCAAAAGATACACCATCTACCGCTTTAAGCGTTTTGTTCTTTTTTAATTGAAAATGTTTCTTTAAATCCTTTACTTCTACCATAACGTCTTCTTTCATCATGTTGACTTCATCTCCCATAACGAAGAACTTAAAAAACGCCTCACACCGCACAATTCCTTCTCATAAACAGAATTTAGCGGCACTTCTTCCACTACTTTACCGGTTTTTGGTGCATGAATGATGTTGCCATCTCCTGCATACATGGCAACATGATGGACCCTGCCTTTCCCTTCTTCATAGGCAAAGTAGAGAAGATCTCCTTCTTTCATATCCTGTTCAACTATGGTATCCCCTGAACGATATTGATTGGAGGCATCCCGAGGAATCGTTATTCCACTTACTTTGTGAAGTCGATAAACAAAGCCAGAGCAGTCAAAACCAAACCCACTCATTCCTGCCCATAAGTATGGTAATCCTAAAAAGCGACGTGCTTCTGTTAACAAAGAGTGCCCGCCTTTTTTGTTGAATGATAAGCGGACATCCTCTCGTTTTATTAAGGCATTGCCCAGCGGTGTTTCCACTTTAATCCAGTCGATTGATTCATCTAAAACCGTTAGTTCTGTTCCATAGCTGACTTGAAGCCATGCTTTCTTTTCTTTTGTAAAGAGCCACGCTTTTTGTTGAACGATGATCACTCGATCTTTCGTTTGTTCATTCGGAATGCCTGCTACAAGATGTTGACTTGGTACCCAGCCTGGATATCCGTTTTCATTTTTAATTGTTGGCTGATCCGGTATTATGACCTCTTTCCACCCATTTACTTCTTGAACCACATAGACAGGTTCATTAAATAGAAGCTGCGTTTGCGCCAGGTCGTTCGTACAAAGCTGAAGACGATCATCATAAGTCATTTTTTCTAAATAGCTTTTTAGTTGATATGGCTCTCGTGTAATAAGGTAATCAATGGAGCGAGGTGACGCTTTTGTCGTCCACACAGTTGAGACTGGTACACTTACACATTCTATACTCATCCTTATTCACTCCTTCACACCTGGTTCAATGGATACCATTTTCTTATCGGTGTCTAACGTAGCTTGAGCACCATAAGGTACCGAATAAACGGGCATACAATGGCCGATCGAAAATCCTTTCATACAAGGCTTTCCATCTTGATTTAAATAATGATCCAACACCTCATCTAACGTTAAAGAACGATGGCGTTTTTTCGGTGAACAGTTATTAAAATTGCCGATAACAAAACCACTTGCATCGTCAAGAATACCTGCGAGCTTGAGTTGATTCAGCATGCGATCAATACGATACGGCTCTTCTTCAATTTCTTCAATAAAAAGAATAGCCCCTTTTGCATTGAGCTGGTACTGACTACCCACTAAGCTTGATAGCAAAGTTAAATTCCCCCCGACAAATGGGCCGCTCACACGTCCACTTTGCAGAATCGAAATGGGCTCTGTCTGCTCCGTCAACATAAGAGGGGTTGGCTTAACAATTTGACTCAACCCTTGTTCGGTTACCGAGTCAATCTCACCTGTTAAGTCTGAGCTCATCATCGGGCCATGAAAGGTTACAAGCCCTGTTTCTTGATGAATGGCTGTATGCAAGCACGTAATATCACTATAGCCCCAAAAAACTTTTGGATGTTTTGCAATTAGTTGATAATCAATCTGATCGACAATACGCGGTGTGCCGTAGCCACCACAAGCACAGAAAACACCCGCAATATCTTGATTTGCAAACATATCCTCTAAAGCTTTTATTCTGTGGGAATCAACAGCACTTAAATAGCCGTACCCGTCCGTTAAGTGAGGGGAGGTCACAATTGTGATCCCCATTTTTTCATACAGATGTTTGCTCTTTTCAATATTCTTCATTAACGGTGTACTAGCTGGCGCGATAACGCCAATCGTATCTCCCGCCTTAATCGGTTTCGGGTAGATTGTTTTCATTGATTTGAACCTCCAAATAGAAAGAAGGAGAGAGACAAAAGCTCCCTCCCCTAGCTTATTCGTTTAAATCTGCCCATTTTAATTCTGTATACCCAACTGGATGACGAACAATGCCAGACACGGCATCATTTTCTAGAACCGGTTGATTATAGAAATACAACGGGAAGAACGGCATTTCATCTAACACTAATGCTTCTGCTTCATGTAAAAGCTCGAATCGACGCTCTTCATCAGCCTCGGCTTTTGAGTCAGCAATTAACTGGTCATACGTTTCATTCGACCATGCTGTTCTGTTCATTGAACTATCGGTAATAAAACTCTCCAAGAAATTAATAGGATCAGCATAATCAGCTATGAAGGACGAACGGGACATTTGCATTTCTAACCCACGTTGACGATCTAAAAAGACACTTGACTCGACCACTTCAAGATTCACATCTACCTCTAGGTTTTCCGCGTACATTTGCTGCAGACTTTCCGCAATACGCTCATGTTCTGCTGGCCCTGAACTATATGATATGGTTACATTCGGCAAGGTTTCGTACCCTTCTTCTTCCATTCCTTCTTTTAAAAGTTGTTGGGCTTCTTCCACATCATATGCAAATAAGTCTCCGCCGACTTCTCTAAAATCCTCCCCGGACGGCTCTGGAAAACCGTAGGCAACAAATCCTCCAGCTGGTCGTTGATTTTGACGAATGACGCTTTCCACAATTGTTTCACGATCAACCGCTTTTGCAAACGCTTGACGGATCTTTTTATTTTGAAACGGCTCTTCTGTCGTTAAGAAACGGTAGAAGTATGTTCCTGCCTGATCATATAAATCCACTTCCCCACTGGCAATTAACTCTTCAGCTAAATCGGCCGGAGGTGTTGTCGTATGCAAACCACCTTGCTCATATAAGCTGTATGCTGTATTTTGATCTTCTAACATTAACCATGTGGCACCATCCAGCGCAACACTTTCTGCATCCCAATAGTGATTATTTCGCGTCATTCGTAGCTCTGTATTATGATCCCAGCCTGTTAAGGTAAACGGTCCGTTCCCAACATACGTGCTCGCTTCTTGATGCCATGACCCATTTTCTTCAACTGTGTCTTTATGTACAGGGAAGAAGGATGGATTCGTAATAAGGTTTAAGAAATATTGTTGCGGACTATTCAATACAACCTCTAGCGTCTTTTCATCTAGCGCCGTAACCATGACATCTTCTTCAGTGCCGTCACCTTCATAAAATTCAGTTGCGCCTTCAATTAAATTTGCTAGAAATGCCGCTGGCGACCCTGTATCTGGATGAACGAGTCGCTTCCACGCATACTCAAAGTCTTCTGCAGTAACCGGATCACCGTTAGACCAGTTTGCATTCTCACGTAGATAAAAGGTGTAGGTTAATCCATCTTCCGAAACCTCATAGCGTTCGGCAGTCGCTTCTTCAGGTACGTGATCGGCATTTAATCTCATCAAACCTTCCATAATATTGTTAAGAGGCGCACTAGACACCGATTCGAACGCAATTTGCGGGTCAAGACTTACTGGCTCCGCACCATTATTCACAATTAAGATCTTGTCTCCCCCGTCCGAATCATTCGTATCATCATTACCACCTGGATCTGCATCATTTGACGTACCCGTTGTACATGCCGCTAACATCATTGTTGCTGCCATTGTTCCTACTAGCCATTTCTTTTGCATGAAAATTCCCCCTTTTTTTTGTTATGCAAGTTCTTCAAAAACACCCTTTGATCTTGGATCAAGTAACCAACATGCGGCTTTATGAGTTGACGTAATCGCTGTGGTTTCTGGCATGTGGTAACGACAAACATCCATTGCAAAACGACAACGTGCAGCAAATGGACACCCTGAAGGTGGTGCAAATAAATCAGGTGGTGTACCAGCGATTGGAATGAGCTCTTCTTTTGCATCATCTAACCGTGGAATGGATTGTAATAACCCTTTTGTATAAGGATGAGCTGCTTGATAAAACAACTCTCGACGGTTGCTTCGTTCAATCACTTTTCCTGCATACATAACGTGTACACGATCTGCTAGCTGAGCAACCACCCCAAGGTCATGCGTGATTAAAATGATCGCTACACCTGTTTTACGTTGCACTTCTTTAAAAAGCGCTAAAATCTGTGCTTGAATGGTGACATCTAGTGCCGTTGTTGGCTCGTCAGCAATTAAAATATCTGGTTCGCAAATAAGGGCCATCGCAATCATGAGCCGTTGTCGCATCCCACCGCTAAACTCATGTGGATATTGCTTTAAACGCTCCTCCCCACTTGATATACCGACAATGGTTAGCATCTCAAGTGCTTTTTCATTTGCTTTAGCAAGAGAAATGGACGTATGTTTCCGAATGCCTTCTGTTAATTGTGTACCAATTGTCAGCGTGGGATTTAGTGATGTCATAGGATCTTGAAAGATCATCGATAGATCAAACCCTTGAATACGTCTCATTTTCTTATCAGACAACTTCAACAAGTTCTGACCTTTAAACCAAATTTCACCACTTTTCACTTTCGCAATTCCTTTTGGCAATAAACGCATCATACTTTGTGCAGTGACGCTTTTTCCACAACCACTCTCTCCAACAATGGCAAGGGTTTCCCCTTTTTCTAAAGTTAGATCCACACCTCTAACAGCCTGAACTTCGCCACCATATGTTTTAAAATGAATATGTAAATCTTTTACTTCCAATAAAGGCATGCTATTTCCCCCTTGTTTTCGGATCAATGGCATCTTGCAAGCCATCACCAAATACGTTAAAGGCATACATCGTTAGTGAAATAAAGAAAGCAGGGAAAAACAATCGCCACCAGTTTCCAGTTAAAATGGACGAAAGTCCGTCTTCTGCAAGAGAGCCCCACGATGCATAAGGAGCAGAAATTCCTAATCCAAGAAAGCTTAAAAACGCTTCTGCAAAGATGGCAGTTGGAACCGTTAGCGTCATTTGAATAATAATGGGTCCCATCGTATTCGGTAATAAGCTTCTACGAATAATATGATTCGTACTAGCACCGAATACTTTTGAAGCTAGCACGTATTCATTTTGCTTAAGAGAGAGGACTTGACCACGAACAATACGAGCCATGCCAACCCAGCCAGTTATCGTTAATGCAATAATAATGGTTAATAGACCAGGACCCATGATGACCATTAGTAAAATGACGACGAGTAAATAGGGAAGCCCGTAAAGGATTTCAACGATACGCATCATTACAGAGTCTGTGCGACCCCCTTTATAACCAGAGACACCACCGTAAATAATCCCAACAATGCAATCAATAAGAGCAGCGACTAACCCAACAAATAAGGAAATTCTTGCTCCATACCAAGTACGAGCAAACATATCTCGGCCAAGGGCATCTGTACCAAACCAATATTCAAGGGAAGGAGGTTGATTGACCATACTATAATTTGGCGTTGCGATAGAATGAGGTGAAATCCATGGACCAATGATCGCCATAACTGTTAAACCAATCATCGTGAATAGACCAAACATAGCGAGCTTATTTTGTCTTAAGCGAATCCAAACCGACTGCCAATAGGATAGGGACGGTCGCGAAACAAGTTCTGCATTAAGCCTTTCACTACTAGGTGTGAATAGATGATCCTCTACAGGTTTTCCATTTGAATTAAGTAAGGCCATTAGCTCGCCTCCTTTTTATCAAGCCGTATCCGCGGATCAAGGAAGCCATAGACAATATCGACAATTAAAAGCATGACGAGTAAGATAGCGCTATAAAAAATCGTTGTTCCCATTATGACCGCATAATCACGATTGTTTATACCCTCCACAAAATAGCGACCAATTCCAGGAATAGCGAAGATTTTTTCAATGACAAAACTCCCTGTCAACACACCTGCTACAAGGGTTCCTAGAATAGTGACTACAGGCATAAGCCCGTTTCGTAATGCATGCTTAGTGACAATGACAAATGGTGATAGTCCTTTTGCTTGTGCTGTTCTTATGTAGTCTTGTGTTAAAACGTCAACCATCGTTGAACGAGTTAAACGAGCGATAATAGCCATCGGTGACGTTGCTAGTGCAAAGACAGGCAAAATCATATGTGTCCAGTCATGCCACAAGGCAACGGGTAAATAACCTTTAAACGATTGAATAAGCAAAGCCGCTAATATAAAGTTCGGTACAGACAATCCGAGCACAGCTAACGTCATTAAAAGGTAGTCAATCATTCCATTTCTTCTCAACGCTGCTAATACACCTAACGTCACACCTGATAAAAGCGCAAATGCTAAGGCAAACAGTCCTAACTCAAGGGATACTGGAAACCCACGAGCAATCAAATCGTTCACCGATACAGCCGGCTGAGAAATAGAAGGTCCAAAATCAAACTGTAAAATAGATCCTAAATAATCGACATATTGAATAACAACTGGCCGATCGAGTCCATAGAATGCTTCTAAATTAGCTTGAACCGCTTCACTTGTATTATGTTCACCATTTAAAGGTGAGCCTGGTACACTATGCATAAGAAAAAAAGTCGCTGTAACAATGATCCACAGCGTAACAATCATCGCTAAAAAACGACGACTAACGTATTTAAGCATCGCGATCGCCTCTCTTTAACAAAACGTTGTTTGCATCGCAAGCTCAGTCATCACAAGCATTGCTTGGTAAGCTTCCTTGATATCTTTTGCCTGAAATGCCACAGTCGTTCCTGATTCTATTGAAGCACCTGGCATCAATGCCGCCCATTCCGCTTGACCATAATTCGCAAATTCAATATGTAGTAAAGGAGCACCTTTAAGCTTTAAAGGAGAGTGGTTTTTCTGCAAAAGAGCTTCTTCGGTTTTTAGTTGGAGTAATTGTTTGCTTTCTTCTGGCGATAAACACAAAGCCGATGATCGGGACTGTGCCCTTTTCACAGGAGCGGTTACCACATTTGGAAGAAGGGCTTCCGCTTCTTTGCAAGCGCCTTCATCACCAGCTACAAGTGTAACCGGAACATCGTAATAACCAGCAAGAAACGCATTAAGTCCTAACTCACCGATCAGTTCGTTATTTAACCACATGTTTCGAACACCAAAAATCATCGTATGACTCATCACACCTGGCATTGAAGCTCTTGCATGGTACCCAATAAAGAATACGTGTTCAAAGGATTCATCTAAACCTTGCATCATCGAAAAGGGCTTTACTTCACCAGAGATTAATTGCACACGATGATGAAGCCTTTCTATTAGAATATTATTCATTTTCCCATGTGAATCATTCGCTATAAAATTTTTGCAGCCATGTGCAAAAGCGGCTTCTGCAACATGATTGACTTCACTCGTCATCAGCTCTTGGCCGCGATGATAAAATCGTTCGCCAGGAGTGACAAATTGTCGATCCACTAAACCCGTTATCCCTTCCATGTCTACTGAAGCAAACACGTTCATCTACTCATCCCCTCTCAATTCTTGATGTATCTTTACTCTATTCGTAGTAAAAAGCTATTTTCCTGCTGAATTTGCGATTTAAACTGAAAAAATTGTAAACTTTCCTTACATTCTGTCATTTGTTCAAAGATAAACGTCCCTTTCTACGACTAAAAAACTACACTCTACTAGACGGCTTTCTATTCAGCTTATGCTTGAAGGTCAACACTTTTTTCTCTAAAAGTCAAAATCATGTTATTTTTTTAAGAAATCATCTAAAATAAAAGTACTATTAAGAATTGGAGAATGATGTATGCAGCAAGAACAAAATTTTCGAATGGGGGTAACCACGACCCTATCCTCCTATTTAATCTGGGGGTTTTTACCGCTTTACTGGGCATTACTTTCTTTTATACCTGCTTTAGATGTGTTAATGTATCGTATTTCATTTGCGTTTTTATTCATGGTTATTTTGCTCATTTTTGCGAGGAGAAAAGCTCAATACATAAATGAAATAAAAAACGTCTTTACCCAGTCCAAGCTACTTATGCAAATGATTTTTGCAGCCATCTTTATTAGCTTAAACTGGTTTTTATTTATTTTTGCTGTTAGTAGCAATATGGTATTAGAAGCGAGTTTAGCTTACTACATTAATCCGTTACTTAACGTTGTACTTGCGACTGTCATCATTAAAGAAACGTTAAGTCGTGCAGAAGTTTTTGCTGTTAGTGCAGCAGGAGTTGGCGTACTCATTCTGATTGTTTTTAACGGTACGATTCCTTGGGCTGCATTTGGAATGGCGTTAAGCTTCTGCTTCTATGGATTTATTAAACGTTCCGTTTCTATATCTGCTACAGCTGGACTGTTTATTGAAACCGCATTAGTTACACCCATAGCGTTACTGTACTTACTCTTTTTCACAACGTATTCAATCTTTACCATGGATAGCTCGACGATCTTACTACTTTCAGGTGCAGGTATTTTCACCGCAGTGCCTCTCATATTGTTCTCTTTCGGGGCAAAGCACATTCCGTTTTCCCTAGTCGGATTCTTTCAATATATTGCACCGACGACAATGCTTTTTCTAGGTATCTTTATTTTTAAAGAACCTTTCTCTCTTGTACAATTCATTGCGTTTTTATTTATTTGGATTGGTTTACTAACGTTCACGTCATCAAAAATTTTAAATCGAAGAAAAGGAAAAGAACCCCTTACACATGAATGATTCAAGTTGTTCATGTATACTAGCATTGAAATGAATGAAGAAAGGAAGGATACAATGGCACAATACCGTGGCTATATTGGTACCTATTCAAAAGGAGATAGCAGAGGTGTATATACATTTACATTAGACACCGAAACAAAGCAGCTCAGCAATCAGCAGTTAGCTGCCGAACTAAAAGACCCTACCTATGTGGCGATAACAAACGAGAACAAGTTATACGCTGTTATGAAAGAAGATACAAAAGGTGGCATTGCCGCATTTACAATAAACCCTGAAAGCGGATCATTGGAACCGTTAAATCGGCAAATTACTGCGGACGGAGGACCTTGTCATGTAACCGTCTCAAGAGACCAAACAAAGGCGTTATCAGCTAATTATCATAGCGGTACAATCCTTTCCTACGCCATTCAAGAAGATGGATCTGTTGGCGACATTCTATCAACTGTGACGCATGAGGGCAGCGGTCCTAATAAAGACAGACAAGAAAAAGCTCATGCTCACTTCTCTGGCTTTACACCTGATGAGCACTATGCAGTAGCTGTTGACCTTGGGACAGATGAAGTTATTCTTTATAAACATAACAATGGTGAGTTAAATAGACATTTCACCCTGAATGTGGCACCAGGAGCAGGACCACGGCACATTGCCTTTCATCCGCAAGAAGCCTATGCCTACATCATGACCGAGCTCTCGAATGAAATTATTGTTTGTGCGTACAACGCAACAGTAGGTGAGCTTCATGAAATACAAACAATTTCTACGTTACCAGAAGGGTTTGTAGAAGAAAGCTTTGGTAGTGCCATTCACGTCTCTCAAGATGGTAAATTTGTATACGCAGCGAATCGTGGGCATAATTCGATTGCGAGCTTTGCAGTAAATGAACTCTCTGGAGAGCTGACGCTTGTAGAAATCGTTTCAACAGAAGGAAATTGGCCTAGAGATTTTCACATTGACCCGTCAGGTGAATACCTACTTGCATCCAATCAAGAATCTAGCAACTTGACTTTATATAGTCGTAGCAGGGATACAGGCAAGCTATCGCTTCTTGAAAGTGAGATCCCAATGCCTTATCCGGTTTGTGTTGTGTTCGTTTCAGAACCAATTCATTAAACGAAGCCTGTTTATCTGTATACGAAAAATTGAGGCTGCTCCGTTAGCACCTATGTCTTAACGAAGCAGCCTCTTTCCTTTGTGAAGATGATGCATGGTCCAGCGCGTCTTCCATTGTGCATTTTATGAAAGTAATGGAATGGCTTCATCCACTTGCTTATGCTCAAACCCTAAATCGCTTGCTACTGCTTCATATGTTACATATCCGGCAGCCGTATTTAACCCTTTTGCTAGTGCTAGGTTTGAGCGCAATGCTTTGACAATGCCAAGGTCTGCAATCTGCTTTGCATAAGGGATCGTCACATTGGTTAAAGCGATGGTTGACGTTCTTGGTACCGCTCCTGGCATGTTGGCAACTGCATAGTGAATAATGCCATGTTTCACATATGTCGGCTGGTCGTGGGTCGTCACTTTGTTTGCTGTTTCAATAATACCACCTTGGTCCACGGCTACGTCTACTACAACACTACCTTCCTTCATCGCCTTAATCATCTCTTCTGTAATAAGCTTTGGCGCTTTTGCTCCTGGTATTAGCACTGCACCGATAACCAAATCCGCCTCCTCTACTGCTACAGCAATGTTAAGAGGATTGGACATCATCGTTTGAATGTCATTCCCAAATAAATCATCGAGCTGGCGTAGACGCTCTGCGCTGACGTCAAGTAAAGTAACCTGAGCACCTAATCCAATGGCCATTTTTGCGGCATTTGTTCCAACTACACCACCACCAACTATCGCTACTTTAGCTCGCTTAACACCTGGTACACCTGATAACAAAATACCTTTTCCACCATTAGTTTTCTCAAGAAACCGTGCTCCCATTTGAGTCGCCATTCGGCCTGCTACTTCACTCATAGGAGTCAGAAGTGGCAAGGTTCGATTTTGCTCAACGGTTTCATACGCAACTGCTATGACTTCGCTCTTCACAAGGGCTTTTGTAAGCGCAGGTTCTGCCGCTAAATGTAGGTAAGTAAATAGAATTAATCCTTTTCGAAAGAAGCCAAATTCGGATTCAAGTGGTTCTTTTACTTTAACAACCATATCTGCCTCAGCCCAAACGTCAGCTGCTTGTGGCACAATTTTTGCTCCAGCTTGCTTGTACTCCTCATTCGTGAAGCCACTTCCGTCTCCTGCTCCTGATTCAATCATAACTGTATGACCACTTGTCGTCAGCGTAACTACACCGGCTGGGGTCATTGCTACACGATTTTCAAAACTTTTCACTTCTTTAGGCACTCCAATAATCACAACAATCACCTTCCTTCGGCACTTCTTATTGGTAGTATATCCACGACAGCTATTTTTCTCTTCATGGGATGGGGCTAAAATTCACCCTTCCTATTTGTGTGAAAAACACAAATGATCAGACTATTTAACAGTCAATAGTCGTCGCGTAAATCTAAATATAGACCAGTCCGCTCATTCGGATCTTTTAAACGAATGTTTGTAATTTCCGTTATTCGTTTTATGCGATACTGTAAAGAATTGGTGTGAATGTGCAGTGCTTTTGCTGTTGTGACCAGATGATTATCATTTTTTAAATACTCATCTAAGGTCTTCAGTAAATTCGTTTGATTTTGCCGATCATATCGTTTTAATTGTTCAATAGCCGGATGCTTACTACTTACATAAGCTTTTTCTTCGTACGGTCCAACGTAGCGCATTGCCCCAGACTGATAATAAAACAGCTGACTGTTTAGTTCTTCTTTAAAACGATCTTTTAACGCGAGCATTGCTTTGGCTTGCTCATACGATTTTGCCATACCTTCTAGAGAGCGATCAGGATTTCCGCAAGCTAGTGAAAGGGTTAAGGGCATCGCGGTTTGAATAGTATGAACGGGAAGCGTTACAGTAGCATGCACCACCATAGCAATAAAGTATCGTCCATCAAACATATAGAGAGGAGCATGAGGTTGCACAAGTTGCTCGACTTTCATTAAATGCTCTGCCTTACTATGTAAATCAATCATTAAAATACATTTTTCATTTGTTTGGTCCACCCAAGACACAGGTAAATCGAAAGGCATATACGTATTCGTCATAACTTTCCAAAGCTTCTCTTCTTTCGTAGGTGCGAGCTGCTCTCGATCATACATAGAAAAATAAGTACTTGCTTTTACCGCTACTTTCTTTAGCCATTGTTGCTCGAATACAGTTAGAGATCGAGTTGTTTCAGATACCCAAATGTACCCAATCACAATATTTGAACCATCTCTAATTGAAAGAGCAACGCGCTTTCCTAGTCCAAACTCTTCGATTCCAGCAATTAATAGTGGCTCAGCTGACTGGTTTAGTGCCGTCATAACACCATCTTTCCAAAATCGATGAATGAGCTTATCAGGAACTTTCCTACCAATAATAGTTGAAATTCTTGCCGAATCTGTTCCTTCACCATGTTCAGAATAAGCGAGCAAGTGATGATGCTTGTTTTCAATCGTAATGGGGCAAGCAAGCAATTTACCTAAACTTTCGACGAACGAATCTAAATGTGTATAGGTTTTGGTTAAAAATAGTTTGTATGCATCTGTCATCACAAACCCTACTTTCTCTTTCATTCATTCAATCTAAGTATAGCAAATTCTTGCTTGCATTTCTCTATTTAATCGTTGTTGCCAAAGGCTTGAAGCGCTCGTTTTCTCGCCGACTGATGATCAATAATTGGCTTTACATACGCAGCACAACCATACTCTTCTCGTTCCTCTTCACTTAAATCATGAGGCATATGAATCGCCTTTGTCGGCACATCTTTTAGTTCTTTTACATACGAACGAATAAAACGTCCATACGGGTCAAACCGTTCTGATTGACGATACGGATTAAAGATCCTAAAATACGGAACTGCATCGGTACCTGTTGATGCCGCCCATTGCCAGCCGCCAATATTTGAAGCTGGATCATAGTCGATAAGACGTTCAGCAAAATAGCGCTCTCCTAAACGCCAGTCAATCAATAAATGCTTCGTAAGAAAAGAAGCCACAACCATTCGTAAGCGGTTGTGCATCCAGCCAGTTTCGTTCAACTGCCGCATTGCTGCATCAACGAGAGGATAGCCGGTTTTGCCTTCCTTCCAAGCCTGCAATTGCTCTTCATCTGATCGCCAATCAAGCCCTTGATAAGTCGATTTAATTTCTAGGTTATCACTCTTTGGATAGTGCACATAAATCATATTATAGAAATCACGCCATGCTAATTCCTGTATAAACGTTTCAACACCTGAATCGTCTTTTAGTTGCTCTCTTTTTTCTTCAGCCATTTGATAGACAGTTCGAATGGATAAAGCACCCGTTCTTAAAAATTTTGATAATCGACTTGTCCCTTCGATTTCTGGATAGTCACGATCTTTCTTATACGATTCAATGGTATCGTCAATAAAGGATTGCAGGTATTCTCGCGCACATTGCTCTCCAGCCTCTTGTTTCCATTTGCCTGTTTTTTGCTGCATGATTCGTTTATACGCATCCTCACCGGCTTCATGTTTTGGCTTTTTAGATAGACTCTTTTGCCGTAAGGAAGATTCGTCTATACAGACTGGCTCTGGTTTATGGAGCTGTCGCCATTTTTTATAATACGGCGAGAATACTTTGTAATGAGTATCATCTTCTTTTAAAACGTCATGAGCGCCATGTAAATGGTGATCCATAAAGGCTTTTGTTTTTATTTGCGCAGACTTTGCCCACTTTTCAAACGCTTCATCTCGCTTCTTTCCAAAGCCCACCTCATCCCGATTGTAATAAATGGTGTGGATGGAATCCATTTTTGCCTTTAATTCGTCAAAACTCGCTTCTAGTTCACCATACAAACATAAAATAGGGAATGACAATTTATTTGCATGATCCATAAAGGCCTTTAACGTCTCATAGAAGTAATCATGTCGAACGGTAAAAGACTCTGTTAATTTTGGGTGAATATGAAAGACACCCATTAGTGTATCGTTTTGTGAACAAGCCGCTTCCGCCGAGGCAAGCGCTTGATGGTCTTGTAATCGCAAATCTCTTCGAAACCAAACAATGTGGACAGCCATTTCGTTTGCTCCTTTCATTCATGTAGTAAAAAGACGCGTTGCCGATGCAACACGCCTTTCTTTTATTCCCCTTTTTCGATTGGATAATCATGTGTAATCCAGTCACTCCATGAGCCAGGATACAGTTTAACGTTTGTAAAGCCAGCTTGTTCCAATCCTAAATAAAGTGGACATGCAGAAATTCCTGATCCGCAGTAAACAATTACTTCTTTGTTTTTGTCTCCTAGCGGTTTAAATTCTTGCTCAAGCTGTTCTTTATTCTTCCACGTACCATCTTCATTTAACACCTGTTTCCAAAATAGGCTCGCCGCCCCCGGGATATGACCAGACTTTGCATCGAGCTCTTCCTGTTCTCCAAGAAATCGGTCGTAGGCACGTGCATCCAATAAATGTGTTGCTTTTGACCGCTTGGCAACATCATCATGTGCCACTTTCATTTCGTCTCGAATGGTTGCTGAGAAGGTTGCACGTGTAGGCTTGTGTCGTTCATTCGTTGTCTGATATCCTCGTGACGTCCATTCTTTAAAGCCACCATCTAATACGTACACAGACGAATGGCCAATATAGGTCAGCATCCACCAAGCTCTCCCGGCAGCCATTCCGCCACTACCTTCATCATAAATAACGACTGGAGTAGCCTCATCAATTCCTTTACGCTCTGCCATCTCAATTATAGCACCGTCAGAAGGCAATGGATAACGACCACCTTCTTGTAAAGCTCGATCTGCCATATCTTCTACCATATCGATAAAAATCGCACCGGGAATATGTGCCTCATTGTAAAGACGCTTCCCTTTTTCTTCATCTTTTAAGTCATGTCTTGCATCTAACAACATAAACGTTTCGTCTTGTTTCATCCATTGCTGAAGTGTATCGACTGAAAGAATCATTCCTATACCTCCCATTTCTTTTCAACTTTACATAGCAACCAATTGGAAATCAATAAAAAAAGCCTGTCGACAAAGCCGACAAGCATTAATGGTTTACTGGTTTAGTAAAAACTCGGAGATTTCATTCAGATGTTGTTCAACAGAGATAGGATCATTAAAATAATAACCAATTGGATCCATCTCAAACACGCGATCATTTTCTACAGCTTCAAGCCCTTCCCAAATTGAGCTTTCATAAAGGAAATTTCCGTCCATGTTTACGGTCCAAGGTGCTGTTAAAATATAGTCACCTGCATAATCAGGAACAGCCTCTAAAGACAAGTTATTATAGCCATCTCCCTCTACAGCTTCAACAGCAGCTTCTGGCATCGATAAGTCAAATTCATTGTACATAATTTCACCACCGCGCCCCCAACCGCTTCCGTACAAATAAACATCGCTATCTGTCGGCTGTAAAATAGAAATCGTGCTATCACCTACCGCAGCTTGTACATCAGGTTTAAGATCCTCTACTTGTGCATCCCATTCGTCAATCCAGCTTTGAGCGGCCTCTTCCCGACCGAACATTTCCCCAAACTCTATAAGTTGATCT
This sequence comes from Shouchella hunanensis, assembly GCF_028735875.1. Taxonomy (GTDB): domain Bacteria; phylum Bacillota; class Bacilli; order Bacillales; family Bacillaceae_D; genus Shouchella; species Shouchella hunanensis. The sequence continues at coordinate 732,645 of NZ_CP117834.1, forward strand.
TTATACCCTAATGATGCGTAATCAACAGCAACTGTTGTTGCAATGCTTTCAAGCTGATCTAAAATTTCAGATGAGCCATAGGCAATAATTAAGTCTGGATCTAATTCAAGTACTTGTTCGACAGATACAGTGCTTGCATCACCTAGATTCTCAACACCTTCTGTATACGCTTCTAAAAACGGGCTTTCAAACACATAATCTGTTGCCGCAGCAACGTCAATCCCTAGTTCTTGTAAATAGCCAAAATAGACGTCCGCTAAAAGCACGACTCTTTCTGGATTAGCAGGTATCTCTTGCACACCATTCATCGCTTCGTATGGAATCGTCTCTGTGCCCTCTGTTGTTGAGCTACTATCGTTTTGCTCATCGGCTCCATTTCCACAAGCTGCTAACATCAGTGCACTAAGGGCAAAGGTCCCAAAAGACCATTTATGTAATTGTTTCATTTGCATGTACCTCGCTTCTATTGATAAAGATTTTCATTTTCAATAAAAGTATAATATGAAACAGAACAACGTGCAAATTTTAGCTTGAGCGCGTATATTTTTTTCATCTTTTTTAACGTACATATTGCGACAGTCTTCGGAAGACATTAAAATAAACGTTAGATTTTATGGGGGTGGTTCACTTGGAGAAAGAACATGAAACAAAATTGAAACGTACGCTTACGCTGGTACCGCTTCTTGTTATTGGCTTAGCTTACATGGATCCGTTAGTCGTTTTTGATACGTACGGTATCGTTGCTCAACTTACGGAAGGACATGTGGCAACGGCTTACTTGTTTACAATCGCAGCGCTTCTCTTAACGGCCTATAGCTATGGAAGAATGGTACAAGCTTTCCCTAAAGCGGGTTCAGCGTATACGTATGCCCAAAAAAGCATTCATCCAAATGTTGGATTTGCAGCTGGATGGACGCTCCTACTCGACTATTTATTCCTTCCAATGGTCAATTTCGCCATTGGTATGGTGTATTTGCAAGCAGCTTTCCCGCAAATACCTGCTTTTATTTGGGTTGTTCTATTAGCAACCGTCATAACGACAATTAATATTCTAGGCATTCGCCTTACCGCAAATGTAACTGGCTTATTTGTCTCTTTTCAAATTCTTGTGGCAGCGATTTTTATCTTTTTTGTTATCAAGGGGTTAGTGAATGGATTTGGTACTGGTCAGCTTTTGTCCATGATGCCTTTTTATAGTACGTCACTTGAAATGACGACTGTTTTTACCGGAGCAGCCATACTCTGCTTTTCCTTTTTAGGCTTCGATGCTATTTCAACCCTTTCAGAAGAAACAAAAAACCCAAAAAGAACGGTTCCTTTAGCCATTATTTTAGTTGTTCTTATCGGTGGTGCGTTGTTTGTTGGAGTATCCTATTTACTACAATTGGTATACCCACATTACGAATCGTTCGTTTCAGCTGAAGCAGCTTCATTGGAAATCGCTCAATATGTCGGTGGTGCTTTTCTTTACTCCCTATTCTTAGGAGGCACAATGGTCGCAGTTGTATCGTCATCAATGTCTTCTCATGCCAGTGCGTCACGTCTTTTATTTGCAATGGGTAGAGATAGCACGTTGCCTAAACGATTTTTTGGTTATTTACACCCTCGATTCAAAACGCCTGTCTTTAACATTGTCTTAATTGGCGTGCTCTCTCTGACTGCTATCTTCGGGGAACTTGAGATTATCTATTCCTTTATAAGTTTTGGCGCCTTAATTGGGTTTACGAGTGTAAATGCTTCTGTTATTGCGCACTATTTTATACGACAAAAGCAACGCTCTATAAAAGGGACCATACTCAATTTAATTATCCCTTCATTAGGAGCTATTTTCTGTTTATCTCTCTTATATTCAATTGAAACAAATGCATTAATAATCGGTCTAAGCTGGATGTTCTTAGGGCTCTTATATTTTATCTATCGCAGGAAAAAATTTGCATCCGTATAAAGGTTTGATTTATTGATTAGCAGCAAGTAAGATTAAGACTGATGCAAAAGGAGCGTATATGGATCCAATTGCTTAGGGGGTATATGTGCGACAGTTTAAGCGATCACTTTTATTCATTTTTACTTGCCTTATCACTATTTCTTTCCTTGTGTTTTACCTTTACACATCAGAAAATAGTCGTTTTTCCATCGATCATCTGGAAGAGACACTTGGTACAATGATGCGAGGAGACCATCCAGATGTTCCTATAGAAGAAATTATTTACGCTGACGAGCTCCATCCGATTGTAGCAGACAAAACGGAACAGTTAATAGAACAAGCTTCTCGAATTGGCATTTCCATTATTATTACTGATGGGTTTCGAACCGTCGAAGAGCAGGACGCCCTTTATGAGCAAGGACGCTCAACAACCGGCAACATTGTTACAAATGTTGCCGGTGGAGAATCCCTCCATAATTACGGCTTAGCCGTCGATTATGCATTACTTAATGAAAGTGGACAGCCTATTTGGGATCTTGAGTATGATGGAAATCAAAACGGTGAGAGTGACTGGATTGAAGTTGCAGACATTGCAAAAGACCTAGGATTTAATTGGGGTGGCGATTGGAAGCATTTTGTTGACTATCCTCACCTAGAAATGACATTCGGATACTCTATGCGTGATATTCAGCGAGCATTAAATGATTCTCTATCACCTACCGATTAATAAAGGAGTGACCGTTATTTAATAAGGATAAGGTCACTTCTTTTTATACTTTTAGCAGGAAAATCAGGAAAAAGCGAGAACTAATTTAGAGGAAGAAAACTTTATGTTCGATATATTAAAAGAAGTGGGTTGATAACCGTGGAGCTAGGTAGAACAATTAAGTACTACCGGATTAAACATAACATGACACAAGCTGAACTCGCTGATGGTATATGTTCTATTCCACATTTAAGCAAAATTGAAAATTCAATATATAATGCTAATTTCGGGACTGCAGCACTACTTTTAGAAAGACTCGGAATTAATATTGAAGAAGAATATGCCCAGCACTCAGAAATTAAACACACGCTCGATGCGTTTATAGAAGCCATTCAATTCGCTGACGAAGAGAAAGCACTTGAATACTATGAATCGCTTCTTGATAAAGAAACGGTTATACCGCGGACCAATTATCGTAATATGTATCATTTGTACATGATGCGCTACCATTTAATGAACGGTCATTTAACTCTCGCATTTAAAGATTGGAGTATTGTCGACAAGAACAGGAGTAATCTCGATCCTATTGAAGAACTTTCCGCCGAGTTGTTCTATGGCATTTATTTAGTTGAACTCGGACGACTTAAAGAAGCTAAACAGCTATTGCTTAGTATTAAAAATGCAGAACATTCATCACACTATCTTTTCGCTCGAGAAATCGCATTTATTTTATCCCATTGTTATACCGAATTAAACGAGCCTGAAAAAGCCATTATTTATGCAAAAGAAGCACTTTACCTATTTAAACAAGAAGATAATTATATACGCACTGCCCAATCACAAATGGTGTTAGGCATTAATTATACACAGTTAAATATGCTCGAAGAATCCCTTCGTGTGTTTAAAGTCCTCTTGCGTAATTCGCGACTATTCGGTCAACAATCGCTTTATTTTCAAGCAACCTATAATTATGGCATCCTCTTAAAGAAAAGTGGCGATTACGAAGCGAGTCACGACTGTTTCTTGCAATGCACAAACTTTTATGAACCTTCTAGCAAAAACTACCTCTATGCTCGTTTAGCCGATGTAGAAGTGCTGTTTTTATTAAATGCCGAAAAAACGAGTATTCGTGACATATTAGTTGAAATAATTGAGCAAAGCGTTACACAGGCTCATGAACGATTAGAGCTCCAAGCACGTTATTATATGTATCGTCTTGAATCGTCTGAACAACTCTATCATTTTATAGAAACGGAATTGTTGCCGCATTTGGAACGATTAGAAAGCCATGCGGAATTGTTGCCCTATGCTCGAGAGTTAGCTCATTGGTACCAACAAAATGGACACTATGAGAAAGCCAATGAATACTTACAGAAATACTCTTCCATTTCGACGAAGAAAGATTTGTCCATGGTCTAATAAACTGTAGATAAAAAGCTTATGAACGCACATGTGCGTTCATAAGCTTTTTTGATTTAAACCATAGACGAATGCGTTGCGATATGTAAACGAACAGCATAAAAAAAGCGCACGAGACTGCGCCCCCCACTGGAACCGGCCCGGCCCGAAAATCGAGAATGCTTTTCTCGAAAAGGCTAGATTGTTTCTAGTGGAAAGCGTCAGTCGGTAGCGCTTTATACAATCGATTACTAGTTAGAATAAGTCTTTTTCGTGCAAAAACGGATTAACGTGTTGCCGCTTCTGCGTTAACAAGACCACTTCCGAATTGATTTGTATTTCCTAAGTTTGTTGCCGTATTTTTAAGGTGGTTACGAATTTGAACATTTGACCAAGAAGGATTCTTTTGCTTCACTAACGCAGCAACACCAGCAACGTGCGGTGTAGCCATAGACGTACCATTGAAGCTTGAGTATCCATTACCAGGAACCGTACTTTGTACACCAACACCTGGTGCTACAATGTCAAGACCTGCTCCGTACTGAGAAAAGCTAGCGCGGTTGTTATTTTGATCTGTTGCACCTACTGCCATCGCATTTGCATAGCGTGCTGGGAATCCAACATTTCCTGCACCTGAGTTACCAGAAGCCGCAACTACAAGAACGCCACTTGCTGTTGCTTGGTTAACAGCTTGTTCCATTGTTGCAGATCCAGCACTACTTCCTAAACTCATGTTTGCAATGTGCATGCCATTATTTGCAGCCCATTGTAAACCTTGAGCAATACCACTGATTGACCCAGAGCCACTTGCTCCTAGCACTTTAACCCCATATAAATCAACGTTTGGTGCTACGCCGAGTACACCAATTGAATTGTTTAACGCTGCAATTGTACCAGCAACGTGAGTACCATGACCGTTTCCATCACTAATATTCGGCTCTCCTGGTACAAAACTAGCGCCGCCACGGATTCTTAAATCAGCGTGATTTGAGATCCCTGTGTCTAAAACAGCCACACGAACTCCAGTACCTGTGAATCCTCTGCTTTGAGCAATCGGAGCTTGTACACGGTTAATTCCCCATGGAACGGTTTGCATTGTCGTTACCTCAGCATCTTCCTCTATATAGGAGATGGCAGGGTCAAGCTCTAATGCTTCTACATCTTGTGGGTCAAGTTCAACGGATAAAACAGGAATAAAATCAAATTCATGAAGGAGATCAATTTCAACATCTTCCACTTGAGAAGAAGAAATAGAATACTCATCTCCATCAATTTGGTCAACAAATTGGGACATAACTTCTTGTTCCTTAAAGCCAATGAGGTATTTTTCCTTCGCTTCCTCGGCTGCTTGTGCGATTGATGAACTAAATGCTACTGATATAATTAGTGCTGTTCCGGCAACAATTTTCCCCATTTTCTTATTCAATTCGTTATACCTCCTCAAAATGTTCCAACCTGCGCAGCTGGTAATCTAAAATTAACAAAATTTTAACTCTTTTTGTATTGGGAAACCTTTTTAGCTATTGGGAAATATCCGTAAATTAATAGTTAACTTTTTTGTTAGTTGATGATTAAAAAAGCATGTTATTGCTCATAATGGTAAAAAAAGGAGGAGAGTAGATGGAACTACTTCACCGTGTAAACTATGAGGATAAATCGATCAAACTCCCTACAAATAAACGTTTATCCCGCCACATTCTCACATATAGTCATTGGTACGATCAATCAACGGTTGAAAAAGCCAAAGCAGATTTAAAACAATTGCTGTAACATTACTATTTTCCATCATCAAGAAAAGAGACCGGTTTCCCGGTCTCTCGCCTTGTCGAATGAATGAAAAACAGCTCGTTATTCAGTTCCATGACTTACAATTCGTTTCGCTTTCAGTCACGTTTTTCATACTCCGTTACTACAGAAGCATGCTTTTCATGCATCATCGTTTCCACATACCAGCCTGTGTCATCTTCTAGCTGCTCTAGAATATGCGTATGTTCATTTACATAAGCAAACGCTTTGCTATCTTCATAGGGGATATGCAACGCTTTTTTAATGTAATGAGTGAACACTTTAGCCTGTATGCTTTCAACGAGACGATCCATCCCTTGTCCTGTTTTAGCCGAAAGAAAGATCTCGTCTTTTTCTGTTGACCATTCCCTTGTCTCTACCCGATCCATTTTGTTATAGACCGACAAAAGAGGTTGATCTATCTCCAGTTCCTTCAACGTGTTTTCTGTTGTACGCATCATTTCTTTATAATGACTACTAGAGTAATCAACAACATGAAGCAGTAAATCTGCTTCGCGAGCCTCTTCTAACGTTGAACGAAAAGCTTTTACTAAATGAGTCGGCAATTTTGAGACAAAACCGACTGTATCCGCAAGAAGAAAAGGCAAGTTCTTTTGCATTTCGACACGCCTAACCGACGTATCTAGCGTCGCAAACAACATGTCTTTTTCAAATACTTTTTTCTCCTGCTTTTCAGTTACAAAAGCGTTAAGTAACGAGGACTTCCCTGCATTCGTATAGCCAACTAACGCTACAACCGGGATACCTTCTGTTTTCCTTTTTTGCCTTTGCGTTTGACGGCGCTCAACAACGACTTCAAGCTCTCTTTCTAATGCACTGATTCTACTTTCAATTTTTCTGCGGTCCAGTTCAAGCTTTGTTTCCCCTGCACCTCGGTTCGCAAGACCAGACCCACTGCCGCCTTGCCTACTTAGCGAAGCCCGCATGCCAACAAGACGTGGTAATAAGTACTTCAGCCTCGCAATTTCAACTTGGAGCTGCGCTTCGTTTGTCTTTGCGCGCTCTCCAAAAATATCTAAAATGAGCATGGTTCGATCATAAACCGTCACTTCAAGTTCTTTTTCCAAATTTCGGATTTGTGACGGGGTAAGCTCATCGTTGAAAATTACTAAATGAACGTCAAATGAATCAATTAATCGAGACAGTTCTGTCACTTTGCCGCTCCCAAGATAAGTTGCTTGATTTGGTGTTTGAAGCTTTTGGGTGAGTGACGCAACCGGATTTAAGTCAAGTGCTCTAGCTAAATTCTCCAACTCTTCCATCCCATAGTCAAAGTGGCTGTCTCCTTGACGCTCAACACCTACCACAATAATATCTTGAATGGTTCTTGTTTCTGTTTCATGCATTTTATTTAAAAACCTCCATCTCATTTTGTTGGTACACAAAAATGACACACGACTCAGCCTGTGTGTAAACGAAGGTTATTTAGCCCTATAAATGCCATCGTCAACAGGTGATGCTGCGTATCATTACATTCTACTGTGCTCTGTAACGGTTAAATCGATCATGATGACGATTCCTCCTTTAAGCTTCTAACTTAAGAGTACCACTTGTTAGATAGCCGTGTAAATTAAGCTGTGCAGCTATTTAAGTGGGTACGGTAATTCATTCTTTTTCTTTTTTAAGCTTCTAAGAATTAACTGGTTTACAATCTCAGGATATTCATGATGAACCCAGTGTGTTGCGTCATCGATAAAAATAAGTTCTCCATTTGAACAACGTTTCAGACTTTCTTTTGCTAATGTTTTTGACAAAAACGGGTCGTTCCACCCCCAGAGAATCGTTGTTGGTACATGTATCATCTGATCAAACGGCTTAGGACCATTCCGAAAATCCAGCCGAATAGCTCGGTACCAGTTTAACATCGCTGTCAGTGCACCAGGCTTTAACCAGGCATTCCGATAGTGCTCTAAGTCTTCTTCCACAAAGGCACCCTCGCGCCCTGTCATTTGTAAGCCTTTTGCCATATATTTAAATTTCTTTGTTTGTAAAAGTTTTTCTGGTAAAAAGGGAAATTGAAAAAACGCCATATAGGAGCTACGAACTAGCTGTGTTGGATTTTTCAGTATTCCTTTGGGGATATCTGCTGGATGAGGAATATTAATTGGAATAAACGTTTTAATTCTTTCTGGTTTTGTTGAGGCTAAATGCCACCCTACCGCTCCTCCCCAATCATGTCCGATGACAATGGCTTGTTTTCGCTTATACGCGTCAATAAGCGCAACACAATCGTCCCTTAATGTGTCAAGACTATAAGCCTCTACTTCTTGTGGTTTGTCACTTTCATTATACCCACGCTGATCAGGCACTACGACGTAATAGCCTTGGGTAGCTAACGCGGTTAATTGATGCCGAAATCCGTACCAAAACTCAGGAAAACCGTGCAACATAAGAATGAGTTCACCCTCTTTTGGACCAGCACAAACCACGTGAAAGGTATGCCCATTCGCGTCAATTAGTTGATGTTCAAACCTCATTATCCTTCACACCTTTCTTTTCGATAGTCTTCTCTACCCGTATTCTTTCGCCTTTATGCCAGCACTTTCCTGTTACCGATATTAGGTCTTGACGTACATGGAGACTTCGCATATACTAATTTTACAATCACATACATTCCTTCAAAGGGGAGTAGCTGCAAGTGATTTTTACTTGAACCAAAGTCGTCATTACGTGGATGATCTCCACCGGCTTTGTTTGGCATGATACATAAATGTCTAGCAAGACCTTTGCCTCGTTCGTATACAAGGCAGGGGTCTTTTTTGTATTCATAAAGATCCCTCATTTTGTCGAACCTAAGGGGTGCAAAAAAAGAGAGGCGTGTTGTTTATGGATGCAGCTTTATTACTAGAATATAGCTGGGTGTTACTTGTTTTAATTGCTTTAGAGGGAATTCTTGCCGCTGACAATGCTTTAGTCTTAGCGATTATGGTAAAGCACTTGCCAGAAAAAGAGCGAAAAAAAGCCCTGTTTTATGGTCTTGCCGGGGCATTCGTTTTTCGTCTCGCTTCCTTATTTGTTATTTCGTTCCTCGTAGACGTTTGGCAAGTACAAGCGCTTGGAGCCGCTTATTTGTTATTTATTGCGCTAAACCACTTGTTCCGGAAGCATGTCGTTAAAAAGCAAGAACAAGCCGCCGGTATCACGAAAGTAAAAAAAGGTAGTGGCTTTTGGACGACGGTATTTAAAGTTGAAATTGCCGATATAGCGTTTGCTGTAGATTCTATTCTCGCTGCAGTTGCCCTAGCAACAGCTTTAACACCTACGGGCTTAGGAATGGTCGGAAGTATGGATGTTGGTCAGTTTGTTGTTGTCTTTTTAGGTGGATTTATTGGATTACTCATTATGCGATTCGCAGCATCTAAATTTGTTATTCTGCTACAAAAACGGCCTGGATTGGAAACCGCGGCGTTTATTATCGTTGGCTGGGTAGGTGTGAAATTAGCGGTTCAAGTTCTTGCTCATGATGCAATTGCCGTTATCCCGCATGAATTCCCACATTCTACTGGTTGGAAATTATTCTTCTATACCGTACTTGTACTAATTGTTCTTGGTGGTTGGTTCTTCTCAAAACAACCAAGCGACGGGGATGAATCAAAAACGGAAATTGAAAAACGAGCAGAAAACAAAGTTGAAGGGTAAGGAATCGAAACACCGAAAGCTTGCGCAATACGCGCAAGCTTTTTTAGTTCCACTTCTCCATCGTTAACCGTATAAAAATTCCATTTCCCCACCATAAGGATTGAATATTCTGCACATATATGTTTCACTTAAATAGAACCACTAGGGGCGTCTTTTGACTGAGAAAAGCGTAGCTTTGACCCTTTGAACCTGATCTGGTTTATACCAGCGTAGGGAAGTGGAGATGCTAGTTATTGATTCAATAGCTCTCCGTTAGGGTCCTCCCTTTGTGTAAAAAAAGGAGGTTATTGTTATGAGTTTTAGCAACGAATTACGTGCACACGCCAACCCCGTATTTGAAGCCATTTTACAACACCCGTTTGTCCAAGGTATTGGAAAAGGACAACTCCCACCTGAAGCATTAATCCATTATGTCAAGCAAGATTTTGAATACTTGAATACATTTATGCAAATTTATGGATTAGCGATAAACAAAAGTACAACGAGAGACGACATTGCGCTATTTAATGAACAAATATCGTTTATTCTTCATAGTGAAATTCATCCACACAATAACTTTTGTCAAGTGGCAGGGGTTTCGTACGACGAACTTCAATATGAACCCCTAGCACCAACCGCTCACCATTATACAAGACATATGCTTGATGTAGCTCAAAAAGGTTCGTTAGCAGAGATTTTGGCCGTCCTTCTCCCTTGCCCTTGGACGTATCAAGTTATTGGAGACTACCTTTATGAAACATTTAACCCAACAAAGGATCACCCTTTTTATGAATGGATTTCATTCTATCGTTCGAATGGTGAAATGAACGTCACTTCCTTATTCTGCCAGCGTTTAGATGAGCTTGCTAAAGACGCGACTCCTGTTCAAAAACAGCAAATGATTGATCATTTTGTGAAAAGCTGTCAATTAGAGTTTGCTTTTTGGGAAATGGCGTACACAAATGAATCTTGGCCTGTTTCATTAGAGTCTGTTACATGAAGTATGTATGGTATGCGAGCTACGGATCAAATCTATTAGAAGAACGCTTTCTTTGCTACATTCGAGGTGGACAGCCAGCTGGTTCAACAGAAAGCGAACCAGGAGCACGCGATCCATCCCTTCCACTTCGATCAATTCAGTTTTCAATGCCTTATCCACTTTATTTTGCAAAAGAACGAACAAAATGGGGTAAAGGTGGCGTAGCTTTTATTCGTAATAAGCGAAATGAGCAAGCTTACACATTATCGAAAGCCTATCTCATTACCCTTGATCAATTCATTGATGTTGTTCGACAGGAAAATCGACTAGAAACAATCTCCATTGATTTTGATACATTGTTTAAAGAAGGTTCAATTGAATTAACGGATGGCTGGTACAATAAATTACTTGTCGCAGGCTATCAAGACGATCTGCCTGTTTTAACGTTTACGTCCCACCAAGATTGGCCACTTGAAGAGGAAAAAGCTCCTGCTTCTTCATATGAAGAGACATTACTAAATGGATTATTCGAACTCGGCTTAACGAAAATAGAGGCTAAGCGATATGTAAAAGCCCATTATCCTGGCAACGAAAGACAAGAAGAGGATGCGAGAGGTGAATGAGGAAGTTTGATAATTCAAGGTTTTTTTGATGAAAAATTACACAAAAAAGCGCGTTAAACGGCGACTTCAGCTCATTTTTAGAGCCGAAGAGTTGCCTATGGCTTGTTGACACGGTAACTGCGATATGAATTAAGCAGTTACCGATGTCACACATTCGCCGATAGTAAGAAGACCGTCAGAAGCGCTACTATCAAGAGCCATTCTTTTTTACATCATGAGAAGCTTGTAACAATCCCTACTTTTTCTTCTTTAGTAGGTAGAGCCATTATCCGTTTGTTTTGCTAACACTTCTAAAACTGCTTGGTATACCGCACCTTGATAGTCATTTCCAGCGTTTTCATCGAGCTTCACACCAAAGTTAAGATCAATGTATTGACCTTCATCAAGCTGCCAGAATTCGTTATCACGACCTGATTGCGACCCATCTCCTAAGAATAGTTCTCCTGTGTTTTGGTCGTACTCACTTTCATCGACAATGGCCACAAGCACTTCTACATCATCCGATGCAGCGCTAGATGCTGCCGAGAATGTTTGAACTTCGTTCGTTACACCATTAAATAGTTGATCCAAGCGATACTGCGCGTCTTCATATACATCTCTTCCAGGAGCTACTGTATATTTCAACGCGATATAACCAACTTTATAAGCATCGATCGGCACTTCAAGATCAACTTGATGTCGATAAGTAGCCTGTAAGTGTGTATCAAGCGTTCCTGTATTTTCAACAGACAACCAATCTCCAAAAATGAGTTGGGATGGGGCAAAATTAGACGCTTGTACAATTGAACCGTCAATGTCCTGTCCATTGTTCAATTCCAATGTACCGCCTTGAATTTCACCAGTAGCTTCTACAGAATCAGTAAACCAAGCAAATGAGCCAGTTGAAGTGGCTGTAAAAACCAATGCACCTGCAAATGCTGTTCCGAGTAATGACAGTTTAAGGGCTTTCTTTTTCATAAAGTTGCTCCTCCTTAGGTTTGTTCCGTTTTTTTTGTATCATTTCAACAATTGTTAGGATAAAAAAAAGCATTAAAGGAATAAATACGACATAACGCATATCGATATTTTTTTGTATAGTTTCTGCGACAAGACCTACTTTAGGAATCGTAAAACGGTGTACACCTACAATTTGTTCGCTTACGATAGGAAGACGATCTTCAATCGTATTATTGTCCCCTTTCGTTATGTAGGACTTGCTCCCCTGTTCGATCGATTCGTTTACAATACGGTGCGTAAACAAGCGTCGTTCTGGTGTCATATACGTGACAACATCCCCTACATCTACACCTTCCACTTGTTCAATAATAATAACGTCACCAGCAGAAAAGGTTGGCTCCATACTATTCGATAGCACGGTAAAGGACGTATAACCAAATAACTCCATGCCACCACTTTCTTCTTCTCCATTCAGCTGTAAAAACAGCAATAGGACAACAAAGAATAGGAATGAAAACAACGTCATGACCACTAAGCGTATGCCTGCCCATACTTTTTTCGCCATTTGTTACACCCTTAGTAAGAAGGGGAGTTCACCTCCCCCCTCTTGGTCGTTTTATGATGCAGGATTCCCTGCAATGACCGGCTGGCCAATTGGCAAATCTGCAATAGCCTGTTCCGATACATACGTTCCAAATGGCACACGGTAGACTTCAGTAGCGTCTTTTTTATTAGTGAAAATCATGTAGCCGCCATATAGCCCTTGTAAAGCTGTTTTTGGTGCGATTAAGAAACTATTGCTTGTAATGGTTTCTCCTGCTGGAACCGAAATAGAAGCATTTGTTTGCAGTGTCATACCACTTGCACCAGCTGGTAATGTTCCGTTAACTGCTTGGAAACTCGTTTGCACATTAAACGATTTTGCTTCATCACTCGAATTTGTAACACGTAAGCTCTGATGCTCACGAATGTTTCCATTCGCCGTGCTAACTGGTCCGAAGCTAATTGCACCCGTACGATCAGGAATAAGCGTTAATAAACTGTCTTCAACATGGAGGCCATCCATTGTTGTTTGGAACATCATCGTTGTATCAATAGCAGCTTGCGGATTCACCCGTCCTGAGCCAGTTGAAGTGGCTGTAAAAACCAATGCACCTGCAAATGCTGTTCCGAGTAATGACAGTTTAAGGGCTTTCTTTTTCATAAAGTTGCTCCTCCTTAGGTTTGTTCCGTTTTTTTTGTATCATTTCAACAATTGTTAGGATAAAAAAAAGCATTAAAGGAATAAATACGACATAACGCATATCGATATTTTTTTGTATAGTTTCTGCGACAAGACCTACTTTAGGAATCGTAAAACGGTGTACACCTACAATTTGTTCGCTTACGATAGGAAGACGATCTTCAATCGTATTATTGTCCCCTTTCGTTATGTAGGACTTGCTCCCCTGTTCGATCGATTCGTTTACAATACGGTGCGTAAACAAGCGTCGTTCTGGTGTCATATACGTGACAACATCCCCTACATCTACACCTTCCACTTGTTCAATAATAATAACGTCACCAGCAGAAAAGGTTGGCTCCATACTATTCGATAGCACGGTAAAGGACGTATAACCAAATAACTCCATGCCACCACTTTCTTCTTCTCCATTCAGCTGTAAAAACAGCAATAGGACAACAAAGAATAGGAATGAAAACAACGTCATGACCACTAAGCGTATGCCTGCCCATACTTTTTTCGCCATTTGTTACACCCTTAGTAAGAAGGGGAGTTCACCTCCCCCCTCTTGGTCGTTTTATGATGCAGGATTCCCTGCAATGACCGGCTGGCCAATTGGCAAATCTGCAATAGCCTGTTCCGATACATACGTTCCAAATGGCACACGGTAGACTTCAGTAGCGTCTTTTTTATTAGTGAAAATCATGTAGCCGCCATATAGCCCTTGTAAAGCTGTTTTTGGTGCGATTAAGAAACTATTGCTTGTAATGGTTTCTCCTGCTGGAACCGAAATAGAAGCATTTGTTTGCAGTGTCATACCACTTGCACCAGCTGGTAATGTTCCGTTAACTGCTTGGAAACTCGTTTGCACATTAAACGATTTTGCTTCATCACTCGAATTTGTAACACGTAAGCTCTGATGCTCACGAATGTTTCCATTCGCCGTGCTAACTGGTCCGAAGCTAATTGCACCCGTACGATCAGGAATAAGCGTTAATAAACTGTCTTCAACATGGAGGCCATCCATTGTTGTTTGGAACATCATCGTTGTATCAATAGCAGCTTGCGGATTCACCCGTCCTGCTCCTACTTCAAATACGTTGTAATCGTTTGTCATTGGCACTGCTGTGTTCATTAACTTTGTTTTAATATCAGCAGGAGAAAGCTCTGGATTCGCTTGAAGCATCAGTGCAGCAATTCCTGCAACATGCGGAGATGCCATAGACGTACCGGAAGAGCGGCCATATGAGTATTCGTAATCACCAATGTATTCAGGTCCTGCCATGTAGCTCGGGATTGTCGAAAATACGTCTACCCCTGGCGCAACAACTTCTGGCTTAATCGCCGCAGTGTAATTAACTGGACCACGTGAACTAAAGTCTGCAAGTGTATCACCTATTGTCGTAATCGCACTCATATCACCAAACGTAATGGTTGACTCTTTATCCAAAAGGTCCGCAATGGCTTGACCTTGCTCATACGTTAAAGAGAACGATGGAATGTAGGAATGACTTGCACCAACGTAGACCGGATTATGTCCTGCACCTGGTATATTATTGTAGATAACAATTCCAGCAGCACCTGCATCCTTCGCATTCGCAATTTTGTCGACAAAGGCAATCTCTCCGCGAGCAACAAACGCTACTTTGTCTTCTACATCAACATTTTCAAAATCTTGCACCCTACCTAAGCTTGCAGATACAACTTGTAACGTTTCACCAGTCAAACTTGCAAGGTCGGTTTCAAATGATTCCGCAATAACACGTAAGTCGCCAGGTAATGTCTCACCACCAACCGAGTATTCACTTGAAAATTCAGGAACTTCAATTGGTACATTACTCGCTCCTACTGAGATTGGTAATGCTGCTGAACCAGGTGCACCAATGGTATAAAGGCCATTTCTCCCGCTATTTCCAGCAGACGTAACTACTGTAACCCCTGCTAAAGCAGCGTTATTTGTTGCTATACCGGTTGGAGCAATAGGGTTATTTGTTGCACTCCCTAGAGATAAGTTTATGACGTCCATACCATCTTCAACAGAACGTTCGATACCAGCAATAACACCAGACGTAGCACCAGAGCCATAAGGACCAAGTACGCGGTACGCATACAATTCTGCATCAGGTGCCACACCAGTGACCGCATATTCTGATTCATTTTCTCCTGTTCCATTCGTTGTACCACTTACGTGTGTACCATGACTTGTATAATAAGAACGGTTAGCTGAATCAAACTCTGGTAGTCCAGATGCTAACCAGTCTTCATATGTGGCTTCCATTGGATCATCGTCGTTGTCAACGAAGTCATATCCACCTTTATAAACACCTTTTAAATCTGGATGGTTGTAATCTACTCCTGTATCTAGTACACCAATTTTTATGCCTTCTCCAGTTAAACCATCAATATGTAAATCACTTACACCTAAAAAAGGAATGCTATCCACCATTGTTGCATCAACCGGCTCATCGTAGCCCTTTTCATCAACAGGGTGAATTAATTCAACTTCTTCATCGTTATAAATCGCTTTAATTTCTTCATATTGAAGTAAATCCTCTACTTTATTTGCTGGTAACGTAAGCGCTACTCCGTTAAATATGGTTGTATACGTAAAATTTACTGTGTAATCGAGTTCTTTTTCCTGTGATTGAGGAAAGACATCGTCTAAAATTTCTTCAAACACTTCTTGGGATTCAGAAACAGTCGCTTTTGCCTCCGCTTCCGTTAATACACTTCCCTCTTCTTCTGCTAAAGCTAGGGCTACTTGTTCTGGTAGCTCATCTAGTTCAACAATAATGGAAATCTCTTCATCACTTGTAAGATTAATAGAATCCGGTAAGAGAAGTTTTGTATCCGTTTGATCCTCCGCTTTTACGTACTGCACGGAAGTAAAAGAACTTGCCACCATACAAAATGATAGCGCTACGACAGATAGTGATTTTGTACAGTTTAAATTTGTCGTTTTTTTCAAATGCATTCACCCTTTCAGTCGAAATATGACGTGCTTATAGGGATTATACCGAAAATACAGAAAACAAAAAGTATTATTTTCTATTGTTTTACTTTTTTACCAGATACACTTCATATGCGACCAAAGTATGAATTTACTGAAATTCAGACAGTTAAATTACATATTATTTCAACTTTTTATGGAATTACCCAAAAAACAGAACCAATCCTTGACGAAAAAAAAACGATTCTATATACTCACTTTTTGTAGAACGGAATTCCCTACAATTTTGGAAGGAAAAGTAAGGTCTTTAGTCATACTTACTTATCTAAACAATCGGGTATTGTAACCTTTGCTTATTATGGTAGACTTGTTCATTTAGATTACTTGAAATGAGGGAAGATCGTGGCACAACAACAAAAGACAGGGTTCTTCTCACGCACGTTTAATCGCTTGTTAAACCGTGTTGAGTGGCTAGGCAACAAGCTGCCTCACCCCATAACGCTATTCGCCATTCTAGCAGTGCTCGTTATTATCGCTTCGGCAGTACTATCAGCGTTTAACGTTTCGGTAGAGGATCCTACTCAAGCAGGAGAAACCCTTGAAGTTCAAAATTTATTAAGTGCTGAAGGAATTCAGTATTTATTTACAAGCATGGTTGATAATTTTATAAACTTCGCACCCCTTGGCGTCGTTCTCGCTACAATGATTGGTATCGGTGTAGCTGAGCGTAGTGGCCTTATCGGCGCAGCACTTCGAGGCATTGTTACATCTGTTCCAAAACAACTCGTAACTGCTGCACTTATCTTTGCTGGTGTTCTTTCAAGCATGGCTGTTGATGCAGGTTATGTCATTTTACCGCCACTTGGCGCATTAATCTTCTTATCTTTAGGTCGGCATCCGTTAGCTGGTCTAGCTGCTGCTTTCGCAGGTGTGTCGGCTGGATTCGGTGCAAATCTCTTTGTAACCTCTCTTGATCCAATGCTAGGTGCACTAACGATAGAAGCTGCTGCCACATTAGATCCCGAATATGCTGAAGGCTTAAACTACTTAATGAACTATTACATTATGGCTGTATCAGTTCTTCTATTAACGGTAGTGGGTACCATTGTAACGGAGAAAATTGTAGAACCAAGACTCGGAAGCTTTAAAGGAAAAACAAATAAAGAAGATTCCATTACGTATCTTTCTAAAGTAGAAAAAAAAGGGTTAACCTACGCTGGATTAACCGTTGTCGGATTAATCGCGCTTGCTTTGCTTCTCGTTGTTCCTGAATGGGGACCATTGCGTGGCGAAGGAGATAGCCCGATTTTGAATTCCCCATTTATGGATTCATTAGTTGCCATTCTCTTATTCGTTTTCCTTGTACCAGGTCTTGTTTATGGAATCGTGACTAAAGAAATTCGCAATGACAAAGATGCAGCACAACAAATGTCAGACACAATGGCTTCAATGGGCATGTTCATTGTGCTTGCCTTTACAGCTGGGCAGTTTGTTGCTTACTTCGCTGAAACGAATATCGGTACAGTCATCGGTGCATTCGGTGCTGAACTACTCGAGACCCTTCAAATTGGCGGAATCCCCTTATTGCTAGGGTTTATGATCGTCTGTGCGATTATTAATCTCTTTATTGGGAGTGCATCTGCAAAATGGGCAATCATGGCCCCTGTCTTTGTTCCATTAATGATGGAATTTGGCTTTTCACCGGCTTTAACACAAGCTGCTTACCGAATTGCTGACTCTACAACAAACATTATTACGCCGACTATGACGTATTTTGCAATGATTATTGCCTTTGCACAAAAATACGACAAGAAGATCGGTATTGGTACACTCATTTCCATGATGTTACCGTATACGATTTTCTTCTCTATCGCGTGGACGGCGATGCTCATCATCTGGATGCTTCTCGGTATTGATTTAGGTCCAGGTTCACCAATTTATTATGAATAGAACGCTTTAAAAAGGTAGAAATCAACTGATTTCTACCTTTTTTATGCTCATAGAAAGAGTCTTGTTTATTCCTATTTAACTAGCTATACGTTGTAAGATAATATACCATTCTTTTTTAAAATTCACGTTAAAAAGTTATTTTCTTCATACACGGTTTACAAAAATCAATTATACTAGACTTGTTTCTCTCGTAAATTGTCGAATAGAATCGTTTGACTACATTCTTTTGGCAAAAAATTAGCACAGCTAAAAAGAGATGAAAACCGTCAAATTCACTGATAGTGATACGTTTTTTGCTTCATTCGTGTACAGCGCTAAATGAAAGCGATAAAAACGGTTATTGACGGTTTTAGAAACTATATCTACAATTATCGAGGAAGCTACATTTTTAACCAACTTTTAGGGGGATCTACAATTGAAAAAAAAGGTGATGGGTTCAACGCTTGTAGCAGCAACAGCGCTTATGTTAGCAGCATGTGGAGACGGGGGAGACGAGGCTTTTGAGCCAACTGACAAATTACGAGTTCAGTTCGTTCCATCTCAAAATGCAGAGACACTAGATGTCATTGCTCAGCCGCTTGAAGACTTACTTTCAGAAGAATTAGACGGTATTGAAGTAGAAGTGTCCGTGTCAACGGATTATCCATCTGTTATTACAGCGCTTGGTTCAGGATCAGTGGATGTTGGGTTCTTACCTCCTAGTGCATACGTAACGGCTAAAGAAGAAGGCTTTGCAGAGGTTATTCTTCAGTCATTACGCTACGGTGTAAACGAAGAAGATGGTACACCAACAGATGAGCTTGTAGAAGGCTACAAATCACAATTCCTTGTTCGCGCAGACTCTGATATTGAAACACTTGAAGATGTTGAAGGTAAAACAGTTGCATTCCAAGGTCGCTCATCATCTGCCGGGTATGTATGGCCAGCAGCTAGCTTACTCGATATTGGAATTGATCCTGAAACAGATGTTAATGCAGTTGAACGTCAAGGACATGACCAAGCTATTTTAAGTTTACTTGATGAATCTGTCGATGTAGCCGTTACTTTCCAAGACGCTCGTAATACTGTTGCAAATGATTTCCCTGACGTATGGGAAACAACGCGGGTTATTGCGACAACAGAAATGATTCCAAATGACACAATCTCAGTTCGATCAGATATGTCAGAAGAATGGCAAGAAAAATTACAAACGGCCTTTATTAACATTGGTAAAAGTGAAGTAGGTCGCCAAATTATCTTTGATGTGTATTCACATGAAGGCTATATGGAATCAGAAGATAGCAACTTTGATATCGTTCGTCAATATGAGGAAGAAATCGGAGAATAAATTTTAGTTATTTACGACTATACGCTCTTTGAGCCCGTTCATCTTACATGTACGGGCTCTACTACTCTTAATACTGTTAGATTATGATTTATGTAGAAAGTTGGGACGTAATGATCGAAATTAAGAATGTGTCTAAAGTTTATCCAAACGGCACAAAAGGATTACAGAACATCAATTTAACGATTGAACAAGGTGAATTCGTCGTCATTGTTGGCTTATCAGGCGCTGGAAAGTCCACCTTGCTTCGCTCTATTAACCGATTAAATGAGATTACTGAAGGCGAAATCTTAATTAATGACCAATCTATTACGACAGCAAAAGGACGCACTTTACGCAAGATACGCCAACAGACGTCTATGATCTTCCAAAGCTTTAACTTAGTAAAACGTTCATCTGTGTTGCGAAATGTCTTGTCTGGTCGGGTTGGTTACCATGGTACGCTACGAACGACTCTTAATCTATTTCCGAAGTATGACGTAGAACTAGCGCTACAAGCATTAGATCGAGTAAATATTGTTGAAAAAGCCTATGCAAAAGCAAGCGATCTTTCTGGTGGACAGCAGCAACGTGTGGCCATTGCACGCGCTCTTGCTCAGCAGCCAAGCGTTATATTAGCCGATGAACCTACTGCTTCTCTTGATCCATTAACAACAAAGCAAGTAATGGATGATTTGAAACGCATTAATAAAGAAGATAAGATTACGACAATCGTTAATCTGCATTTTATAGATTTAGCACGTGAATATGCGACAAGAATTATTGGATTACGCGCAGGAGAAGTTGTATTTGACGGACCCGTTTCCGAAGCGACTGATGAGAAGTTCGCAGAAATTTATGGTCGACCGATTCAAGAGGATGAGCTTTTAGGGGAGGATTTACATGAGCCAGCCACTCCACCAACAACTAACTAAGCCACCTAAAACAAAGCTCTACACTACGCTCGCCTTAATTGCAGCGGTGATTTTAGCAAGCGCTTGGTACATCGATGCCAACCCACTCACGTTGATTGAGCGCGGTGATCGGGCATTTGATATTATTGGTCGTATGTTCCCTCCTGATATGAGCTTTTTTATTAGTGCAACGCCTGCGATGCTTGAAACCATTCGTATGGCCTTAATCGGGACAACATTCGGTGCTATTCTTGCGATTCCCATTCTATTCTTTTGTGCAGCAAACGTCGCAACACCAGTTTGGATTCACCAACCAGCAAGAATCGCATTGAATGCATTGCGTACGGTTCCTGATATTTTACTAGCAGCTATTTTTGCTGCCATATTAGGATTTAATACACTAGCCGGGATTGTTGCTTTAAGTATATTCTCAATCGGTGTTATAGGAAAACTTTCTTACGAAGCCGTTGAAAACATTGATAAAGGTCCACTTGAGTCGATGACTTCTGTTGGTGCAAACAAGATCCAGTGGATTGTTTTTGGTGTTGTACCTCAAGTGCTGCCACAGTTTACTTCCTTTGTACTGTATACACTAGAGATTAATGTACGTGCAGCAGCTATTTTAGGGATTGTTGGGGCTGGTGGTATTGGACGCCTTTACACAAACTCACTAGCATCCTATTCATTCGACCAAGTATTTGCATTAATTTTGTACACACTAGTTGTTGTGCTTATTATTGATTTTATTAGTTTAAAAATTCGGGAGCGCCTAATATGAGTGATTTAAGAAGTAAGGTTCAGAAACCGAAAAAGAATCGTATTAAAAACGCATTTATAATTCTCATACTTATTCTATTATATGTATGGGGATTTGCAGGCATTAACTTTTCAGGAATTTCACCGAATGCCGGGACTGTTACCTCCGCTATTCTCGATGGGTTTCTGAATCCTGAATGGAGCTACATCTATCGTCCTGGTCAAGAGGATTTAATACAGAACTTGCTTGAAACGTTCGCAATAGCTCTGGTTGGTATTACATTATCCATCGTGCTTTCATTCCCGATAGCTTTCTGGGCTGCTCGCAACTTAAGCGTAAAGCGAATTATTTCTGGTTCCGGAAAATCGTTTTTAAGTTTCTTCCGTACTTTTCCAGACATCGTCATGGCACTAATCTTTATTGCAATTGTCGGTCCAAGTCCTTACGCTGGGATGCTCGCGCTTGGCGTTAGTGCGATGGGGATGCTCGGTAAGCTCTACGCAGAAGAAATTGAAGCGATTGACCCTGGTCCGTCTGAAGCACTTGTTGCCGCTGGTGCAAATAAACTGCAAGTACTGCTGTTTGCAGTCGTTCCTCAAGTGTTACCAGGCTTTATTTCCGCCACTCTTTACCGCTTTGAAATTAATTTACGTTCCGCTGCCACTCTCGGTATCGTTGGGGCTGGTGGTATCGGAGCACCACTTATCTTTGCGATTAATGGACGTAGTTGGGACCGGGTAGCCATTATTTTAATTGGCCTTGTCGTTTTCGTCCTTGTTATTGATTTAATTTCAAGTGCGTTACGTAAAAAAGTAATCTAATGAAAAGGAGCGCTACAGGCAATATACCGTAGCGCTCCTTTTCTAGTACAATCACTTCTGTTCGATGACAAGCTTTCCAATCATCTTTCCATCTTCTAACTGTTTATGGGCTTGTTTGAGCGTCTCTGCGGTTAACGGTGATAGCAGTTTCGTCATTGTGTGCCGAAGCTTTCCTTCATCAAATTGTTCGCTCATTTTCGTTAACATATGGTGTTGTTCAATTTGATCTTCTGTCTTGAACATCGAGCGAGTAAACATAAATTCCCATGAAAATGTCACACTCTTTGCGCGAATTTTTTGCATATCTAAATGATCTTTATTCTCTACAATGGCACAAATCGTTCCTTGAGGCTTGATGCAGGCAGCCATACCGTCCCAATGTTGATTAGTATCTGCAAGACATAAAATATAATCAACACTTTCTAGCCTATTGGCTTGTAGCTCTGTGTGCAAATCCTCGTAATGATTCACAACAACGTCTGCCCCGAGTGAGTGACACCACTCCTTTGTTTCCTGTCTTGACGCAGTGGCGATAACGGTTAACCCTTGTTGCGAGGCTAACTGAATGGCAATGGAACCAACACCACCTGCGCCTCCAATAATAAGAATTGACTTTCCTCTGTCTTTTTCCGTGACCTTCATACGATCGTATAGGGATTCCCATGCTGTAATAGCGGTTAACGGCATTGCGGCAGCTTCAGCAAACGATAAACTTTTTGGTTTTTTTCCTACGAGCCGTTCGTCAACAACCTGATATTCAGCGTTTGATCCGTTTCGAGTCACATCTCCCGCATAATAGACCTCATCACCAGCTTGAAACAACGTACATTGGTCACCGACCGCTTTCACAATACCAGCTCCATCAAAACCGAGAATACGGAATGCTTCTTCCTCTGGCTTGTTCGCTTTTCGTTGCTTTGTATCGACGGGATTGACGGATACAGCTTTCACTTCAATAAGCAGGTCGTAACCTGTTGCTTTAGGGGTTTCGACTTCTTTTTCAACTAGACTATTTTGGTCTTGAATCGGTAAAGCTTTGTAAAATCCAATCGCTTTCATTTTCTTCCTCCCTCTACACCCTTTCCTTAAGAGTAATCAATTTTACACTTCCCTGTCTACTCTGTTGCAATTATAAGATAAAATTAGTACCTTTAAGAAAGACATTACTATAGAAAAGCAGGTTATAACCGATGGCAGATACAATACTTATTGAAAAAAACGTCCCCTGTTTGATGCGTGATGGGGTCACACTATATGCTACTATTTATCGCCCACAGGAGGACAAGCGCTACCCAGTGCTTCTAACACGAATCGCAGATGGGAAGGACACACATACCTTCCGTTCCACTAACGTCTTTCAGTTTGTTCAAGAAGGCTACGTTGTCATTATTCAAGATGTGCGAGGGCGTTATGCATCTGAAGGTGTATTTGCGCCATTTGTTCATGAAGAAGAAGACGGCTATGATACCATTAACTGGATAAACCAGTTACCATATACCAACAAAAAAATTGCGATGTTTGGAGATCAATACAGTGCGTATACACAGTTTGCAGCTGCTAAAACTGCTTCTACGTTTCTCTCAGCTCTGTTTCCAATCCATTTGTTTGAGTCAATGCATGCCTTCTCTTATCGAGAGGGGCTATTAAAAAATAAAGCCTTAATCGATACAACATTAGCCCTTTCAGAGAATGTAATTGAAAAGCGAGACACACGTGCAGAAGATAAAAAGGATCAACGGTTCCATCTTTACGCTTACCAAGAGCGTAAAAACCAACTTTACCGTTACAAGGCAATAGACAAACTTCCTGTCTTTAAAATGCTTGGCGTCCAATGGTTGTTTCAAACATTCCTTGAAGCAGAGAAACCTTCAGAAAACCATCCCCTAAAAAGCTGGCCTGCCTCTTACTTCGTAACAGGTTGGTTTGACGAACATGCCGCCCATACATTAGCAGCTTTTCAAACAGCACGAAAGCAAGACGAAGATAAGCACCTGCTCCTCATTGGGCCATGGAAAACTGGCACATTATCCATGCCTACTTTACCGCATCCATTTGGGTATACAACGAACAATGAGTCGCTAGCAAATGGAGGTAGTTTAACTGATTTTCATGTACGGTGGTTTGATCACTGGCTGAAAAACAAACGCAATGGCGTAAACGAAGATGCACCTGTTTTACTGTTTGTAATGGGCATTAATAAATGGCGTAAAGAGCGCTCGTGGCCGCTTGAAGAGGAAGATGTTCACTATACACCCTTTTCATTTGCAGCATCTCGACAGGACGAAGCTTATACTCTCGTCCATCAAGGGGAAGATTCATCTATTCTGAGCTTTACTCATGCACCTTTTACTGAGGCTCACGAACTAATTGGCTCTCCTACTTTACGATACCAGTTACCGAAACATACACAGCTATCAAGCTTCTATGTACGTCTCTATGTTCTAAACGAAGAAGATGAAGCGTTTCTGTTATCAGATGGACTCGTAAAACGATCGGATACTGATGACCAAAGTGTGACCGTTACTCTCTCACCTGTTGCGTATCATTTTAAAAAAGGAGAACGGATTTCCATTGGTTTTTCAGCAGTTCCTTTAGAAAGGTATCGTACCACCGTTGGTAAGGTGCAAGAAGAAGATCTTCATACATTGCTTCCACATCTTATTAAACGTGCAACACAGTTAACACTTCCGTTCGCAAAACAACCTTTACGTTAAAAAACCAGCCTCATACAAGAGGCTGGTTTTCCTTTATCGTTCTATTACAATCGATTGGATGACTTGTTCTTGACCTGCTACTGGGCTCTCACCTTGCTTATCCACAGTGGCAATCTGATCCACGATGTCCATACCGTCTATTACTTTACCGAAGGCAGCGTAGTCACCGTCGAGGTAGGTAGCATCACCGTGGACAATAAAAAACTGGGAGCCAGCCGTATCCATTCCTTGTGATCTCGCCATTGAAAGAACACCAGGCTCATGACTAAGGTCATTTTCAACGCCATTGCTTTCAAATTCACCTTTAATGCTGTATCCAGGTCCGCCTGAACCATTCCCATTTGGGTCTCCACCTTGGATCATAAAACCTTCAATGATACGGTGAAAACGTAATCCGTCATAGAAGCCATCTTCTGCAAGAGCAACAAAATTATTAACGGAGATCGGAGCAATTTCTGGGTATAGTTCCACCGTTATTTCCCCGCCATCTTCCATTTCAATTGTCGCAATGGGTGTATCGTCAGCTTCTACAGGCACTTCCGGCACCCCTTCGGTAGCTGTTTCGTTGGACGCTCCTGCAGTCTGAGCATCATCATCAACGTTCTCCCCTTCACTAGTACCACAAGCTGCAAAGACTAGTAAACTTAAAACAATCAACCATCCATATTTCAATTCTTTCACTCCTCGTTCGCTGTATCAAGACTTCCATCCTCTTCATCAACGCTCTTTTCTGCTATTCCTTCATTTTCATCTTCATGAATAATAACACGAGCAGTATCCGACTGAGCAGGAATCCCTTCTGTCACTTTACTCCGAGGAATAACTTCCACGATCAACCCAAGCGTTAAATCACCATTAAAGCGCTCGTATTCTTGATTTTCGTTCATGAGCAATACTTCAGTAGCTGGGTCATAATTAAATCGAGTACCTGATTCATAGTGACCATCTTCACCGGAAACAAAGAAAGTCTGTTCTTCTTCATTTACGTTTGAGATTTTGCCCGTAATGGACATATCTTTAGATTGAATAACAATTTTTGTAGCGACCGTTTCATCGCTACCTTCATCGTTTAGTTCTTCATATACAGTGACATCAATATCATTTTTCAAATAAGACTGGTTAACTCGTAAATAAGACGACAAATGTTTAATATATACTTCTGTTCGATTACTTAAATGAACCGATTTCTGAGGATCGCCATTCACGTCAAACGATTCAATGCTTGGTAATTCATCTACATCTTCAGTCGATATGTGAGCGTTTAAACCGGCTACCGCATGCTCGTTGCCTTCGTACTCTATATTTGTGATCGTACCATCAGTAGCAACCATATCATCGTCAGTTATAACGTTTTGTTGTTCACTACAAGCTGCTAAGATGGCGAATAATCCCGTCGCTACAGCAAAAAAAAGGGCTTGTTTCAATGAATCCACACCTCTCTTGCTCCTTTTTACCTAGTATAACCCAAAATAAATCATTACGCTTTCTTAACAAGTGCATTTCAATAATATCACACAACCCGTTTGACAAATGCCCATACTTTTAAAAAAATGTGTGCTATACTCCTCATAGAAAATGGATCGGAGAGAGGATTTGTTTATGGAGTTTTCAATTTCTTATTTATCTTTTTACGTTATTGAGATTGATCAACAAAAAGATCAGCGAACCTATAGTCATTACCAAACATTGGATGCAGCGACATTTGAAAATAGTGCCCTTTCCCAATTCTTAGAAGGAGAATTAAAGAGAATTGTAAAACGGAAAGCACAGTCCCATCCCAATCATGCACAAGCACCAACGAAACTAGGTGAATTCGTAACGGAAGGCAATCATCCTCTTAAATCGAACCCAAATTATGCGCTTTTTCAAAGAGCCCTTCATGCAACAACTAGTACTGATTTCAAAAAAGAAAGTGAATCATTTGTAGAAACGTATGTTCAAACGAGCGCCGTTCGAGGTGGCGTTTTTCTCGTTTGCCAAGCAAAACCAAAAAAATACTTTGATGACTTATTTCTTTTTATATTAAAATGTGATTTTCAAGATGATATTGCGGTTCTGAGCGACGCCAATACACTTGTTAAAAAAGTGGAAAGAGCGATTACCACGAAAAATATGAAGTCGATTCAGTATCCATACATGATTGAAGAGGGCATGCTCGAACACACTAAAGTGAAAATTCATCAGTCTTCACATGCACGATACTTTGAAGATTTCCTTCCATTCGTTACTTACGGAGACCCAATGCCAGAAGTAATCAAAACCCAAGTACAGACAATGGTTCAAGATCATGTCAATGAAACCTTTTCCTCTGAGAGTTCAGAAAGACAAGAAATGGAAGAGCGCTTAGAGTCATGGTCAGCTAGTGAGACGAGGGAATTACAAGAACAGTTAAATCACCATCAAGTCGTAGAAGCAACAGCAGCCATTACGGCTCACATACCTGATTCAAAAACAACGATTAAATTGGGTGACGTTGTCGTTAAATTTCCCCTAGACGCATATGGGGATAACGTTCACCTTGCGAAATATAATGATCGCTATGTACTTGTTGTTGATGCCGAACAGGTTACATTTGATAAAAATGCTTCTCCCATCGAGTTTTTAAAGCCTGACCACTTAGAGGCGGTTATTCAACGCATGCAAGCCGATGACGAGTAAATGGATGCGTCGTTCAGCTTTTCAAAATAATAACGACTACCGTTAATTTAACTGATTTTACTAGAAAAAGCGCTACCGGCGGCCGTTTCTGATAAGAAAGGGGTCGTAGGTTCGCGCTTTTTTTTGCAACTACTCTATACTAGATCTTCTTGTAACTACCTTGGTAATAGACGAGAGGGCTTTGATCTGTTACAGCCACGTCCTGTACCTTTCCAATAAAAAGCGTATGATCTCCTTGCAAGCTTGTATCGTGGAGATCACAAACAATGGTAGCTATTGCGCCATCAACAGTTGGCATACCAGCAAAGGTTGTTAACGCTAGGTCTTCCTTTTCTTTTTGGCGAGCAAAGTGCATAGAAATATCTTCATGACCTTCTGCTAAAATACTAATAGCAAATGAGCCAGACTGTTCGACAACAGCTTTCATTCTTGCTTTATTATCTATAGAGACTAGAATTAGTTTAGGATCTAATGAAACCGACATAAACGCATTTGCTGTCATTCCGTAAACCTCGTTATCCCATTCTGTTGTCACTACCGTTACACCTGTTGTAAATTTACTCATTGCGGTTTTGAATAAACGATCATCCATTGATTCCCCTCCTCTTTCTTTTTCGTTGTTCATATGTGTGCACTCAATTAAAATAATACCTACATTCAAAACACGTTGCAACAAGTTGAACTTGCAACAATTAGCCATTACTTTCGTATGCTAGTAACATCAGATTTGGTGACGTTCTTGACTTTGTAAACATGGAATACTACATTTAATTCAATCCCACTCCATTTTGTTCAATATTTATCGACTCTGCTTATTAAAGAAAGAAGGCGGTTTAGGTGATCACATTAAAATCAAAACGAGAACAAGAAATGATGCATAAAGCGGGACAACTGCTTGCAGCTTGTCATAAAGAAATTGCTAAACGAATACAGCCAGGTGTGACTACAGATGAGATTGACCGTTTTGTAGAAAATTATTTAAGAGAACATGGGGCAACCCCAGAACAAAAAGGATACAACGGCTATCAATATGCAACATGTGCATCTCTAAACGATGAAATATGCCATGGCTTCCCAAGAAAGACTCCTTTAAAAGAAGGAGACCTCATTACCATTGATTCAGTCTTTAACTTAAACGGAGCATTGGCTGATTCTGCTTGGACGTATGCTGTTGGACACCCTTCTCCTGAAGCGGAAGCACTAATGGCTGTTACGCATCAGGCTTTATATGAAGGAATAAAGCAAGCCAAAATTGGAAATCGTCTCGGAGATATCGGTCACGCCATTCAGTCTTTTGTTGAACCTAAAGGATACTCCGTTGTGCGAGATTTTACCGGGCACGGCATCGGTCCGACTCTTCATGAACCTCCTCAAATCCTGCACTATGGCTCTCCAGGTAAAGGGATTCGCTTAAAAGAGGGGATGGTGATTACCATCGAACCGATGGTGAACACGGGTGCTTATCACAGCAAACTGGACTCCAACGGTTGGACAGCTCGGACTGTAGACGGCTCTTTATCTGCTCAATACGAACACACCCTCGTTATTACTGCTGATGGTCCTTTTATTTTAACCGATCAAGGAGATGCAGCCTCTTACCTATAAAGAACGTATTTTGTGACTAAATCAATTAAAGCACTTTTCCTTTCTTGTTGTGAGGAGAAGTGTTTTTCTATGAAAATAAAGCGTTTTAAAAGTAATAATAGGGAAAAGAAGAAAGATAGGAGGTGGTCAGGTGTTTGTGACAAAAATGATTCGAATCATTGTTTTATCTACCATTGTTTTTATTGGATTTGTAACGGTTATGATCTGCGCTTTCTTAGGTATGTCGATTTTCTATTTATGGCTTCTGTCAGCTGCAACGATTTGCATCGTCATTTATGTTACATTAATGTTCTACCAATGGCATCGACCAGGCTTTCGGCGCATGTTTTTTCTCAGTATGATCATTGTTGGACTGGTTAGTATCTATACATACGAGCAACGAAACAATGCTTTAAAAACAATCGCAGAGCCTTACGTGCCATTAGAGCAATGGGAACCATTCCATCCTAATCGACCAATTGAAATCGAGCGAGCAGAAACCAACCTATCTTCTGATTCAATCCGAATTACCGGACAAGCCTTCTTATATCCACTTTATAGTTCATTTGTCGAAGCAACCTTTTCAAGTGTCGATCCTTCTTATGCCCGACAAGTACTAGATACGGCATCTCGTCCATTAGACTCTTTAGGTAATGACACGATTGCGTTCGTTCCAGAATATCTTCTTCCAACTGACCATTCAGTTGAGCCAGTTCCTATTGCGAAAGATGCTTTTGTGTTTTTCACGCATCAAGAACAAGAAGTGGAAACAATTAGCCGGGACCAAGTTCAATCTATTTACACAGGTGCGCTATCCAATTGGTCACAAGTTGGTGGTGCAACCCAAGCAATTCGTCAATATCAACGAAAAGAAGAAGATAGTCAGGAGGCGTTTGAGTGGTTTATGGAAGAATCGAGCCAAACAGATCCAACGACTCCCTACGAAAATGTCCAAAATGCCATTGGCTTTACGTTCTATAGTAACTATCAATTCGTCGAAGACACGAATCAGACCAAACTGTTAGCTATTGATCACGTGGCACCATCTCAACAGACACTTGAGTCACATGAATATCCGATTCCTATAACCGTCTACGCTGTAACATCTACAACACCAAATGATGAGGTAACGTCATTTATTGAGTGGATCCAATCAGAAGAAGCGCAAACGGTCATCGAATCAGTCGGTTTTTCGCCTATTCAGGAAGGTGAACATGCATACTAAAAAAAGACTCGTGGTAGATCACGAGTCTTTTATCTATGCCTTGCTCTTCTCAACTTTGCCTTCAATTGCAGCAAGTTCTACACAATCACAAAAAACATTCATGGCTTTTTGTAATTCATCTAAAGTCGGGAAAGATGGTGCAATACGAATATTACGATCAAGTGGATCCTTTCCATACGGATAGGTTGCGCCTGCTCCAGTTAGAGTTAACCCAACTTCTTTGCATAACGCTACCACTCGTGCTGCACATCCATTTTCTGTGTTGACACTAATAAAATACCCACCATTCGGTTCCGTCCATGTGGCAATGTTTTTGTCCCCTAATTTATGCTGTAGCGTATCAATCACTAAATCAAATTTCGGTTTGATAATCGCTGCATGTTTCTTCATTTGCTCTTCAACACCACCAATTTTTTCAAAGAAACGAATATGCCTTAATTGGTTAATTTTATCAGCACCAATGGTTTGAAAACTAAGCTGTTTTTTTGTAAACGCGATATTATCAGGAGAAGAAACAAACGCGGAAATGCCTGCTCCTGGGAACGTTACTTTCGATGTTGACGCAAAGACGTATGGGCGATTTGGATAGCCTGCTTTTTTTGCTTCTGCAAGGATAGATACTAGTGTATCGGGTGTATCAGTTAAATGGTGAATTACATAGGCATTGTCCCAGAAAATGCGAAAATCAGTCGCTTTTGTCTTCATGGATGCAAGTCTTTTTACTACTGCTTCCGAATACGTAACACCTTCTGGATTACTATATTTTGGAACACACCAAATCCCTTTAATCGTTTCATCTTCTCGAACGAGGGCTTCTACTTGATCCATGTTAGGACCTTCACTTGTCATGTCGACTGGAATCATTTCAATCCCAAGAAACTCACAAATAGAAAAGTGACGGTCATAGCCAGGAGACGGACACAGGAATTTAACCGATGGATAAGAAGACCACGGTTTAGCTTCTTCCTCTACACCCTTTAACAATCCACGGGCAACCGTGTCGTGCATGGTCGACAGGCTTGAATTCCCCCCAACGATTACTTGACTAGGCTCTACCTCAAGAATGGAAGCAAACCAAGATTTCGCTTCAGGGATACCGTCTAACTGGCCATAATTTCGCGTATCTAAACCATCGCTAGTAATAAGCTCCTCTGCAGTTAATAAAGCAATCATCTCTTCTGAAAGATTAAGTTGATCGGGACTTGGCTTTCCTCGAGACATATCTAACGTCATATTTTCACGCTTGTAACGTTCCAATTGCGCTTTTAGCTGCTCATATCGTTGATAAAGCTGTTCTTCAGTTAATTCATTCACATTGGACACTGTTGATCTCTCCCTTAGAAGATTAAGAAGATCCGTACTTCCTTCTCATTCATTTCACCTTTCTAGTTTAAGCTAGATGATAGGGTGTGAGCAAGTAATCACTTATGACCTACAGTCATGAATTGCAAAAATTCATGTGCTTCTCTTTCTTTTCTGACTACACGCATCTTCCTTGCATTCTGTCTGAAAGATATGCTAAAAAATGAAGGTATTTTTTATTGTTATTGGCAACATAACTAAAAAGAAAATTTGTTCTTTTTTCGGAGGGATATTGATATGATTCGTAAGGCAGTTAAGCAAGATTTAGTTAAAATAGAGGAAATGGCTATTCGAGCAACCAAGAAGATGAATGCTGAAGGAAGTGACCAGTGGGACAAGCACTACCCTACTATTCAACATTTTACAAAGGATCTCGATTTAGGTTCATTATTTGTGTACGAACAAGACGGAGTAGTCGTCGGTTCTATTACAATCGACCAATCATTTGCACCTGAATATACAAGTACCTCTTTACAATGGTCTGAACAACAGCGGCACGCAGGAACGTTTCATCGCCTTTTAGTAGACCCTAGTGCGAGAAAAGCCGGTATTGCCGCGGCACTTATCGATTTTGCAGAAAAACATTCTCACAAAAAAGGCTTAACAGCCATGCAAGTGGACACGTACTCGTTAAACGAAAAAGCCCAACAGCTTTTTGAGAAATATGGCTACGAAAAAGTTGGCACGCTTCAGTTTCCTGGGAAAGAAGCCATCTTTTTTGGCTTTGAAAAACAGCTCACATAAAAAAGAGGGGTCTCCCCCTCTTTTAATGTTGATTATCCACACGGCTCATATCCAATTCGTAATCGCCATCTTCTTTTTTCACTTCAGTTGGCTTTGATCCAAAAATACTATTGCGATTAATATTTAGTTTCTCTGCGGCGCGATCAGCGTATGGATCCACTAATTGACTATCTTCGTTTAAAACAAATTCTAACGCATTGATTTGCGTACGTAAACGCTGCATCGTGCGATCAAGATAAATATAAACTTGCTGCTCATGCTGGTCCATTTGTTTAAATGACTCTTCATTCACTTTCATTTCTTTAACCTTATTGATACACTTACCTAATTCTTCACGAAGTATGTTACGTTGTTCTTTAACAATCGATACGTCTCTCATTACATGTCATCCTTTCAATTCTAAAGAAGATTTATACTAATCTATTTACCTCTTTTCTAGTATAAAGGTTTCAGTTGAAAATATCAGCAAATTCCAATGAATTCACAAAATTAATCAGAACACCCCTTTGATTGACAGTCCAAGGGAACATCTTTTATAATTAATTCAAATTCGAGATAAATGATTTCGAGGTGTTTACAATGAAAGAAACAGATCAAGACTCATTAAAACTATTTACTGTATTATCAAGAACTATGCAAACCGTTAAGTCCCACGTTGAGACAGATATACGCAAACACGGGTTTAACCCTACAGAATTTGCAGTCCTTGAATTGCTTTATTCAAAAGGTGATCAAACTGTGCAAAAAATTGGTCAAAAAGTGCTTATCGCTAGTAGCAGCATCACCTATGTAGTTGATAAACTCGAAAAAAAAGCAATGATTGTTCGAAAACCTAGTCCAACTGACCGCCGCGTCACTTATGTGTCTATTACACAAAAAGGGATAAATTGGATGGATGCTGTCTTTCCTCAACACGCTCAAGCACTTAGTTCCATTTTCTCCCCACTAAATGAACAAGAAAAAAAAGCAATGATTACGTATTTAAAACGAGTCGGTTTGCAAGAAAACCGCATTTCAGACTAGTCCCTAACCGTTCGTATGCTCATGTTTTCAAATAAGCATCCAAGGGAATTGTGTTATTACCTAGAATAATGCTACAGGGTGTAAGACAAGAGATCACCCGAGTAGAACTTGGCGTTCTTATCTCGTAGTGTCTATTAAAATAATACGAAAGGAGTCACTCATCTTCATGAAAAAATGGACTCGTTTATTTCATAAAGAATCTCAACCTGTCAAAAAAGAGAATCCTGTTCCTCCCGCTGTTCAAAAATTTGGAACGGATAAAGATGATGATGAATTTTACCAAGCGATTGAGAATAGACGATCTATTTACGTTTTAAGTAAGGATACGGTTCAGGGAGATTTTGACATCCTCAACCTAATTGAGCTCTCCATCCGATCCATGCCAACGAATGAACATGCTCTTTCTGCACGAATGGTACTTTTGCTCCATGATGAGCATGATGCGTTCTGGCAGTTAACTCAGGAAAGAATGAAAAGCATTATGGACTATGCTGATTTCACCGACACTCAAGCGAAATTAGAAATGTTTGAACATGCTTACGGCACTATTTTGTTTTTTGATGATCAGGAGACATTTTCTACTACCTATACAAAGTCCATTGCCGGACAATACAATGGAATGCTTCAATATTTAATTTGGGTTACCCTTGAAACAAAAGGCTTTGGTGCTTCTTTACAGCACTATAATCCCATGATTAATGAAGCAATCAAAAAACGATGGGATCTACCGAATAATTGGAATCTTGTTGCGCAAATGCCTTTTGGTAGACCTCATGAGTACCCAAACCCAAAAGAAATAAACCCACTTAAAGATCGGGTGATAATGAAAGATTCGTAAGTAAGCGAGTCTTTTTCTTTACAACAAAAATTAAGGTTTGACAAGTTGTCTTGCGCATTGTAAAGTGAAATTTGCAAGAAATTATATGCCCTCGTTAGGTGAGGCTCCTGTGCTGGAGATACGCTGCTACCCAAAAATGTCCAAAGACGCCAATGGGTCAACAGAAACCATCGACATAAGGTGGTTTTTAACGTAGCTGGATATGTGTTCCTATGCCGCACAGTGCTAAAGCTCTACGAATGGAGGAGAGTTTATTGATACGATATGTTTCTTTAGTATGCGTTCAAACCGCCTCCCATTTGCTGAGGCGGTTTTTTATTTTTCTAAAAGGTGGTGGTGTGGGATGGATAGTTTACCCAAACCGAGGATAGGCTTTAACAGTATAAGAAGGGGGCCATTCCACACGTATTGTTTGGTTCTCTTCTAGGAAGTAGGAGGAGAGCATGATGGATAAATTAAAGACTGACCGGAAACGGAATGAATATAAAAACGAAATTGTAAAGCATCTAGTTTCAAGAAATCTTAAGGCTTTCAGAGAAACCTTTTTAGAGCTCCACCCAACGGACCAAGTTGAATTGTTTCACGAAATTGAGCGTCCTCTTCAAAAACAAGTGTTGTTATTTCTTAGTCCAGCTGAATTCGCCGACCTATTTGAAGGGTTAGATTTAGAAGATCAGCTTATTGTTTTTGAAGGATTAAGCTATCAATATGCCGTTTCCATGTTCAATACGATGTCAGCCGATGATGTTGCTGACTTTTTAGCGGAAATTAATACGGAGCGCGCTGATGATATTTTAAGCTCAATGGATTTAGAAGAAGCGAAGCGCGTAGAGGAATTAATGGCTTACGCACCGAAAACTGCCGGTGCGATTATGACAAAAGAATTTGTACGCTTATCGGTAGAATCTTCTGCTAAAGAGGTTATTGCTGAACTACGAGAAAGCGCACCCGATGCAGAAACAATTTACTACTTGTATGTCGTTGATCAACAGCAGAAACTTGCTGGTGTCGTTTCGCTTCGTGACCTCATTATTGCGACACCAGAAATGACGGTGGAGGACATTATGAGCACACAAGTGGTATCCGTAAGTGAGAACGAAGATCAAGAAGACGTTGCTCGATTAATTAAGGAATATGACTTTCTTGCGGTACCTGTTGTAACGCCTGAAAAGCGACTTGTCGGTATCATTACCGTCGATGACGTCATTGATGTACTAGAAGAAGAAACAACAGAGGATTTCGATGAATTTGCCGCAACACGAGGGGCGACGGATTTATCTTTAACTGCGGTAACCGCTGCAAGAAAGCGTGCACCTTGGCTTATTTTGCTCATGTTTTTTGGTTTGATTACAGCAAATATTATTGGTCAATTTGAATCGACTTTGGAACAAGTGGTACTGCTTGCTGCATTTATGCCGCTCATTATGGGTACAGCAGGAAATACAGGAACGCAGTCTCTAGCAGTTGCGGTACGTGGTATTGCAACAGGCTCATTTGACCGAGGCGGTGTATGGAAAACAGTAAAAAGAGAACTTGGAACAGGGATTATACTCGGTCTTGTTTGTATGGTTGTGTTGATGGGCATTATTTATGTGTTTTACAACGGTGATTTTATTTTAGCATTTACTGTTGGGTTCTCTCTTTTCGCAGCTTTAAGTGTGGCAGCAGTGATCGGAGCAACTGTTCCTGTCGCCATTAACAAATTAAAGATTGATCCAGCCGTGGCCTCAGGTCCTTTTATTACAACGCTAAACGATATTATTAGTTTAATGATTTATTTTACAATCGCAACGACACTTCTTGACCAGCTATTATAAAAAAAGGAAGCTTATCGACATGAACATCGATAAGCTCTTTTCCTTGTTCGTGTCTTCCTTGCGAAACCAGCGTTTTCTATGGTTAAATTCAAGTAAACAGGGTATAGAAAATAAGAAAATGAATAAGAAAGGAGCACGTCTTTGTCTAGAGAACAACGTAAACATGACCATATTCATCAAGCCATTCAGCAGCACCAAACGCGCTCCCCTTTTGAGGACATTCAATTTATCCATCAAACGCTCGCTACCTCGTCCTTTCATCACTGCCAGCTTGAAACCACTTTTCTTCATAAACCCATATCGTTGCCATTGCTCATAAACGCAATGACAGGTGGTGGAGGCAAGCAAACAGCACGTATTAATCAGCAGCTTGCAGAAGTGGCGCAACACTTTTCCATTCCAATGGCCGTTGGATCGCAAATGGCAGCGATCAAAGATCAAGAGCAAGTACATACGTATCGAATTATTCGCGATGCAGCACCAGACATCGTTTGCTTAGCTAATTTAGGGGCAGAAGCAACACCGTCTGACGCCTTGCGTGCCATTGATATGATTGAAGCGGATGGTCTTCAAATTCATTTTAATCATATCCAAGAGCTAGCTATGCCTGAAGGTGATCGGGATTTTTCTAAGCGTCTACGCAATTTGGAAGCGATTGTGGCGAAAAGTCCTGTACCGATTATTGCGAAAGAAGTCGGTTTTGGCATGACGAAAGAAGCAGTTAAACGTCTCTATGAAGCTGGTGTCTATGCTGTTGATGTGAGCGGCACAGGCGGAACGAATTTTTCACAAATTGAAAATGCGCGTCGGCAACTTTCATTAGACTTTTTTAATTCGTGGGGCGTTCCTACACCAATTGCATTAGTTGAAGCCCACTCATTAGCACTTCCACTCACATTGATTGCTTCTGGGGGTATAACATCGAGTATAGATACAGCCAAAGCGCTCTCGTTAGGCGCTTCCTTAGTAGGTATGTCCGGTTTTTTCATTAAGACATTGCAGAATGATGGCATCGATGCCGTTATCGCTTCTATTGAGCGCATGCAGGAAGAGCTATGCTATATGATGACTGCCTTAAATGTCCACACTGTAGAGGAACTTAAAAACGTCCCCCTTATTCTAAAAGGAGAGACGCATCATTGGTTGAATGAAAGAGGCATTGAAACGAAAGCCTATGCTTCGCGTTACTAAGAGCGAGATGATGGTGACGTGATTTCATTCATCACGTACATAATCGTAATCATCTCTTTATTAAAAAAGGAAATGGCGTGCTTCGCATGAAGAGTGCCTTCCTTTTCTACTAAATGAAAAACTTCTCGGAGCGGTGTTCTCCAAGTCCACTTCCAAAAAGATAGATAGACACCTGTTAGCGGGTCCGTTTTATCTCCCACTAAGTAAAGGCCATCCCCTCCATCATTCATTGGTAATAATAAACCTGTTAAAACGCCGAATGGCAAGGGTAACTGAATAAAGTTGTATCGTTTGCTTCCAAGCCAGTTTGAATAGTAGGCCGTAAAAATCGGTTCTTTTGTTTGTGCATGCTTGCGAACCCAGACCGTTGTATGCTCTTGCCCATTTGATACTAGCGCATACGTATTTCCCTCCATTGGTACCTTGCCAGCTGGAAGATGAAGTTGTTTTAATCGCTTTGTTACAAACAATAGGAAGGGCAGAAACCATCGAAATGGCTGATGCCATTTGATAGTCGCTTCTAGCGCATAGCGACTAGTCTGTTCGTGAAAGCGTAAAACGTTTGGATGTACGTTTTTAATGTGAAACTGCTCGTGCTCATATTCACGCCACTCTTTTATAAGTGCGTTTGTCGGCGTAAGCTCTAAGTGAGCAAACAGTTGATCTTGAATGTACTTCCTCCCTCTTATAGGCTGAAGTGGCATTTCAGGTCTATGTTTCGCGCTTGGTTTAACGACAATCCAGACAATGAGCACGAGCAAAGCATAACCAAATGCATTAGCCATTCCGTGATAACGAACCATGTCAGGAATCGTTAATCGCTGAGGTGCCCATGCAAGCCCTGCGCTATACAAATAAGACAGCACCATTGTCATAAATAAGACGGCATGCGCTAGAAGCAAAAACCATCGTAACCAACCCCTTAGTAAAAAGCTATAGCGAATAGCTATAAGAGCAAGCCAAAACACAAAAAAAATGTAGATTAACACAAGAATCGGCTCTAGGGGCGGACCCAATTCAATTCCAAGTGCCACAAGAAAAGGACCGATAAGTATACCTGCTGCTAAATAAGCAAATCCGTTTAATGGAACCGTTTGATGCTTTAACCAACGTCCCAGCATGCCGCTAGCAATAGGCAGCACAAAGGCAGAGTAATGAAAATGAATGGCCGTTAAATCAATAATCGTTTGGCTGTAGGAAAGAAAAGTAGTTGCTTGTACAGCTGATAAAACAAACCAACCACCACCGATAGCAAGATAGATACACCCAACGTTTATGAGCACTTCTTCTGCATTTCGAAATCCTTGTAAACTTAAGCGAAAAAAACCAAAGCAGGCAATAACCACCGTTGCCCCTAACCAAATGATTGAAAACAAGGTCGCCACCCATAGAGTTTCAACCGTTAACGATGCTAAACCAGCTACAGAAAAAAGCAACAGCCACTTTTGAAGCCATGTGATAAGTGTTATGTACGGTGTATCTTTATTAGTCTCAATCAATAGCACTGTCGTTAACGGAACAATGACTATAACAGCAAATCCCAGTCCGAGATCAATACCAGTCGGCTTAAAGAAAAGCGCCCACAGTAGAAAAAAGGCGCTATATACTAAGTAAACGTGCATCATTCCCACTCCGTTATAATGTAGTCAATAAGATGAACATCTTCATTCTTACGAAATTTACTAGCCGACACACCGACCGTCTTTTTAAAGAGTTTCGTAAAATAATTCGCATCATCAATACCGACTTGATGAGCAACCTCCGCCACAGTTAAATCGGTTTTAGAAAGTAAATAGGCGGCTTTCTTAATACGTAGAATCGAAACATAGTGCATGGGTGTAATGTTCAATTCACGTTTAAATTGTTTAATAAAATAGTATTTAGACAGACCCACGTGATGAGCAACCGTTGCCAAATCAAACTGGTCACTCATATGGTCTTTCATATAGGTAATCGCCTGTGTAATCGGTTCTTTTAGCTTTTTCTTCGGCGGAACCGCAAGAAAGTGAAACAGCGT
Source organism: Shouchella hunanensis (assembly GCF_028735875.1). Taxonomy (GTDB): domain Bacteria; phylum Bacillota; class Bacilli; order Bacillales; family Bacillaceae_D; genus Shouchella; species Shouchella hunanensis. The sequence continues at coordinate 771,725 of NZ_CP117834.1, forward strand.
CATCAGAAATTCATATGCTCGCTGCGAGCCAATATAGGAGTTTGTAATCTCTCCCGATGCTGTTTCCGATAATAAGCGTAAAAGCAAACGGATTGGTTCTGCCTCTTTTTCAATAACAAGAATTGGTCCATACTTCTCTACAATATGATCGTGCATGGATAAAGCTTCTTTTCCTTCTAATGTAATATAAATAAATTCCCAATCGGTCGTAGCCTCTTTTGGATAGAAATAATGGTGATCACTTGGAATGGAGACAAAAAAAGCCTGCCCCTTTCCTAACGTAAATGTCTGATCTTCATAGGCTAAGGCGCCATGTCCGGATAGCGTGTATTGAAACACAATTTTTTCTCTATCAATTCGAGTCTGCCCGTTCCATGAATAAGTAGGGCTACGGACAACTTCCCAGCCAATGTTCCAAAGATTCACTTGAAATGGATACGGATGTTCTTGGAAGCGAAATCCATATGAACCTTTAAGCCCTTGTTCTCTCATGATTCTCTCCCCCTTGCCCCCTCAGTATAACGTAGAATGCTTGTTGCGACTAGGCTCTGTTGAAAGCGCAATAATTTCCATAAAGTAAACAGCAATTTTCTACTACTTTTAGTGAAACTATTACTATACTGTGAGTATCAACAGTAGGGGGTTACGTTATGAAGAAACTAACATTTATTGGTGCAGGTAGTACCATCTTCGCAAAAAATGTTCTTGGAGACTGTATGCATGTTGAATCTTTACAAGGGTTTGAATTTGCGTTATTTGATATTAACCCAGATCGCTTGCAAGAATCCTATTCTCTTCTCACTCAATTAAAAGATAATCTAAAGTCTACCGTAACCATTAAAAAATACGACAACCGCAAAGAAGCCTTACGCGGTGCAAGTTATATTATTAACGCTATTCAAGTCGGTGGTTATAAGCCTAGTACCGTTATCGACTTTGACATCCCTAAGAAATACGGGCTTCGGCAAACCATTGGTGACACAATTGGAATCGGTGGTTTATTCCGTTCTTTAAGAACGATTCCGGTCATGCTTGATATTGCAAAAGATATTGAGGAAGTCGCACCTGACGCTTGGTTTCTTAATTATACCAACCCTATGGCTGCGCTTACTGGAACGTTGTCACGCTTTACAAATGTTAAAAATGTTGGGCTATGCCACAGCGTTCAAGTGTGTACACGCGACTTATTTAAGCATTTAGACATGGACCATTCCGGAATTCAGGAAAAAATCGCCGGTATTAATCACGTTGCTTGGTTACTTGAAGTAACAAGAGACGGCGTCGATCTTTATCCGGAAATTAAAAGACGGGCAAAAGAAAAAAGTAAGGAAAAACATCACGATATGGTTCGCTTTGAACTGATGCAACGTTTTGGCTATTACTTAACGGAATCATCAGAACACAATGCCGAATACCACCCATACTTTATAAAATCAGCTTATCCAGAGCTCATTGATCGCTTTAACATTCCGCTAGACGAGTACCCAAGACGTTGTGTGAACCAAATCGAAGGCTGGGAGAAGATGAAGCAGTCGTTGATGAATGACGGGGATATTACACATAATCGTTCTATTGAATATGGCTCACGAATTATTGAGGCAATGGAAACAGGTGAAGCATTCCTATTTGGTGGCAATGTTCTAAATAAAGGCGGCCTCATTTCAAACTTGCCGACAAACGCTTGTGTAGAAGTTCAATGCATAGCCGATCGCTCAGGGGTAACACCGACTTTTGTTGGTGATTTACCAGAGCAACTTGCGGCCATTAACCGCACGAACATTAATACACAGTTACTTACTATTGAAGCAGCGATCACCAAAAAGAAAGACCACATTTATCATGCGGCAATGCTCGACCCGCACACATCAGCAGAATTATCAATTGATGATATCGTAGCGCTTTGTGATGATTTAATTGAAGCACATGGAGAATATCTCCCAGATTATTCATAATGTCTATAAAAAAAGCTTTCACGCCATTTCTATTGATTTGGTGTGGAAGCTTCTTATTTATAAACGCGTACTAATCCGGCTCAGTCCCTCTCATCTATTTTGTATCAGCCTACTCTACCAAAACATCCATACTACCTATGATAGAATAGAAAAACCTAAGCAATAAGTTCGTTTTCCGTTAACAGATTAAATAAGAAAGGATGAGACTACAGTTGACCTTGAGAAACGATGTACCTGATGTTCCAGTAACAATGGACATTATCATTTCAAAGTTATATGCTTCACTCGTGAAGTCTGTCTACGAACAATTTGGAGATGAAGGAGTAAACAAAGTCGAGCAAGGGGTACAAGCTTTGCTTGATGAGCAGTTAAACGATTTAAACAAACGTTCGTCTCATTCCTATAAGCAGCTAGACGAACGTGCACGCTATTCCATCCCACATTTAGCTAATGCTTCGGAAGTGAAAGAAACTCACCGTGCATATGAACAGATTCAAAAAGAGGCAGGAATTGAACCCTTTACGATTTACGCTATGATGGCAAAGCTCTTTGCGCATATTGCGAAAGCGGTTGTTGATCGTTTTGACGAAGATGGCAGACAAGCCATTAGAGAAGGGGTTCGTCATTTCGGTGAAGCCCGTGGGCAAGACATTGCCAGACGAGCAGCGGCAAAAGGATTGCCTAACACAGCTGAAAACTATTTAACCAATTATGATATGGGTCGTAGTGACCTGTTTGAGTTTGAAACCACATACCATCCAAAAGAAATCGAGCAAACCTTTACTGTTTGCGCATTCGGTGATCAATGGAAAAAAGATGGAACCGGTGAGCACGGGATTCTCTACTGTCAAATGATAGATCCTTCTATTGCAAAAGGTTACAACCGGAATTTCGATGTTCTTCATGATCGCTATGTGTTAAAAGAAGGCGACTGTCATTTTCGCTTCCAGATGAAAGAGGATGAATCGAATTAATACATGCTCCTGAACAAATGTATCTTTAAATAAATTTTTTTATAACATGAACGATTTAAAAAATCCTCATTTTTCGCTACTTCTAGTTGATTGAAGTAGTCTTTTTTTTTGCCTTCTTTCTATCTCAATCATATTTCCCAATGGACAGGCTCTTGATTAGCGAACAATTGTTCTGTATACTTTTTTTATACGAAAATATGTTCGTGTTTTTATTTTTTTTGCGAACGTTCTCTATTATAAAAAGAGGTCAAGGAGGTCATTTATGTGGATGAAGCCCATACAAAGAGAAAACAGTCCGTCCGATTAATGATTGAATTATTCCTAAAAGATCGTGACCATCAACAGCTTTTCTTAACGGCACAACAATACCCTACTCCAATGAATCAACTTGCACTTGATGATGCGTTTCGGCGTTTTTTCACGCGTATTAAAACGGTTCAATACATTAGTAGACTTATTAAAGGGTATTCAGTCGATTTTGATAAGCGTGTACGAAATCAACCTTTAACTGTTTCCATTGACGAAAAGCAAACAGATGATGGCTATTCTACTTTTATTGGAATGATTCGTGCCGGTGATGTTCTAGATGATCTTGAGCACGCATTGGATGAAGAAGGTTCTACTGCTGAATTATTTGCAGACAAGTATATTTCCCAAGCGTTTTCACAGCTTAATTCGATGCAGCAAACCATTTTAATCTATTCATACTTTTATGGCTATCAAAACAAAGAAATTGCCCTTTTCCTAGATGCATCAGAACAACGAATCTCATACAACAAAAAGCGCGCCCTTGAACGTTTAAAATCAAGCGTACCAAAAATAAATGAGGAGAATGAACAATGAGTTTTCACTATGAAAAGATCTTAGAAGATTTTCAACCAAAAATAAAAAAAAGCCTCTACCAAACCGCACCTGCAAACAGAGAAGATTTGGAACAGGAAATTAAAATGAAAATCTATGAGAAAATGGATGTCATCCAGAATATCAATGCTCCAGGTTTTTACGAATTTGTTAGTGGCCATGAGGAAGTAGCGGAAACAATTGGTTTATACTTACTACATCATGAAAAGAACAAGAAAGAATACGAGTAGAATCGCTTTATTTATCAAAAGAAAAGCGATTCTACTAAGCCGTTATTCCTTAACAGAACCTAGCACGATTCCTTTTACAAAATACTTTTGAAGAAATGGGTAAACGAGAATAATTGGTAATGCACCAATAAAAATTTGAGCAGAGCGAACCGTCCGTTCTGATAGAGCCCGGACTTCATCAGGATTTACATTCATTTGTGAATAATCATTTTGTACAATTATCGTTTGTAAAAACGTCGATAATGGATATTTCGACGAGTCGGTTAAATAAATAAGCCCATCGAACCATGAATTCCATTGTCCTACCATTGTAAACAGACCTACCGTCGCAAGTGCCGGTAATGAAATCGGTAAATAAATGCGAAAAAGGATCTTAAAATGACCGGCACCGTCTATTAAAGCGGCTTCTTCTAACGATTTAGGCACTCCTGTTCGAAAGAAATTTAACAGTAAAATCATATTAAAAACATTTACTGCTCCTGGTAGAACAAGTGCCCAAATCGTATTAATCATTCCGAGGTTTTGAATTAAAATATACGTTGGAATTAATCCTCCGTTAAATAGCATAATAAAGATCAGTGTATATACATACCATTTTCTACCTCGGAACTCATGATCTTCTTTTGACAGTGCATAGGCCGCAAGTGTCACAACAGTTAAACTAATCAACGTCCCAAGAACCGTTCGAAAAACACCGTTCCAAAGCGCTCTTAGGAAATTTTCATTTCCAAGGGTTTGCTCCCAAGCAGCAAACGTAAAGTCAATCGGAAAAAAGCGAACCAAATTCGCATTTGCCGGCGCTGAAGCGCTAAACGATACTGCTAAAATATGAATAAGCGGCAAGATACAAAGAATACCGAGGACAAGAAGAAAGATATTGTTACATAGTGAAAACAGTTTATAAGAACGACTTCGATGATGCATAGCTCCTCCTCCTTCTAAAAGATGCGATAGTTTGCGTACTTGTAAGCTAAGCGATAACCGGTCACAATGAGAATAAAGGCAATAACAGATTTAAATACACCGACTGCTGTTGCATAGCTAAAATTCCCGCCAAGCAGCCCTTGTCGATAAACATATGTGTCAATGATGTCACCTTTATCATAAACAAGTGGGTTATATAAATTAAAAATTTGATCAAATCCCGCATTTAAGATATTTCCTAGTGCGAGCGTTGCCACAACGATGGTAATGGGTAGTAGACTTGGAAGCGTTATGTGAAGAACTTGTTGCAAACGATTAGCTCCGTCGACGATTGCAGCCTCGTACAAACTGGGGTTAATTCCTGCTAACGCTGCCAGGAAAATGATTGCCGAAAATCCAAAGTCTTTCCAAACATCCGATACGATAACAGTTACGCGAAACCAATCACTATCTCCTAAAAAGAAAATTGGATTCATACCAAAGATCCCGATAAATTGATTGATTAACCCACCATCAACCGATAAAAGATCAAGTAAAATACCGCCTAAAATAACCCATGACAAAAAATGGGGTAAATAGACTAACGTTTGGATCGAGCGCTTATAAGCGATAATTCGAACTTCATTTAATAGTAAAGCAAACACAATAGGCACGATAAGCTGGAAGATTATTTTGAAGGTGGAAATGACAAGTGTATTCCAAATGACTTGTCTGCCTTCTTGAAATTCAAAGATGCGAATGAACTGATCAAACCCAACCCATTCGGATCCTAAAAAGCCTTCCCATGGCTTAAAGTTTTGAAAGGCCATAATAATACCTGCTAAAGGAATATAATTAAATACAAGTGCAAAGAGTATTGCTGGCAGCACAAGTACGTGTAGCGGCCAATTACGCTTCATATTCCAAGGCTGTTTCTTCTTTTTAACGAGAGGCTGTATCGTCTCACTTTTTAGTTGGGCCACGCTTCTTTCCCTCCTTAGCGCTGTCTAAATTCATGTGGCGTCTGCTTAAATTCTTTCTTGAACACTCGAATAAAATAAGAGGCATGCTGATACCCTAATTCTTCTGATATTAGACTGACTTTCATATTCGTTTGTGTTAATAACGTAACAGCACGATTCATGCGTAAGCGGTGAATATAATCTGTCAATGTTTCGCCTGTTTCTTCTTTAAAACGCTTTGATACATAGGATGGATTTAAATATAGATTCGTTGCTATGTCTTGTAGCGTTGGCTGCTTCATAAACGAAGCATCTATAAATTCTTTCACTCTTTTTGCTAGCGAATCTTGTTGAATTTCTTCGCTAGTTGAATCCACTAGCGGTTTACGAAGATACTGTTTTGCCTGCTTCCAAAAAATTAATGGCGCCCCCACTTTTATCGTCACTCCATAAAAAAGATCCTTTTTCAATGCTTTTCGTAATCGAACGGCACGATCATGAACATCTTTTTCTACTAGCAATGGATCACTGTGATGTACAGGATAAAGAAGATAAGAGATCGCATTTAGAGAGACATGTTTTTCTAATAAAACATAAGCTTCTGCAAGTTCTTCATTAATCATCTGCTTCCAGCCATGGCTTGAATTCTGGCTGTGCTCAACACGAACGGTAATGGGAATGGTACGAATATCGCTTTGATGAGCCATACCGTAATGCACAAGCTCTGCTTTTAGAGCATCATCTCCCTTTTCTCCACTAATCCATGGCTGAAAGACCGACTCTCCTACAAAACTTAAGTTACTTTTTATCGCTGCAACAGTTTGTTCTTGCATATACCGTTCCTTTTTCTCTTCAATCTTTTTTACTAATGCTTGTTCAACTGCATAAATGAGCTCTTCATCTCTAACTGGTTTTAGTAAATAATCGACTGCCTGTGCCTTTATCGCTGCTTGCGCATAGGAAAAATCTGAATAACCAGAAAGTAAAATACATTTAGGTTGTATGGAAAACTTCGTTACATCCTGTAATAACTCAAGACCTGAACGCCCTGGCATACGTATATCGGTAATCAAAACATCTATAGGAAATGCCGCTAAGATTTCATTCGCTTTTCGAGCGGAGCGTGCACAGTGAACCTGGCTAATCGTAAGTTGATGCCATGGTAAGCTTGCTAATCCTTGTAATGTAGCGTCTTCATCATCCACAATTAATAGCTGGTACATACCATCACTCCCCATTTTGATACGCTTTGTCCAGTTTATATAAAAGAGTAACGTTTAAACCGCCAAGCTCAGAAAAGCCGACAACTAAACCTGAATTCGCCCCAAAACGATGGCGCATGCGTTGATGAACATTCCGTAGTCCGTAATGATTCATCGCCTCTTCTTGGGATTCTAGTAGCTTCTGAATCCTAGCTAATGAATCAGTCGAGACAGTGTGTCCATTATCATCTACGCATATTTGCCAGCCTTCTTCTAGAAGCTTTCCATGAATTCGAATTTCCGCCCTTTCCTCGACATCAGCTATCCCATGAACGATGGCATTCTCCACAATAGGCTGAATAAGTAGTCGCGGAATAGGTTGCTTTAAAAGGTCTTCTGGTAGATTCATAGAATAGCTTAAATCACGCTTCCGCAAAGAATGGATGGCTAAAAAATTGTTTACTAACTTCAATTCTTCTTCTACAGTCGTTTCTTCCTTTTCTACTTCTGTTCGATAGCGGAAATAGTCACCTAAATGAAGCGCCATTGCTTCGACAGCATCTGTATTGTTTATTTTCGCCATGTTTTTAATATAGAAGAGGCAATTGTATAGAAAGTGTGGATCTATTTGAGCTTGCAGCAATTTTAATGTTGCTTGCTGAGATCGAATTTTCTCTTCATACACTTCTTCTATTAACGTTTGAATTTGATCAGCCATATCATTAAACCCACTCATTGCAATAGCAAATTCCTTTTGGTCTGGAACAGCCATCCGCGTGTAGTAGTGTCCTCTTTTAAACTGGAGAATGGCATCCTTTAATGTTCCGATTGGCTGCAATAATTGCGTATTTAATAACCAAGCTGCAGCAACACCTAAAAGCAACAACACAAATCCAGTTGCATAAAACCAAGTTCGTGTTGTCGCAATAGGACTTAACACATCTTCTAGCGGAACAAGATCGACGAGAACCCAATCTAAACTTGTCGAGGAAATATACGATAATGTGTAATCATCTTGACCTAATGTAAACCGTTCCGTTCCCCTCTCTTCGTCATCTAATTGGAGTGAAAAGTTGTAATCCAGTGGAAACTCATGATTGGTGCCTACCGGTTTAATTAATTCGTGATGTGGATGATACAGGAATGAATAACCATCATTTGCTAGAGCTAAATCATTTAAATGGTGTTGGACAGCTTCAATATAAATCCGTGCTTCAACAATAACAGCTTGATTCTCATTATGATGAGTAATCGAGTCTTTCACGTGCTGAACAAAATAAGGGCGATCCGAATCATTCCCTTCTCCATCGGCAATATATGTCCAGGAAGGGGATAGCGTTTCTGGTCGTTCTGGGGATTTCATCATGGTGGATAATTGTCTTTCCCCATCCGGAAAAAAGATCGTCACATCAACTAAAAATGTACTAAGCTGCTGGTAAAGCAATAACTTCTCTTGAATGTCCTGCTGAAGCTCTATTGAATCGTACGGACTCAGTAAATCAATATTCCTTAGTCGATTTGTATCCGAATCAATGCTTAATGCCACGAGAAATTGTGACACTTGCCAAAGATCCGCTTCTAGACGATTCATTGAGACATCAAGCCGATTGATGTTTCGCGTATCGATTTCATCTCGAACCACTCGTTCACTGACCATGTTTGAATACGTATAAACAATGACTACAGGTACTAGAAAAAGAATAATGCTTACGACCATCTTGTAAAATAAGCTTTTTTGTTTGAACATAACGCTCCCCCCTAAGCGTTATTGTAAGCGATAAACAACCAGCTAGTATGCCAATTCAGAGAAAAAGACAGCGTTTTCTTTTTACGCTGCCCGTTTTTTGTTCATTCACTCGAATTGACAACGTCAAACCATTCGTTCACTTCTGCAATGACATCGTCGCCGCCCTGGCTTCTCCATTGCTCAACCAGACCATCAAATTCATCAATTGGCGTTTCACCGTAAATCATTTTATTAAAGCCTTCGCTTAGTAACGTATCAAGTGCATCCCCCCGGCTAACCATTGTTTCTGTCGGTCGCCCTGTAAACATACTTGGTATTTGCGCATCCGCACTATCAACCACTATGCGGGCACCTTCCCACGCTTGTTCTGGATATTGAAGATACACTTTGCGTTCAAACGGGGTTTTTGGCTCTTCTCCTCTTGCGAAATCTGCAAGCGCATTAATATAAAGGCTTGGAATACGCGCACCATCAAATGTGAGTGTGTACTTTACAGGATCAATTCGCCCACCTGGGATATCCTCTTCTCCATACTTCACGTCTCCATTTTCGAAAACGTAGTCATACCCTTCAGCAAACCCATATTCAAATTCGCTTCCCTCTTCTGGATTTGCAAAATTCTCAAATAAATAATTTTGATACACAAAAAATGCTTGAATTTCATCTTCTGTTGCATTTTCATTAAACATAACTGCACCATTTTGTGATGTAATGCCTGTCGAGCGCCCTTTTAGCCCCTCTGGTCCGGTTGGGATATCATACGCTTTATACTCCGCACCTTCTACATTTTCCAACACTTCAGCTAATGGCCAATCTGGCATCCAATGCGGTCCAGCAATGATTCCGGCACGACCAGCGGTAAACAATTCTGCAGCCTTGCCCTCGTCCCATAAACCGGACTCTTGGTGAAGATACCCTTCATCCATCCAACGTTTTAACGTTTCTAAGCCATCTTTTATTTCAGGCTGGATATCTCCATTCACGAGAGTGCCATCTTCAGCAAGATTGTACTGATTTGGCATCCCTCCGTGTGCACCAAAGACCCAGTCTACCGTTGACATCCACGTGTTTAATTGGTTTGTAAAGCCTGCAGCAAGACCGTATACTTTCTCTCCGGTTCCAGTGGGATCACCATTTACAAACGCATCCATGATTTCTTCAATGTCCTCCAACGTTTCGGGAGCGTCAAGACCTAGATTGTCCATCCAATCTTGTCGAATGAACAGAACGGTATCACCATTCATTTCATAATCTAATATCGGAATAGCAAATCGCCCTTCTTCCCGAGTATATGGATCCCACGCATGCGGATCAGCTGCCATTGCTTCTTTCCACGTATCGGACGCATATTTATCAAATAATTCTCCAACCTCTTTCACGCGGCCAGAATCGATTAAATCCTGTGTAAGAGGACTTCTTAACGCTAAAATCGAGGGTAGTGGTTGATTGGAAGACATCTCTAGTTGAAGCTTTGTTTCAAATGTCTCACCAGGTCCACTTGTAGTCCACATATAATTCAAATCAATGTTGAACGTATCTTTTACCCATTCAGTATGAACATTGTCTTCAATTGTTTCACCGTCACGAAAGAAAATATCACCAGAGACATGTTTAATTAAGTCTAATCTGACTGGTTCTTCAAACCGTTCTGGCAATTCATCAGCTGATGCTACGGCCTCCACCGTACTTTCTCGGTCGTTTGACGAATTGCTACAAGCTGCAAGCGCGATGACAGCAACACTTGTCATTAGAATAGATCCATATCTTTTCACTTCTTGCTCCCCCTTACCTTTTGTGTAGTCAGGCTTTTTTTCACTATTTGTAAGCCCTTTCATTTCACTATATCGCTTCTATTAGACTTTTAAAATAATACTTCTTTTAGATTTATAACACTCTGTTGTCATTCTTAACAGCATCTTTTGTTCTCAACAAAAAAAGGCCATTAATCGACCTTTTTCACTTCCATGACAATAGAGTCACTAACCGGTTCAAAACCAATTTCTTGGTAAATGTGATTGGAGGTAGGGTTATCTAAGTCCGTATACAGTAAAATAACTGAAAACCCATCCTTTATACACTGATGGCACAGAGCAGTGACACACCTTGTAGCAAAACCATTTTGCCGAAACGGTTTTGGTGTATAGACAAGGTTAATCGTCACGCTTTGACCGATCTTTCTTGTAGCGTTTGCCATTGCTACAGCGATACCGTCCACTTCTAGAAGATATAACCCACCTTTATCTAGCTGCTGTCTTGCCGTTTTTTCAGCTTCCTTTACCGTAATACGCTGCTCTGATAAATTCGCTTCATAGTCAAAATCTTGAATCCAATTTGCGACAAATGGAATATCTTCCCGCTTCATCTTCCTAATATGTCCTCCAGATATAGGACTTACAGATGTAAGATTCAATTGATACAAGCGCTGATTCATCACCGTTTGCACAGAACATGCTCTCGCTTTACCTAATAACTGAGTGATGTGCACGGTCGGTTCTTTCACCCCGACAAAGCGAGTAATGGGTCGATCCTTTAGCGCTTGAACGAAGACATTGATTACGGATCCTGATAGTTGCTTCGTTTTAAAAGCCAAGACGGCTTGGTTCGGTATTGTCTGCAAGCAAAAGACGTCATATTCAACACTACACATAAACAACGGAGGTTTGTTTCCTCTTAATGTTTGTTGTGCTAAACCTAGGAATAAACTATTTTCGACGCTGTTCTCCTTTAACGCTCTTACGCTTTCGTTGTAAAAAACGTCACTGTCTCTAAACAGATGAACCTTCACCTCACCGCCTCCTTTGTATCCTACGCTCTCTGTTCTACAATTTGAGCAATGTTCACAATGACTTGGACTGCTTTTTCCATATCATCAACGGATATATATTCATAACGCCCGTGATAATTTTGTCCCCCAGTGAAAATATTTGGCGTTGGTAATCCTTTATAAGACAGCTGGGAACCATCGGTACCACCACGTATTGGTCCAACAATGGGTTCAATTTCACATGCCTTCATCGCATCTAATGCTACATCAACAATCTCTGGATTAGGCTCAATTTTCTCTCGCATATTGTAGTATTGGTCCCGAATCTCAAGTGTGACATTGTGATCGCCGTGCTTTCCTTGCATTTGCCTTACAATTGATTCCATTTTTGCTTTTCGATTAGCGAAGACTTTGCGGTCAAAATCACGAATGATGTAATGCAATTCCGCATAATCCGTATCACCCTTCATTGATAAAAGGTGATAAAAGCCCTCGTAGCCTTCCGTAAATTCAGGCGCCTCATCTGCAGGCAATTGATCATTAAATTCCATGGCACGCTTCATCGCATTAACCATTTTATTCTTTGCTGTTCCTGGATGGGTACTCACACCTTGAAAACAAACCTTTGCTGCTGCCGCATTAAAGCTTTCATATTGGAATTCACCTAGCGGTCCCCCATCTAATGTGTAGGCAAAGTCAGCGTTAAAAGCTTCAACATCGAAGTGATGTGGACCTCTTCCAATTTCTTCATCTGGCGTAAAAGCCACTCGAATCTTGCCATGCTTAATCGATGGGTTATCGATTAAATATGCCATTGCTGTAACGATCTCAGCAATACCTGCTTTATCATCTGCACCAAGCAATGTCGTCCCATCTGTTGTCATGAGCGTGTGGCCAACATAGTTTGCTAATTCTGGAAATTGTTTTGGCGACAGCGTAATCGTTTCATTTAGCTGAATGTCACCTCCGCTGTAGTTCTCATGCACTCGTGGATGTACACCTTCACCTGTAAAGTCTGTCGCTGTATCCGTATGTGCTAAAAATCCAATTGTCGGAGTTGATTTGTCGGTAGTTGCTTCAAGTGTCGCCATTACATATCCATTATCGTCCATAGCAACGTCTTTCATGCCAATCTGTTTTAACTCTTCTACCAGTAACTGCCCGAGCTCAAGCTGCCCTTTTGTTGTCGGTACTTCATGACTTGCTTCTGATGACTGAGTATTTATTTTTGCATAGCGTGTTAAGCGTTCAATAAGTTGTTGTTTCAATGAGCTAACCTCTTTTCCAATTGTATTAGTTTTAGTATAGCGGTCTTTTTTTACCCTGCACAGAAAAAAATGATCGCACCATTTGGTAAACTATGATATATTCATATCTATGCATATTTATTAACTTATTCAATATATAGAACGTGTAGGAGGATAACAATGGATCACATGGGCTTTATCTCGCTCATCCCCCCGCTTATTGCGATAGGACTAGCGATTACAACTAAGAACGTACTCGTTTCTCTATTTACCGGGTTGTTTGCTGGCGTTCTTTTACTGACTAGCGGGAACCCAATAACAGCGACAACAGAAACAATAGGTGAATATTTATTCCCTCAACTAACAGATAGCTACAATGCTGCCGTCCTTGTATTACTCTTGTTTATTGGTGGATTTGTTGGTTTAATTGAGAAATCAGGTGGATCAGCCGCGTTAGCAAAACGAGTTGTCCGCTTTTTAGATACAAAGGCTAAAACACAGATGGCCGCTTATGTCGGTGGTTTAACGATCTTCTTTTCTGATTTAGGCTCTCCTTTAATTGTTGGTCCCATCTTTGAAAAGATTTTTGATAAAGCGAAAATATCTCGAGAAAAATTAGCGTGGATTATTGATTCTACCGCTTCCCCCCTTGCCGTTATGATTCCTTTTATTGGCTGGGGTGTTTACATCATGGGGTTAATTCGTCAAGAGTTTGACAATATTGGCTCGGACATGTCTGAATTTACTGCTTTTCTTCAGGCCATTCCGTTCCAACTTTACCCGATCTTAGCTGTGGCAATTGTTCCGTTTATCGCCTTAACCAAACTGGACTTTGGACCAATGGCACGAGCCGAACAACGTGTAGAAAAAACAGGTGAATTGTATTGGAAGAGCTCTCGCCCGCTTCGATACAGTGAGCCAGTTGATGAAAACCAAAAAAGTTATGCAGTCTTAATTTGGTTGCCATTACTAACACTCTTCGTTACGCTATTTGGCCTTTTACTGACCCATGGCTTTCCATTTGAGCCTGTTGCTGGCGGCGATTTCCGCGTTGCTTTAAGTACTGCTTACTTATTTGCTAGTATTGTTCTGATTGGCTTAATGGTTTTATTAAAAGTAAAACGGTTCTCTGAAGCATTTGAACTCTATTCAAAAGGAATGCAGAAGATGGTGTTTGTATTAGCCACGCTTGTATTAGCCTGGGCATTAGGAACTGTTATGAGTGAAATGGGGACGGCAAACTATGTGATAGAGTTATTACAGGACAGTGTTCCTGGTTACCTTGTTCCTGCCATTCTCTTCCTTGTAGCGGTCTGCATCTCGTTGGCAACTGCAACGTCATGGGGAACTTTTGCGATTATGATGCCGTTTGCGATACCGATGGCTTTTGGTCTTGATGCCCATCTTGCGGTTTGTATCGGTGCAGTTCTCTCAGGAGGGATATTCGGGGATCACTGTTCACCTATTTCCGACACAACGATTCTTTCTTCTACTGGTGCAGGTTGCGATAATGTCGATCACGTCAAAACGCAATTTCCGTACGCTTTGTTAAATGGCTTCATTGCATTTATTGTCTTTATTTTTGCTGGCATTACAGGAAGCTCACTCGTCTTTTTAGCTGCTCTCGCTTTCATGATGGTAGCGGTCTTCCTCATCGGAAAACGAAAACCGAAACATGTTCAAATCTAAAAAGAGCGTTGCGTACGCAATTTTTTTAGGGTGTAATTATGACCACATCGTCCCTTTTATTTAGGGGTGATGTGGTTTTTTTATGATCGGTAAAAAAAGCTTATTGACATCTTTTCGTCAATAAGCTCTCGTATTTAACCTTTCACACCTGTTAAGGCAATCCCTTCAATAATCTGTCGTTGAGCAAAGAAATAAACAATCAATACAGGAACAACAGAAATCGTAGCACCTGCCATTAGTAAAGGCCATTGTGTTACATACAACCCTTTAAACATTGCCAGTAGAAGTGGAACCGTAAACAACTCGGTGCTACTTAGAAACGTAAGCGGCTGGATAAAGTTATTCCAAATGCCGATAAAAGAAAAGATTCCAAATGCTGCTAGGGCAGGCTTTATTAAGGGAAGCATGATCCGCAAATAGATAAAAGCAGGATTGGCCCCATCCATTACAGCTGCTTCTTCCATTTCTTTTGGGATCCCAAGCATAAATTGTCTAAGTAAGAACACTCCGAATGCATTAAAGAGAGCATTTGGCACAATGATGGATAAATGGGTATTCACCCATTGAAGCTGATCTAAAATAAGGTAAAGCGGAATAAGTGTTACTTGCATAGGCACCATCATCGTTGCTAAAAAAGCAATGAACAACACTTTCGATCCTGGGAACTTTAATTTGGCAAAAGCATAAGCAGCCATTGAGCACGTAATAATTTGACTAAGTACCACAATGGTTGAGATATAGAAACTATTCCAGTATGCTCGACCAAACGGCATTGCATTTAGGGAATCAACGAAATTACTCCACATAATAGGATCTGGAATAATGGTAGGCGGGATGGAAAACATTTGCTCAAACGACTTTAAACTACTCAATCCCATCCAAATAAACGGACCTGCCATAACAAGAGAACCTAAAATGAGTGCAAGATGAAGGAAAACGGTAGAGGGTTTCACTTTTCGCTTCACTGCTGGTTGGACAGGAGGTTGTATTTGGCGCTGCGCGTTATCTGCCGTTGTCTTCATAGTGCACCCACTTTCTTGAAACCGTAAACTGGATTAAGGTAAAGATTAAAATAATGACGAATAAAATCATAGCTGCAGAGGTACTCGTACCGAAAGAACTTCGTGTAAAGGCTTCATCAAAAATATGAAGAACGAGTGTATAACTGGCGTTTCCTGGTCCCCCTTGCGTCATGACATATGCTTGGTCAAACACTTGGAATGAACCAATTACTGTCATAATCGCAACAAAGAACGTTGTTGGAGATAATAATGGCATCGTAATGTTTTTAAATTTCTGCCAAGCTGAAGCGCCGTCAATTTCAGCTGCTTCATAATAACTTCTTGAAATACCTTGAAGACCAGCTAAGAAGATAACCATGTTCGTCCCAAGTCCCCACCAAATACTTAGCATCGCGATTGATGGAAGCACAAAGCGTCGATCCGTTAACCAGTTTGGCCCATCAATACCAACTGACGCAAGCACTTGATTAATTAAGCCAAAATCACCGTTTAACAACCACATCCAAATGACTGCGATGGACACGGAGCTTGTCACGACTGGCATAAAGAAGAACATCCGATAAAAATCTTTTCCCTTCACTTTATTAAGGGCTAAAGCAGAAAGAAGTGCAGCGGCTATCCCCCCAGGTATGACGATTAGCGAGTAAATGGTTGTATTTCGTAACGCCGCTCGAAAATTACTATCTTGAAATTGTGCAATGTAATTTTCAAGTCCGACAAAGGTTCGTTCACCGAAACCGTCCCAATTCATAAAGCTTATACCAAAAGCGAATAGTAGCGGTAATAAAGAAAAGAGAATCATTCCAATCATCTGTGGTGCAATAAACGCGTATCCCCACCACTTTTCACGTTTTGTAAACAAAACTACCCCTCCTTTTAGAAAGAGGAGGAGACAAGCTCCTCCTATCCATGTTTCTCTATTTATTCAACCGCTTCTTTTGCTTTTGCTGTTGCTTGTTCTAATGCGTCTGCTGCATCCATATCTCCGAGCATCATTAATTCATAAATGTCTTCCAAATCTTCACTTAATCCTGGAGATGTAAATTCAAGACCAATGACTCGACCCACACTACGAGCATCTAGTAAATATTGACCATGTTCTGGACGATCCTGATTTAAGACAATTTCATCAATGCCTACTACTGAAGGAACTGCATTCCCCTCACCATCTAAACGTACTTCCTGTCCATCAGTGGATGTGTAGTAGGAAATGAATTTCATTGCTTCTTCTACATGATCTGATTTTGAATTAACCGCCATATAGGCAGTAGCAATATTAGCTGTTTCAATTTGTTCATCTGTATTAGAAGGAAATGGAATATAGTCAAAATCAATACTTGTGTCTAGGAACATGGGCGTTAACCAACGGCCTGCTGAAACAAAGCCAACTTGGTTTGACATAAACATCGCTTCGATTCCTTGGCCTTCAGGCATCGTCCCTGCATACGTAAAGTTTCCTTCATCTATCATTCGATCAACGTATTCAAATGCTTCCATCGTTTTTCCATCGGTGTCTCCAACAATGGCGTCCTCAGTTGCAAACTCACCGCCATTTGTCCAAATCCAGTTCAACATTGCGCCATGACCACTTTCTTGCATGTATCCGTGATTACCCGATTCATTTAATTGACGAGTGATGTCTTCAAACGTTTCCCAATTCCATTCACCGTTCTCATACAATTCTTGAGGAGATGGTATGTCGTTCTCTTCTAATAATGCTTTGTTGTAGTACATGAGGATAGGGTTACAATCAACCGGTAGACCATAAACAATGCCATCATTTCTTGAAGCGCCCCAGATGTCTTCAGTAAATTCATCTTCCGTAACGTATGAATCTCCACTATCTAAAAAATCTGATAATGGTTCAATTGTGCCATTTGACATAAGAGTAGAAATATTCTCAGCACCTACATAAAACACATCTGGTGCTTGACCGCCTTGTAAACGAGTTGTTAACGTTTGGAAATAATTGTCGTTCGGTAAGCCTGTTAACGTCACTTCAATGTCATCCTGCATTTCATTAAATGCATCTACTGCCCGGTTATACACATCCAGTTCAGCGGGATTGCCCCATGCAGAAAAAGATAGTTCAACAGCATCTCCGTTACTTCCAGTAGATGAGTCTGACCCAGATCCACAAGCAGCCAATGTCGTAATAGCCAATGCAGAAACAAAACCAACGCCAAAAACTTTTTTCATTTTTTTCACTCCCCCGATTGATTGAAAACGTTTACAAGTTGTACTATTAAAAAAATGACGAAAACGATTACGTTGCGTTTAAAAAAGGTTCATATCATTATTATAGAACAGATTCCACTTTTCGTTGTGTGTAATATTTTTTATGACAAGGGTAATTTATTGCGGTCTATACCATGATTCCATTCTAGGAGGACATTCTTATGACTGATCACTCAGCCTTTATTAGAGGTACACACTCATTTACGTTTCAGTTCTTACCTGAAACCGGTTTACTCAGTTTATGGAATATCGGGTGGGAAGTACGATCAGATCCTTCTTATTATTGGGATGGGCAAACAAGGAATGTAGATAATAACACACTTATCTTTCAATATACGATTTCAGGTTCAGGTAAGCTAGAAATTGATGGGCGAACCATTACGGTTCAACAACATGAAGCTTTTATCATTGCAGTTCCTGGTAATCACCGTTACTATTACCCTGAAGATGGGAAAGAGCCGTGGGAATTTATTTACATTGCACTTCAAGGCCCGACAGTCGAAGATATTTGGTCACGCCTCATTCAGGAAACCGGACCAGTTGTCGCACTTTCACCAGATAGCTATTTAATTCGCTCTTTATTCTCCATCTATGCAGAAACAAAAGCAGACCGACTTCGGGATCCTTATTTAGCAGCAGCTCAAGGCTATCAATTTTTACTTGAATGCTTTCGCACGCTGCATTCTCATACGCCAAAGGGAGATTCCTATTATTATCAACAAGCCTATTCCTATATTGAATCAAATTTCCACAAACAGATTTCTTTAGACGATGTGGCTGAACAAATTGGGTTGTCACGCTATAGCCTTACACGCTTGTTTAAAAAGCAAACCGGCGCAACGCCGATGGAGTTTGTTCGCGAGCTTCGCATTCGTAAAGCCTGTTCTATGTTAATCCATACGAACCGTCCGATCAAAGATATTTCCATTGAAGTAGGCTTTCTTGATGTGAATTATTTTCATAAAGTTTTTCGACGTTACACTGGATCAAGCGCTAGTTTCTTTCGAAAAAAAGGCGATTTCTCACAGATTTATTTACGTAAAACCAAACATGACTAACATGACAAATGTAACAATAAGATATCTTTTTCCGTAATACTATTCAAAAATAACCGCAAAGCTTCCGCAATTAACCGCACTCCCTTAAAGGTGTATGTAAAGTTCCGTTTATCCCTTCTCATCTGTTTATTCTTACGTATACTAACCTGTACAGGAACATGACAGAGAGAAGGCGGTGAACAAAAATGGACAAACGAATTCATTGGATTGATGCAGCGAAAGGGCTCGGTATTATACTCGTTATTATGAGTCATGCACCGATGGATCCTGAGCTCCGCGCCTTTCTATTTGCTTTTCATATGCCATTATTCTTCTATTTATCTGGTGTTGTATTCAAACCTAGTCGCCAAGCACCACTTGCTTTTGTCAAGAAGAAAGCGCGAGGATTACTTCTACCTTATTTTATCTTTTCGGCAATAACCTATGTGACTTGGTTCCTGCTTTTTCGTCATCTTCCATTTACACCTGGCGATAATGTTGATCCAATCCACCCTTTTACCGGGATATTTTTATCGACACCAGAGAACTATCAATTAACTTATAATCCTGCAATTTGGTTCTTAACTTGCTTATTTTTAGTTGAACTCTTATTCTTTTTCTATTATCGTTTGAGCCGAGGAAAATGGATCGGACTGTTTTTACTGACGGCCGCTATTTTAGGTTATGGTTCAACATTTTTACAATTCGCCATTCCTTGGAACGGATTTGTTGCTCTCACTGCCGTTGTTTTTTATGGTCTTGGATTTTTAACGAAATCGTTTTGGAAAACGCACTCTTGGAAAATCGTCGCTCCATTAGCAGTCAGTTTCTTTAGCATTATGTACTTCATTCAATCGTTTAATGAACGCATTGATATGCGTGGGAATATTTTAGGAGAAGCATACTTGTTTTATCCAGCAGCTATCTTAGGCATCATTGCTTTTCTCATGTTGATTCAAAAACTTCAACATGCAAAAGGTTTGCTCTATTTAGGCTCAAATTCCATTATCGTATTGCTCGTTCATATGCCCGTTTTGAATTTGGTAAAAGCAATGATGCACTATGGATTTGGGGTCAATCTTGATACGGCTAATACGCTTCCTTGGACCCTTCTGTTTACAGGTTTAACACTCTTATTAACCATTCCATTTATTGTCTTTTTCAACAAACATCCATGGTTCCTAGGTAAGAAAGAGACGAATAAGAAGACGAGAATGAGAACCCCTCAAGTCTCGTTTCGAGAAAAAAGCTATCCTAAAAGTATTTAATAAAGAACCCCATCAAGACCGCTAACCGATCTTAATGGGGCTCATTTTACTCTACAGGCCAACTTTCTTGTTTATAAGCCATATCCCAAAACATATATTCATAACGGCTCGTATTTAAGAAAATCTCCTCTAATCGTTCAAGTTCTTCTTCTGATTTTGATTCAGCAAGCTGGTCTAACGTATCAATTAACCAGTCGGCGATGGAACCAAAATCCTCTGATGAATACATTCGTACCCATTCTCCATAATATTCATGGTCTAGCGCCCCTGGTAATGTCGCAAGCGCTTTTCCAATCTCATAATAACTCCAAGCACACGGTAAAATCGCTGCGATTAATTCAGCAAGAGACCCTTTTTGTGCTTCTGCTAGCATCGCACTGCTGTAAGCTAACGTAACTGGTCCTGGTACAGTCGCTTCTAATTCCTCTCGACTCACGCCAAGTCGTTCAGCGTACGTACGATGAAGTTCCATCTCTGTATTTAACGTTTCGTCAAGTGCAGCAGCAAAGCCTGACATTGTTTTTAAATCAGGTGCGAGCACCGCTCCCATCGCCATGACTTTTGAATACTCAATTAAATACTTATAGTCTTGCTTCATATAGTACTTAAAGGATTCTTTCGGTAATGTACCATTACCAATGCCTTGAACAAACGGATGGTCATGGCTAGCTTTCCAAACGGCATCTGCACGTAAGCGAATACGTTGTGTAAATGACATACGATCACTCCTTATTAAAATAAAAAACCACTTTCTGAATAAGGAAAGTGGGTACACGTCATCTTAAAAACCGATTCGTATACACTTCCCTCCGCTAGTCCAAACTAGATCAGGTTATAAGGGTTAAGGTCATTAGCCTCTCTCAGCCACAATTGGCACCCCTAGTGATTTTAAACTTACTCGTTTCATCATAGTGCATTAAAAAGATTTCTGCAAGACAAGCCTCTGTACATGAGAATTGAGACCGCAACCCCACCTACTTCTCTCTTCTTTCTATTCAATTCTTTACTTAACATTGTTGCTTTCAGAGTGTTCATGCTATGCTTTTGATAATTCTAGATGCAAGGAGTATCGCAAATCATGATGTACGTTTACCTTTTTCTCTTTTTGTGCCTTTACGGCCTTGCCTGTTATTACATAGGCTTTAACGGGTATCGGTGGCTCAAAAGAAGTTTTGGTTTTTATTATAAGAAATCTTATACGATTGTCATTGTATTATTATCTGTTGCTTTTATCGCCTCATTTATTGTTTCATCAAGGCTATTGGAGCTAATTGGTGGCTACTGGCTCGCCATTGTTGGTTACGGCCTTCTCCTCATTCCTCTTGTGAACCTTATCTATTTTCTATCTGGAAGAAAGCCTATTGTTCACCTTGTTTCCGGTTATATCCTATCGCTTTGCTTTTTGGGACTTCTTATAATCGGTTCATTTAACGCTTGGTCACCAACAATTCGCCATTATAATGTATCACTAACAAACGAACCGACAGAAGAAGTCCGCTTTTTACTTGCTGCAGATTTCCATTTTGGTAACGTTATTGGTATGAACCATTTTGAACGCTTTCTTCAACTTGTTGAACAAGAATCTCCTGATGCCATCTTTCTTGCCGGAGACATTATTGACGACAACATCGACGCTTTTATTGAAGAACAAATAGCGGATGGGTTTTCACAGCTTGATGCGCCCCTTGGCGTCTTTGCGATTCCAGGAAACCACGATTATTACGGAGGCGACCTCTCTTTACTGAAACAAGAGCTCCGTTCTAGCGGCGTCAATGTCTTGTTAGATGAACACATGCATGTAGACGGACTTTTCACTGTCATTGGACGTAAAGACGAAACAGATTCTAATCGAAAGGGCATAGCGGAACTGATGGAACCTGCGAACGAACAACTTCCTATTATTATGCTTGATCACCAGCCACACGAAACGGTTGAAGCGGCTACTCACAATGTGGATATGATTTTGTCAGGACATACACATCGTGGACAACTCTTCCCTGGAAATTTACTCACTCAAGCGATCTATGAGAACGATTGGGGTCATAAACAAATTGACCAACTCCACTCTTTTACAACGTCTGGATTTGGGTTTTGGGGCCCTGCACTCAGAATCGGTAGTCGATCTGAAATTGTCATGATAACTGTAGAATTATAAGCAATGGCTACTTTTTACTTCTCTTACAGTTAACAAGTTCGTCTCATCCCTCATGGAACGTTGGGAAATATCTGTCTTCTCTATCAATCTGCAGATAAACACGCTATAATGAAGCAACTAACGGGTAGGAAGGGAGGTTGCACTAATGTCATCAACTGTAGCTGCACCAGAAGTAGGAGCTAAAATAGTCGAGTGGTATAGTTGCATTATTTCCTATGATCGAGAGCAAGCCATTCTTTCCAAACACGAAGTCAATCAACTGATGAATCGAATGGTTCCGGATGAAAAAGTGAAGTCGTATTATGAATTAGTAAACTTTAGACACCAATTATTTATTGAGCCGAATTCAAGCGAGCATAAACAATTTGCAGCTATTGCGATAGCAGATAAAGCAACCGATGAGTACATGCAATTTATGTACTACTTTATGTACGGACAAAATGAATTCCATAACGGACGTTATAAATCAGCTGTTCGCTCCTATAAGATAGCGGAGCGACTTTTAGAACAAGTACCTGATCAAATTGAAAAAGCAGAGTTTTACTACCGATCTGCTATTAGCTATTATCGAGTAGATCAATATATCTTTGCTGTTTCCTATTTTGAGCAAGCCCTTGAAATCTTTGAAAAGAAACCTGATTATGAAGAAATTGTGCTCAATATTCACATTTTCTTAGGCGGGATTAGTACGGAGCTTCTTAAATTTGAAGAAGCAGAAGACTTACTACAACATGCCTTCAGACGTTCTAAACCGTATCCTGTGACACGTGCGCTCATCTTAAGAATTCTTGGTTTAAATCGAGTCAAACAAAACCGACAAGATGAAGCGATCCAGTATTTTGAAGAGGCACTTTTAATTAAAGAACATAAAGATTCAGTAGTCGGAACAAAAACAGAGTACAACCTCATTAATGTGAAGCTAAGAAAAGAACCGAATAAAAAAGAAAACCATGACATATTAAATAACATATCACACAAAGTTCAGTCACTTAATATGACTGAATATGTCATCCGCTGTAAAGTAAGTCTCGGTCTTTACGTGCTAAATGATACAGCGATGATCAATGAAGGACTTGAAGAATTGCAACAAGCCGAATTATACTTTGAAGCTTCTGAACTAGCGGAAGAAGTAGTGGACGTGTATTCAAAACTCGGAAAGTTTGAGAAAGCTTTGCATTTCATGAGGATGGCACATCGAATGCGCATCCATCAATCTTGTATAGGAGTTGAACAAACATGAAAAAGAAAACATCTCTTCTTATTGCATTAGCAGTTGCTCTTTCAATTGGTAGCTTCAGTTTAGACGCCAGTCATTCTGCTGATAAAGCAGATGGTCGCTCTATCACTGCGTTAGATAAAGCGGATGGTAGATAATTTAGTGTACCGATAAAAAAACGTATTTCTCGTAATGAGGAATACGTTTTTTATGTTGGAAGCGCCTTTTAAGAGACTACGTTTGTTCACACATGCCTCCCCTATTACCGTTCCTTGCTGTCGTCTTCTTCACCTTGAATGGATTCTTCAGGAATGTTCTTATCAAATTCTTCCTTCATTTCTTCTAATTCTTGATGTGATTCTTCTTGATACCTCGGATCCCAATCCCGATGTTTGCTTTCCAGTTTTAAAATGTCATACTCACTACTTAATGCCTTCATTAACGAGATGGCCATCAATAAAACAACAAATACGAACGGGAATGCAGCTATAAGCATTGCCATCTCCAATGCTTCTAAACCACCAGATATCAAGAGAGCTGCTGCTGTAGCTGCTAAAATAAGACCCCAAGCGATTTTCACTTTCACACTCGGGTTGAGCCTTCCACCTGTTGTCAACATACCTAATACGAATGTTGCTGCATCAGCAGATGTAACAAAAAAGGAGGCAATAAGTAAAATGGCTATTCCCATGATTACTGGCGCCATCGGATACGACTCTAAAAAGGCAAATAACGCCACTTCATTCCCTTGATCCATAATTAATTGATATAAGCCGCCACTTTGATTAGCATCCATTTCTAAACCTGCAACACCGAAAATGGAAAACCAAATTGCACTAAACAAAACTGGCACACCCATTACACCAATAACAAACTCACGAATGGTTCTTCCTCTTGACACACGAGCTATAAATGTTCCTACAAAAGGAGACCACCCAATCCACCATGCCCAATAAAACAAAGTCCAATCATTAAGAAATTCACGCTCACCTGTAAAAGCGTTCATACCAAATGTCATACTAGGGAGATTTTGAAGGTAGTTTCCTACTGTTGTTGTGAATGATTCGATCATCTGAACGCTAGATCCTAGAAGAAAGACAAATATCATAAGTGCAATGGCCACAACGATATTCATCCAGCTAAGGTACCGAATGCCTTTGTCAACTCCAGATGCCGCGGATAAAATAAACGCAACCGTTACGACAGCAATCACAATTAGTGTCGTTAAAGTCGAATTCTCTATTCCGTCAAAGCTATAGCTTAACCCCGCCGTAATTTGCGATGCCCCTAGCCCTAACGATGTAGCAATACCAAAAATCGTTGCAAAGACAGCTAAGATGTCAATACTATGACCGATTCCACCTTGCGCATGCTTTCCAATTAACGGCGTAAAGGCCGAAGAAATAAGCGCAGGTGAATTATGTCTAAATTTAAAATAAGAAAGGGCTAAAGCCACAATCGCATACGTTGCCCACGGGTGAAACCCCCAATGAAATAATGTATATAAGAGCGATTCTTCAGCGGCCGCGATACTATTGGCTTCTGTTATTGGTGGGCTGTAATAATGGGTTAACGGCTCTGTCACCCCGAAGAACACAAGTCCGACACCCATGCCAGCAGTGAACAAAAAAGCAAACCAAGTAAAATAACTGTATTCCGGTTTTTCGCCTGGTTTTCCTAATGTGATTTTACCGAATGGGCCAAAAATCAAAAATAATGCTAAGAGAACAAAACCTGTCGTTGCTAATATGTAGACCCAACCCAGATTCGATGCAACGAAACCATCAACTGCTCCTAACACGGTCTCGACGTTTCTTGGTAAGAAGATGCCCCATAAGATGAACACACTCGCTAATAGGAGTGAACACCAAAATACAACGGTAAGTGTATTCTTTTTCAACTAAACGCCTCCTTTGGGATTTTTTTCTCGATTTATCGACAAAAACCCTCAATATTCCTAGTACCTATTTCCTTCTTTCATAGGATTAAAACCTTTAGTACTAGTTAACACAAAAAAAGACTATGGATTGTATCCATAGTCTTAGGGGTTTACCCAACACGCTTCTTTTCTTGCTTGCTTCGTAATTGACCACAAGCGGCATCAATATCTGTTCCTTGCTCTAAACGAACGCCACAGTTAATGCCTTTTTTCTTAAGCGTCTGGAAGAACTCTTGAATGGCTTCTGGCTCGCTTCGCTGATATTGACCATGCTCATCAACTGGATTATACGGAATTAAGTTCACGTAAGAAAGGTGGCGCTTATCCCCTATTAGCTCTGCTAATTGTAGCGCTTCTTCCTTATGATCGTTCACATCTTTAATCAGAATATATTCGTACGTTACACGTCGATTGGTCTTATCTAAATAATAGTTAACGGATTCCATCAGCTTCTCAATCGGGAACGCTTTATTGATTTTCATAATCTTAGAGCGCAGCTCGTTGTTCGGCGCGTGTAAAGAAACAGCTAAGTTTACTTGACTCTTCAAATCTGCAAATTCTTTAATCTTATGGGCCAGTCCGCTTGTTGATACAGTAATATGACGCGCTCCAATAGCAAGACCTTTGTGGTCTTTAATAATGTCTAAAAAGTCAACCGTATTGTCAAAGTTATCAAATGGCTCTCCAATTCCCATCACCACAATATGACTAACGCGCTCTTCTTTCTTACGTTCATCAAGGAAGAATTGAACATTCATGATCTGTTCAACAATTTCTCCGCTCGTTAAGTCACGATTCTTTTTCAGCAATCCGCTCGCACAAAAGCTACAGCCAATGTTGCACCCTACCTGGGTTGTCACACAGACAGAAAAACCATATTTGTGCGTCATGAGTACCGTTTCAATCAAATTTCCATCACTTAGTTGGAATAAAAATTTAACGGTACCGTCTTTTGACTCCTGCCGAATATGCTCCTTCAAAGACCCGAAAACAAAATGCTCTTCTAATAAAGAAACCGTTTCTTTATTAAGATTAGACATTTCCTCGAAACGTGTCACACGCTTACGATAAAGCCAGTCCCAAACTTGAGTTGCTCTAAATTTTTTATGGCCGTGCTCAACAAACCAATCGGCTAATTTATCCATTGTCAGACCATAAATTGATTGCTTTTGCATATGATCCCTCTTTCCTATCAATTTCGTATTTCCATTTATATTAATCCTAAACACAGTCAAATAAACACATTCTACAATCCTTTATTCTATCATACTTTTCAAGAAAAAGAAAAGAAAGATTACAAAAAAGCTTATTGAGAGTATCATCAATAAGCTTTTTTATGTTTATCCAACAGGCGTTAATGCTGTTCCTTCTTCTATATAAGAGGTAATATTGCCTGCAGCAAGTCTTGCCATTTCCTCTCGTGTTTCAATCGTCGCATTCCCAATATGAGGGGTTAAGACAACATTCGCTAATGTCTTTAATTCATCATGAATAAGTGGCTCGTTTTCAAAAACATCTAGCGCTGCACCTGCAAGTTCTCTTTGTTTTAACGCACGCACTAGTGCTTCCTCATGAACTACAGGACCTCTGGACACGTTTAAAAGAATTGCGCTCTTCTTCATTCGCTTAAATGTTTTTTCATTAAATAAGTGATGGGTCTCATCTGAATAGGCTGTATGTATGGAAACGATGTCTGCTTCTTGAATCAATTGATCAAATGGTCGATAGTTGATTTCGTTTTCTGTATCTTTCTTTGTTCTTGCCGTATATAAGATGTTCATTCCAAATGCCTGTGCACGCTTGGCAACGGCTTGTCCAATCTTTCCATAGCCCACAATCCCAAGGGTTTTCCCTTTTAGTTCCCTTCCTAAAAAGAATAATGGTGCCCATCCATTGAACCCTTCTGTGCGACAGAGTTGATCTCCTTCTGGAATCCGACGCATTAAGCTAAGCATTAATCCTAACGTTAATTCGGCTGTCGCATCAGTGGATACTTTTGGGGTATTTGTGACTACGATCTCTCTTTCTTTTGCTGCCACTAAATCAATATTATCAAACCCTGCACCATAGTTTGCAATAATCTTAAGAGACGGCGCTGACTCCATCACTTTTCTTGTTACCTTTGTGGATAACGGGCAAAGTAAAGCAGTTGCATCCCTTACACCTTCAATTAAATCCTCTTCTCTGATCACGTTTTCACACTCATAAACATCAACCGAATATTTTTTTAATGCTTCGTATCCACTAACCGGAATTTCGCCTGAAATAAAAATATGTGTCATCCCGTTACTTCCTCTCTTACGATTGCTGTTTTAGTCGATCAATTCGTTTTGCTAAACGTCTCTTCCAGTCCTCAGCCAAGGGCTCAACCGAAGCAATCTCTTCCATTTCTTCCCAATCTTCATTTGCAAAATAGACCTGATTACAAGCAAGGACTGACATCTTCTTTGGGTGTTCTTCAATTAACTCAATGGTTGATTGTGAAGAAATGGTTCCTTCCTCCAGCACACGACCTAAGTACCCTGTAAAACCAGTCTCAATTGTTCGTTTCAGTAGTGTATCAGCCTCTGTATACTGGTCAATTGTACTGCAAGGGATGCGTCCCTGAGTAATTTGAACAAGCGCACGACCTATCCTATAAATATTCCCTATGTACACGCTCTCTTCAAGCATATTTGTCACCGTAAGGTTTTCTCCGAAAGCGGCATTCGGCAATACTCGACCCAATTCTTCTTGCCATTTTTTATAATGCTCCAATGGGTAAAAACAAACTGCTCGGTCTGGTCCGCCGTGGTTTCGCTTGTCAGCCACATCGTCTCCTTTAAACCCATCTTTTGTTAAATACACCTCGTCTACACGCTCTTTTTCTATTCCCGTAACAACTGAGCGCTTCATCCCGCTCTTCTTCATTTCCTTTGGCAAACCTGTAGATAATGCATGTATCCTTTGTTCCATCCATTTATTCCCCCTCATAAAGAGTATCTATCGTTTACACGAGTACAATAACGTTATCATTATCATGCCACATTCATTACAAATTGACGAGGTTCGATTGTTATTTTTATTCAAAAGCTCGACCACCTGCTTTAAAATGAATAAAAGGAAAAAACGTCTACATCATGTAGATAAAGTCGAAAGTTCGAAAAAAAATCATTTTTTGCCAACAGTTCGCGTTCCTTAACCGTTATCTATGTGAAGACAATGAAAAGGAGGGAGTTCTGAATCTATGATTGTTCACGAAGCGCTAGAAAGAGACATACGAACCTTTGCACTTTCTATCGCTGCAAATGAACATGAAGCGAATGATTTAATTCAATATGCGTGGGAAAAATCCCTCTCCTATACTGAGCTTCATGAATGGCCTTACTATAAACAAAAAGCATGGTTTTATCGTGTTATGAAAAACGAACTTATTGATTTGAGGAGAAAATACGGGCGTGAAATTGGCCTTGACGAAACGAAAGAACCTGTTTTCTTGCCGACGGAGTTCAACAATCTTGAAGTAATAGAGCTTCTTAATAAACTTCCACCTAAGCAAAAGGATCTTGTTTTCAAACGCTACTGGTTAGGACTTTCAAGCACTGAAATTGGCAAAGCACTAGACATTCCTTCAGGAACAGTACGCTATCAACTTACGAAAGCAATTGGATTTTTAAGACAATTAATTCAGGAGGCATACGAATGAAAAAAACAATCGGAAATGTAGGGACTCTTAATCTTACAGAAGCAACGGAAGAAAGCATCTCAGCGATACAGCATATTAACAACGTAGGGTTATTGCTTTATTCAACTGAAACAGCTTCACTTGTACCAAAACTATCAATTGGCAACCTTGGCTATTCTCTTAAAATCCCTAAAGATGCTCAAGTAATAAACGGGTTATTTACTGTAGATAATGAACTATTAACCTATGCTAAACCAGATCAGACGATCATCGTCAATGGGTTATTAACATTTTCAAATGATTTACGGTTGGAAACGATCTTAGAGACAGAACTCACCTTTATCGTAAATGGGATTATATACGCGCCTACTGCATTTAAAGGATCTGTAAATAGACTCATAAAAAAGCACTCTGGCGTATCACTGGATTACACAGGTAGTGAACCTAAACTCTTGTCAGGAGACACGCTGCTAACAAACGCATTGGTCGATAGTTTTTCACCGAAAACAAATTTAGCCCTAAATGGTGTCCTCACATTAGCAGCTGATCTTGATTTAGAGCAACTAAGCGATAAGATCGAATCGATCCAAATTAACGGGGTTATTGAGCTATATGAACATCAAGTGGCAAGCGTTATGTCCAAGGTAACGATAAATGGAACAACAAAAATCATTCCTACTCATTACAAACAGCTAAAAAGTGTGTTCCAACTGTCAAGTCAGTCCATCAAACGATTTAAACAAGAATGTGTTTTTACAACAAAACCACTTGTGTTCGACCAATCTGTCACAAGAGAAGCGTTTCAGAAAGCATTTAAGTCGATTCATTCCCACTCATTTATACTTTGTTCTGAAGATATTGAGGATCTTGTATACGAAGTCCTTAATCGCTTTGAAACAGATGTTTATACGTACAAGGATGATTTTCGCTTTATCACAAACGATACATGGAAGCAGGAAACATTGCAGCAGCTCAAGTATCCAACAACCATTGTGGTCTACCGCTATCTTCGTTTTGAAGATACCCTTTCCTTTGAAGCAATAAAGGACCATTCAATCGTTCTCTTAGGTGAATTATCGGTTCCGAATGAACAATCAAAACACGTTATTCAACAACGAATGACCGAAAATAAAAATGGTCTCATTCACACGTCCGATCAACTAGAACCATCGAAATCAAACTACGGTGAATTAAGTTTATAAGAAGGAGTCAGAAGATGTACTTACCACCAAAGGATCGGTTAGATCAACTTTACCAAGAGGCAGAGACTCATCAATTAGGCCAGCAATTGAAAAGGGAACACCCCCCTCAAACAATATGGGGTATTCGAGGATACCCTGCTTTATTTACCTCTTATAGTATTTCTGTTATTGGTCAGTGGTTTGATTCGATCGCTCTAATGGTTCTATTCGCTTATATTTGGCAATCAAGCCCGATTTATCTGGGCTTGATTCCGGTAGCTCTTGCACTGCCACAAGTCATTTTCTCTCAGTTTGTTACCAGCTTGGTGAAACGTTTTCAAAAAATTCGCTTAATGGCGTTCGCCGATTGTTTAACTGCCTGTTTCACCATTGGACTCTTTTTTTCACCAACACCATGGCTTGCCCTCATTTTACTAAGCTTACGTAGTACGGCAAACGTTGTCCATTTTCCTATCCAACAAAGCCTAGTTCGAGAACTGGTTCCTGAGCACCTTCGACTTAAAGCAGTGTCTTGGAACGGTTTGGTGAGTCAAGGTGCCAAAATAATTGTTCCCTTTCTTGGAGGACTCTTTTTAACCGTGCTTACTCCACAAACACTATTACTTCTTAACGCAGCTGCTTTTCTTATTTCCGCAGCGATTTTATTTTCGATTCAACATTTAATTTCGCCAGCTTTTATGACAACACCTACAGCGTTTTCTAGAACATCTTTTTTTGAAGAATGGAAATCCGGTTGGTTAGCTCTTTTTACTCACCCTTTACTACTCTCATTAGTTAGCCTGTCATTAATCGGTTTATTTTGCATTCAATTCGTTGATTCCCAATTCCCTATTCTCTTTAGGGAAATTGCACCAACAAACCCACAACATTTAACACTAGTCATATCCGCTATTGGTTTTGGGGCGGTAACCATCATCACGATCTTTAACCGATTAAAAAAGCTTACCCACCTTCTTTTTTGGATTAGTACCTCTCTAGCACTTATCGCGCTTTCGTTTATTGGCTTTAGCCAAATTCAAGCTCATCATCCAATAATTCTTTTTCTTGTAATTGGCTTTATATGTGGAATCGGTACGGGTCTCTCGATCACGACCCTTAATTATGCGATACAGACCATTCCACGAGATGAAGAGGTAGCAAGTATTGCCTCAATTTCACAATCTCTTACAAGCCTTGTTGTTATCGTTGCACCACCGACTGGAGCCGTCCTTACTCAAGCAGTGGGCGTTCAAACCATGTTCGCTTTGTCTGGCATCGTCTTAATCATCTGCTTGTCTTTACCTGCTTTATTAAAAGGGAAAAAGAAGAGACTCTCTTCTAAAAAGAAAAGAATAAACTATGATAACTCAAGCTTATAAGGAAAAAGGATGACATTTGTTTTATACTACAAAGGAAAGGAGAATGCATATGCGGATATTAGTAGTTGGCGGAGGTGGCGTTGGTGGATACTTTGGCGCAAGACTTGCGGAAAAAGGGGAAGATGTTACTTTTTTAGTACGAGAAAAGAAAAAGAAACGCCTTACCGAGCAAGGATTACATGTGAGAAGTATTCACGGAGACATTGATTTAATCCCATCTCTTTTAACGTCAAGCGATAAAGCAAACCCATTTGATCTCGTCATTTTCACAACAAAAGCGTACCACCTTGAACAAGCCATTCAGGATGTTCGTCCTTTTACAGATGAACAAACTTTGATTCTACCGTTGTTAAATGGCGTTGCTCATTATGAAACGCTCGATAAAGCATTTGGCGAGAATGTGATAGGCGGTCTTTGTTTTATTGAAAGCGCTATCGACTCAACCGAAGCAATTCGACAAACAAGCCAAGCTCACCGTCTCGTATACGGAAGTCGATCAGATCGTCAAACAGATCGAGTCGAACAGCTACATGCCCATTTTTCAGGAACAAAAGCAGATTTCATATTTTCGACTAACATCGAACAAGAAATTTGGCATAAATACCTGTTTATCACGGTGGCATCAGGTATCACAACTCTTTTCCGTTCAAGTATTGGTCCCATTCTCAGCAATGAAGAAGGCAAAGCCTTCATTAGAAGATTTTTAACTGAATGCGTTACGATCATGAAGGCTGAAGAAGCGCCTTTGTCCCCGACTATTATCGCTGATCATATGCGTACCTTTGAATCCGTTAACGCTGACATGAAGTCGTCCATGCTCCGTGATATGGAACAGCGTTCAACAACAGAAGCCCGCCATCTTCAAGGTTACTTAATAAAACGGGCCGCAAAACACGGTATTGAAGTCCCAACGCTTTCAACCGTTTACACAAATGTAAGCCTTTACGAAGCAAGACTTACATAAAACACAAAGAAGGCGTGGATTAAAAAACCACGCCCTCTTTCGTTTATTCTTTTCCTTCAAGAATGGCTACAGCTTCTTTAAGTGTCTCAGGTTGTCCTACATTCCCTGGAAAAATCACATACGCTTTCCCCGGGAACTTACTTTCCTGTCCTGTCTTCCAAACAGGAATTCCTGGTTTAATTTGACCTGCTACTACTGCTCTTTCAACACTTAGACCAATCGTCCCAATACTACTCGATGTTATCCCGCCTTTTGCTACGATATAACTCGGCTCAACTTCTAGATCCCGCACTATGCTTGTGACTGCATCAGAAATTTTAACCGATTGTTTTAATTCCTCTTCTTGCATATTGTCACCTAAATCCAGACGCTCTCTGCGTGTATAATAAACAACCGATTCCCCATTTTTAATGGCCTCTTCACATGCAAGACGTACACGTTTCGTTTCTTGTACAAATTTCTCGTCATCTTGCACAAGATGAACATCAAATTCGATTCCTTTTACTAAGCCACTATCAAGAAGGTGCTTAAGTTGTTCCGTTGTTTTTTTCACGTGGGAACCTACTGCAATTAGTCCACCATGCTGACTTCCTTTTGTGACCATATCTTCTCGTTTAAGTAACGGCTTATCTGTGATACCACCAATAACCTTTGTCAACGCAGCAGCACTTCGAGCGATAAAATGCTTCCTTTGCTTTAACGCTCTTAATAAAGCCGTTGCAAACACTTCAACATCTTCATAGCCAACAGCATTCACCACAATTTTTTGGAAATCAGTCGCTGCGGATAATTGTGCTGTAATTTTTTCAATGGCAACATCTCGTAAATCTTCAAGGGAAATGTAAATCGTCTCTTCTTTTTGGTAACGACCATTTGTTTTTTCTTCGATGTACTCACCTAAATGAGAAGAAGCAAAACCAAATGTGCGGTCATTGGCAAATTCCGTTTCTCCAGCCGGCACGAGTTCTGTACCATTTTGAACGTAATGAATATTATTAATGGTAAAGCGTCCTCCTTCTTTAAAGAAAGGAATGATAATTTCCCCATCAAAGTGCTTTTGTCCCATGGATTCAATTTTCGTTTTAATGGTTTCGGTTTCTAATGGATAATGTCCACGTAATGTTGAATCACCACGGCTAATAAGCAAATATGGAGTATTCTCCGCATCCGCAACTTCTTGTACACGTTCCGCAATTTCTTCATGACATTGAATGGTTTCCTCTTCAGTAAAACCGCGTGAATTTGTTAATATAAAGAACATCGATTGATCTTCTTTGAAACCAGCTTGAATCGATGCTTTCGTCCAATCTGTAAACACAGAAACGCCATGAACGGTTTGAATGCCTGTTGGATCGTCATCTAAGACAACAATCTTATATGGAGATGCTTGTTGTTCTGCTTTAAGAAGTGACTGTATTTCATGGCGATCGACAGGCTTAATGCTTGCAAACGTCTCTTCCGCATTTAACTGTTTCATTCGTTCTCCTCCTTGCGCTGAACGATTACATTGGCTAGCTTTTCATAGTGTTGAACAATGCCACCGTGATCGATTGCTTGCTTCCCATCAGCACTTAATGAATGGAAAATCTCAAGCAATTGACTGGAAAGCGGTAATGGAACGTGCATTTCATGCGCAGTATTCATAACGTTCGTTAAATCCTTCATATTAATATCAATTCGACCACCGGCGACAAAATTACGATCTAAAATCATCGGTATTTTTGCGTCCATCACGGTGCTACCAGCTAGACCACCACGAATCGCTTGATACATTTTTTCAATATCAATACCTGCCTTGGATGCCAATACAAGCGCCTCCGAAACAGCCGCAATGTTTAAATTAACAATAATTTGGTTTGCAAGTTTCGCTGTTGTTCCACACCCAGCGTCCCCAACAAGAACAATATCTGTTCCCATCGCTTCTAGCACTGGTTTTGCTTGAGCAAAAACGTCTTCTTCTCCACCAACCATAATGGCAAGTGTTCCATCAACGGCTTTAGGTTCTCCACCACTTACAGGGGCATCCAAGAAATGTACACCTTTTTCTGCTGCATGTGTCGCCATTTGCTTTGAATCAACAGGTGATACAGAGCTCATATCGACAATGATTAACCCTTTTTCTGCTCCTTCAATTACACCATTTACACCAAAAACAGCTGCGCGAACATGTTCACCTTTTGGTAACATCGTAATAAGTACATCACTGTTTTCAGCTACTTCTTTTCCTGACGAAGCTGCAACGGCACCTTCAGCAGCGATTGCCTTTACTGCATCTTGATTAAGGTCAAATGCCGTTACGCTAAAACCAGCTTTTAATAAATTTCGCGTCATCGGCATACCCATAATACCTAATCCAATAAATCCTACACGTTTGTTCATGTTTCTTCTCCACCTTTATCTCTGTTGTTAATTATTTATTTCTGTAAGTAAAGCCGGAAAAAACCAACTAAATAGTCGGTTTTTCCATTGTCATTTAAAGTCCTGGTAAGAATCCTGCGATTGCACTTAAGAAGAAAATAAAGGCAAGTGCCGTTACACCAGCAATGAATCCTCCTAGACTCCAAACACGAAGCGTTTCTGCAACGGACAAACGCCCGAATTTAGACACTACCCAGAAGCCTGAGTCGTTCGGTAATGAAAGACCGATACCTCCCGCACAAATGGCAAGTCCAAGTAGAACTGGCGACACACCTAAATCAATAGCCATCGGCCCTAATATACTCGCTGTTGTAACAAGAGCAACGGTTGCACTACCAAGAGAAGCTCTTAGGATTTGTGCAAAAACAAAACCTAATAATAGTGCAGGCATGTTCATCCCCTGCATAACACTAATCAACAGATCACCTAAACCTGTTTCTTGTACGACTCGTCCAAAAGCTCCACCAGCACCTGTAATTAAAACGACCATACCAGACGCTTCAAATGCTTGACGAAATACCGTTGGAGTTGATTCCTTAATGTATTTAGGCAAAACAAACATTGCGACAACAACACTGATCAAAAGTGCCATGTTTTTATCGCCGATTGTTGCAAAGATCGTCGGAATGATCTGCTCTTGATCATTGCGGTAAATGACGTTATTAATTAACGTGTTGGATAAGATGAGTACAATCGGTAATGCGAGCATCGCGTATGAAAGCCAAGTCGGTATTTCACGTGATACTGTGTTATCGACGTTTTCAATATCTTCAACTGCATCATCTAATCGATTACCATTTGGAATTCGTTTGCCGATAAACTTCCCGTAAAGAACACCACCTACTAACGTTGCCGGAATGGCTACTAGTAAACCGTAGAGAAAGAATATTCCTATGTCTGTGCCCATTTGGTCTGCAACAACTAATGGACCAGGAGTTGGAATAATTAAGCTATGTGAAACAATTAAGCCAATAGCAAGAATGGCTACAAAGGTCGCCAATGAAATCTTTGTTTTAATTGATAAGCTTTGTACAAGTTTATTTAAGATAATAAAGGCTGCATCAAAAAATACTGGGATTGCAACAGTTGTAGCTGTAGCAGCCAATGCATATGGTGAATTTTTTATTCCGAATGCCCGCAACATAGAGCTAGCAATTTTCTCAATGGCACCAGAGGCAGCAAGGAACTGACCAAAGATGATTCCAAGACCGATTAAGATCCCGACGCCTGTAAGAGTAGCACCAAACCCTTCTGCAACAACAGTCGGTACATTACGTGTAGGAATGGCCGATACAAGACCAAGTCCAACAGCGATGACGAGTAACGAAATAAATGCATCCCATTTGAATTTCATAATAAGAATAAAGAGAATGATAAGAGCGACAACAAATCCGATAATTAATCCATTGCCAGTTAACATGAGCCCACCTCATTAAAATGACTTTTTAATTGTTTTAGCGTTTGTAAATCGTTATTTTTTCATGCGTGTGACGGCCAAACGGGACTGATTTATTTTTTGCTTGGCATCCTCACCTGCTTCAGCCGCAACTCGTGTATAAAGCGTATCCATTAAAACGAGTTGAACGAGCCTTGAAATCATTGCATCTGATTGATGCTTCGTTTCATGAGCTTGAGTTAGAAAGACATTATCTGCAACACTTGCAATACTTGAATGCTCATTTGCGGTAATCACAATAAGATAAGCCCCGTGTTTCTTTGCCATCTTTAACACTTCATATATATTTGTCGTTTCTCCAGAATGAGAAATCGCCAGAATCACATCTTTATTCGTCATGTGGCTTGCATAAATTGCTTGATAATGCGGGTCTTTAACTGAAAGTACATTCCCGCCTAAACGCATAAATTTGTGCGCACCGTCTTCAGCCATTGTGGCAGATAACCCCTGACCAAAGAAGTAAAGCCTGTTCGCTTCTATAATGGCTTGAACCGCTTCTTCCACACGTTCATTTGAAAGCCTTTCTTTTGTTAAAGCCATGGCTTGAAAAACCTGATCGGCCATTTTTCCAAAAATAGTCTCTGCCATATCTTCTTTTGCAATATCAATAATCTCTAAAGAAGACGGTTTCATATCAGCCATTTCTTGCGCTAACGCAACTTTAAGCTCTTGATAGGACTGATATTCAAGCTTTTTATACAAGCGAACGACACTAGGTTCACTTACTTCACTTAGCATCGCAAGTTCTCCCATAGACAGAAGAAATGGTTTGTCCTGCACTTTTAACTGATGAATAATCTTTTCTTCAGTTGCCGTAAGCGATTTCTTTTTAAGCGTAATGCGTTCTTCAAACCGAAGCATTCTCTTCCCTCCTCATTTCTGTAGTAATATTACTACATATGTAACGCTTACACAACAGGTTTTTTTTCTTTTTCTACATAATTCGACTTGATTTGTACAAAATAGAAGCTTATTATGTGCTTAACATGTAGTTTTAACTACAAAGTAGGAGGAATTGGTAATGTTTACTACAACAAAAGACGTTCTCGCTTATGCAGAGAAAACAAACACAGCCATTGCAGCATTTAATTGCTACAACGCCGAAACGATCCAAGCCGCTGTAAAAGCAGCAGAGAATCAACAGCAACCAGTCATTATAGCGTATGGGGAACGGTACAAAGAGTATATGAACTTAGAAGCTTTTGCTGCCTTTACCAAAGTGATTGCCGAACAAGCTTCCGTTGACGTGGCTCTTCACCTTGATCATAGCTATGAGTTTGAAACGATTCGTCGTGCTGTTCATGCTGGATTTACATCGGTTATGTTCGATGGATCAGCTTTATCATTGGAAGAAAACATTAAACAGACAAAAGAAGTCGTTGATTTTGCACATGAACACGGGGTTGATGTTGAAGCAGAGATAGGCTCTATGCAAAAAGGTGCTTTCTCCGATGAAGAAGAAGGTGACGGTCGCTTAACAGATCCTGATGAAGCAGCAGATTTTGTTAAAAAAACAAATGTTGATTTTCTTGCCGCTTCTATTGGAACCGTTCATGGAATGTATGATGGTGACCCAGAGATTCGTTTAGATTTACTTGACGCTCTTAAAGAAAGAATTGATACTCCACTAGTTTTACACGGCGGTTCAGGAACACCTGAAAAGGAAGTACTTCAAGCTATTGAAAAAGGTATTCGCAAAATAAATGTCAATACAGAAATATCTTTGACTGCTGTCGAAACCATTACTGAGACAGTAGACAAGAATCCAAAAGCACACTTAAGTGTCGTCATGGAAAACGCTCAAAAAGCAATGAGTAACCATATGGAAAAGGTTGTTACACTTTATAAAAATAAATAAGCTACAAAGAATGGAAGCGACCTAAAAAGGGTCGCTTTTTTTAATGTATGTTTTCTTTTCGGTTCCACATAATAAGCTTTATTCAGGGAAAAGGAGGGTCAGTAGTATGAGTAAATCAAAAGATTCCAAATCGGTTTATCTGCAGCCCGCCAAAGCTTTGGATAAGAAGATTGCGTACATTGAGCAGATTATAGGAAAGAGCGATGATCTCGTTCAGCGTCCATTTTCTTTTGGTAGTGATCATACAATTCCAGCTTCCCTTCTATACATAGATGGCTTAGTCGATGATCGCGCCTTACAGAAAATGATGGCTGGAGCGAAACAAACAGAGCCATCGGTAGAAAACCCTATTGAGGATATCCAACTTAGCTTAGAAGAAATCGGCCATACAGAAAAAGCATTAACGTATAACATCATCTTAGAAAAACTTTTAAAAGGAAATGCAATTTGCTTAACGGAAGGTTCTTCTTCTGCCATTGCTGTCGCTATCCCTCAATTCTCAGAACGCACCGTCGCAGAACCGACTACTGAAACGGTTGTCAGGGGTCCTAGAGAAGGATTCGTGGAAAATATGAGAGTGAACACTTCATTAATTCGCAGACGATTATCGGATGAAAACCTTTGGATTGAATCTATGACCTTAGGCGAGCGCTCACGAACAACGATATCCATTGCTTACGTAAATGGCATTGTCGATAAAACGTTGGTAAAAGAACTTTATAGTCGCTTAAAAAGAATTGACACAGACGGCATTCTAGAAGATGGCAGCTTAGAAGAATTGATTCAAGATTCTTTTTACACCCCTTTCCCTACCGTTTACACAACCGAGCGACCTGATACAGCTGCCGCACATTTATTAGAAGGTAAAATTGCCATTATTGTGGACGGCACACCGATGGTCATGATTGTCCCTGCGTTGTTTGTCCATTTTTTTCACAATACAGAAGACTACACACAACGATCCGATATAAGTACGTTAATTCGCATCCTTCGATTTGGTTGTATTTTAATCGCATTATTAGGGCCTTCCTTATATATTGCCGTAACAACCTTTCATCAAGAGCTCATTCCAACTGGCTTATTAGGTAATTTAGCTGCTCAGAGGGAAGGTACACCTTTCCCTACTTTCATTGAGACATTATTAATGGAGTTGACGTTTGAAATTTTACGCGAAGCTGGTATTCGAATGCCTCAGCCTGTTGGTCAGGCGGTTTCGATTGTTGGCGCAATTGTCATTGGTCAAGCGGCTGTACAAGCTGGAATTGTATCTGCTGCCGTCGTAATTGTCGTTTCCATAACCGCTATTGCTGGCTTTGTGTTCCCAAGTTACAACATTGGCATCCCCATCCGCATTTTGCGTTTTGCTTTCATGGGACTCTCTGCTTCTTTTGGATTAGTCGGGATTTGCGTTGGGTTTACAGCACTTCTCCTGCACCTATCGAGCTTAAAATCATTCGGAATTCCTTATATGCAAGGCTTCACACCATTTGTTTTAAAAAATCAACAAGATATGATCTTTCGAGCACCTAAATGGATGATGAAAGAACGCCCTACACCGGGAGATTCCCTTGATCGAGTAAGGAATCGAACAAAGCGCCCAAGCCCAGAGAAATAAAAGGAGGTAGTGCACAATGTCCTTAAAACGATTTTTCATACTCATACTTGTCATGTGCCTGCCACTTTCGGGGTGTTGGGATCGCTGGGAACTCAACGAATTGTCGCTAATTGTTGGCATGGCCATTGATAAAGATGATGATGAGTATATCTTAACAATGCAAGCAATGAATCCAGCAGAAATTGCTTCTCAGGAAACAGGTAGAGGCTACGCTCAGGCGATGAATGTCCAGGAACGTTCAAAGACTATTCATGAATCTTTAAGAAAAATGGTGCAGAAATCACCACGTCGTGCATTTATCTCGCAATTAAAAGTGTTAATTATAAGCGAAGAAGTGGCTAAAGACGGCTTAGAGAATGTGCTTGATTTCTTTTATCGTGACCACGAGTCCCGTTCTGATTATTACATTGTCATTGCCTATGACAACAATGC
The DNA here is from genome assembly GCF_028735875.1 of Shouchella hunanensis. Lineage (GTDB taxonomy): Bacteria > Bacillota > Bacilli > Bacillales > Bacillaceae_D > Shouchella > Shouchella hunanensis. Next base: position 812,098 of record NZ_CP117834.1, read on the forward strand.
TTATGACATTCTGGATATTATTACACCACTTGAAAATTTACCTTCACAAAATGCCTTTGATTCCATCACGTTTTCACTCCGATCCTATGGCGGAACGAAAGCGATCACAATTGATGAACTATATCAAGAGATGATGGCAGAAGGTATTGAGCCATCCATTATGGGCATCACCGTTTCAGGTGATTTAGAAAAAGGACGCACAAAAGCGAACGCAGAGGTCAATTCCCCTCTCTCCATGCTTCATATTAATAAAGCTGCATTATTTAAAGAAAATAAGCTTGTTGGTTGGCTAGGTCAAAAAGATAGCAAAGGCCTTGATTACTTAACTCATGATGTAAGCGACAGTGTCGGTAGTTTCACATGCCCTGGTGGTGGTCAGATTGCTCTTGAAGTAAAAGATGTACAAAGACAACTAAAAACGGAAATTGACAACAACCAACCGAAAGCAAACTACAAATTTGACATTGAAGCAACTATCTCAGAAGTGGATTGCACAACGTTAAACCTTGCCCTGCCCTCATCTTATAAAAAAGTGGAGCAGCTAGCGAGCGATGAATTTAAAACAACGTTAAACAGCACCATCGAGAAAGTAAAAGAGCTTAATACAGACGTGTTTGGTATCGGTCAAAATATTTATCGTAACCACCCTAATTATTGGGAGGCACACCAAGATGAGTGGGACACATTATTTAAAGAACTTGAGGTCAACATTGAGGTTGACATTCAACTGACTGATAGTGGAAGTATTGTGAATTCGTTTTTAAAGGAAGGTGACCAAAAATGATTGTCTTTCAACTGCTCTTATTAGCTGGTGTCGCCTTCCTTATCTATATCAGTCAGAGTAAGAAGTTAAAAGGTGATAAAAAAATGTCTATTCTCTTTTTCACAATCCTTAGCATCGGTCTTTTTTACGGAACTACCTATATTTTACAAATTGAAATACCCAGCTTGGCAAATAAAATGACATCAATTGTAAAATCTCTTCAAGGAATGAAAACATGAGCAAAGAAAAACTAACAACCAATCAGTTTCGCATGCTTGTCTTATTTAGTACGTGTAGTACATCTCTTTTAAGCATGCCCTTGATCTTGGGCACTATGGTAGGAAGAGATGCTTGGTGGATTGTTATTTTCGGAACGCTCCTAGGACTGCCACATATTTTTTTATTTCAAATGCTGGCACGACGCTATCCTCAAAAAGATATTTTCGAAATAAGTCGAGATATTCTTGGTAACAAAGCTGGAGTTATCGTTGTTTTACTTATAACAGCACTTCCGCTACTAACTGTTTCGACAAAGTTACACTACTCTCTCTCATTCATCAATAATCATCTGTTGCCTGAGACACCTTCCGCTATGGTGATGTTTATTAGCATGTCTATTGTTGCGATGGGCGTTTATTTAGGAATTTGCACACTTGGACGCACAGCAGAAATGCTAAGCATTTTCTTTTTTATCCCTTTGTTTACGCTGTTTGTGCTAAAAGCATCCGATATTCATCTTGAATTTGTTTTACCCTTTTTTCGTGGAGAGCAAAATCAATATGTAGAAGCCATTCTGTTTTATTTAGCCATTACTTCGTGTAACAATTTTCTTATTTTAAGTATTTTCCCAAAGTATGTTTCTGACAAAAAGAGAGCGGGTCGAGCATTTTGGCAAGGACACGTACTCGCTTGCACCATTTTATTTCTCGTCACGCTCCTTTGTATTTCTGTACTAGGGCCCGAATTAATGACTACTGCCTATTATCCGTTATTCGCATTGACTCAAAGGGTTTCATTCGGAAACTTTGCAGAACGTATTGAAGCATTGTTAACAATTCTTTGGTTTATTACAATTTATTTCAAAATTTGCCTATACCTTTATGTCAGCGCTAAAGGGATTGGAAACATGTTTCAACTTAAGAATATAAAGCCACTTGTGTTGCCGCTCGCCCTTCTTTTCCTCTTCATACCGCTGCAAGCATTTGAAGATGCGGCTGCTGATTATGAGTTTTACATTGGCCCAGCGATGTGGCTTTCTCTCGGAATTGGTGGCATCTTACCGATTGTTCTTGTTCTTATAAGCTTCTTTACGTATAGAAGGAAGCGACCACTGAACGATTCTCAAAAGCCAAGCCAAGGATTATAAAGGAGGAATAAATAAAATGAAATCTAATCACACGTTCACCGCTGTTGCTTACACGTTCATTGTTATTTATGCAACGTGCAGTACCGCCCTCCTTGGTATTCCTGCTACTTTGGCTTTTTTCGTAGGACAAGATGCGTGGTTATTCCCAATTATCGGAAGCATTATTGGCATTCCTATCGTCTTTCTTTATACGATGATTGCACGCTGGAACCCTAAAGGGACCATTTATCATATGAATGATTGGGTGTTCGGAAAAAAAGTTGGAAAAGTGTTTACTGCTCTATTTTTACTTTTTCCTCTTTTTCATTTTCCTGCCATTGTCTCTTACAATGTGGGCTTTATTGGTAATTTCTTGTTACCAGGTACACCACCATTCGCCATCTATTTAATGTGTATACTCATCATCGTTTACGGAGTATACTGTGGCATTGAACCAATTGCTCGGACAGCTACTTTAATTAGTGTGTTTTTTATACCACCTTTACTCTTACTAATAGGTTTAAATGTACCTGATGTGGATATAAAAATGGTGCAACCTGTTATGCAGTCAAATTTTTCCGATAGCATAAATGCACTCTCTTTTTTCATGGGTAATGTCGTCTGTAACGTCGTGATACAACTCACCATTTTCCCTAAGTATCTCACCTCAATTAAAAATGGAGAGAGGGCTCTTTGGATTGGTTATTCCATCGGATGTACCATTCTTATCATTATGACTTTTCTTTGCATAACCGTTATGTCTCCCGAAGTAACGAGTAGAGATTTTTACCCTGCTTTGTCCCTTGCTCAACGAATCGAATTAGGTGAGTTTCTTGAGAGGATTGAAGCAACCATAACGATTTTATGGTTTATTTCCATCTACTTTAATTTGTTGCTCTATCTATTTGCTATAATGGAAGGCATTTCGCATTTATTTAAGTTAAAAGATAGCAAAGCGCTTTTAATGCCTATGGGTATGTTGCTTTTATTTATTGGCGTCACCATGTTTGACAGTGTCGTACAAGAAAGAGAATTCTATCGATTTGTGAGCATCCCACAATCGATTCTTTCCGGCTTTGGTATTCCCTTACTCCTTGTTAGTATTGGTATCATAAAAAGAAAAAGAAAAAAATTACCTCTCTATCCAAGTCACTCAAAAAAACCTCTATCTACAGGGCCTGCTTCATCAAATGTAAAGAACTGAAGCCAGAGTGACTTCAGTTCTTTTTACTTAACTATTCTCTTGCTTCAGGCCATCAATGATACTTTCTTTCTTCATTTTCGATGAAGCGTACCTCATTGCAAAAGTGACAATCCCAAACACAGCTATGATAACAGAAATGATTGCCACCCATGGAATTGTGAATGGATAGACAAAGCTTCCTACCATCGTATGATACATGCCATACATAATTCCCAAACTAAGTGGTAAGCCGATGATCAACGAGTGAATGCCATAAAAAAGACTTTCATAACGAATCATTTTTCTAAATGAATGTGGCGTCATGCCAATAGATCGATACATCGCTAACTCTCTTTTACGTAAACCTACACCTGTTGAAATGGTGTTGATAATATTCGCAACGGATATAAGCGTTATAAGGGCAATGAATCCGTACGTAAATACACTAACGACGACCACCATCTGCAAGTCACTTTCAACCCGTTCATAAAAATTATATGTCTGTAATTGACCGTTACCCAAGGCTTCAATGGCCGCTGCAGTTTCATTTGGATCATCACTTTTTAGGTAAAGTTGCTCGTAACCCACACTATCATCTTCTATGTCTGCCAATAGTGCTTCCAACGTTTCCGTTTCCATCATTAGAACGAGATTTCCTAAATACACGTTTCCAACGCTTAACGGTCGTTCATCAGTCAATCCAATCACTTCGACTGGCGCAAGCGGGGTTGTTACATTTTCGTCGCCCCAATCTTGATGAATCAATTGAATCGTGTCGCCAATGGATGTATCAATCGCATTCGTCTGCACGTACTGTCCTGCGTCATCGTCAGGGTATTGGATCGTTTCTAGTACAATTGCCGGCACCGTATTATCTGCACTTCTCTGCTCGCCTGTTTCAGTAGCATCACCAAGTATCGCTTCATAGGACGCTTTATCTAAGCCAATTAGATCAACGGTATAGTCAAATTCCTCAATCGTTTGTCCCCATGTGTCGATGTCTCTTTTCAGTCGCTCAGGAATTTGCGCTTCCCTCACATCACCTATAACTGTGACCGATGTGATTAACTGAGCTGTTTGAACACGCTCCATTGCCTCTCGGTCCGTCAATATACTCTCATAGTCACGTTCACCCTCCTCTGAATACACCGAGATATCGTATTGAGGATCTTGCTGGGTCATCATCATCGATTGTGTCATAGTTGAAGTGAAGAAGGTAACAGAAAGAAACAAAATAATGCTCACAATTAATGAAAACACAGTAATATAATAGCGCTTTTTGTTTCGCTTTAAATTTTTTAATGCAAGTTCTGCCTCCATACCATATAACCATTTTGTTAGCTTAGAGGTTTTCAGCACTTTTTTTGTTAATTTAACATCATGTGTTTGACGAATTGCATCAATGGCAGAAATTTTTGATGCTCTTCTTGCCGGTACATAACACGAGAAGAAGATGGTTACAATGGATATAGCCAATGCTGCCAGAACAGCCGTTGGGGTAACAACAGCGTACAACTCTTGATCTATTCCTAGAGTCGATTGAAACATGCCGTCAATGAAATGGAACGTGATAGCAATGCCAGTATAGCCTGCTAATAGGCCAATGGGGATACTAATGGCTCCTATAAGTACTCCCTCAAAATAGACGGAATTACGTTTTTGTCTTTTAGTAGCGCCCACACTCGATAGCATCCCTAACTGCTGCGAGCGTTCAGAAACTGAAATGGCAAATGCATTAAAAATAAGCGAGATAGACCCGATGACAATAATGACTAAAATGATGGTGATTGCTGTATAAAGTGTTAATTGCAATTCATCATTAAGGGTTAATCCATAATAACGTAACAGTTCATCATTAAAGCTAGCATCCTTCCCTAGCTCCTTATTTAGGATTTTCACATCCCCATAAAGAGAGCGATTAACGTGATCCACAACAATCAGTCCTGCTGATACGGTTTCAGAGACTAGTTCTTTCTCATCATACATTGTAATGGCCGTATGAGCTGGACCCCATGCTGGTTCCCAAGATGGTACCTCAATAAAGCCAACAATTGTAAATTCACGTTCACCTGTAATCTCTAACGTTTCTTCATTGGGGATGTATTGACCATCCGTACCATATGTTCCCTCAGGTAAAGAATACTCATCTAAAAAGAGCCCCTCTTCATCAAAGCGATTTCCGTACGTTAATGTGATTGTCTCGCCAAGGGAGAAAGCTTCTTCCACTGCTGTAGAAAGCACTAACTCTTTCGATGAATGAGGTAACCTGCCAGATGAAAGCTCAATCGGAAAATAATTAAAACCTGCTTCGTTAAATTCATTTATAAACAGAAACGATTTATTTTCGTCAGACGATCTCGCGTCCTCTTCTACGAATCCCAACTTGTTATGGAGAATTAACTCACTTGTTCGATCAAATGTCCGCAACGCTTCTACTTCAGGCCCACTAACGTCTTCATACGCCACATGCCATTCACCAGTGTTTGAAATAGCATTTCGTTGCAGCAAATCCATCATAGAGGCAGCAATCGTTGTAACAGCAAAAATCATTGCCACTGAAATAATGGTTCCGAATAAGGTTACGATGGTGCGTTTTTTGTTTTTTTGTAGATTTCGGATCGTTAGTTTATTAACGATGTTCATCGACCAGTCACCTCGTCACTGGCAATCTTCCCATCTTCAATTGTAATAATGCGATCAGCCTGTAAAGCGATTCGTTCATCATGAGTAATGACAATTAAGGTTTGCTTTAGCGAGCGATTAAAATATTTTAATAAGTCGATAATCTCTTTACTGTTTTTACTATCTAAATTTCCAGTCGGTTCATCGGCAAGCATAATCGCCGGGTTGCTGACAAGCGCCCTACCAATCGATACCCGCTGTTGCTGACCACCAGATAACTGATTTGGTAAATGATGTAATCGTTGCTCTAGCCCGAGTCGACTGACCATCTCGTTTAAACGTTCAGCTTCCACTTTATGCCCATCCAGTAAAATGGGTAGCGTCATGTTTTCTTCTACCGTAAGAATGGGGATAAGATTATAAAATTGATAAATTAATCCTATTTGTCTTCTTCTAAAAATGGCAAGCTGTGTTTCGTCTAACTCATACATATTTGTTTGATCAACTAGAACGTTCCCACTTGAAGGTCGATCAACACCACCTAATAAATGTAATAGTGTAGACTTCCCAGATCCAGATGGCCCGATAATCGCCACAAATTGTCCTTTCGTAACTGAAAAAGAAACGTCGTCAAGAGCCTTCACTGCGGTATCACCTTTTCCGTACACTTTAGACAAATTTTCTACTTTTAACATCTCCACGTTCATTCCCCCAGAAAACTTATTACCCATAGTATAATTGTCTAAAGTGACGTAAGCGTGACAGGTTAAGTGACAGTTTTGTCATTTTCATGTTGATGATAAAAACGAACAGTAAATACTGTCCCCTTTCGGCTGGCAGATTCTACATGAATCGCCCCTTCTTGCTTGGTCACAATATGATACGTTAAAGCCAAGCCGATGCCAACGCTTTGTTTTTGTGCGTTCGCCCCCTGATAAAACCGTTTAAAAATATGAGGAAGATCCTTCTCCTGTATGGGATCACCACTATTATGAATGGCAATCTCCGTATAAAGAATTGTATCGGTAACGGTTATTGTTATAACCCCTCTTGTATCGGTGTGCTCGACTGCGTTTTTCACAATATTAATCAGTGCTTCCTTCGTCCATCGAACATCGACAACAATTACAGCTTGATAATCACCAACTTTTTTCAAAACAAGCTGCTTTTCCTGTATTTGAAAAGCGAAAGGCGAAACGGTTTCATCAACTAAACGTTGAACATTGACTGGTTCCTTTGAAAACGTTATGGCGCCTGCATCAATTTTTGATAGCTTAAGCAAAGACGTCACGAGCCATTCCATTCGAATTAACTGGCTCGAGACGTTCCCTAAAAACTCGGCTTTTTTTTCCTTTGGTACGTCTTCTTGCGCCAATAAATCGGTCATAACCGTCATTGCTGTGAGAGGTGTTTTTAATTGATGTGAGACATCGGCTAAGGCTTCAGCGAGTTTTATTTTGCTTTCATCAGCCTGTAGCCTTCGTTCCGATAACATTTGTGTCATTTTGTATATTTCGTTTTTTAAAATACTTAACTCGCCTTCATCGTTATCACGGACATCGAGAGAAAACACCCCTCCAGCCATTTTTTGCAAATAAAGAGAAAGGCGCTCCATTTCCTTATACCGCTGCCAGGAATAGAGTAAATGGATAAACGTAATGATTCCTACGACCATTGCAGTAATCACAGCGAGTAGAATCGATTCTCGACTTACAGCAATCGTTAAAACAATCCCTAATCCAACGATCCAACTTGTACTATGTCGTAACTTTTTATTCCGAAACATTACGAGCCCACCCGATACCCTAAGCCGCGAACGGTTATGATTAACCTAGGCTTTTGCGGATCGTCCTCAATCTTTTCTCTTAACCGTTTAATGTAAACTGTTAATGTATTATCATGAACAAATTCACCTGCTGAATCCCATATCAGATGAAGCAATTGATCACGTGATAACACTTGACCGATGTGTTTAGCAAAAATCATGAGCAATCGAAACTCTAGTGCGGTCACATGAATTTCCTGCTGCTGTCTATACACTTTCCCTTCTAAGGGATGAATCTCAATTGGACCAAAAGGATACATTTCCGTTCTCTGACTTTGACGCTCATACCTTCTTAACACCGTCCTTAAACGACTTACTAACTCCTTCACGCGAAAGGGCTTTGTTATATAGTCATCTGCCCCCATATCTAACCCTTTCACAACATTCCCTTCATCATCTATCGCCGTTAAAAACAAAACAGGAATATCGCACTTTTGCTTCACTAAAGCACAAAGGTCATATCCTGTTCCATCTGGAAGATTAAGATCAAATAGACAAACATCAATTGTCTCCACATGATGTTGAATAAATGAAGCGGCTTTTTCCACTGTATTAAAAACGATGACGTCGTATCCTTCTTGTTGAAGCGTGTACTCTAAACCTGACACAATGATGACATCATCTTCTACTAATAATAATTTCACTCGAAACGCTTCCTTTTTTTGAAAAATTATGTCTCTTCCTTCATTATCCTATTACATCTCGACGATTACTACAATAATGTAAAAAGGACATAAAGAGAAAGGCTCTTTACATCCCATTGGTTTCCTCTTTAATCAAATCATGTAGTTCTGCTCGAATTCGACTGATCTCGCGATTCTCTCTACCAAAGTGAACGCGATTCGTCAGCAGGATCACACGAAGACCATCTAGCGGGTCGAACCACATACTTGTGCCGGTAAAACCTGTATGCCCATACGAAAAAGATGTGAAATCAGCGCCACAAGAAGCGTATCCGTGATCTTTCATGATCCATCCTAATCCCCTGCGCTCATTTAACCCTTCTGTTCGACAACGCTTTGAATCCCTTACGACCGATTCACTAATGATGCTCTTTTCACCTACTTTACCATTGCCTTCAATCATCCTCGCATATTTCTCTAAATCTTCAATTGTCGAGAACAGCCCAGCGTGGCCACTCACTCCACCGAGGAAGCGCGCATTTTCATCATGCACAATACCATTTAAATAGCGCTTGGTAGCGTTGTCCCATTCTGTGGAAGCAAAGTGTCCATCTATAGGATTAAATGAAGTCGCATTCATCGAAAGAGGTCGAAATAATTGTTCATTCGCGAATGTGACAAAATCTGTTTTTGTGACGTTTTCAACAATATGCTGAAGTAACATAAAATTCAAATCACTATAGATCACTCGTTTACCTGGTTGGTGCACAAGAGCCATTGCACCCATTTGGTCTACAACCGTCTGACCTTCACCACCTTCATAAAAAGGATAATGTGCCTGAAAACCAGATGTATGCGTCAGCAGGTGCTCTACAGTAATAGGATGTTTGTCTTCTTGAAAAGAAGGGAAAAAGCGGCTTATTTTCGTATCTAAATGTAAGAATTGTTTATCCATTAATCGCAGTATTAATGGCAGGGTGACAACTACTTTTGTTAAGGAAGCTAAATCAAAACGCGTTTGAGTTGTCATCTTTTCTTTAACGGGGTAATAGGTCGCATAACCAAATGCCTCACGCAAAAGGGTGCGATCTTTTTTTGAAATACTCAACACAACTCCTGGTATCGTCTGACGAGAAATCTCTTTTTCTAGATAACGTCTAACGTTTATCATCCTACCACCTCTTCTTTTTAATTTTTACGCTTCATGTACGTAAGTAAGTAAAAGGAATTCAATGATTTTTACCGAATAATAAGTATGAGAAAGGCGGGATACATATGAGTGACATGCTTGTAGCTCTTTACTCTTTACCCAAGGAATCCATTCCGGCAAACCTTATTGTCAGGCGCGCTTTAGCTCCAGAAAAAACAGTCGTCTTGAATTGGATTAAAGCAAATTTTAGTCAAGGCTGGGCAGATGAATGCGATGTCGCATTTAGCCGCGAGCCAGTATCATGCTTCCTCGCGATTCAACACGAACAATTAATTGGCTTTGCGTGCTATGATGCTACGTTAAAGAATTATTTTGGACCGACTGGTGTTCATGAGTCAGCAAGAGGAGCAGGCGCTGGTAAAGCTTTACTACTACGTTCACTCCATGCGATGAAAGACGCTGGTTATGGGTATGCCATTATCGGTGGTGTTGGACCAGCAGAATTTTACGAAAAATCGGTGGGTGCAACGCTCATCAAAGAATCTAGTCCAGGCATGTACAAGGGGCTGTTAAAAGACTAACGTACTCCTATGTTCATTGGAAACAGACGATAGTGAAGATGGTATAGCCTTTAAAAGGCATATGGGGTACCGTAACGAACACCGCTAGTCAAAAAGCTCACCAACATAAACTGCTGGTGAGCTTTTACGCTTGTTTCATTAGTGGTAAAAGAATAGGCATCATTAGCGTATCAACTATCCGTTCAATATAGGCCCGATCGAATGGTTTTCCAATAAGGAAAATTCGATACGTTATTAAGGCGGGACCGATGTCAGCTAATAAATCCAAATCCGTTTGCTTTAGTTCGCAGCCGTTTTTTAAAAAAGGATTTACAATCGATTCAATCGTACGTCGATGGCGTTGGTAAAAATCATTGTGAAGCCCTTTTTCTAATTCTTTGTTATGAGGAATTGCCGATCCAATCGCAGTTAGTGCTTTTTGATGATGCTCGTGATCACCACGAAATACAAGACATAGTAAATCAATTAATTGATCACGTAACGTTTTACTATAATCAAGCTTTTCACAGAGTGTCTTAAATGGACTGATTGAGGCAGAGGCATCAATGACTAAAGCTTCCTTAGAAGACCAACGTCTATAAATCGTTGCTTTTCCTACCTTAGCCTTTGCTGCAACTGCTTCTATTGTTAATCCGTCATAACCAACATCCGCCAACATATTAAGAGTGGCCTCTAATATCACTTGGTTTCGCGTTAAATCCATTGGTCTGCCTCTTTTTATTTCTTCGCTTGCATTCTCCGATGCCGTCAAGGACTTGCCCCCTCCTTTTCTATCATCTCTGTTTCATAGTGTAGCACTCAAAAATTCCCATGACAATTATTTATGAAACTGTTGCGTTTCGAAAATGATGATGATAAGCTAATTTAGCTGAACAAAAGGGTTCGTATATTTATTCAAGGGGGTATCTTTATGGCAATCGTTGCTGAGGGTAGTGGTGCAGCAAATGAACCAAATAAGCAAGCTGTCAATCCAATACCAATTATTGCTGTTCTTCTTTCTGGTGCCTTCGTTGCCATTTTAAGTGAGACGATTCTTAACGTCGCATTAAATGCAATTATGGCTGATTTTGGCATTCAATCTAGTACAGCCCAGTGGCTCGTGACAGGGTATATGCTTGTCATTGGAACACTGATTCCTATATCCGCTTATTTTATGCAGCGGTTTACAACAAGGCAGTTATTTATTACAGCAATGACGTTGTTTTGTACTGGAACATTGGTTGCTGGTTTAAGCCCCTTCTTTACTCTCTTACTTCTAGGGCGCTTAACACAAGCTGTAGGTACAGCTATTATGATTCCATTGCTTATTAACATTATTTTAGCAGTCATTCCGATTGAAAAACGTGGTGCCTCAATGGGTATGGTTGGCTTAGTTATCATGTTTGCACCGGCAATTGGTCCGACTGTATCAGGTGTCATCGTAGAAAATCTATCTTGGCGCTGGTTATTCTTTATTATTCTTCCTATTGCGTTAGGCTCTCTCTTATTTGGAATAAAGGTGTTAACAAATATAGCCGAAGTATCGAAACCAAAACTTGATATATTATCATTTCTACTATCAACACTTGGTTTTGGGGGAGTCGTTTATGGCTTTAGTGCAGCCGGAAAAGGAGATGCGAGCTTTGCAGATCCAGCTGTATTTACCTTCTTAATCGTCGGTTTTGTTTCGTTAGGGATTTTTGTCTTTCGACAACTTAAACTTGAATCACCGTTATTAGATGTACGGGTATTCCGGTACCCTATGTTCACCATCGGCCTTCTCATGGTGATGATGGTCATGATGACGATGTTTGCAATGATGCTAGTCATGCCCATTTATATGCAAGGAGCACTAGCATTCACGCCCATTATTGCAGGACTTGTTATGCTTCCAGGTGGATTATTAAATGGGGCAATGTCACCTATCATGGGGCGTTTGTTTGATAAATTCGGACCACGTCCGTTATTAATACCAGGAACAATTATTTTAGCAACGATTGTATTTACGTATCGGTTTACGGTTCCTGGTGTACCTGTTTGGATTGTCATTGTCCAGCAAGCCATTCTTATGATTGCTGTTGCAATGATTATGATGCCTGCGCAAACCAATGGCTTAAACCAAATACCAGAGAAGCTGTATCCACATGGAACAGCCATAATGAACACCCTCATGCAAGTATCTGGCGCTATTGGTGCGGCACTGTTTATTTCCGTAATGGAGACAGGTCAGCAAAGTTACCTAAATGATCAAGGTACAACACTAGCTGAAGCAACGGAAGGTCAAGTTGTGGAAGCCTTAACTTATGGCTCTCAACAAAGTTTCTCTACTGGTTTTTATATGGCAATTATTACAATCATATTGGCCCTACTCGTTAAAAGAACCACACAAACAAAAAAGACAAACGGTTAACCGTTTGTCTTTTTGTTTGCATTCGATTCGACACTATCATTTTAAGATGAGGAAAAAGAAAAGCATGCGAAAGTGTTTCTGAGCTTAATGGCTCTTACGAGAGAACCAAAACAGAGTGCTATGTAACGTTAAGACGTCACTTAATTGATTACGATGAAGGCTCTACATACTGGAAGAGCCGCTAGACAGACACTTCGTTGCTCGTTCGACATTAGCAACAAACAATTGCTTTTCTGAAAAGGAGCACAGATGATATACTTCAGGGGTTGTTGTATCATTCTTCACTTTTTTTTACAATAAACAAAGCTATTTCTCAGGGTTTAGCGAAATAATGGTTTATTGCGAGAAATTTCTCATTTATTTCCTGGGGAATACCGTCGAACAGATATACACAGGAATCTGTTTTATCATTCTCCGACAAGATCTTTTATAATCATGTCGTTTAGTTGCTTGAAAGGTGTTTTTTATGAAAAAAATTAGTAGCTGGTGTGCAGTTATTATTTGGATGGCTTTAATCTTTTACCTCTCTCACCAACCTGGAGGGGAATCATCTCATTTAAGCGGTGGCGTTCTTACATTCATTCATGCGCTCATCCCCATGTTTGACTTGCATGAAAATGAATGGATTCATACATTTGTAAGAAAAGGCGCACATCTTGGAGCATACCTTATTCTTGGTGCGCTATTTATGATTGCTCTTCGTTCTAGTTATCAAACAACTCTGCGTAAAAGAGCCTTTATAGCATTTATTAGTAGCTTTCTTTATGCTATTTCTGATGAAGTTCATCAATTGTTTGTTCCAGGTCGAAGTGGACAAGCAACTGATGTTCTCATTGATAGTTTAGGCGCGGCGATTGGAATCGGTATTTATTTAGCTATTTCAAGATTTATGAGCAGCAGAAACCGTTCTCCTCGATAAACAATCAAGAACTACATAACTCCATATCATTTTTGCTATAATGAAAAGAAAAAGGACGGGTTCTATTTGAAGAATGTATTTGTGGTGGGTGATATTCACGGTTGCTTTGATGAGCTCAATGAATTGTTACAGCATTGGGACAAGGAACAAGATCAACTCGTCTTCTTAGGCGATTATATTGATCGCGGGAAAGACTCACGAAAAGTACTTGAGTTCATTCAAAACCTTGTTCAAACAGATGGAGCAATTGCGCTAAAGGGAAATCATGAACGAATGTTTATTGATTGGCTTAACGAATGGCAAACAGAACGTTTTATTCGTAACGGGGGAAAAGAAACGATTTATTCACTTCTAGGTACTGATACAGAAATAGATGAACGTCGTGCTATTGCAGAGGCGTATCCTCAAACGATTCATTTCCTAAAGAATCTCCCACTTTACTACGAATGGGGTGACTATTTATTCGTTCATGCAGGTATTAACCCAGCCCTACCGGATTGGAAACAAAATACTGAACATGATTTACTTTGGATAAGAGACGCCTTTCACTATCAAACAAATCCGACCACCAAAGTCATTATCTTTGGCCATACACCTGTTCAAATGCTTCATCCTGAACCGCAGAGTCAACCCTGGATTTCATCTTGCACAACAAAGATTGGAATGGACGGTGGTCTTGTATTTGGTGGGAAGCTCCTTGGTCTTCGAGTATCATCAACAGGTACGTATGAATGGTTTGAGCAACAAAAGCACGAATAGTTCGTTCACAGGAAGCTTGGGTGTTTCCCAAGCTTTTTAAATAAAATTTGAAACGCTTTCCTTCGCTCCCTTTCTACTATTGTCATTGCCATCTATAAAGACATAATTATAAAAATGTTATGACTATAGGAGTATCTCTGGTAATATTTAGTAAAAACCTAAGAGAAACGTCTTTTTTTAATTCGTATGTTACACTGTTGTAAAGAAACTGAAATGAAACATCCTTTCTTCTCCATTTATACACATTCTTTCATAATCACCCAACTCTCACCTCTTTTTTTTCTTTTTATCCCCCCTTATAGTAAGGCTTATGAAAACATTACTCACTTTTTTTACTACACTTTTATTGTCTGTCACTTTAGTCTATGGTTTTTCATCAGAAGCAAAGGCAGCGTCAACACACACTGTTCAATCTGGTGATACAATGTGGAAAATTGCGGTTCGCTACCAAATTGGTGTTCAAGAAATAATTGATGCGAATCCACAGCTTTCCAACCCAAATGTGATTTATCCGGGTCAAACGATTCAGCTTCCTACTCAGCAGTCTCAAGAACAATCCATTGAACAAGAAGTCGTTCGTCTCGTTAATGCAGAACGTGCAAAGCATGGTTTGCAGCCTTTAAAAGAAAATTGGGAACTTTCCCGTGTTGCCCGATTTAAATCAGCTGATATGCGAGATAAGAACTATTTTAGTCACACATCTCCTACATACGGAAGTCCACATCAAATGATTCGCGATTTCGGCATTCAATACCGTGCTTCAGGGGAAAACATCGCTGCTGGTCAAACAACTGCACAAGCTGTGTTTAATTCTTGGATGAATAGCTCAGGGCACCGACAAAATATATTGTCTCCAACCTATACTGAAATTGGCGTTGGTTATGCGGAAGGAGGCTCTTATCGTCACTATTGGACGCAAATGTTCATTAGTCGATAAAGAAAGGCGATTGTGGTTTACCACATCGCTTTTTTTATTTATCTAAGTTCACGTATAGTCTTAATAGAATAGGAAAGAGTAACGAATGAGGTGGTAAATGTGCATTCTCAACTAAAAATAGTCGTTCTTTTACTTGTATGTATCTTGGTCATTCGGCAACCAATTGCTATGGCAGCAACACCGATAGAAGTTTTTTCCTTAGACGAAGAAAAAGTGGTTTATCAAACAGGAGGTACCCTTAAAGCACAGCATACAGCACAACAATTCATTCAATCCATTGACGGTTTAGTGACGGCCATTAACCCACTTCCGCCATCAGGATATTTGATAAAAGTAACGTTTGATCAACCATATCTCGTGAAAAATTATTGGTTTGATGCAACGGTTACGCAAGCAGTCTTTGTATATGAAAAGGATCATCCCAGCTCTGTTATGCTGATAAATGAGGATAATCAATCTGTTTTTTTCACACTTAGTCGAAATGTTGAGGAATTTTTTACAATTATTCAATTTAAACCTACTTCATAATAACTCGAGTTGTATCGTAGGCGCTTGTCTTATTTTTCGAAATAGTAGGTGTTTGGTCGTTCAAAGTGTGTTCCCCTTACATATAGTGCTAATGTGAGCTTGACTTATTGCTCACGTGGATGAACAAAACTGCCAGCGTTATGAAAGTCCAATAGGATATAAAAGCCTGAAATCATTCCCCTCTTTTTACAGAAAAAGATCACTTCTCGCTTTTATATGATGTAGGAACTTTTGACTATGCTACCCATCTTGCAAACTCATGTTAAAGGACCTCCTCAAAAGGAAGCGAACCGCCTTCGCTTCCTTTTAATTTTGTACCATATGACGGTCTATAGGCTGGAGGAAAGTCACTTTCCGCTTACCGTGCTTTACAACTTTAAGACGGCGAAAAGAAGTGTGTTCAATTAAGGTTGATTTGTCACTCACAATGGCAACAACGCCATTAGTGGCTAAGACACCGTAAAGATTTTGAAGCATCTGCTCGACTGGTGAGAGGGCGTTTGAATCCCAGCTAACCAGTTCACCATATGGAAGATCAGCTATCACGATCTGAACCTCTTTAAGCTTCGGGACTTCCTTAACTGCGATATTAAATTGAAAAATTTCTCCTTGCACCTCTCCTGTTTTGTCCAAATAGCTTTTTAGGCGGTCAGCACTCTTTAGTGCCTCTGCATGAGCACTCTTGTTATATAGCTTGAAATCCTTTTCTAATTTTCTTTTCCGTTGTGCTAATCCCTCATAAGTAAGTAAATGTAAATTAGATTGTCCTGTTTCAATAATAGTTTTGTTACTATCCGAACCATATAGCGTTTGTATAGAATCACCGTGTAAAAATCCAATTGCAGTAAGAAGATGTGCTCCACCACAACAAGGGTCATACACCGTTAACTGTGTTTGTTTCTGAAGATAGGAACGGCT
Source organism: Shouchella hunanensis (assembly GCF_028735875.1). Classification (GTDB taxonomy): domain Bacteria; phylum Bacillota; class Bacilli; order Bacillales; family Bacillaceae_D; genus Shouchella; species Shouchella hunanensis. The sequence goes on from NZ_CP117834.1 coordinate 828,640, forward strand.
TATTTGAAAAATTTCACTCGTTAATCGTATAGGAAACCCTGTTGATCCAGGCGCATTATAAAGAACACGACCACTTGCAAAATCGCTAAAATCTCTTTTAACCGTTTCATATGTAAATTGCATATTCGCTTCAACTCTCCCCATCTCATTCCATCTTTTTATGGTAGCTTTTTTCTTTTTTTCTTGCAATCCATCTTCATCTATTTGTCAAATCGAAGGGTTTCAGCTATAATTCCCCTATAAAATGAATCATTATTCATTTTATAGTTTATAAGAGTGAGGTTGTCTTCTTTCATGTTTAAAAAAAGGGTAAACGAACGGTTTAAGAACAATGTCCATATGGTTGAAGGAAATGTAACGTTCCAGAAGATACAGTTAAACACAATCAGTTTTGCTACTGACGGTATTATTATTGATGCCGCCGCCGCTTCTGTTAAATCACTCTTCACCCCATTTTGGGAAAAACACAACATAGATGGACTGTATTGTACTCATATACATGAGGATCATACTGGTTGCGCATCTTGGTTTGAAAATGAAAGAGGTGTTCCAATTTTTTTAAATGAACGCTCACTATCAGAGGCAAAACGAAGAGGCTCTTACCCACTTTATCGGCGCTTGTACTGGGGAACCCGTCTACCTTTTAGTCCCATTTCTATGCCCGAAAGGTTTGAAAGCAGAAGGTCTAAATGGCGCAGTATTCATACCCCTGGTCACTCTTATGACCATACGTCACTATTAAATGAATCAACTGGTCAATTATTCTCTGGTGATTTATACGTGCAAACAAAAACAAAAGTCGTTATGAAAAGTGAATCCATTCCAACGATTATTGATTCTTTAAGGAAGGTTCTTCAATTTGAATTTGATGACGTTTTTTGTTCTCATGCTGGCTATTTGCCAAGAGGAAGAACTAATCTTCTTAATAAACTGCAGTATTTGCAAGAAATTCAAGAAAACGTTTTGACTTTACATAAACAAGGCCTTTCTACTAAAGACATTCAGCGACGTTTATTTTCACGAAAATACCCAATTACGTTTTTTTCATATGGCCAGTGGGACTCAAAGCATATGATTACGTCCATATTAAAAGAAGCTTCGTCTACCTAAGAGTTACATTACGTTGTGTAAAAAAATATTCTACACCTCATTTTTTATTTTTGGCGTCTTTTCTATTAAAGCCACATACATTAACTAAAACGTTTCAATGAGGTGATTTTCTGTATACACATATTGTTCAACCTGGGGAAACTTTATACGCTATTTCAAACGATTTTAGAATTGATCTTATTACGTTATTATCTGCCAATCATCTGCACCCTTCAAGTCAGCTTTTCGTTGGGCAGTCAATCATCATTCCCACTTTACCAGATCCACAAACAATTCCTTACAGCATTCACGTATCCTTAAACCAGCACCAGCTATCACTTTATCACAATGGTCAACTCATTCAACAGTACCCAATTGCAGTAGGGAAAATGCTCACTCAAACCCCAACCGGTTCTTATGTCATTATAAACAAAGCACCTAATCCAGGGGGCCCATTCGGTGTCATGTGGATGTCTTTATCAAAACAGCATTATGGGATTCATGGAACAAACGACCCGTCTTCTATCGGACGTTCGGTTTCACACGGTTGCATTCGAATGTACAACCAGGACGTAACACAACTAGCTGCAACCATTCCTATTGGCACACCTGTCACAATTTCACCGTAAATGGTCCTATTTTTATCGTCAATGATTGAGATTTATCTTTCGTTCTATTAGAATTATTCTAAAAATAGAAACGAGGGAACCCTATGTCAACTATTCATAACGAACGCATCCTTTTTATTGGTGATTCTATTACAGATTGCAATCGGAACCGAAGCGAAAGAGAACATGATTCTGATCGATTAGGTCACGGCTATGTTTCTTTTATTCATGCCCTCTTACAAGCAACGTACCCTAGTAAGCATTATAAAGTGACCAACAAAGGCATTGGTGGCAACACCATTCGTGACTTACAAGAGCGTTGGCAAAGAGACGTTTTAACATTAAAACCAGATTTACTCTTTATCATGATTGGTATAAATGATGTTTGGCGACAATTCGATCAACCTTCTGATTTCGCTCAACATGTCTATCCAGACGAATTTACAGGAACGTATCGTCAACTCGTCGAGCAGTCTTCAGCTAAGAAGATTTGTCTACTGTCTCCCTTTTATATTCAAAGTGAAAAAGGAGACCCGATGCGAAAAATGATGGATCATTACGGAGATCTGACAAAGTCAGTTGCCGAAACATGCCACGTCTCATTTATTGATCTACAAAAACAAACGTTTGATCCATTAATGCAAGGGCTAGACGACATTGAAATTGCTCAAGATCGTATCCACCCTTCTTCTGTAGGGCATATGGCGATTGCGAGAACCATTTTAAAGCATTTAGACTTTAAATGGGACAACTAGAAAAAACGTTGAAGTCCCTTCCATCATGAGAATACTTCAACGTTTTGCATCCTTTTTAAAAAGAGAATGATTAAAGTTAGAAACTGCTTTTCTTAACCACCAATGAATGGACTAGTTTTTAGCTTGCTAACATGAAAGACAGTTCAATCTCCTCCGTTAGCTGATCCCCACCTAAATCGGTGCTTGGTCCATTCATGGAAAACGTTAGTTCAGTGACGCCTTGAATTGATTCCAGCGGGAATAACAGACGAACTTCTTTCGTATCACCCTCTTCAAAATGTGGCTCAACATCGTCACTCAATACAAGACTTGCTGTTTCAACTTTCTCACCAGTATTCGCTTCTAAACTCGCTTCTCCATATGGGACATACATCGTTTCGTCAGAAGCATTTTCTATTGTTAGCATCATTTCTACATAGTCGATCGTTTCATCTCCTGTAGTTGCTGCAACAAAGCCTTCTAAATCAGCCATGCCAAGATCAATCTGGGTAATTGTCATCTCAACAGGTCCCTCTGTGTTAGCTGTGACATCCGTAAAGCGTTCGTAAACAGAAAATGTCCCTTCTTCTCTCTCTTCCTCCTCTAATACCGTTTCATACTCCGTTTCGTTTTCATTGCTTTTGTCTTGTTCTGTTCCTTCTTCGACTGAATCGCTACTAGTACAGGCAGTTGCCATAAGAAGTGCAACGGTAATACCGCTAAATGACCACTTATTCATTCGTGAAACCTCCATAAAAACGTTTGTACATGATCCTATCACACTGAAAACGGGCTTGTAACGTCAGACACTTAAACGTAATTAAATCGTAAATGGTTTTTTATAATAAAGGAGGCTTTTCATAAAAATATCGAAAAGGCTTGCAAAAACAGAAATCATCTGATAAGATTAAGATTGCTTATTTTTGTTCGTGTAATAGCTTAAGTCTTTCGTCTTGAGTTTCGCTTTGAGCAAGGATAGGAATACAATTGTGCGAATAACGCACTAGGAGGCAACAACAATGGAAACAGGTACAGTTAAGTGGTTCAACGCAGAAAAAGGATTCGGCTTCATCGAGCGCGAAGGTAACGACGATGTATTCGTTCACTTCTCAGCGATCACTGGCGAAGGCTTCAAGACGTTAGAAGAAGGTCAAAGAGTTTCTTTCGAAATCGAAGATGGCGCACGTGGCCCTCAAGCTGCTAACGTAGTTAAAGAAGGTTAATCTTCTTTCTATAAAAACAGACTCGGAAATCCGAGTCTGTTTTTTTTATGTTAATTCTTTAATCATACGCTCCCAGAAAAGAGGAACTTGTAAGTTCTCTTTTATTTCAGATTGAAGCCATTCATGCTCATCTTTCAATAAAGCGACGGTTCTTTTTACAGCTTGTTTATGTCGAGCTGGTGTTGAATCGTTCATTCCTTTTAAAAATGACTCAGCAATGGAGGCTGGAACATTTTTCTCTAGTGCTTTTAAACCGAGCTGAGCCCGTTCTGGAGCGTAATGATGCAAGAGAACTTTTGCTAATCGAGCATGTACATAACTCAGGAGATGAGCTGCCCACGCATGATTGCTTCGTTGATTGGCTTTATAATATTGGAACAAGAACCAAGCCACATCATATGCTTCGTCTTCAAACTCCTGCTGAGTTAACACCAGCGTTTGCTTTTCTCGATACTGATCTAGCCGTTGATTGGGATCATAAACGATCGAGAAGAAATCTTTTGATACGAACGTTTTTTCTGTAACCGTGTAAAAATCAACGTGTAATAAGTTATCATAAACGGCAATAATCTGTGGAGCAATAATAAAAATGTCTTCATGAAATACGATCTCTCTGTATGCCTGAAGATGCTTCAGCCGATCTTCGAGAAACGCCACTTTCTCTTCTTCACGAACGAGCACATAAAGATCGACGTCTGAAAATGCATCATGCTCGCCTCTTCCCATGGACCCTTTTAAGAACACAGCCTCTACACGTTCGTCTTTTTTTAAACTTTCAGCGATTTGCTGCACTGCTTCCTCTTGTCTACCCATTCCTGTTCTCATGTCTCCTTTTCAACCGACTTCGTTCCAGTGATTTGGCTTTACTAACCCACTTGGGAGAATCGTCTCTTTATTCCCTACTGCTCCATTCACTTGTGACTGGGTTAAAAAAAGCGCATCCTTCATGTTTGCACCGTGTAATTGAGCATCTCGCAAATCTGCTCCAAGAAAGTCTACTTCTCGTAGATCTGCTCCTTTTAAATTCGCCGCCATAAGCCACTTTCCTCGGAACGATGCCCCTCTTAGAGATGCACCCTTTAGCTTCTTTCCAATCAAATCGGTCGCTAACGGCTTTTGCTTGAACGACTTTCGGTAGGCTACGCTAACTTCATTTAGCAACTGCCCTACTTGACCATGAAATCGATCAATGTCTATCTGCATAATCGCATTCGGCATCTGCTCAGTTCTCTCCATTAATGCTTGTTTAAGTGATAATAGTTCCTCTACGAGAACATCACCAGCAACAGCTATTGCTTCATTGAGGTAAACAATCATCTCATGAACTCGCTGAACAACCGGAAAAACAGCAAACATCTCTTTAGACAGGTGGGGATTCTCTCTCCAGCTCTGTTTCGCATAGAGCGTTTGAGATACATACTGACCTGCCCCAAAGCACTCATAGGTGACACAGCCCTTATAGCCACATGTACGTAAGCTGTCATGGATAGCGCAATGATTCATAGTAGATAAATGGACGCAAGGCTCTCCAATTGGTTTATCACTCGGGAAGTCTGCAGATTCCATATAGGGTAGCGCAACACAGCACAAACCCATACATTGTTGACAATCTGATGTCCATTCCCTCTCCATACCTGCCACCTCTTTCATCTTCATTCGATACGGCTTTTCGCACGCTTACATTCCTGTCATTATAGCACGTCCATATTCAATCCATAAAAAAAGTCCTAAGAATTGGCGTAGCTTCTTAAGACTTCATATGCATTCAATCACCCAGAGAGCTGATTTAATAGACGCGAGTTCTGTTGTGCAGTCCCACGATAGTTTGCAATGCCATATTGAGACGCTAATCTAGACCGATTTGAAAACGATGAATCGACTCCAATTCGATTGAGGTAATCAACAATTCCTTCCCCTTGACGAGCTTTCGGAAGAGAACTCGAATGGTTTGAGCCGCCGTTTCTTAGTCGCTGTAACAACTGCGTATTTTGAGCAGCAGTACCAGTGTAATTCTGAATGCCATTTTGCCGTGCTAGGCGAGCTCGGTTCTCGAAGCTTGAATCAACACCAATACTGTTTAAATAGGTCACGATACTTCCTGTTGTTTGGTTTCCACTATTGCTCGGTGGCGTAACATTTCCATTACGCACTAACGAGAGCAACCGTGTATTTTGTTCCGCTGTTCCGGTATAATTTTGAATGCCATTTTGCCTTGCTAAACGAGCTCGGTTTTCGAAGCTTGAATCAACGCCAATACTGTTTAAATAGGTTACGATACTTCCTGTTGTTTGATTCCCGCTCCCACTCGATGGTGGTGGAGCCGGTGATGGAGATGGTGTGTTCCCACTAGACTCTTGTCCATTTCTAAGCAGTGAAAGCAGTCGCGTATTTTGTTCTGCCGTTCCTGTATAGTTCTGGATCCCATTTTGGCTTGCTAAACGAGCTCGGTTTTCAAAGCTTGAATCAACGCCAATACTGTTTAAATAGGTCACGATACTTCCTGTTGTTTGGTTCCCGCTACCGTTTGATGGCGGTGACGTTGGTTGTGGGCTTGGCGCTGGTGCATTGTTTTCCTCTTCTACTGGAATAGTGCTTGCATTTGGAATTAATGTACGGAACATTTCAATTCCACCTGCATTTATAATATTGGCGGGGCAGCGTTTTCCACTCCAATGTTGGTGTGCCACAACACGGTCAAGAGGGATTTGAAACTGATCCATCAATTGACGAGTTAATTGTCCCGCATTTCGCATCGCCTGTTGGAAGTCACCATCTCGGTTCACACAAATTTCAATTCCAATTGATTGACGGTTTCCTGTTCCACTACCACCATCGCCTGCATGCCAACCGTTTTCATTTAATGGCAAGTGCTGATAGATTGTTTGGCCATCATCAACAGTAAAATGCCAACTGACTGCAGTAGTAGGGTTTTTTACATATCTAGCGTGCATCGCAGCATTGGCTCCGGCGCTTGTATTAGCGGTTTCATGAATAGTAATATAGGTCGGATTCAACGCATAACCAGGTCGATTTCCATTAGAAGCAGGGATAAAGTCTTGGATGATATTCATATAAATCTCCTTTCACTCTGTCATTTAATACTTTATTCACTCATTAGAGAAAAGAGAAAGGCATGTGCTGAAAATCAAACAAAATGTACGATTGTCTTTAAATCTTGTTGAGAATAACACTGTTCGAAATCATCCTTGACTTCTTGCATTTTTGTGACACCAACCTTAGACCAATAAACGTAATGCTTGTTTCGTTGACTCAATAAGCGTTTCGTCCCCTTTCTGTAATCTCAAGGCATAAGCCTCTTCGAAGCACCGTCGTGCCTTCCTAAGTTCATTCATTTCCCACAAACATTTACCCTTGTGCTGCAGAATAAAATCATCATACTCACTAACGCTTAACCGGTGAGCTATTTCAGATGCTTTTCTGAACCACGCAAGCGCTTCATCATGTAGGTGTGCACACTTAAGAACTTCACCAAATCGTATGGAGTTGATTAACAATGATTTATCGCCTCCATTATCTTCTGCTTTTTGTAGACAGCGCTGATAATAGTAAAAGGCTTGTTTTGTTTTTCCGAGAACGCGGTAAAAATACCCAAGCATCGCATAGTCTTGATCCTCACCACAGTCTTTTAAGTAAACAATTGCTACTTCCAACTTTTTCGGGTCAACTGTTTGCTCTCGTAAGTAATTGGAACGATCGAAGTAGATCGTGGCGTTTGCTTCTTTTAAAATTATGTCTTTCATCTTTTCACCTCTAGAAAAATAGACTTAAAAAAGACTTCTAGCAATAGATGCTAAAAGCCTTTAAACAGTTCTTTATCGTTCACCTAACAAACGGCTACAAACTTATTTATTTAAAGTTATTTACGGGTATAGCCATTCCACACTTTTGGTTTATATCGTTTTTTCTTTACAATGAACGTCATAACGATAATGAGAAGAAGAAATGCTAGACTCACGTATAAACCTGGTCTACCTGTTTCTTCCACAGCTATTCCTGTAATCGCAAAAAGCATGAGCGAGAAACCGAGAATATGGCCACAGATTCGCCAAAGCGTGGGGTTAAGTAAACGCCAATTAGACAGTAAAATTACCATCCAATTGACTAAAATTAAAATGCCAGCTGCGGTTGTAATGTATTCAAATAAACGACCTGGTAACAGCAATGCAGCAACGACAGCTAAAATTAATCCACAAATGGCAAGTAACAATGAAAAGAACGGTAAATCGTGAAACGAAACGCGCTTTTGGAATATGGAAGGCGCGTGTTTTCGCTTTGCTAATTGAGCTAATAATGTTGTTACACCAAACAACGACGCTGTCATTGCTGAAAAACCAGCGACAATGATAGCACCATTAAACACATGCGGAAAAAATGCTAACCCATACGTTGACATGGCTGTTACAAAGGGACTTTCAGAATCATTGAACGCAGTGTAGGATACAAGGCTCACTGCAATCCCTAAAGAGAGTGTATACAAGACAGTAACGCCTATAAGCAACACTTTTCCTGCCTTTGGTGCATCTTCCTTTTTCTTTAATTGCATCGCCATTAGACCAATGACTTCAATCCCTCCAAATGCATAAAAAGCATAAATGAGCGATCCCCAGAAACCAGAAAATCCACGTGGAAACCATTCCTTCAAGTTAGATGGCAACGTTGGCTCTTGACCCGAGTGACTGATTAAGTGAAAAACTGCCAATATACCTAGCACCACGAACATGAAGATGGCTGCCACTTTAATAACGGATAGTACGTTTTCAACAGAGTCAAACCCTTTTGTTCCTAGAATGACAACAAAGATTGCCAAACTTGAATAGAGAGCAGCAAACACCCATAATGGCGTGCTTTCAAACCAAAATTGCGATAAAATTGATAACGCCGTAAGTTGACTTCCTATGATTAAAATATTGGACATCCAGTAATTCCAGCCAGAGGCAAATCCAAGCTTCTCCCCAAACGCGTTTTCCGCATAAACACTAAATGAACCTTCCTGCGGATCGTTAGCAGTCATCTGTGCCAGTGCAATGAAAACAAGATATGTGCCAATAGCGGCAAGTAAAAATGAAACGACGATGGCAGGTCCCGCTAGAGAGATCCCAATACTAGATCCAAGGAAATAGCCTGTTCCAATCGTACATCCGATCCCAAGAAGAGAGAGTTGCCACCAAGCAAGACCCCCTTTTGCTTTTAGCTTCTTTTGTTTAGCCATAATCGCTCCTTTTTTATTGCTAGTGTGCGATAAGAATGGCTCGCTTATCCAATAAAAAAAGCTACAATGAGGTTTGGTCCTCACTGTAGCCGGGCTCTAGTTTGATTTATATTGCTCATTCAGCTTAATTTCATCATCCTCAATGCCAAGGGTTCCGACTTTATCAATGACACCTTTCTGCTTCAAGTCCATCATGACATCGCCAATGACATGAGCTGGATTGCCATTAAAACCATCTAGACTTTTCTCGAATTTAACGCTTGATACAGTATCTACTTTTTTAAGTTCTGCTATGATTTTTTCTTCAATTTCTTTTTGGGGCACTGTTGTCTCCTCCTTTTTGTATATTCTTCTTTCTTTTTGATATTCCACAGTTCCCATTTTTTAATCATTCTTTTTTGTATAAAAAAAGCAGAGATACGGAAATCCATATCTCTGCTTTTTGTTATTCGGCTACTTTTTTCCATACGTCCCACTGGCCAGATTGGCTTGGGTTTTCTCCTTGCGTCCACCACTTTGCTTCATAGAGCTGCCCATCTAAAAGAACTTGATCACCAGCAACGTAGATTTGATCCTTATTCCATTCTTGAGGACCTTCAGGAATCTCATAGCAGTCCGCTACTTTTTTCCATACGTCCCACTGACCAGATTGGCTTGGGTTTTCTCCTTGCGTCCACCATTTTGCTTCATAAAAGTCACCATTGTACTCAACACGATCCCCTGCCGTATACACTTGACTACCACTCCACTCGTCAAACGAACAAACTGGCGGTTCAGGTTCTACAGGGCCTTCCTCTTCTATCCATTCGAACGTACTAGGCGCTCTCATACCAGGAGTAGAAAAATAAGCTTCCAAAGAACCAGTGATACGTACTGCCTTGCCTAGATTTGTTGGATTGCTTTCTAAATTTAAACCGTTTCTCACTGCTGTACCACTCACAAGCTGTACAGGCAACATCTTACTGCGATCGGTTTCATTAGGTGAATCCGCCAGTAACAGATTCGACACAGCGTGAGTCCCTTCTCCAATCACAGGACGCTGGTTTACAATTGAACCGACGATGTATCCTTTTACAGGATAGACTCCGCTATTGTTTCCAATTGCTTCTGCTACCGTTCTCGTACCAGTCGGATCACCTGGCTCTGATCCTTCAATCGTAATTCTGCTTCCTTCTTCATAATTAATCGGTTCTGTTTGGTTCATTACATAATCCACAACAGCTTGCCATACTGGTCCATAGGAATCGTCCAGCACATTTCCTAATTGATAAAAGTTTGTTCCGTGCATGTAATCATTATATGCAACCGTATACGTTTCCTCAGCATCTATCGGCTCTCCGTGCACGTTCACATTTGCTAACTCATAACGATTTCCATCTGGTATAAGCGTATATGTTAAACCTGAAGCTTGTAGGTCAACACCATTATGATAACGGGACTGTTCGAGTAACACGTCCATTATTCGTTCACCTGTTGTTTCAACAACAACAATGGCATTGCCAAAAGAATCTAATGCTTCAATTTGGCGATCGGTAATACTTCCAGGAGGGATTTCTCCTGTTATGGAGCTTCGATTTAAAAGCCCAATGTCACTTCCTGTTTTTGTTCGAATGGCGTCTGTGTATAAATTTCCGATACCAACATCTTGCGTACTTTTGTTAGCTGAATATAGACCCGTATCAGTCGAACCAATAATTTCGCCTGGATTTGGTCCAGAAGGATCTACTTTAATAGATATACGTCCTTCTCTATAGTAATTTAGTTTTTCGCCAGCATCAGTCAAACGTAGAGCATACTGCTCCATCGCTGCTGTCATTAGACCAACTGTTTCGTGGATCACTTCGCCTTCAAACTGATATCCGGAACCACCTGTTCCGATATAATCGGCGACTGCGACCATGTAAGTTTCGTTTTCATCAATCGCTTGTCCGTCTATTGTTAAGTTTGCTCCTAAATAATTTCCTGTAGTTCCTGTAATAATGTCATAGTGTAAGCCGGATGTCTGAAGGTCAATTTGATTTCGATTGTCTCTAGAATAAGAAAATGCAATGACATCTTCAATCGCTGCACCTGTCATCTCAATAACCATAATTTCATTGGCAAATGGTTCAATTGAATAAAGATCATTTAGCGTTACTTCTCCCGGTGCAATACTGTCTCGCAAGCCACCGTTATTCGTTAACGCTACATCTGCATCAGCAAAGTCACGCATAGCATCTGTCCAGAAATTCCCTAACGGTGCATCGCCGTTAAAGCGTCCATCTCTCGTTAACCCTGTGTCGCTGTAGCCAACAACCTTCCCTAAAACGTCTTCCATTTCTTCAACGTAGCCATCAATAACAGCTTGAACCTCTTCATCAACACTTGTCATTGAAGACACAGCCGTTAAAGTCCCCGCTACATTCGTCACTTCTTCGGTCTCATCATTATACGTTAGCGTAAGCTCACCGAGATTCGCTAAATTCGACCCTGTTTGGACAATCGGCGTGCCATTCACAACAACAGGCTGACGTAATGTTGTATGCGAGTGACCACCAATAATAACATCAAAATAGTCTACCGCTTCTGCTAAGCGACGATCTTGATCATGTCCAATATGCGTTAGCGCCACAATCACATCTGCCTGCTCCTCGAGCTCAGCCTGGTAGGAAAGAGCCGTTTCCGCATAGTCTTGATCAAACGTCATGCCAATAACATTCACCGGGGCCGTGGCAGGTGGTGCTTGTGTAATACCAAGGATACCGACCGCTATGCCATCTACATCAATGATCGTATAAGGTTCAGGGTTTTCCACACCTGTTTCCCCTGTACTCATATTTGCACCGAGCCATGGAAATAAGGAATCTTCCATATTTTCTTGTAAATATGCTTGTCCATAGTCAAATTCATGATTTCCAATCGTAAATGCATCAAGACCAGCAAGGTTAAATACATCCACCATCGGTTTCCCAAAATTTAAATCAACAACGGGATTGCCACTTGCAAAGTCACCTGCATCAACAAATAACACATGCTCAAGCTGATCTCGCTTTTCTTTTACATAAGCAGACACTTTCCCGTACTCTTCAAACGATGCATGAATATCATTCGTATGAAAAATATTCAGTGCTTTCTCTTCTGCGTGCGCTTCCCCGTTAACACTAAACGGTAGAGATAGTGCGACAAGACTAGCACCTACCCACTTTTTCCATTTCTCCATCCCTGATGTTCCTCCTCAATGAAATCAATACTAAACGCTTGTCCGTAGACTCTCTAAGCGTAGCAAAAAATGACGACTAATATTGTCGAAATCTCTAATATTTTTGTAAAACATGTAATAAGGTAAAAAAGATCTATCATTCTGTTGTGAATGAAGTGAAAAAATGGGAGAAAACGTCTTTTATAGTCCTAGATTCCTTCCTATTCTTTAGAAAAATACGGCTAGAGACGTATACACATTCATTCTCCCGCTCGGTTCAGCAGAGTAATAATCATGATAACGTTAATAGCGAACGAACATATTGAAGTCATTTCTTAAGTTTTTCTAAAGAAATGAGCCAATACCCATTTACTTGTAAGAAAAATCGTATAATTAAGTGCATTCTTCCATTACCGTTTGGTAAGCATAAAATCGCTCACATGCATATATTCATAAACAATCACTAAAGACAGGAGGGTCAAATGTGAATATTGGTATTTTTACTGATACTTACTTCCCACAAATCAGTGGAGTTGCGACTTCCATTGCAACACTTGATCGAGAATTAACCGCTAGAGGCCATAACGTCTTCATCTTTACGTCCGAAGATAAACAAGCACAAGTAGAAATAGAATCTGGTAAGATCTTTCGTTTCCCAAGCTTATCAACCACCATTATTCCAGAGCGACATCTCGCTTACCGTGGAATGAGAAGAGCATCAAAACTTATAAAGCTATATGACATTGATCTTATTCATACTCATACCGAATTTACAATGGGGTATTTAGGAAAATACATGGCTTACAAACATAAGCTTCCTTTTCTACACACCTATCACACGATGTACGAGGATTACTTACACTACGTTGCTCAAGGAAAGCTGTTAACACCTAAAATGGTTGGTTGGATGACAAAATGGTTTTGTCACAAAGCGGATCGGGTTATTGCGCCCACTGTAAAAGTAAAGCGGACGTTGCATCGATACAACGTTCAATCTCCTATTGGAGTTATACCTACAGGGATCAATGTTAACCGTTTTAAACGAACGGCGGAATCGATGTTTCAAGCGGCTATTCTCCGTAAAAAGCTGAATATCCTCCCCGAAGATCGGGTTATTGTCTCTGTTGGTCGATTGGCAGAAGAGAAGAATATAGACGCTTTAATTCATGCTGTTCACCATTCAAAAAAAGGCAATACGCCCATTAAACTCATTTTGGTTGGTGAGGGTCCGCATAAGGCTTCACTAAAGAAGCTGACAAAGACTCTAGCTGTTGAAGATAATGTTCAGTTTATTGGTGCAGTTTGTTGGGAAGATGTCCATATTTATTACCAACTCTGTGACCTTTTCGTCAGTGCGTCCACCACTGAGGCTCAAGGTTTAACCTATTTTGAAGCAATGGCAGCAGGATGTGTGGTTGTTGCCAAAGCAGATCCAAGTATTCAACATGCAATTGTGCACAAAGAAACGGGCTACATCTTTGAAAAAGACGATGACCTTGCTCCATTGCTAGACACCATCTTCCAACAGAAACAAGAGCAGGTGGCTGTTCAAGTAAAAAGTAGTCAATTTGTTGAATCTCTCTCTGCCGAAGTATTTGGTAAAAAGATTGAAGCAATTTACCGCACCCATTTACTCGCCAACACATTGGAACAATCTACTCATAAAAAAGCGATATCGGCGTTATACCGAATGAGGAGGTCATCATAATGAAATTAACTATGCTATCATCAGCTGAAAAAGTACAAGGGCAAGGGGTTGCCTCGGCGTATCGAGAGCTGATCAACCTCCTCCAATCCCAAAACGAGCAAAGCTATGATCTAGCAATTAATCAGTTCCGACGGTCTGATATTACGCATTATCATACAATCGACTTTCGTTTTTTCTTAACAACATTCTTCAAGAGAACTGGGGTAAAAGTTGGCTACGTTCATTTCTTACCTGAAACAGTAGACGACAGCCTTTCATTGCCTAAACCCATTCGCTCTCTTTTTTATTACTATATGGTGTCTTTCTACAAAAGAATGGATCATCTAATTGTAGTAAATCCAAGCTTTATACCGAAATTAGTAGCATTAGGGTTGGATCAAGATAAAATCCATTACATTCCAAATTTCGTTTCTAAAGCGTCCTTTTCTGCCGGTAAAAAAAGTACTATTCGCGCTGAGCTTGGGATACCTGAAGATGCATTCGTCGTTTTAGGAGCAGGACAAATCCAGCATCGAAAAGGGGTAAAAGATTTTCTAGACATAGCAAGCCAGCGACCGGACATTCATTTTATTTGGGCAGGCGGGTTTTCATTTGGTAAATTAACGGCTGGTTACCACGAATTAAAAGCCTATGTAGATCAACCACCTACCAATGTTCATTTTCCAGGAATTGTACCTAGAGAAAGCATGCAAGCCTATTATAATGCTTGTAATCTGTTTTTCTCTCCATCGTACAACGAACTTTTTCCAATGACAATTCTAGAGGCAATGAGCTGTGAAAAGCCCCTTTTATTAAGAGATTTAGATTTATATGAAGACATTTTGTTTGACTATTATGTAACCGGCACTTCTAACAAGAGCTTTATTGGACAAATAGACCGACTTAGAGAAGACGACCAGTACTATCAACACACACAGAACCTATCTAAAAAAGGAGCTTACGCCTATTCTGAAGAACGCTTAACAACTGTTTGGAATCAGTTTTATAGACATGTACACGGAGTAGTTGCATCCTCTTCCCATGCCTAAAAAACCAGCTTTTCAGCTTGGCATTGTATTGTTTATCAGTATCCTTTCGGTCTGGTTACTTGCTAAAAATATAGACGTATCGGTGTTCTTATTAGGGCTTCGGGATATGAATGGTTTCTGGCTTCTACTTGCTTTTTTGTGTATTGGTTTAAGCTGGCTATTTGAAGCATTAAGTCTTATTTGGCTGTCAGCACATAATAAGCAAAGACTATCGTTCAAAACAGCTATGCATACAACATTAATCGGTCAGTTCTTCAATCAAATAACGCCTCTTGCAACTGGAGGTCAACCTGCACAACTTTATGTATTAGTAAAGCGAGGTTATCACAGCGGAAGCGCAACCTCTCTTTTGTTAATGAAGTTTTTGCTTTTTCAAATTGGACTTGTCTTGAGCTTTACTTTATTTTTGGGCATTGGCTATAAAAGCCTATTTTCCATTTTACCGAGCATGGGATTTTTTATCGTTATAGGCTATATTGTTCACGCGAGCATCATAATCGGATTAACCCTCGTGCTCTTTCACCAACGAACAGCAAAAGGGTTAGGTGAGTTGTTTCTTAAGCCCGTTCAATGGTTTAAAAAAGAAACAGCACGTTTATGGCAGCAGAAATTAGATCAATTCTTAGAGCCGTTTCATGAACAAAGTCTCTATTTTATCCAACATAAACAAGCCCTTATGGTAGGCATGCTTTATACATTCATTCAGCTAGGCTTTTTTTTCATCATCCCTTTTTTTGTGTTTCAAGCATTTTCGATCCACATGTCTCTTTTTACTAGCTCCTCTTTCCATGCGTTTGTCATGATGTTTGCGTCAATTGTTCCAACACCAGGAGGAAGCGGCGCAGCTGAAATGACGTTCTCAGCCGTCTTTCAATCGTTTATGGCTGAAGAAAAATTGATTTTGAGCATGTTGTTTTGGCGTATGATAACTGCTTATAGCGCAGTTGTTATTGGGGTTGGCTTAACAATGAGAGGAATACGCATAAAGAGGACACGTGCAAAAGAAATCTTGGATTAGCCATAATCCCTTCATTCGTTGGAGGGATTTTTCACATAAAAAATACTCTGGTATCTCCAGAGCATTCCAATAAGGGGGGATGACAAATGATTCGTTCGTTCGAAAAACATTCTGCATTAGCTTTTCGTTATATTTATTCTAGCATAGCCTTCGGTGGGTTCGTATTGGGATATATTTAGCAATGCACACGTTGCATTCATCTATTTTTCTTTAGTACGTTACTGCACTTAACTAGCCAACCCTCATTTCGCACGTGATTTTGTCGAAATTTCGGCAGCAAATGTCGAATTAGCACTTATTTCACAATTTCTTTGTTGGGAAAATGATGGCTCATTAAAAAAAAATTGTTGATAATCAATTGTAAGCGCTCTATTTACTTCCTGCATCCACTCTATCTGACTAGAGAATTTAATTTATTTTTCCACTGAAAAAATAAATTATTTGTCCCTTTCTGCAAAACGAGCAATTTTTTTTAAGTGGTTTCCCAATAGGGCAATGTATTTTTTTAAGGAACTATGAAGCTTCATTCTTTTAACAAAAAACGAATATTCCGTTATCTTCCATTTAGTTCAATCAAGATTATACCTCTTTTTCCTTATCTATTTACGAATAAAAAGAACACTTATTCAACTCTCATTCGTACTTTCATCCAGCTTTATTAGCGGATCATTCTATTATTTTTTTGCGTTTCAGAACATTTTTCATTCTTTTTCTTGAAAGTTGACTGGCTCATTTCCCAATTTATTTTTAAATACACATCGTTACAATGAAGGTACGCAAGCAGAACTTGCGAACAAAAAGGAGGAGTTCGTTTGATTGGTAAAAAGAAAGGTCACTCGTTTCTTCAGTCAATTGGTTTCACTGTTCTTGCATCTGCTTTGTTTGTTTTCGCAAACGCAGAATCGGCAAGTGCACATGGCTACATTGAATCTCCCAAGTCTAGAGCATTATTATGTGCCGAACGTGTAAACACAGATTGCGGTGCCGTCATCTATGAACCGCAAAGTTTAGAAGCGCCGAAAGGGTTCCCTGGTGCAAGTATTCCAGACGGACAGATTGCATCTGCAGGGGGCGTTTTTCCACAACTAGATGCCCAATCTTCTAATCGTTGGTCTAAAGTAAACATGAATAGTGGTTATCAAACGTTTAGGTGGCACCTTACAGCGATGCATTCCACAGCAAAATGGCATTACTATATTACGAAACCTAACTGGAACCCTAATCAGCCATTAACCCGCGATCAATTTGAACTAGTCCCATTTTATGAAAAGTTTGATGGTGGTGCTCGTCCAGGACAAAAAGTAAGTCACCAATTAACCGTGCCTGAGCGTTCAGGTTATCACGTCATTCTTGGTGTTTGGGATGTCGCAGATACTGTAAATGCGTTCTACCAAGTCATTGATGCTCAGTTCAGTGGTGGCAGTAATCCTACTCCAAATCCAGACCCAGGTTCACCAGAACAGCCACCTGCACACCCTGCTTGGACATCAACGGCAACTTATGTTGGCGGTGACTATGTAACACACAACGGTCAAGTATACCGTGCAAAATGGTGGACTCGCGGTGAAACTCCTGGTCGTGCCGATGTTTGGGAGCTCATCCGCTAACGCTTTTACTTATCCCCCTATAAAAAGCACATCATATGGATCAGATCCTATATGTGCTTTTTTTGATGTGAACATCTTGATAAGAAAAGGTATTTACAGCGAAAACAGTCTACTTTTATACTTATTATGGAAACAAAGGAGGAGGAGAAAACCCGTGGATCATCGACGCACCCTACAGACTGCATATACAATTGGCGGTATACTACTTACTGGATTAGGAGTCTTTTTACTCTTTACAACACGTTTGTCCGATGGGGTTTTTAGTGGCTATTTCCTTAGTCCGTTTGCAATGGGATGGATGATGCTTTGTTTAGCTTATGTCGTAGCAAAGGTCGGAAATAAAACGGAAAAATGGAAGGCCATTCGTGATAAAGCAGGATTTTATGCGATTCTTACAACTCTTGTTTATCTAGTCATTGCTATAATTATCACTGAATTAGACCTGTATCACTTATCAACTACACAATGGCTAACAACCATATCAAGCCTCATCATTATTACTTTATTTACATCTATGGCGATCCTTTCGAAAAGAACCGCCACATAGCTTTTTCATCTATCGCAACGTTCATGAAGATGCACGCCTATTTCCTGCATGAGCAACAACGTTAACGACGTATCGCTTCAAACGTAATAAGCGACGTTTCCTTCGATGGGGCTTTATCATGAAGATAATCAGCCGACATTTGTATAGATGTAAATCCAGCTTCTTTAAGCATATATGTAAATTCTTCTACTCCGTACCAATATACCTTAAACTGTTGCAACTCTGTATCAACCTCTTTTCCAGATTGCCACTTCCGGTAGGTTAAATAGGTAAGCGAATATTGGTCTATCCAGTTCATTTCCACGTCATAAACAGAGAGGGTAATCCCTTCTTTATCACCGAGTTCAACCGTCCTTAACGATTGGCTATCTTCTGAAAACATCTTAGGAAAACCTAGATCAATAAGAAGTCGACCACCAGGTGAGAGATGTCGGTAAAAGCGCGTTAACGTCTCCATTGCGTTCTCGCGGCCATTTAACAGAGCAAAAGAGCCAGTAGGCATAATAATCGCCTCATACATATGCGGCAATTCCAGATTTTCAAGCCTTTGTGTCACGAGAAATGGATCGAGATTCCGTTTCTCACAGTGTTCCCTACATAAAGCGAGCATATCGTTTGATGCATCTACACCATCCACACATAACTCGTTCTTTAGAAGCGGAATAAGCATTCTACCAGTTCCAACACCTGCTTCTAATATTCTACCGGTAATGCCTGCTAATCGCTGCTGATAAAACTCAATATCTCCAGACATCGAAAAACCAATTGGTTTTGTTGCTTCATAAAATTGCGTACTTAGCTTTCCATATTCGGTAAACATTCACTCTCCACCTCACATATATGTTGATTGAAAAAGTGAGTCATTTTTCTCACTCCAATTTGCTCAGTAAATTCACCGTCTGTCCATTCCTCAATGACTTTTCTCCAAAACGTTTGCGCAGGTTTATTCTCTTTTAATTGCGAAACATGCCAACGGCCTTCATAATCTTGGAAGACCTGTCTAGCAACGAGTCTACCTAAACCCTGTCGGCGATACTTCCTCATAATAAAGAATTCTGCGATCGAATGATAAGGCTGTTGCCTAATCTCAATCTGTTTAACAAGAACAAAACCTGCGTAACAATCATCCACAATAACAAAGTACGGATCATGCTTAGGTTTTGTCCAATAATCTAGTAGAGGATAATCCGTATAGCGGCCGTTCGATTCTACATCTAAATCAATATACGATGAAAAATCGTGCAAATAAAACTGCACTAAGTTTGAAAGTATTTGCCGCTGTTCCACTTCTGCTCTTATTAACTGAACATTCATTTCAACCCTTCCTTTACATTAAAGATCGTGCAACTAATCACCGTGTCCTCGAGTGAATTGAGTGACGCAAGACAAAAACCTCCAACTTACCGTCTTAAATTCTTGTAATATACGCATAAACTTCTTGTTTCACCTAGTCACTTCAAGTGTAAATGAATAAAAATGGTCTTAACCCATTTTTCAAACGATGTATGAATGGGTTGTCCCATCGCATGGAAATAACCCCAATCAAGTACAAGTTGGTGCAATAAATGAATGCGCAAGCGAGATTGAATCTCTACTAATCGCTGTCCAGTGCTATACTCAAGAATAAATTCGTTTGCAATTATAGGTAGCTCTTGTCTCTGATAAAAAAGAATCATTTTCGTTAAATCTACTAATGGATCTGCAAAATAACTATTTGTAAAATCAAATAATCCACTTATTGCCCATTGTCCATCTAGTTGGTCTACAAGGAAGTTTCCTGGTTTAACATCACCCATCACAAAACACGGATCATTCATCTTAGAAAAAACGTCGTAGGCACTTTTCAGTTCTCCAAACATCCAACGTTCATCTGCCTCTGTTAATGTTGAATATTTCTTTGCATCATGGAACCAATGGATGATTCGATTAAAGAGCCAGTCTTTGTAACTAGGTTGAAAAGATTCGATAGAATGCTTGAGAGGATGAAGCTCACCATACGATAAGCTTTTCCACTCGTGCATTTCTCTTAATACACTAGCTAACGATTTAGCAACAGCAGAATGGTCCTCCATTGTCAACTCATGCGCTACATCATGAAGATGCATCCCTCTCATTTTTGGCATGATGCTATAAGAAAATCCAAGAATATCTGTATCATGATGAACAATGTATGGGGTTGGCACCTTTAGAGACGTTTTTTCGGCTAAACAATCGATCACATACTTTTCTTCATCTAATTGCCCTTCATAAATTGGGTTTCCTTTTACGATCCACTCACCCTCAGTGGACACTATAGCCAGTGTTTGCTTCATTGCCCCTTCCTTTGTCCCATTAAAGCTAAGTACCTTCCCTAGCCCGTGAACAGCGAGCAGCTCATTCATTTGCGCTTTTGTCGGGAGAGCAATCGCCTGAGATGCAAATAAAAGTTTCGCAGTCAATTCCACCACATCCTTATAAAAAAAAACCGAATCGATTGTATTCTACATATTCGATCGAATTCCTTTTTTTAAAACAAAATGAAGTGTACGGTAAGCCGTTCTGTAGAACTGGTTAAAATCGATTGAATAGGGTATACTAACTAGACAAACAACGTAAACTAAAAAACCGCCTAGTGTGCGACCACTAGACGGGCGTCGAATCCCACATAGAGTGGGAACTGGCGCAAGAAGAGAGTTAAGTCCTCCTGAGCCGTCAACTCATCGTGGGGACTTAATTTTTTTTAATCAGCAAAAGCACCAACGTCACTAAGGCAAGAATAAACATCCCAAACCCTAAAGCTAAACTAAGTGCTTCAAAAACCGACACGGCATCACCCCCTCTCGAGAGTGCTACCAATCCCCACAACTATGAGTTATTCAACTCCTCTTATGATACCATCATTTTGCCACCTAACGGCTAGTTTTCCTCTAGATGTATCCGTCTTGTTTTTCAACTTCCCTTAACTGACGCATGGATGCTTTTATTTGCAGTCGTCGCACCAATTGGAAAAAGAAGAGAGCAAACCCTATATACACAAATCCAATAACGAATGCCATTTGAAAAGCAGTGAACCATTCACTTAAAAACCCACCAGCCATCATCGCCAGTCCCATTGCACTCGTCTGTACCATGGACAAAGTGCCTGATAGCACGCCCCGTTTTGATGGAGGAAGGATTTTCATTAAAACTGTATCAAAGCATATCGTGCTAATTCCCCCTACAAACGTAATGCTAACCGCTACAATCAGCGCCTGTATAAAGAAGACTGACTGACTTAACAAAAGATGCCCGACTCCTTCAAGCGCAATCATAATAACCCCTATCGTTAAATAGCTT
Organism: Shouchella hunanensis; assembly: GCF_028735875.1. Classification (GTDB taxonomy): domain Bacteria; phylum Bacillota; class Bacilli; order Bacillales; family Bacillaceae_D; genus Shouchella; species Shouchella hunanensis. The sequence continues at coordinate 849,925 of NZ_CP117834.1, forward strand.
TTTTTCAGATAAGGGGTCATCTTTGAACTAAGTACAAAACCAAGGCCAAGAGCAGCATACATGAGACCAACGCCAAGTTCACCTCGGTCAAATTCATCAAGAGCGATCATATTCATCACGATATTATCGATCCCATTTGCAAGAGGCATAAGAAGCATCATGATAAAAAAAACTTGTAACACGCGTATGCCAACAAACCACTTCATTGTTTGTAAAACAGGTAAGTGTACAGTTGTTACTAGCTTCTGTTCTCGTGTTTTAACGGACAAAATCGGTTTTAACACAGCTGCTGCAAAGAGCAAACAACTTCCATTCAATAAAAATAAGACGTTCGTCCCTATCCAAAACGCAAACAGGCCACCGGTTAAGGAACCAAACACAAGCGTATAGCCAATCAAATGTTGCTCCATTCCGTTAACGTGCAAAAGATTCTTTCTTTGGACAAGGTCTGGGATCGCTGCAAACCGAACAGGTCGATAGAAAGCATTGCCAATAGCAATGAGAAAGGTACTGATATACAGCCATGGTACGTCTCCCGTACTAATCGCCACAAGTGGCAATAAAGCAAATGGGGCACGAATCAACGCTGACAAACTCATCAGTTTAATTTTATGAAATCGATCCGCCAACACGCCGCTTATTGGCGCAAGTAGAATTGTTGGCAAAACTTGCAATGAGAGCAAGATTCCTAATGCAAATCCTGAGCCTGTTAATTGAAAGACAAGGGCAAATGAAGCGACTTGAGCGAACCGATGGCCGATCTCAATAAAAAGTGAACTCCAAAACAGATACGAATACTCTTTCTCTTTTTTTAGTATACTCGCCATATTACACCTCTATCTAATTAGACAATTATCAAAATAGATTCCGAAAAAGAGAACCTGCTTAAACAGGCCACATCTCTTTCGGATTTAATTCATATTGCTGTTCATCTCGGTACATGAAATGAGACATAATCAGTTCTCTTCTAATCGTTGCGTAATCACTGTTGTATCGTTTAATCACTTGATTGACGTCTGTTTCAGCATACTGCCGTCCTTCATCGAATTGCCGTGCAATCACTTCAAGAATAATGAGCCTTTTTTTCCGTTGCGCCGGAAGATGGCTTAACATTCCCTCTCGATCGAAAAAGCTTTTTACAATGGCTGCTTTTTCCTCAGACGGTACATCAAAATACTCAAACCGGTCTTCTCCACCGATACGGATTATAGCCTCTGCCATTTGCTTTAGCTTCGATTCATTCAAATGAAAATAGATCGTATTCTTGTCTCTTCTTTGATAAATCACATCAATTTCTTTTAGCTTTGTTAAGTGATGGGAAATGGTCGGTGGAGTGAGTCCGAGTTTACCTGCAATGGCACCATTGTGGAGTGGCCCTGCTTTTAACATGCTAATAATTTGAATTCTTGTCTTATCTCCAAGCGTTTTATGAAAATGAACCATTCGACTTAATTGCATGATATCCCTCCATCTAATTAGATAATAATCGAAATAGATGGAAATGAAAAGAGAAACCTTTCCTTTTCCCCTTAAAAAATCATTGAACGCGCAATAATGTCATCGCTTTTACATCGTGTGGCGTCAAATATGGTCATTCCCGTTCGTTCTAAAAACGATTTAACCACTACATAACCGACTGCATAGCCAGCAGCGAATGAAAGACCAACTCGCTGATAGCCCTTCTCTGTTGCATAGGGGTCGCCAAACATATAGCTACTTACTTCTGCAAAACCTGTTACGTGCAAAGCATCTTTTATGACAGAAATGGAATACCTTAAATCCTCATCATCTAAGCCTGTTACCCATGGACCAAGCTGCTCTTTTCCATAAAGTGTTTCTACGAATACATCTGCTAATCCTTCGATAACTAGGTATTCACCTACGGTTACATTACCATGACTCCAATCAAAATAAGAAAAACGCACATTATGATGAAATTCATGGGCAAGTAACCCCTCAAAACGAGAGGTATTTCGATCATTCGGAAAGAGATGTACCATTAAATAACCTGGAATTCCACCGAATCCTGTATACCCATCGAGATGGTTCAATTTAACTTCATCTGCTAAATAAATTCCTAAATAAATGTTATCAGCTTTCAGTTCTAAACCTTGACCATTTACTACTTCCAGTAAATAATGGAGTGTCGTCTTCCCACGATCGACTATGTTCATGTTTCGTAACCGCTTTACTCCTTTTTCCAAAGTGTGTCGGTCATCTAAGTTAGCGAAACCTAACATGTCTGCTGCATAGATAACGTCATAGCCATTCGGTTCCTTTGCCTTCATCGGTACTTGCAAGTGAGCCCACATCATCTTTAATGGCTCCATCATTTTATAGCGAAAAAAATGCTGTCTTTGCTCCAACGATGCTAACTGTATTAACTCCTCGTACTGTTGCAATGGATCGTTTACCTTTATGATCATATTATCCCCTCCTACGCTTACGATAGTGGATGACGTAACGTAAAGGTCAACATAAAAAAGAATTGCGCGTGCATCAAATGCATTTACTTTTATAAAGGCATTTGCTATAGTAAAAACACGAATTACGCGGATATAAATTTTCTAAATAGTTAATTTATAATTCGCATTGCTCGAAACAAAAAATCCGCAAAAACCCTTTTGTTTCGCTAAAGGAATTTAGTTTTAAAAAGCGAATACAAAAAAACGAATCTTTTTTTAATGAACAGGCATGAATTCTTCTGTCATTGCCTAAGATGAAGATAGAGTATTTCTTCATCGTAAGCAAAAGGTTTGCGATTATGTGAAAACAGGTACACACTAGAGTGAAAGGCGAAAGGGTGATAAGGATGGAACAAGCCATTGTTTATGATCTTCTTAATCAACAATTTTTACATGCCTTAAAAGAATTGGCAGCGCGGCCAGATGATGAAGACCAACAAATGGCAGCTGACATATTGGGCTTACTTATGAAAAACCCTCAAGCTATCCATGTCATTGATAGCGACTATAAAGAAGCAACGATTATGGCGTGCTGGTCACCTCAGTTAACCAATCAATCTCACTGCACATAATACTTAAAAGAATAGAGGAACATGTCTTTTGCTCATCGACTAGGTTGATGAGCTTTTTTTTAGCAAGCACACGCGTCAGCTATCTTCCCTGTTGTCTTTTTTCATGATATCGTGTACAATCAAAAACGGTTAAACCTTATACTATGAACAAAAGTTTTTAACTTGTGGACCTTTTCAGAGCAATAACTGCTCTTTTTCCGCCACACTGGGCTTCGTGCCTAGTGTGGCTTTTTTATGTATTTAAGGGAGGTAAAAAAATGAAATCAACATGGCTCTATTCATTAGCTGTATTAATTGGCGGTGCCTGCTTTGGCATTTTATCCACTTTTGTTAAAATTGGTTACGGACAAGGGGCTGATCTTGTTCATGTCGTCATGACACAGTTCTTTTTTGGCTTTATCATTTTAGCAATTTTACTGTTATTCTCAGCCCGAAAAAAGATTCCGATAAAGATGGTATTGGCTCTACTTGCCTGTGGTATTCCAACAGGGCTTACAGGAATCTTCTATTATCATTCGTTGCAAACATTAGATGCGTCACTTGCCGTTATTTTCTTGTTTCAATTTGTATGGATTGGTTCTTTTTACGAATTTATTTTCGCTAAAAAAATACCATCAAAACGACGCCTTCTTTCCATTGTCGTTTTAATAGCGGGCTCCGTTTTAGCAGCTGGCGTTTTACAGAGTGCTGTACAATTTGATTGGGTTGGTGCATTCTGGGCGTTGCTTAGTGCGTTTTGCTCTGCTTTATTTATGTATGTGACTGGAGTAGTTGGTACGGATGTTCCTGTTGTCCAGAAAGGGTTCATTATTTCCATCGGTGGATTTCTTTTATCTGCGATCATTCTTGTCCCGACCGCAGAAACGCTTTCATTCACTGGAATTGAGACGGGGTTTATCGGCATAGCTTTTTTACTTGGCTTATTTGGCATAGTCTTGCCGCCACTCATGTTTTCAATTGGCATGCCAAAGATTGGTTCTGGTCTAGGCGCCATTCTTTCTACAGCAGAACTACCTGTTGCGCTTATTTTGTCCATTGCGTTACTCGGGGAAACCATTTTACCGATGCAATGGGCCGGTGTAGCGATTATCTTCGCGGGTATTTTCTATGGAAACGTTGAACGAAAAAAAGTCAGATATGAGTACGCAAGAGAATAACCTTGCGTACTTTTAGTGGTCTAACGGCTTTGTCATTTTGACGATTTCTTGTTGATACCCGAATTTTTCGTAAAACGCAACGGCATGTTCATTCGCTTTAAATACATCTAAAACAATTGTGTGGACCCCTTGTTCCTGAGCCCATTCTTCTGCTTTTTGCATGAGCCGTTTCCCTACGCCTTTGCCTTCAGCTTCAGGCGTTGTGGCAATAGCCGATATGTACCCCTGTCGCTCATTAGTAAAAAAGTCATTTTGCAAACGCATTTCTAAATATCCTAAGAAATGGTGATCATTTTCAGCAATGAACAGGGACAAGTCATCACGCTGAAGAGATTCTAGCAATAACGCCTCCTGTTTTTGTTCCATCACTGTTCGATCGCGGTGCTTCATTAAATCAAATTGCAAAAATCGTCTCGTTAATGCTTTAACGTTGTTTCGATCTTTTTCTTCAAATGAACGAATTTTCATAGGCAACCCCCTTGTTACTACTTTATTGGAAAGAAGGTGTGAATACAAGCGATGAAAGAAGCTAAAGAACGAACCTGAAAAAGACTTAACGATCGCATGTTTGATCATTAAGCCTATTGTATAACAATCACGCCTATGATAATTCCACCGTATCCATCTTCCGAAAGGTGCTATCACCTAAGATATCTGATCGACTAACGGCACCACTAGCCATCCGACTTAAAAACACTGCAAGAACCCCCGGCAATAAAAGCGCATTCCCAATGACTGTAAACGCAAGCAACCCGGCAAAAAGAATGAGTTGAAGGAAGCAGCCCATTGTATACAATGGATACTTTAGCAATAACTTTAAACTAATACCCATAGCTCTTAGTAAGCTCACGTTGTATTTGTTTATGAGTGGAACTGTATAAAGTTGGCTTAAAAGCACCATTCCTGCAAAATAGCTTTGAAAACAAGCGATTGCAAACGCTACATAGGTTTGCTCTATTGACCAATGCCACCATGAAGCGATAAGTATACATGCAAACCCACCGAAAAAGAACGTAAGCCCTAACCCTTTAAAATAATGACGTTTTACGGATATGAAAAACGTTCGTATAAGCGGAACGTTTTTATTCGTTAGTACCGTTTCCATGCTAGCAGTAGCCGCTAGCCAAACTGGTCCTCCAATAAAAAGCGCAAAGCCGATCGCCAACTGCCACGGCAAAAATAATAGAAACGGCACGCATAGAAGAGACACCATTAAACTGATTGAGATAATCGAAACAATATGCTGGTACAAATCTTTAGCAGTTATACGCACTATCGATGTAACTGAAAACATAGCTTCACCCTATCCTTTGTTTCGTTTCTATATCAAACAAATGCATTTTTTCCATTTGAAACGTCATCGCTATGGTTTCACCTGCTTTAATAAAATTTTCTCCAGCAGTTTTTGAAATAACGGACTGTTCATTAAAGGAGAAGTAAAGAAGGTTCTCTGCCCCTAAATGTTCAAACACATTCACCTTCACCTCAACACTCCCTTTTGGGTCTAGCAAAATATGTTCAGGCCGAATGCCAAACATCACTTGTCGATTTACATAGGCACGAACATAGTCTTGTCGATCTAAGGGAACATCTAAGAGATAGTCGCCCATTTGTAGTTGGTTTTCTGAAAGGACGTAAGCAGGAATAAAATTCATGGCCGGAGAACCGATAAACCCTGCCACAAACATATTTTGTGGTCGTGCATATAACTCCTGTGGCGAAGCGATTTGCTGAACTTTTCCTTCATTCATAACCACAATTCGCTCTCCAAGTGTCATCGCTTCTACTTGGTCGTGAGTGACATACACAATAGTCGCCCCTAATCGTTGATGAAGTTCTGCCAGTTCAATTCGCATTTGCACTCGTAGTTTTGCGTCTAAGTTAGAAAGTGGTTCATCAAAGAGAAATACTTTAGGATCTCTCACAATAGCTCGACCTAACGCAACCCGCTGACGTTGCCCTCCTGACAACTCTCGCGGCTTTCGATCGAGTAACTGATCAAGCCCTAATATTTTTGACGCATACGCAACTTTTTCTTCTATTATTGATTTTTCGATTTTCATATTTTTTAAGCCGAAACTTAAGTTTTGTTCGATGGACATATGAGGGTAAAGCGCATAATCTTGAAACACCATTGCAATGTCTCGATCTTTCGGATGAACGTGGTTAACAAGTTGACCATCAATATAGATATTTCCACCTGTTTGCTTCTCAAGCCCAGCAATCATCCGTAGCGATGTCGTTTTTCCACAGCCTGAAGGACCAACGAAAACAAGAAATTCTTTATCTTTTATTTCGAAAGTTGCTTCGTCAACAGCCGTGAAAATTCCACCTTTTTTCGCATCTGCAAACGTTTTTGTAATCCCTTCAAATACTATCGTTGCCATTTTTTCACCTACCCTTTCACTGCACCAATCGTAATGCCTTGTAAGAAATACTTTTGTAAGGAAAAAAACAAGATAAACATTGGTAATGCTGCAATTACTGAACCGGCCATCATGGCGCCAAAGTCGGTAGCTTCCGCAAATTTAAAGCTCGCTAGTCCAATCTGAATCGTTCTCATTGAACTTGTTTGTGTAACGAGAAACGGCCAGAAAAATTCATTCCATGTAGCCACAAATGTAAAGATTGCTAACACAGCCAAACCAGGCTTTGAAATCGGTAGAATAATTTTATAAAAGATTCGCCACTCACTACAGCCATCAATTCGAGCTGCTTGAATAAGCGTTGTTGGCAAGGTCGACATGTACTGCTTCATTAGAAAGATATTTCCTACAGTCGCAAACATTGGTAGCATAATCGCTGTGTACGTATTACCCAGCTGAAGCGTATTTACCACAATGATATAAACGGGAATAAGCGTCACTTGTGCTGGAATCATCATCGTTCCAAGTAACATCCAAAAAATCGTATTTCTACCTGGAAAACGAAGCTTTGCAAAGGCATAGCCTGCTAGCGAACAGAACAATACATTTGTAAACGTTAGAACTGTTGAGATAAATAGGCTATTCCCAAGCCACCTCATAGCATCGGTTTCAGTAAAAAAGCGAATATACGTGGCGACTGATGGGTTTTTCGGAAACCACTCTGGAGAAAAAGATGCACTCATGGATGTGTCTTTAAAAGACATAACGAGCATCCAATATAACGGAATTAATGTAATGACAATCCAGAACAATAAGATAGCGTAACTGACTACTCTTGCTCCTATTCGTTTCCCATTTGCTCGTTTTATTTTTGACTCTTTCTGATGGTGAAAAGCAGGCTGATTCACGCTCAATGCCCCCTTTTTTAAAATTCGACATTACTTGACATAAGCTTAAATTGAAAGACAGAGGCTAAAATAATAACAATCCCCAGTGCAAATGATTCTGCTGCGGCTAGCCCAAATTGATAATATTCAAAAGCATGTACATAAATTAAATAAGCAATCGTGGTAGTGGCAAAATTTGGTCCTCCTTGAGTCATTAAGTAAATACTCATAAATACTTGAAATGAGCCAATAATCCCCATCACAAGCAAATACAGTGTCGTTGGTTTTAAAAGCGGCATTGTAATATGCTTAAACTGAGACCAACCGCTAGCATGATCGATATCCGCCGCCTCATATAAAGACTTCGGAATCCCACCAAGGGCAGCTAAATACAAAATAATCCCTGCACCATGACCCGTTAACCAGCTCATTAAAATAAGTGAGAATAATGCGGTACTCCTGCTTCCTAACCACATCGTATTCTCTATCCCGATATAATTAAGGATCATATTTAAGAGTCCCATATTTGTCGGGTCATAAATCCAAAACCAGACAAGAGCCATGGTAACACCAGAAGCAACTGTAGGGAGATATAAAGACGCTTTAAAGAAGGTTTGTACTTTTTTCCCCCGTGGAAAAATAAGCACCGCAAGCACAAGGGTAATCCCAACGCTTACAGGGACAGTCGCTACCGTAAAAACAAAGGTATTGCGCATAGAGCGCCAAAAAATCTCATCTTGAACCATGGTCTGATAATTCTCTAGTCCAATAAATGTAGACCCCATAACATGATATTGTTGAAAGCTCATAACAAACGCATAAATAACTGGAATAAAAGTGAACAGTAAGAAGACAAGGATGGGGACAAGAATGAAGACATAACACCAGCCGTAGTCTCTTAAGAATAGTGATAACTTAGACGGTGTTACCTGTACGGTTTCTGCCATAAGAAACGCTCCTTTATAAAGAAAGTAGAAGAGAGTCATTAATCCTCTACTTTCTCATGTTAACTAAGGTTGGTACTTTGCTGATGCTGCCTCGGTCTTAAATTTTTCAAATGCTTCCTCAGGCGTTAATTCTCCACTAATTAGACCTTGAAAGGTCGGGACAACCACCTGTGTTTTAAACATGTCGTCTTTAGCAGCAAGCTCGCTCGTAATCGTATTTGGCGGCAAGACATTACTCGCAAGTCGTTCGGCGGCAAGTCTATTCTCATCTGAGAGTGGTAACTCATAATTGTCGGCGGCTTCTTTATGAATGATCGGTAATGCAAGTGCGGAGGATGTTTTTCCAATTGCATCTGCACCAGCCAAGTGTTCAAGCACTTTAACACTATTTTCGACATGGGCTTCATCAGCATTGTTTTGTGTAAATAATAAGTAACCCTCTGCTCCACCTTGTGAAACCTCCACTTCTCCCTCGTGATGAGGAATTGGAAGCAAGACAAAGTCTAACTCTTCTCCTTCTGTTACACCATCTTGAATCTCTTGATTACGATTCTGAACGATCGCATCTGCATAAGGAATAGCCCGACCGTAGAAAAGAGCTTGGTAGTTGTAATACATTTCTTGCCGTTTCGCCGCATCAATGGCTGCAGTCTCAGCTGGCATAATTCCCTCATCTCTTAGCTTCACAATAAACGTCATCGCTTCTAAAATTCTGTCGTCATCCCATTGAATACCCTCTTCTGTCATTCGATAAGGGATTCCATTATTTCGAGCTAAATGGTCTAATAATTCTTCATCAACACCTTGGAATACAAATCCATATTGCCGATCACCGTGGTCATTTTCCTGGTCACCGATAGAAGCTAGCTCATAAAATTCATCCCATGTCCAGCCTTCTAACTGAATTTTCTCATAATCGACGTCGTATTCTTCAAGTAATGCTTTATTGCCACCCCATACATGGAGATATTGATACAACGGTAAGCCATACATGGATCCTTCTAACGTCATATGATCAAGTGCTACCTCATCATAATCGCTTAAATCAATAGATAATTTGTCATCTATAGGTACTAAAAGCTCAGTCTCTTTATATTTCCCAAGCGGTCGACCAAAGTATAAATCAGGTGGACTACCTGAATTCAATGCAATATCGAACTTTTGTAACCCTTCTGCCCAAGATAACACTTCGTACTCTACTTTAATGGTTGGATTTTCTTTTTCAAAAGCAGCAATAGATTCTTTTAATTCACCTTCATATTCACCATGAACAGGATACGTCCATACTTTTACGACATCTCTCTTCTCTTCATCCCCTCCACCACACGCCGTTAACGCAACAAGCATAGCGCCTGTTACGGTGGAAGCTATCAACAGCTTCTTCATTCCCTTATCCCCCTTTTTTATCTGTTGATCCCCTGACCTTCCCCCCTCTTTTTAGTAGTAGTTGATAGTACAATGTATGCCTTACGATCTTTGGACATACCATTTTCAACTAAAACAGAATAACGTTTAGATCGTTTATCGATAGAGAGAGTATGCCAGCAGAGGTTACTATATCAAAAAAATAATGACGATTTCCTTATAACTATGTATAATGATGTACACACAGAGAGAACAAAAGTATTTTTAATTAGCACTACGCGGGGTGAGAGCATGAAACAAATTGAATTGATTAGTGCGTTTGCAGGAAAGTATTTTGTCTTCTTCGTCATAGGTGCAAGCGTGCTTGCATTCTTAATACCGGAGCCATTTTTACCTATCGCTGGCTACGTCCCCATTTTACTTGGAGTGATTATGTTTGGAATGGGAATGACGCTAAAGCCTGTCGATTTTAAAATGGTAGCAAAGCATCCATTACCTGTATTTCTAGGTCTTGTTGCACAATTTACAATTATGCCACTAACGGCATTTGGCATTGCCTACTTATTAAATCTTCCACCAGAATTAGCAGCTGGTCTCGTTTTGCTTGGTTCTGTACCAGGAGGAACATCGTCAAATGTTATGGTTTACCTTGCAAAAGGAGACTTACCTTTGTCTATTACCATGACGTCGTTTTCCACTCTTGTAGCACCAATTGCTACTCCAGCAATTTTGTATATTCTTGCAAATCAATGGATGCCTGTTCAATTTTGGGATATGTTCACCATGATTGTTCAAGTGATTATTATTCCGGTGGCTCTTGGCGTGACCATAAAACGATTCTTGCCCACATTTGCTCAACAAACAGAAAAAGCAATGCCTCTCGTATCCGTACTAGCGGTACTAGCTATTCTGTCTGCCGTGGTCGCTGCAAACAATGAGGCCCTCGCTTCTACTGGGTTAATTGTCTTTTTCGCTGTCATGCTTCATAATGCAGCCGGGTTAATTCTTGGGTATCTTGCTGCTGCTGCTTTCCGCTTGTCACCAAGTCAATGCAGAGCAGTCTCAATTGAAATTGGTATGCAAAACACCGGGCTCGGTGCAACACTTGCTACGGCTCATTTAACACCACTAGCTGCCATCCCAAGTGTATTTGGAGCTGCTTGGCATAACTTTACTGGAACCATTGTCGCAACCTATTGGGCCAGAAAGAAAAGTGATAAAGAACATGTACCAACACAGAAAAAAAGCGCATAACCACACTAACTGGCGAATGATCTTTATTAACAGGATCATTCGCCTTTTGCTTTAAAAAGACATCATTTAAACAACCGCGCAGAGTTGATTACCACTCGTGAACTTAAGTAGAAGCTCCTTAGAATGCATAAGGTTTCTTTATCCTCACATACTAAAGCTACCTAGGAGGAGGACAAGAAAATGAAACGATACCAGCTACTCGTTCTACTTGCGATCGTACTCTTTAGCGTTACCCATTCATCTGCTAGCTTTGCCGCAATTAAAGAGCGCTATGAATATGAACAAACAGGCAAAGTTTTCTGGGAAGCTGATACAGACGAAACAAAACTCGCTTTAACCTTTGATGATGGACCTCACCCTGCTAACACACCTGAATTACTTGATATTCTAAAAGGATATAATGTAAAGGCGACGTTTTTCGTTGTCGGAAAATGGGTCGAAGCCTATCCAGACATCATCCAACGCATGCTTGATGAAGGACATGAAGTGGCTAACCATACATACTCCCATATTTATGATGAGGCCATAACTAAAGAGGATTTAATGGAGGAAATTGATCACGCCAATCAAGTTTTAGAGGAAACGGTTCATATTCGCCCCACCTATTTCCGTCCTGTAGGAGGGTATTACACAGATGATATTATCGATGCTGCCATTGATTTAGAACAAGACGTTCTACTATGGTCTTGGCATCAAGACCCTCGCGATTGGGCAGGTACACCTACAAATGAAATTGTGAAACACGTCGTCGATCATGCACAAGGAGGCGATGTCATCCTACTTCACGATGGTGGTGGAAATCGACAAGAAACATTGCGAGCAGTGAAATTGCTTATTCCTGTACTAAAACACCAAGGGTATCAATTTGTAACGGCTTCAGAACTTTTAAAGCCCTCTCCCCTTTTTCATCATTAAGAGAGGGGTGTTTCAAGACAACGAAAAAGCAAGGCTCCCCTTGTGCCTTGCTTTTTACTTATTTTAAGTTTAAAAATTGAAGGAGACGGTCAATAAACGTTGGATTCTCTTCTTGATGGACTTCAACTTTCTCTTCTTCTTCTACTTCTTCTTCTACTTCTTCTTCAATCTGTTTAAGTGGTTCAGAGCGAATCACCTGATCATCATCCTCAATGATCAATGAACCGTTCCGAATATCAAACTGAAGATCCGCATCCTTTTCATACGTAATCGATGTGGTATGTTCAAGAATATATTCATTCCCATAACCATCTTCAAACTGCTTCCCTTTTTCTACCGTTTTCGTATCGTACGTGTCGACACCATACTCAAGTAATCGCTTTGTATCATGATAACTGTCGTTTGTTGTCGGTGCATTTAAGGTAACAGCAATGTATTCATCGTTATCTGTCTCGTATGTCGTTACCAGTGTAAAACCTGATTGTGAGACAAATCCATTCTTCACACCTGTTACTTCCTCGTGATCACGAACTAGTTGATGGTGGTTGTACAGTGTTGTTTCCCACCCTTCACCAATCCATTCTAATTCTTCTGTCGCTACAATTTCTCGAAATGTGCTATTTTTCATAGCGTACTTCGTAATTTTTGCCATATCAGCAGCTGTTGTATAATGATCGTCATCGTATAAACCATGAGGATTTGTAAAATGCGTATTCGAAACACCGACTTGTTCTTCTACGAACGTATTCATCTGCTCAGCAAACGCTTCTTCACTACCTGCCATATGCTCAGCAATAGCTGTTCCTGCATCGTTCCCCGAGTTGATTAATAAGCCTTGTACGAGCTGCTCAAGCTTCATCTCTTCATTTTCTAGAAGATAGACAGAAGTTCCAATGACATCGACTGCGTTCTCGCTAATGGTCACCTTGTCCTTCAAGTTCCCTTGTTCGATAGCAAGAATGCCTGTTACGATTTTTGTAATGCTCGCTGGGTACATTTTTTGATTTGCTTCCTTATCAAACAGAACCTCTCCTGATTTTGCGCTCATCAACACAGCTGCTTCACTATGTACATTTGGTGTATCTTCTGTATTTGCAACTGCTGAGTTCGTTGACACGGCCAGTATAACGATAACCATCATTGTACAACAAACATGACGTAATTTGGTTCCCATATTGATTCCCCTTCGACTTCATTCTACAATTTCCCCATCCTATATTTAAGCAGAAGGAGATCAAAGGAATGTAACAAAGAGATAACAATATTGTTTCAAGACCCTAACGATTATGCGGCTTGTGGGACAAGTTTTGCATGAACAACGAAACGTCCATCTTGTCCGGTGCTGTCATCACATGTCGAAAATGTAATGATTCGATCACTGCTCGATACCTCAGTAGCTGATGAATACATTGAACGTGCTTGTATTTCTCTTAAAAATTCACCGTATGCCTCATCATCTTCAAAATCAGTTTCGATGTAGTAAAAATCTGTTGTCGTATAATAAACGGAAAAAACGTCAATCGTATATTGTCCAACTGGTGTATCAAAAAAATGTCCGTCGCTCTCGTAAAAGAACGCTTCATCCGTAAAACGTTCTAGCTCATTGAACATGGTGCCATCACGCATATGATGACCATATAAAATGGTATGTTTCGCTTCTTCAGGGTGATTTCGATAATCCATAAAAATGCTACCTGCTCTTGTGCGTTCACCTTTGTAATTTCGGTTTAAATAGTAGTCGTTATCACTGCTTTGTAAAACAGGATAATGAATCTCCGTGTCATTAATTGAAACCCATCCAACAATATCTTGATTAATGGCACGCAGCTCGTCAAACGCATTTTTCCCCTCACTGTTCGCTTCTTCCTGCAACAAGTGAGTGTCAGAATAGATGTCTTTTGCCTCCAGCAACGTTTGCTTATTCTCATACGAGTCATACCAAATATAAACAAGATGACCACTCGCATAAAGGAAAACAAGCGCAAAAAAAACATTTATGGCTTTACTCCACATGCGCTTCATTTTTCACATCCTTCCTTTACAGTTTCCCTGTCGGAATAAGCAGTGGTTTAGTCAGTTCACTTCCCTTATCAATACGTGCTCTTACACAAAATACGTCTTCTACTAAAGAAGTCGTCAACACTTCCTGTACGTTACCTGCCGCTACGAGCACTCCTTCTTTCATTACCCATAGATCATCACTATATTGCAACGCTTGGTTTAAATCATGTATGACCATAATGATGGTTTTGCCTTGCTCATTTTTCAGCCTTTCAATTAAATCAAGTAATTCAAACTGATGATAAAGATCTAAATACGTCGTTGGTTCATCTAAAAGTAAAATGGGGGTCTGTTGAGCTAGAGAAAGCGCCAACCATACCCTTTGTCGCTCTCCACCTGACAACTCGAGAAGGGATTTGTTAGCCATTGCGTCTAGACCTGTCATCACTAATGCTTCCTCTACCGCTTGCTCGTCTTCTTTTTTCCATGAACCGAACCTACTCTGATATGGAAACCGCCCGTACTTGACAAGGCTTTTAATTGTGAGATCGTGTGCTACATCGTTTTCTTGGTAAACAATCGCTAGTTGCTTTGCCCAATCTTTCAAGGAATACGAATCCATTTTTTTCTTATAAAGAGTAGCATATCCTTGTTGCACTTGCAGTTGTCTTGCCAAAAGCGACAGCACAGTGGACTTTCCGCTTCCGTTCGGCCCTACAATGGACGTTATCTTACCAAGTCGAATGGAGCCACTCAACTTGTCTATGAATGGTTGCTGTTTCGTGTAGGCAAAAGACACATTATGTATTTCCATTATTGATACGCCCCCTGACTAGCAAAAAGATTAAGAACGGTCCACCTATAATGGACATAAAAATGGATGCTGGAATCTCATTTGGTGCTAATACGAGCCGTCCAAGTGTATCCGCGAGTAATAAGATCCAAGCTCCAGCAATAGCACAAAATGGTAGCAACCACTTATAATCAGAACCAATTAGTTGTCTGCCAATATGAGGAACCAGTAATCCTAAAAACGCAATGACGCCAGCGACTGCCGTTGCAATGGAAGCAAGTACAACCGCTATTATGGACACAATCAAACGAGTGGATGTTACTTTCATTCCAATTCCAAGGGCCGTTTTATCACTAAGTAATAATCGGTTGCATGCACTGGCTAAAAACAAAGAAAGTAAAATGGCAGCACCGCCGTAAAGCATCATAAGTGTTGCATCAGACCATGTTTTCATAGCTAATGTAGAAGTCGTTGCTGCCGAAATACTCGTGACCGAATAACTCCCTCGATAATTAAACACTTCTGCTAAGCCTGTAAATGTAGCATGAACCGCTACACCGATCAAAATTAGCTTTAGAGGATTTAAACCGCCTCGATAAGCAAAGCTATACACAAGGAGAAAAGCAATGATTCCTCCAATAAAAGCAAAGAGTGGCATAAAGAAATACAATTGCGGATAGATGGTCACGAATAATAACGAGGTAAAGCTCGCTCCTGACGAAATCCCAATAATACTTGGATCCGCAATCGGATTCCTCATTACAGCTTGCATTAACGCACCTGAAATAGCCAAAGCTCCACCTGCAAAACAAGCGATGATTATACGTGGTAACCGTAGATCATAAATAACGTTTACCTCTTCATCTGTTTTTGAAACTAAACCATCTAGTAATTGAGTAAACGGTACACGAATACTACCACTCATAACAGCTAGATAGAGAAGGAAAAGAAATGTAATCGTTACACTGGTAAAAACAATGGTTTTTCTCACCTTTCATTGTCCTCCGGATGCAACATTTCCTCTAAGGCATCCAATGCTTCAAGAACTGCAACATTTCCAGTCGTTCCAAACAATTCTTCTTCTAAATCGTAAACCCGTCCTTTTTCGACTGCACGAAAATGTTTCCAAATATCATTGCTTTTAAATTCTTCATCAAACATCTCGATCACCTCTTCTGGCATACCATGGGCTGCACGTAAAATAATATCCGGGTTCGACTGTTGCAGATATTCTGTATTAGAAGCCAAATACTCCATATCATTACCTGCATCAATTGCCATTTCTCCTCCAGCAATTTGGACAAGATCACCTATATATGAATGTTCAGTAGCAACAAGATAGCTTCCTGGAACTCCCATTAAAACAAGAACTGATGGCTTTTCGCTAGTGCGATACGCCTCTTCTAGCTCAGTTATTCGACCTTTAAAGCCGTTTACTAATGCAGTCGCTTCATCCTCACGATTGTACCGCTCACCGATGTCCAAAATTTCTTGAATCATGCCTTCAACACTTTGAAAATCTAAAAACTCTGCCTCGATTCCAGCTGATGTAAAAGGTTCCTCTAAATCCACTTGCAATGTCGTTACACTCCAAACAACGTCCGCCTGGAGCTGTCTAATTTGTTCTACATCTGGGCTCATTGGATTACCTAGTTCAGTGACATCGTCATAACGTGTAGGCAGTTCTTTATAGCTGGTTGGAATACCGACTAGATCTAAATCAAGAGCAGCCGCTAATTCCGTTGCAGATACTGTCGTAGCAACAATTCGCTCTTCTTGAGCGGAAGCAGCAGAAGAAGGAGTATATTCTCCTTCTTTCGGATCACTTGTTGGCTGACATGCCGCAAACAGAAACAAACTCGTTAGCACGACACCATAAAGTGACTTCTGCATAGCCATCCCTCTTTTCATTATTTTTACAACGCTTTTCTCCTGTTTTGTTTCCATTTCCATACAAAGAATGAAGCAGACAGTAAAAGCAAAGCGAGGTAGAAGCTTACTAAGGCAGGGTCTGACGTTTGTGGATTTTGCTGGTTTGTGTTCGCTGCATTCTCTACTCCACTCCCTCCGCCATTATGATAACGATCATACGTAAGGTCATCGTCATTATCGTTATTAGTGCCATTGTCATTGTTGGTTCCTAGATTAGTCACAGGCTTTGGCGTTTGATCCGCTTTTACGAGCGTTAAACTTTCTGGATCAAATTGAATATCTACATCATATTGATTATCATAGTCAAAACCTGGAATCCCTTTTACAATAATATGGACCCAAGCATCAATGGCTTCGTGGAGAGAATTTGTTTCAAATCGCACCGTCTTCTCACTCTTATCAAGGTCTTCATTTACGACGGATGGACGTACTCCATTAATTTTCAAATCCTCGTACCATGTACTATTTGTTAACGTAAGATCGACTGTATACGTCCCATCTTTCAGAAAGACAGTGGCAGGTTTTTTCGTGTACTCGTCCATTACCGACATCTCTGTCGTCCCTTTCTTCAAAACGGAAAAATCAACTGTATACTCCCCATTCACAAGTCCTTCATCGACTGGAATCTCTTTGTTATCATTTTTTGGTTGTTCTTCTTTTGGTTTTTCTTCTATCGGTTTTTCTCCTTCATCAACTGGAGTCGGCTCTTTTTCTTTTTCAACTAATGTTAAAGATTCATAGTTAAATTGAAGCTGAGCATCATACTGATTATCGTACTCAAAACCAGGTATCCCTTCTACACGGATGTGTACCCATAGATCCACCAAATCATTTAAATTTGAAACAGCAAAACGAACAACTCGCTTCTCTTCTGTTTCATCAATTGTCACTACTTGTGGACGTTTTTCGTTAATTGTTAAATCACGATACCAGCTTTCATTAAGTAATGTTAAATCAACTGTAAATTGACCGTCTTTCACATAAATGGTCGCTGGCTTTTCAGTATAACCGTCCATAACAGAAACATCATTTGAGCCTGACTTTAGGACGTTAAACTCAATATGATACCGACCGTCTACAAGCTCGCCCTCATCAGGTTGGTTTGGTGTTGGTTGCTCCGGTTGCTCCGGTTGCTCTGGTTGCTCTGGTTGTTCTGGTTGTTCCGGTTGCTCCGGTTGCTCTGGTTGTTCTGGTTGTTCCGGTTGCTCTGGAACTTCCTCCACTTTCTCAGCGTTCTCTAAGTCAAAAAACAGACGAAAATCTTGCGTGTTTTCGTACACGCTTCCATTTGGTAAAGCAACACGCATAGACACTTTCGCTGCTTGTGGATTATTAAGCTCATCTACGTTAAACGCATACGTACGTGTATTTTCGTCCGTATTCTCATTTACAATTGTACCTGTTACTAGCTCACCGTTGTTCAACACTAAGTCCGTAATTTGATGACTGTCTTTTACCGTCATTGTTAATTCTTGTTTCCCTTTTCCAATAGTCACTTGTGCTGGATTAACCAGGTAGCGACTCATCGCAGAATCACGATCCTCGGTTGCATGTTTTGCTGCAAACGGCACATCATATTTTCCTTGTTCTAACGAGCTCCATTTTAGCTCTTCTTCCGGTTGTTCTTCTACTGGTTGCTCACCTGGCTCTTCTTCCGGTTGTTCTTCTACTGGCTGTTCACCTGGCTCTTTTTCCGGTTGTTCTTCTACTGGCTGTTCACCTGGCTCTTTTTCCGGTTGTTCTTCTACTGGCTGTTCACCTGGCTCTTCTTCCGGTTGTTCTTCTACTGGCTGCTCACCTGGCTCTTCTTCCGGTTGTTCTTCTACCGGCTGCTCACCTGGCTCTTCTTCCGGTTGTTCTTCTACTGGCTGTTCACCTGGCTCTTCTTCCGGTTGTTCTTCTACTGGCTGCTCACCTGGCTCTTCTTCCGGCTTGTCTAATTCAATCATTGTCGCGTTTGCATAATCAAACTGAATATCGACGTCATATTGATTATCGTAATGAAAGCCTGGTATACCTGTTACAACAATGTGCACCCATGCATTTACTGTTTCCGCCTTCGTCGTAAAACGTACGGTTCGTTGTCCTTGGTCTGTATTCTCTGAAATGACCTCAGGTCGTTTCCCTTCAACTGTAAAATCCTCATACCAGCTGCTGTTTGTAATCGTTAAATCAACTTGATAGGTTCCATCTTTCACTACAACTCTAGCTGGTTTTTTTGTATAACCATCCATGACAGATGCCTCAGCCGATCCTTTCTTTAATACAGTAAACGGAACATCATACACACCGTTTGCTACCTCATTTTTAGCTTCTGCCGCATAGCTAGTAGATGGTGCAATGAGACTAAAGACTAACAGAAACGTCAGTATCACATTCACCATACGATTATGAATTTTCACTTTGTGTCTCCTCCTACATTTAAGCTTGTTTTACTTGTCTACGAAGGAGTACAATAGCACTGACAATGACTAGACTCATCAGTAAAGCAATAGGTGCCCCATCATTTGTTTGTGGGTTGTTCTCCTTCTCTGTTTTATTGTCTTGATTGCGTTTTTGTTCATTGTCATCCGACGATTGAGCTGCCCCCAGCGGCTCGTCGTCTTCTTTTGTTTCTTCTTTTGTTACTGTTCCACCAGTCGACGTTAGTGTATTTTCATGGAAGTCTAGACGAACCGTATAATGGTGGTCATAATCAATATCTGGCACAATGACATGTATTTTTGATTCTGTCATTCCACTCAAATCGTCTAACGGAAATTGTACAATACGTTTATCTGCTGCTGTATCTTCAGATAGCACCGTGACGTTTGAAAAACTTCCGTTTGCTTTCGATTGATACTCAACAATCCAAGAGCTATTGTTTAACGTTAGTTTTGCATGTATTTGACCATTCTTTACTGTTAGTGTAGCTGGTTTTTCCCAGTAATCATTGGCAATAGACGCGGAAGAATCACTACCATGCATTACCGTGTAATCAATTGTATACGTACCGTCTGCTAGTTCTGCCTTACTAACTGATGGGAATGCTACAGACAGAAATAAAAAGGTTGCTCCTATTAGAAGACATACCTTTTTCCATTGGGTGATCATTGTATCTCTTCCTTTTCTATATAGTTTATTTATGCCTCTTGAATTTTCGGTAAAGGCATTCGAACAATCTCAACTTGGTAGAATTCGATTTCATTTCCTAAAATGTAGTCAGGACGAGCATTTTTTCCAGAATGTGCTTCACGAAACGCTTCACTCTTCGTCCAAGCGTGAAAGTCTGCCTTTTCCTCCCAACGAGTACTAATCGTTACTTCATCATGTTCTTTTTCCTTTGAATTCACCAATACTTCTAAACCAAGAAAGCCAGTTGCATATTCAATTTTTCCAATTTTGTCAAAGCGTTCAACAAGCTTATGACCTTCCCCTTTGCGAATAAGTGTTTTATTTGCCACTATAATCATTTACTTTTCCTCCTAAAATTTAATACGTATTTCTTGCACGCTTTCTCAGTTCACCTCCTTTAAAGATAAGATGTTACAATCGAATGTTGTTTTTCTTTAACAAATAAAGAAAGAATGGCGCCCCTAAACAAGCTAATAAAATACCAACGGGTAATTCAATTGGGTCAAAAACGGTTCTTGCTAGTGAATCTGTAAAAACGACAAGTGCCGCACCACCAATCATTGAAAATGGTAATAGATAACGAGAATCACTGCCGATTAAAAGCCGAATCATATGGGGTACGACTAACCCTACAAACCCTAAAAGCCCAGCAACGCTAACTGCTGCTCCTGCTAGTAACGCAGCAAGTAAGATGAGATAAAACCGCATCCGCTCTACAGGTGCTCCCAGTAATTTCGCAGTATGATCTCCTAATAACATAAGGTTTAATGGGCGGATTGCTAAGATTGCTAGGATTAAGCCGATTACTGCATAAGGCCATACAAATTCAACGTGATACCAGCCCCTGCCTTGAAAACCACCAGCTAGCCAAGGCAAGATCCCCTGAACACGATCACTATAGAGAATCATAATGCCGCTTTGAAGTGCCCCGCATAGCGCATTAATTGCCACACCTGCCAAAATAATTTTCAGCGGTGATGCTCCTTTTTCCCATGAAAGGGTGTAAATACAGAGCATCGCGACAATGGCACCAACAAACGCAAAGGCTGGCGTTAAAAATCCATACTGTGGTAGGGCAACCATCGCTATACTAGCAGCCAATCCTGCTCCTGCTGTTACACCAATAATGCTTGGGTCGGCTAGGGGATTTTTCATCACCCCTTGTAAAATGGCTCCTGCTGTAGCTAAACATGCACCCGCAATTGCTGCCACAATGAGTCTTGGAATTCGAACATTGAACAATATAAGCGCATTTGCTTCTGTTTGGTTTCGAAAAGCTTCAGTCAAATCGGTAAGAGTAAACGTCACTGCCCCGAGAAAAATACCTGTTAAGATGGCCATTGCTAAAAAAATAGGCAGCCCAATTGCCAACCATCTTCGGCGCTTATTACGTGTTTGAACGGTTAATTCACTCACTATATGCCTCAGTTAACTGCTCTCGCATATATTGAATCGCTTCTGTTACACGAGTTCCTGGATTTGTACCAAACAGATCTGCTGGTAATACTTTCATACGCCCTTCTTGTACTGCCGGCAATTGTGACCATCCAGCGTGTTGCTCCATTTCCTGAATAAAACTTTTTTCTACACTTGATGGATCACCATGTGCCATAAAAAAGACAATGGCCGGATTGGCTTGTATGACCCTTTCAGGTGAGAGCGCCGCATATTGTGGATAATCTTGCAGTTGTTCAAATTCCGCCGCGATGTTTATCCCGCCTGCAGCTTCTAATAGGTCTCCTGCTAATGAATTTGGTAATGCTACTAAATTGGATCCTGGTGCTCCATAAATTAATAATGCTTTTGTATCTGTATGTAATGGCTCATCCAGCATCTCTTTTTCCGTTGTCTCTATTGCGCGAACGATTTGTTCAGCCCTTTCTTCTTGTTGTACGACCTCTCCAATCAACGTAATTTGTGCTTTAATATCGTTAATTGAATTGGCTCTTGTCAGCACCACCTCAGCTCCAGTCCCCTCAATGGAAGAGATATCCTTCTGATTCATCGGATCATTTGCGAACACCACATCGGGCTGAGTGAGTGTTAGTCGTTCGATATCCACTTCATGATAGGAGCCAATTTGCTCTGCTTCATCAGCCTCTAATACAACAGGTTTACCATGACTTGTTGGTCGCGCTACAACCTCTTTTTCCAGCGCATACATAATATCGAGCTCACCATTTCCTAATACAGCAATTCGTTCAGGGATTTGAGCGAATTGGATAGAACGATCGGCGAAATCCGTAACCCCATGACTTGCTTGTTCACTGTCAGCATTCGTTGCTTGACAGCCCACTAGTAGCAGCAACCCGAATAGTAAAAAGACAAACGAGCGCAGTTCCATTTTCAAAACCCCTAACGATAATGAGAATCACTTTCATTTAAGTCTTATCATATTGATAATGAATCTCATTGTCAATTACTAGTTTGAAAGTTTTACATCCTTTTTTACCTTTTTGATCTACTCCTCCTTCTAATCTTACATTTTTCGTTCAATAAATACTGCTAACCATTGATCTGCTTACAAACTGAAGACACTCAAAAATAGACATGAAAGAGAGCTGTTTTCGTCTGTTTTAAGAAAAACATAAAAAACTAATTGAAAATGATTATCACTATCATTTATTATCAAAGATATACACTAAAGGAGTGAGGATTATGCGCATTTGCTTACTATATGCTTCTATGTCTGGAAATACTGAAGATATGGCAATCATCATAAAAAAGGAACTTGAAAAAGAAGAAATCGAAGTGGTTATGGAGGAAATGGATGGCTATGAAGTGGAGAAGCTTACCGAATTCAACGGCCTCATTCTCGGGAGTTATACATGGGGAGATGGGGATTTGCCTTATGAGGTAGAAGAATTTGAGGAAGAGCTTGTAAATGTTAACTTAACTCGTATACCAGCAGCTGTTTTTGGTTCGGGTGATCGGATCTATCCTTCCTATTGTGAAGCAGTTGCCATATTTGAAGAAACGCTAAAAAAAGCAGGCGCCGTCCTTGTCTGCAACGGATTAAAAAATGAATTTGAACCAAAGAACGAAGCAGAAAAAGAGGCGTGCCGTCATTTTGCTCAACAATTTTCCATTGCCTTAAAAGAGCGAGTATAGCACTTGGTTTTTCACAAGTGCTACCGCTTCAATATCAACATCTGAGTTAATACGCACTTGTCATCGCCGGCATCCCACATTACTACGTCCAAAACTGCCTGATCGTTCAGAGATAGTGCTTGAGGCTACATTCAAGATTCATCCTGCGTTTTCTTTCACAAAAATCCCCATGTAGTAGGGTTTAGACGCAAGCATGTTTCATGATGTTCCTCCTTTTGCTTGCGAAGAGTGCATGTTGGTACGACCCTTCTTTCGATAAGTAGGCTTTTTGGTAAAATCAAATTCAACCTTCCCTTCTTTTAGCACAAGCGCTGCTGAAAACGATTTACCTGCCTTGCTCTTGAAGCCTTTTAATACAGCTGTTTCACCCTTTGTAAGTAGTCGTTTTACCATCGCGTCTGTTAATGTCTTTTTTGCTAGCTTTTTGACAATCACAAACTTGCAGTTATTCTCCTTTGACTTAGAGCAAGCGAATACAGGTCCCCTCTGCACAACAGCCGCACCACATGATGGACATGGGCCAATGCCTTCACTTTCACTCGTTTCTATTTTAGAGGTGTCTAATTCCATCGTCTTCACATGTGCCGGTGCATCCGTTAATAATTGCCGAATATACGTATGAATGTTGGCAATAAATGTCTTGCTATCTTTTTCTCCTTGTCCAATTTTCCGCAAAAACAATTCCCACTGTGCCGTCATTTCTGCCTTGCTTAATAAATTGCCTTCTACTGCTTCACAAAGGATCTTACCTTTAGTCGTAACATAAACGTTATTTTTCTTAATCGTAATATACTCGCGACTTTTAAGGGTTTCAATAATATTTGCTCGTGTAGCTCCTGTACCGATTCCAGTTACTTCATTGAGAATCGCCTGTTCCTCTTCGTCCTCAACAAACTTACCTGCTGTTTTCATGAGCGGAATAAGCTGTCCTTCTGTATAGAATGGCGGGGGTTGGGTTTTCCCTTCCTTCGCTTTAACCCTTGCTTGAATGAGTTCTCCTTTTTCAAGTGGAGGCAAGACTTGTTCCCCTTCTTTTTTCTTAGTAGAAGCGCCATGTTGAAACAATTCCTTCCACCCTAAAGCTTGCTCGATCTTACCCGTTGTATGAAACAATAAGCCTTGTACATCAACAGTCACTTTTGTCTCCTCCACTTTATAAGGAGGTGCAAACATGGCTAAGGTTGTCTTGACTACTTCTAAGTAAAGGTTTCGTTCATCTTGACGGAGTTTTTCTACTTGACTGGCGGTTGGTATTTTCTTTGTTGGTATGATGGCATAGTGTTCCTGCACTTTAGCATCGTTTACATAGCGCTTTCGTGGAAAGAGATACGCTGGTTCAAATGAACGCTCTAAAAGTTGCTGATAGCCAGTCAAGTTTTTCCGTAAATAGCTAAACTCTGCTTGTGTAATATGATTCGATTCGGTTCTTGGATAGGTTAGCCACTTTTTCTCGTATAGCTTTTGCATTGTCTTTAATACATTCGAAGGACTATATTTCCATTTGCGATTCGCCGTTGCCTGCAACGTTGCAAGGCTATGAAGCAAAGGAGAAGGAATTTCCTTGTTTTTCTTCGTTAATTCTGAAATAACGCCTGGAGTCTTCCCTTTTATCCCGTGCTGATCCAATAAAGCTGTGACATCTTCTTTGGTTTTAAGACGCTGTTTATAGGTTGCTTGAAAGGAACCTCTGCTCGCATCCACGTTCGCCTTTAATTCAAAGAACGGCTCAGACACAAATGCTTCAATCTCTTTTTGACGTAAATAGATTAAATAAAGGGTCGGTGTTTGAACCCTACCAACAGAAAAGGTATCTTGCACTCCTTTTGTTCGAAGTAACAATGAATACAACGGACTCGCATTCATTCCCACTAACCAATCAGCTACCTGCCTTGCTTTTGCTTCTTCATACATCGGCATGAATTTTTCACCTGGCTGTAGCTGAAGAAACCCTTCACGTACTACATCATTTTCTTGTGAATTAATCCATAGTCGCTTAATAGGGATGTGATCACGAACGCCTGCTTGTTTTATAATCGAGCGAGCGATATTTTCACCTTCACGGTCTGGATCTGTGGCGATAATAATGGTGGTGGCTTTCTTGAGCCAGTTCATGACTATGTTGAACTGTTCTTGCTTGCTACGAGGAACTTGGAATTCAACTTGTTCAGGCAAAATAGGTAGATTTGTTAAGTTCCAACGCTTCCATTCTTTTTTATAATGACCCGGTAAGCAAAGCTCGACTAAATGACCGATTCCCCACGTCATAATGGCTTCCCCTTTAAAAAACCGTGGATCTTGAATCGTAATATAGCCTTTCTGCTTTGTCGTTTGCTTAAAAATCGATGCGTAGCTTCTCGCTTGGTCAGGCTTTTCTGCTAATATAACAGTTGTCATGAAATCCCCCCTGTACTACTAATTCCTTTGGAGTGTATGACTAGTATACTACGATCACTGTTTTGTCTGCACCCTGCCACCACGCAACCAGACAAAACGACACACCCTTCTGTTTAGTAGTGGTAAGATAAATTCTAAATAGAGGGGGGATACAGTGTGAAAGGAATCTGGTTTTTACTTTTATTAGTGGGGCTTGTTGGTTGTTCAGATAGCAAATTGTCTGGAGTATCATTGCCAGAGGAACAGCCGGAGGATTTCAACTTTCGTCTAGCCTATGGAGTGAGTCCTCAAACGTTTAATGAAATCAATACCATTGATGGAACCTATACTAAAGATTTAGTTACGGCAGGAACAGAAACAGCTTCTTTCTTATGGACAGAAGAAGAGGTTGCTTTTTTTTATCAACAATTTAAACAGCTCGACATATTTGATCTTCCAAGACAAAGTGAAAAAGCTTCCTCCCCTTGTAGCGTACCGTATCAATCTTATGAGCTATACTTGGTAGCAGATGAAGAAGAATACACCCTTTCTTGGGATAGTAGCTGCTCAAATAAGGCGCTAGAGGAATGGGAAGCGTTTATGCATGCGGTTGGTGACGACATCATTTATCCAAGCGAAGCTTACCAGTCCTTACCCGAAGCAGTTGGAGGCTATGATTAAAAAAAGCACTTTCTTTACAGAAAGTGCTAACATCTTAATCGGTTTTCGTCTTCTTCGCGCCAATCACACAACCGCTTTACTCGATTCCTTAAGTGTCGATATTCTCTGTAACGCTCTCGTTTTGTTTTTCGTTCCATAATCGATTACTCCTCTGCTTGGTTTTTGTAGTATTGCTTTTCTTTCTTTGCACTACTAAACGTCTTTTGCGTTGGATAATGCGCTTTTGAAAACGAACCACCACTAACATCTTTAACCGTATGAACGACGGTAAAGGCGTTCTCGTCTACATCTCGGATCAGTTTTTTCAAATAAAAAAGCTGTTGTTTAGGCACGGAAACATAGATTAAATGCTCATCCATTCCGTTTTCATCATTCTTCCCCTGCAAAATAGTCGTATGAGCTCCTAAATTGGTACGAACGCTTTTGGCCACTGCTTCATATGAACTAGAGAAGATATGCACGACTTTCTTAGACTCAAAGCCTTCTAATACATAGTCCGTTACCTTCTTACCAATAAACAAAGCCACTACCGTGTACAACGTTTGAACTGGGCCGATAACAAAAATACCCCCTACCACAATCGCTGCATCTAGTACAAAATTAGTCCCCGTTAATTCCCAACCAAATTTATGGTTTACCATTCGAGCAATCGTAGAAGAACCACCTGTGGTGCTACCTGAGCGAAAAACAAAGCCAAATCCGACTCCGGTAAATACGCCAGTGTAAAGTGCAGCAAGAAGAGGATCATGAACGGGTCCACTTCTATCTTCAAGAAGAAACAAAAACAATGAAAAAAGTGGGATCGTCAAAATGGATTTTACAATCATTGTTCGTGGTAAATACCGGTAGCCGATAAGTAAAATTAAGCCATTTGCAAGCAGTGTGACAAGTGAAGGAGACCATCCCATACCGTAATAAAGTAAAAGCGCGAGTCCTGGAATACCACCTTCTGCTAATCCATTTGGCATCGCAAAAATAGCGACTGAAAAAGCAAAGAAAAATGTTCCGAGAATCATAAATCCATATTCTTTCATACGCCACTTCCTCTCTCTATCTAGTGAGTGTGCGCTGTGAAACACATACTATATTGCTCCATCTATCTCGTTATAGCTCCATTACCCGTTTCAACAAAAAATAGTCCCTTTATTGACAACAAAAAAGAGATGCGCTATCGCACATCTCTTTATTTCTGAAACCATCAATGCTGGCTTTCTGTTGTTGATTTTATCGGAACACCATCTTTATAATACAATTCTGGTGAAAGGATTAGAAAATAAATATGAACCGTTTCAAACCCTTCCTCACGTAAAAGCGCAGATAAGTTGTTGGCTATCTGATCATGAACCGATTGAGCTCTGGAAAACATTCGAATTTCTATTGTAAGAGGAACATTTAAAATGGGTTCTAACGTGCTCCTCTCAATTTTCACTTTTTCTTTTGAAATATGGACAATTTCCGAGAATACATCAATAACCGTCGGTGCAAGCGTTTGTAGTCGCTCGGATGAAAAACCTGTAAAGCGTAAATATGGCAACCCCATCACGTCTTTTCTTCTAGTTTCTACTAGATAAGTGTACTTGTCTCGTTTTGAAAATGCAACGAAAGTCCGTAGAAAAAGACGTCCAGTCATACGCACGTCTGAAAAAGCTACAGAACACAACGAGCGAACCGCACTCAAGGGGGAAGTGCGGTTCAGTGTGTATATATTCATCAAGGAAGGGGGAGAAACAAATCTTAGGCATGCCTATGATTCGTTGTCCTTTTTATAGCCGCTTTCCCTACTTGTTAAACCTGCTTTTTATAAAAAAGCGCCCCCTTTTTTATGTAAAAATGTGTAAAGTGAGTCAATACGAAAGTGTCTACTAGCGCTGAGACAATTGTCTCTCCTTTTTTTACAGCGCATACTGACAACAACATGAAAGTCATTTAGAGAAGTGATAACAGCTTGTCTGCTTGAAGGAAACTTGATATGTTAAGAGAAAAATAGATTGGATTTGTAGAATGACGATAAATGAGTGGATTATGATAATCCTTGCCTTTTTCATTGCACTCGGAGCAATTGATTGGTGTTTAGGTAATCGGTTTGGATTAGGTACTGAATTTCAACATGGCATTATGAGCATGGGTCAGGTTGCACTAGCCATGATTGGTATTATTACTATCGCACCAATTGCTGCACAGTGGCTAACGCCTCTTATCACACCATTGTATCTAGCAGTCGGTGCAGATCCCGCATCATTTGCGAATACCATTCTTGCACTCGATATGGGTGGTTATGCACTCGCACAGGAAATGGGTATTAATGCGGATGCGGCGCGTTTTTCATGGGTCTTTTTAGGAACGATGCTCGGTCCAACAATCGTGTTTACGATTCCAATTGCATTGCGAATGGTCGAATCAAACGATCAACCTGCACTTGCAAAAGGCATGCTAATTGGATTAAGCACTGTTCCTCTCGGTTGTTTTATCGGAGGGTTGTCTGCAGGGATGGCCCCTTGGATGATGCTGCAAAATCTGCTTATTCCTACGGTTTTTGCGTGCATTGTCATGTGTGCATTACGCTTTTATCCAGAGACCTCTATTACACTGTTTCTATTATTTGGAAAAGGAATTCAAATCGTAGGTGTGCTCGGATTAGCCATTGCCGCCATCTCTCACCTTACTGGATACGAATTTCATTCCAAGCTTGCTCCGTTCGAAGAAGGTCTCTTTATTGTCGGAACAATTGCCGTTGTTCTTGCAGGGGCATTTCCTCTTGTCGCTTTTTTAAAACAGGTGTGTCAGCCTCTATTTGCCCGTGTGGGAAAACAATTTGCAATTGAAGGGGCTGCCATTACGGCAATTATCACTTCATTAGCACACGCTATACCTGCTTTTAGCTTATTAAAAGACATGTCTGTAAGAAGTAAAGTCGTTGCAACATCTTTTATGGTATCCGGCGCGTTTGTTTTAGGGGGACATCTCGGCTTTACCGCCAGTGTTGATCAAAGCATGGTTGTCCCGATGATGATTGGAAAACTAATTGGTGGAGGGAGTGCCGTCTTCATTGCACTTATGGTTGAACGCAATGACAGCACTCTAAAACCGAAACCATAGGAAGCCTTCTTTCGTTTCAATGTCTAGTATGATCACACTGAATACATGCAATCTGTTCATCGAATTACACTGACGTCTATATGGAAAAGCATCAATAGCGGTCGATTTTGAATGAATCGACCGCTTTTCTTGTGGCGTTTATGTTAGACTTCCTTTTTCCTCTTTGACATTTTAGTAGAATCGGTTATAGTAATACACGCAAACGCTTAGGTGATCGCATAGAAAAGGACTTGATCTGAATGAAACGTGTAAGTATTAAAGATGTAGCCAAAGAGGCATCTGTTTCCACTGCAACTGTTTCCCATGTATTAAACGGTACTCGTTTCGTTGCTGAATCTACGACCATTCGTGTTAAACAAGCAATGAAAAAGCTTGGCTATACACCAAATTTCGCAGCAAAAACATTACGAAGTCAAAAAACGTCTACCATCGGCATCGTCCTCCCAGATATAGGAAATCACTTTTTCACTTCCATTGTTAAAGAAATAGAATTAGTTCTAGGTGAACAACAGTATCAATTATTGGTCGGCAATACAAATGAACAGGTCGAAACAGAACGCAAGAAAATTCAAGCGTTTATTTCCCAGCAAGTTTCAGGACTCATTATTGCATCAAGCGCAAAGGATTATAGCGAGATTGCCTGCGATATTCCAGATGATTTACCTAGTGTTTTTATTGACCGTCTGCCAGAGGAAACCAATCGAAGTTCCATCGTTGTCGACAACGAAAAAGGAGTTCAAATGGCGATTGAACAATTCATTGAAAGTGGTCACCAGAACATAGGACTTATTACAGGTATTCATTCTTTAAGCACAACAAAAGACCGTATAAAAGGCTACAAATCGGCATTAGCCAAGCATGGCCTTCCGTTTTCAACGAACCTAATTTACAATGGAAACTCTAAATTTGAAAGTGGTTACAAAGGCTGTGAACATTTACTAGGCACAACCAAGTTATCAGCACTTTTTGTCGCAAATAATTTAATGAGTGTTGGCGCGATGACCTATTTAACGGAGCATGGCATAGCCGTTCCAGACGACATCGCTATTATTGGTTTCGACGATTATCGGTGGGCTGACATCACCTCACCACCGTTAACAGTTATTAAACAACCAGTCGAACAAATTGGAGCGGCAGCGGCAACAGAACTATTAGAACAAATTGAATTGGGACAGTCTAGACAAAAACAGTATCGATTTGAAACAGAGTTAATCCGACGATCCTCTCATTAATTCTTTCTTATTGTGCCTCACCAAGAAGATGGTCCTTAAGATACCCTTCCATTACTCTATCAATCATTGAGTTAATGAACAGATAATCAAACATAAGCAAAAACCCTTCCTTAGCTAGGCTTTAACCAAGTAAGGAGGGGTTCTTTATTCTTCTTCCGAATCATGAAACTGACTTTGCTCTTCATTTGTTTGTGTGTTGCCTGCATTGTGAAAGGCTTCAATTTCACCTTCAGAAACATCACCAACAATCATCATCTGAGTAGGCATCACATGCAGATCCCTTGCAGTAACATGGGTTTGTACTATGTAAATCCCATCTTCACCGAATGCATACGGAGTGGCATAGACACCGTCAGCCTCTAGTTCCCCTTCTATAAGCTGTCCAGCATCTCGCTCTTGGTCTCTCCATACTTCGAAAACCACTTCCTCTGCATCGTTCACATCTTCTTCACCTTGGGTAACGTGTGCACGTAACACTGTTTCAGAGTCAGCAGGAATATGCTCCTCCACTTGGATATCTACATCTACAAGATCTGGTACATCCCACTCTTCCTGTTCACCTTGCATACAGCCACTAAGTGCTATTAAAACAAGTATTCCCCCTACTAATAGCGGTTTCACCTTCACTCTGATCTTCCTTTCTAATCAGACCTCTTACATTTAGTTTACAAGAAAAGTGTGTGCTCTGCATGAAGTTTCCCCATATTCTTTCCTGAAGATTACATTGTCGCACCACCCGATCTTTAACCAAAGCTATTAAGCACCTGCAACCTCCCTCAACACCCGTCAAACTAGGCCCTTTTTTCGTAATGAATGAGAGTTGTCTTTTTTAGAAAGAAAAATTATTTTTTCCTACAAAAAAGTTTTGTTCACTAAGGGCTGATCACCTCTATGATCGTTTAGAACCTTTGATACAAAGGCGTTTTCCCATGTGCAACTTTATTCCGATAAGGCAAGAACTTTAGTATAGCCAAAAAAGATTTCTGTAGACCCACATGGAACCTGCTTGCTATAGTCATACTATTGCTTTATAGGAGGGCACGTAATGGAGGAAAGATACAAGGAATTAAAGCAGGGAGAACGAGGTGCTCAAGTCAGCTTAGTGGCTTATATCATTCTCGCTATTTTAAAATTAACGGTTGGGATTTACGCTGGTTCGGTTGCTTTACGTGCAGATGGTCTAAATAACGTGACCGATGTCGTTGTTGCCATTGCCGTCTTAATAGGACTTAGAGTTTCGCAAAAGCCGCCAGATAAGGATCATCCCTATGGCCACTGGAAAGCAGAAACAGTTGCTTCTCTCGTCGCATCCTTCATCATTATGGTCGTTGGGATTCAAGTAATCATTGACGCCATTACATCTGTTTTCACAGGTACATCTGAACCTCCAAACATCATTGCGGCTTGGGTTGGCGCCTTTGGATTTGTTGTTATGTTTGCCGTCTATCTCTATACAAAAAAATTGGCAAAACGCATTAATAGTCACGCCGTCGAATCTGTTTCTAAAGATAATTTATCAGATGCCCTCGTTAGCGCAGGCGCAACACTAGGCATCATCGGCTCCCAATTTGGTTTACCATGGCTCGATCCGTTACTTGCTTTCGTTGTCGGTGTTATCATCTGTCACACCGCCTGGGGTATCTTCTCAAAATCTTCTCTATCCCTTACCGATGGCGTTGACGATAAAACGTTAGATGATATAAAAGAGACAGCTCTTGCTGTTGCAAAAGTAAATTACGTGACCGATGTAAAAGCACGCTACTATGGAAGTAATTTAATTGTCGATTTAGTTATTCAGCTTGATCACTCGCTTTCCTTCACGGAGGCCCACGATGTATCGACCATTGTAGAAGATCAAATTACAGAAAAACATCGCACGATTGATGTTCATGTACACGTTGAACCTGAAGGAAAAACCAATCACGAATAAATAGGAAAAGCGGATGACAGCTTGTCACCCGCTTTTTTCCTCTAGATTCAATCTCCCGACACCCTTCTTAAGTAGAGTTTACCTACTGTTGCACAACCCAATTAAATGGATCGGGGAGTTTGGTCCAATCTTGTTGATACTCTTCTTCTGTTAAAAGACACGCCTCTAACTCGTTTATAATGTCTTCTTTATTCATTCCCATTCCAATAAGGACCATTTTTGTATGGCGATCGCCGAATGTTGCATCCCAGTCTTTTGCCACTTCTCGATTCACTGCTAAAATTTGTTGTTGCTGCTCTTTAGGTAAAGCAGCTACCCAATACGTTACAGGTTCAATTGATACAGACGAACCAGCTTGTGAAAATAATAAGGCATAGTCATTTCTTGTTGCACACCAGACAATGCCTTTTGCACGAACAACTGATTGTGGCATAGACTCGCACCACTTATCCAATCGCTCTGCGTGAAACGGTCGTTTGCTTTCAAACACAAAGGAAGAAATTCCATACTCCTCCGTCTCAGGGGTATGATTTTCTGGGCCAAGCTCTAATTCTTTTAACCAACCAGCCGACTCACTCGCTTTGTCAAAGTCGAATAAACCTGTATTCAAAATCTCCTTAATCGGAACCTCAGCTCGAGTCGAACGTAAAAGCTTTGCATCCGGTTGTAGCTTTTTAAGAACCTGTTCTAGTTGCAAGAGCTGCTCTTCTGAAACAAGGTCACATTTGTTAAGAACGAGCACATCACAGAATTCAATCTGATCAATAAGTAAGTCGGCAACCTCTCGGTAATCCTCTTCGCCTACTTCTTGTTTCCGTTCGATCAACGACTCACCTGATTCAAAGTCATGCCAGAAGCGATTTGCATCGACAACGGTAACCATGGTATCTAACGTACAAAAACGACTAAGGTCTATTCCTAACTCTTCGTCAACGTAACTAAATGTATGTGCAACTGGTATCGGTTCACTAATTCCTGAGGATTCAATTACGATATAGTCAATGTCTCCTTGCTTAGAAAGACGCTCAACTTCTACTAATAGATCCTCACGTAATGTACAACAGATGCATCCATTAGATAATTCTACGAGCTTCTCGTCTGTTCTTGAGAATCCCCCTTGCTTTTCAACAAGTTCAGAATCAATATTTACTTCACTCATATCGTTCACGATAACAGCTACCTTTAAGCCATCTCGATTATGTAGGACATGATTTAATAAAGTGGTTTTACCTGAACCAAGGTAACCACTTAACACTGTCACTGGTATTTTTTTCATCATTAGCATCTCCTCATCTCAAATCGTAATGATTACGATTTATAATACAGTAGTTACCTATCGTTGACAACCCTTTTTTACTAAAACAATTCTTGTAATTCCTTCATAGCTGTAATAGAATGTGTAACAAGCATGAAAGAGTTTCATGCAAGATAAGTCGAGCAGAGTTTAGTGAGTAGAGCAGAGATGAGTAGAGCAAACGATTATAAAAGGGCATTGCCCTATTTATTTGCTGATGCTTTCTCTGTATACAAACGTATACAAAGGAGGTTTTTTAGTGTGAGTATTCTATCCACATTGAAAACAAATGAAAAAACAAAACATTATCTTACAGACGGACAAATCCTCGTTACAAGGAAGATTGAAACCGTCTCCCCAACGAAAATTGACTCAGACATCTTGCCACAAATTGACGCTGTAAAAGGCGCTGTTTTTTCAAGTAGCTTTGAATTTACAGGGCGTTATTCAAGATGGGATGTTGCCTTTTTACGTCCCCCCCTTGAAATAAGCTTTTCAAATAACCGTTATTCCATTAACGCCCTTAATGAACGAGGCAAATTTCTATTAGAACTGGTGCGTACTCATTTTTTGAACAGTCGTTTTGATTTTATTCGTGGCTTTGACGACCAACAAACGAGTTTACATGGAACGATTCCAGCTACATCCGCTATTCAAAATGAGGAAGACCGCACCAAACAACCTTCCATCTTTCAAATCATTCGAGAACTGAAACAACTTTTTGCATCCGATGAAGATCAATTCTTCGGTTTATATGGCGCATTCGGGTTTGACCTTATTTATCAATTTGAACAGCTTGCGAAAGAAAAAAAACGCCCAGACGATCAAAAGGATCTCGTTCTCTATTTACCTGATGAATTAACCATTGTAGACCATCATTTATCGATCGCCTATACCCTTTCTTATGACGTTCAGGTCAATAACGAATCGACGAATCACTTGGAAAGAACGGGTCAGTGTATCCCCTATGAACGAGGAACCATCTCCCGGGAAACGCCCTACAAAAAAGGCTATTACGCTGATCTTGTTAAGAAAGCTATCCCTTCATTTCACGCAGGCGACTTATTTGAAGTAGTACCAACCCAAGTACTTGAAAAATCACTTGTCTTAACACCTTCAGAAGTATTTCAACAGTTACGTGATATTAACCCGAGTCCGTATGGCTTTATTATTAATCTTGGTGAAGAGTATCTCGTTGGGGCCTCACCTGAAATGTTTGTACGAGTGCAAGGGCAACAGGTAGAAACCTGTCCAATATCTGGCACCATTCGTCGTGGTAAAGACCCACTCGAAGACGCACAAAATATAAAAAAACTACTAAACTCTAAAAAAGACGAAACTGAACTAACGATGTGTACAGACGTTGACCGGAATGATAAGGCACGTATTTGCTTGCCAGGCTCTATAGAAGTAATCGGACGCAGACAAGTAGAAACGTATGCGCGACTCTTTCATACAGTCGATCACATTATTGGTGAAATGCGTGACGAATATGACGCCTTGGATGCGTTTATGACACACATGTGGGCTGTTACCGTTACAGGAGCACCAAAAATTGAGGCATTACGCTGGATTGAGAAAAACGAAGAGACTCCGCGAGGTTGGTATGGAGGCGCGGTTGGCTGGTTCGCCTTTAACGGTGACTTAAATACAGGCTTAACCTTACGAACTACAGCGATTAAAAACAATACTGCAACGTTACGAGTAGGTGCAACACTCTTGCATACATCTGATCCAGAAGACGAAGAGGAAGAAACACTGGTGAAAGTTTCTGCTCTGGCGGAAGCTGTATCCCCACAAAGCCATGAGCCAAGAACACCACATGTGTTTCAGCAATCCGGTAAAGGCAAAAGCGTCCTTATCATTGATCATGAGGATTCGTTTGTTCATACCCTCGGCAGTTATTTCAAACAAACAGGTGCGACCGTTTCGACAACACGATCCGTTCATGCACGAGATTTTCTCAATCGGGACTCCTATGATTTAGTCGTTCTTTCTCCCGGTCCAGGCACACCTAAACGATTCGGACTATCAGACACCATT
Organism: Shouchella hunanensis; assembly: GCF_028735875.1. GTDB lineage: Bacteria > Bacillota > Bacilli > Bacillales > Bacillaceae_D > Shouchella > Shouchella hunanensis. The sequence goes on from NZ_CP117834.1 coordinate 885,453, forward strand.
TCTCTTTGTGTAGAAAAAGACATTCCGATTTTCGGTGTTTGTTTAGGCTTTCAAGGTATCGTTGAACATTTTAAAGGTGAGCTCGGTCTACTTGATACGCCATGCCACGGAGAACAATCAGACGTCTTTGTTCAACATGGAGATGGACTCTTTCGCAATGTCGCAAAACAAATTAGCGTCGGGCGCTATCATTCCATTTACGCAAAAACGTTGCCAGACTGCTTACGCTTAGAGGCGACAACAGCTGACCATATCCCAATGGCCGTTCAGCATAAGCATTTACCAATCGCAGGCGTTCAATTTCATCCTGAATCCATTTTAAGCAAATCTGGAGAGGTTGGCTTGCAGCTTATTCAAAACGTCATGGCAAAATTATGCGTGTAACAAAGAGGCCGATGAATTCATCGGCCTCTTTGTTTAGCTTCTGTTCCTAGAGCCAACCGTGTCACCGTCTTTCGAAACTTAGAAAGCGTGTGCCTTGAAATGTCAGCGTTCCAACGTCTCTCTCAGCAAGCAATCCATACTGACTACTCGTTATAGAAAACTCTAACCGGTCCCCACCCTCAAATTGGAAGGTGGCATAATAAAAAGTGGAAGCATGGTATGAGGAATGCTCATGATGATGAGACGTTCCCTGACGAACGTCGGATCGCTTTGATGTGACAATTGCGTCTACTCGTAACTTAGGAGATTGATTGTTTGTGTTCCATTCTTTTAACCCTCTAACGCCCACACTAATAAAAATAACTAGAACAATCGCAAAAATACTAAAAAACACCACTGGAAATAGTGAGAAAAACCAGTCCCCTCCGGTTTCAAAACTATCATACATGTACATCCCCCCTATCATTACGTATCATACGATATTTGACATACAATCGGTTCAAAATAAACAATGGCATCAAAAAAAGTGCCGCAGAAGCACTTCGCTTTTTTAATTCAGCTTTTTCTTAATCAAGCTTGCGCTAGTAAAAAAAACAAACGCCAGTATTCCTAAAAGGACTTCGAATACGATTATTCGTTCCGTATTAAAAAGATAAGAGGAACAAATCAAAAGAAGAACGATACTAATAGAGAAAACGAGACCACTTAGAATAATCGAAACAGTAGACCATTCTTTCATACTACCACCCACTTTTTACCTTTTTACCCTTTTCTAATATATTATAGCACAAGTATCTTATTTGCTATTTCCGTACATACTGCACCCCACTCTAGGCACATGCATATGCTACAGCAACAACTTTATTGTAGAAAGGACTCTGATGAAGGGTGTTGACGCTTCCACATTGGCTTTATCTCTTTGGCATGTTACTCATTATCGGCACCATGCTCGTTCGAAAAAATGTCGTTGTCCCTGCCATTATTATGACGTTTCTACTAGGGGTCGCCTATACAGGTGCTATCACCACCGGTGTCCAAACGGTTTTCTCAGCTAGCCTTATTGCGGCAGGTGAGCTATTCAGTATTTTTCTCATCATTGCCGTCATGTCTGCTCTTTTACAAGGACTTGAAGCCATCGGTGCGAACAAACAAATGATCCAACCGATTGGAAAGATCATGATTAACGGTCATATCTCGTATCTTATTATTATACTCGTTACGTATATCATTTCACTATTCTTTTGGCCAACGCCAGCTGTTCCATTAGTTGGGGCGTTGCTACTACCTGTTGCTATACGTGCTGGACTCCCACCTATTGCTGGGGCTGCGGCAATTGTTCTGGCGGGGCAAGGAATGGCTCTTTCTTCTGACTATATGATTCAAATTGCGCCAATGCTCAGCGCTACAGCAGCTGGTGTTGAGGTGCAGGCCGTTGCGGACCAGGCACTGATTCTTTCTCTCCTTACTGGAGTAACTGCCATTTTGCTTGCCTATTTATTTCTTAGACGCCACATTAAGCGGAAAGACGACCGTCATTTAACGAAATGGATGCAAGGCGTTACTCAAATAAAAACTGACGTACGAGTCACGTGGAAATCAAAGCTTTTTGCCTTTGTTGTACCACTATGCTTTCTTTTAGTTGTTGGCTATATGCTCTATACAGCCTTTTTCACCAACTTATCTTTAGAAGGCGGTGCAGGGGCTGCTTTAGTAGGAGGATTAGCATTACTCTTACTCATTTTAACGAGTCTCGTTCATAAACCAAAGCAAGTGTTTGATTCTGTAAGTGATCATCTTGTAGACGGATTTTTATTTGCCTTTAGAGCAATGGGACCAGTTATTCCCATTGCAGGATTTTTCTTTTTAGGAAGTAGCGACTTTTCATCGGCTATTTTGCAAACAGATGCTTCTCCAGCTTTTCTTTTTGAATTGGTCTCAGCTGGTCAACCGTTTATTCCAGAATCCGGTGGTTGGACGGCATTTGGTATTTTACTAATTGGAATGATCACAGGTCTCGATGGATCTGGCTTTTCTGGCCTACCCCTTACAGGCGCACTTGCTGGTGCTCTCGGTCCAGTATCTGGGATGGATCCAGTCACTTTAGCGGCAATTGGACAAATGGGGGCAGTTTGGGTTGGCGGTGGTACGCTGATTGCCTGGTCTTCCCTAGTAGCGGTTGCTGGTGTATCACGGGTACCAGCACAGGAGATTGTTCGGGTTTGCTTCCTCCCAGTTATCATCGGGTTGATCGTTTCAACCCTTTTCGCCATCCTATTTTTTTAATTCACATGGACCGTTCACTTAAATGCACTTGCACGTTTGAAAACAATTGCTCATGCCTTCCTCTCTTAAAAAACGAATTTACCATACGCTGCTAGCAAAACAGCGTATGGTTTCTTACGTTAAAGAGACCATCCTTTTTAACTATTCATTTTCATAGTACGATTTTTTCCCTTTATTCATCACAACCGTATACATGTAAAAGCCAAACAAGAGAAACGCAACCGAACTAAAAATGTAGACAGGACGAATGGCAATCCATTCTGCAAAGATACCGATCAACGCAACCGCAACAATAGTGAATCCTGCTTCAATCATACCAACAAGATTCGTAAATCGCCCCATAATTGATACCGGAATATGGTGTTGGTAAAATGTCAGAAACCCTATATGGGCGAATGTAATGGCAAATGTCACGATGAAAACACCAATTGCAGCAATTAGAAACGTGTGGGAGAACGCAAAAATTAAATAGCCAATCGGTGCAACCACTGCTCCAACTCCTATTAATACGTTGATTTTAAACACCTTCGCAAACCAAGCATTTAAGAGTGAGCTTGCGACCATTCCTAAACCAGCAATAGCGACTAGAAAACCATACGTACTCTCAGAAAAAAGTAGCACTGTCCTTGCAAATGCTGCCTCGATGGAGTCAATTCCTGCTAAAAAGACAACAAACCCTCCAAATAAGAGATACACCCATGTCACATGTGTATGTTTTTGTCCAAAAGCCACAACCATCTTCCAATCTTCTTTCATTACAGCAAGCGTTACTCTTTCATAGACTACTTCTTCATCTTTGGAATCGAGATTTGGGAGTAGCATAATGACAAACGCTGACAATAGTAAGGCAATCGCATTCACAAAAATAGCCATATTTGGTGAACTGACGATAAAAAGCACCCCTGCAATCGAGGGTCCGAGTATAAAGCCACTGGACTCGATAAAATTTCGCAATGAGTTAAAGCGTTGCCTCTCCCTTTTCGGAATTAATTTTGTCATGTAAACAATCGCAGTTGATCCAAACATCGAGCTTCCCATATTAATCAACAAAACAACGGCATAAATCAAAACCAATGAATTCAAAAATGGTAAACAGAAGATAAGGCATGCTCGCACAATATCTAACGTTATCATGAGCGTTCGTTTGTTTAACCGATCAATATACGAACCCGCCCACACATCGGTTAAAAGGGTAGCGAGGGGAATTAGTACATACAAAATCCCAACTGCTAAGGGTGAGTTTCCTGTCATTGATAACACCGTTAAATTTAAAGCAAGTAGGTAAACCCATGCACCTACATTTGAAATTCCAACACCAACTAACAAAAGTATAGGGTCTTTCCAGTTCATGTAGCACCACTCCTAATCGTTTTTTTGAACAACGAAAAAAAGTCTCACCTCCCAAGGTTTCATAACCTTGGGGGCGAGACTTCGGATTGTTAGAAGTTTCGCGGTGCCACCCCAGTTTGTTATTGTATCGCTACAACAACCTTTTCAAGTACGTCACATGTAAGTATGTGGTTATACTCTATCTCTATAACGGGAGAACCCGGCACACCATCACTTTCAAATGAATTGAAAGATCCTTTGTACAGCTCAGAGACTTGTTTCCTTGTGCCATTACATTCTCCATTCCCACCACCAGGAGTTCTCTGTTATGCCTGTGCACAAGTACTCTTCTCATCGTCGCTTGTTTCGTTTTTTTATTATAGATATTTTTCTGAATAAAGTAAAGATATTATTTTATTCCATGAAAGATAAAGGATGAGCTTGTCGGGGTTGCTTTTTTAAACTCCCAGTCACCATAGCTATATACCGAAGAAAAACCCGCCTGTTCCAACGATTGTTGCAACGTTTCATGACTTCTGAACTTTAGCTTCATTTTTTCAGTTACATAAACCTCTCCCGATTGCACTCCTTTTACCGTTTCGTAAAAGGTATAAACATCATCAATAAACCCATCATAGGTTGTCCAAATTTCTAAAGGCTCTCCTGTCTGTTCATGAACCGCAAGATCCGGCGTATCGTCTTGCTCCCACTGCTCCCACACCTTTGCTTCGGGATTACGTGAGTCAAAAATAAGATGACCACCCTTTTTCAAACCACGATAGGCATCTTGAAGCGTTTTCTTCCAGCTCTGCTCTGTAAGAAAAACTTGGGCAACATTTGCTGTTAACACAACCACATCGTATGTTTCCTCTTTTAACGTTGAACTATCACCAAGAACCCAATTAACCTCTTTTCCACGCCATTTCTTTTTTGCGTAAGCAAGCGCTTCTTCATTCGGATCAATCCCTGTTACATCATAGCCTCTTTCTACATAATGAACCGTTAGCCGTCCTGTACCGCAGCCTAAATCAGCTACTACATGCACATTTGCTTTTTCTAATAAGGAAAGAATAAATTCGTCATCTTTTCCAAAACGATTCAGTTGATCATAGACTAAAGGAATCATGAAAGTCCCCCTATTTAGAGCAGTTTATATAAGTAATATTCATTCACAGGCTCTCCATCCACTAGTAAGGAATGGATCTTTTCCCCTTCAACCGTAAATCCTAAATTGCGATACAGTTGGTAGGCTTTTGCATTTGTTTTCATAACGGTTAATTCTAAACGAGTCAGTTTCATCTCTTTCGCCCATTCGAATAACCGCTGAAATAACTTCGTCGCCACTCCTTTTCCTCGAAATGGTTCATCGACACCGATAACAATGTAGGCTGAATGACGTTTACGCTTCACTGTTCCACCGATCGCCATGATAAAGCCAATTAAGCTATCGTCTACTTCAGCCACAAATAATGCCGTGCTTTTTGTTTGAATGATTTGTTCAATCAATTCCTGTTGTTTCGCGACAGAGATGTTTTTTTCTTCAGGTTCAAACAACATATAGCCCGACGATTCGATTCGTTTACTTAGTGCCAAATAGTTCTCAGCGTCTTTTAACTCAATCGTCCTTATGTGCATCTTATCACCCTCTTACTAGCAATTGAAAAAAATGTAAGTTCCCCTTACAATGAAGATCAGTCGTCTTCTTGGAGGGAATGAAATGGCTTTACGTTTAACATCTATTATACTTCATGGTTTACTTGCGGTACTTGCCCTTGTCATTGGCCTAACGGCACTCTATTATCCTAGTAACATTTATGTAACACCGGTACCAAGCGTTTGGATTACGTTGCTTGTCCTCTATCTTATAATCATTATTGCTTCTACCTTTATACAACTGCAGCGCCCAAGCGGCGGTTTACTGGTCTTGTCCGTTTTGGTCCTTACGCTAGGTTTCTTTTCTATTCCAGTTGTCGCAGCATTTGTTGAATTCACCTTTCACTTATAAGAGAGTCATTCTTGGCTCTCTTCTTCATCATCACGTAGTAGTTCTTCAAGCATTGTCTTCCGATGTTGCAAAAAAGAACGTGTCACCTCATAAGCATTCGTATCTTCATATTGAACTTTTTTAATAGACGCTTTACCGAAATGAAAAATATCAGCATTTGGAAATCCAAGTAAGATAGGAGAATGTGTCGCAATAATAAATTGGCATTGTCCCTTTTTTGTTAAATCATGCAGAATGCGCAAGAATGAAAGCTGCCGCTGTGGAGAAAGAGCGGCTTCAGGCTCATCTAATAAATAAATTCCCTTCTGTCCAAACCGATTTGCAAAGAGCGAGAAAAACGATTCTCCATGTGATTGGTGATGAAGCGATTTGCCCCCATACGCGTTAAGGGCTTCAGGATGACTGTCTAAATAAGAGGCAAAGTGAAAAAAAGACTCAGCTCTGAAAAAGAATCCATTTGTTGCTTTAGGAAGCCACGATAATCGCAAATAATCGCCAAGTGAAGATTCAGAAGCATGAAGGTCATACACGTTGTTCCGACTTCCACCAGCCGTGTTAAACTCACATTTATCGGCAATCCCTTCTAATAACGTTGATTTGCCTGAACCATTTTCCCCAACAAAAAATGTAATCGGTGCTTCAATTTTGAGTTCATCCGTCCGTTTTACAAACGGAATGGAAAACGGGTAATCACTGTACGATGCAATACGTTCATGCTGAATTCGTATAGTACGTAAAAACATACCTTCCCCTCCAATCTCTCTACCCCATTTTCACACGAATATTCTCCTTAATCAATTGTACTGTATATAGAAAAAGACCTCCCCTTGAAAGGAAAGTCTCAATCTCATTACTCTTTTGTTCTTTGCAGGATAATTTTTAATTATCTTGCCTTCTTCCTTTCTTTTATCGAAGTGTCATGCGTTTTAACAACGGGTGACTAGTACTAAACGTCACCGCACCAATGAGAGCGAGCAAGAAAAACGACTCCAGAAACACGCCTTCATATAGCTGAGTAAACCAATTCATACTCACTTCTCTCACCACAGGAATTAATAGCAAAACACCCATAAAAGCAAGCGCAACATAAATGGGGATCATCCCGTATTGAAAACGCACCGTTCCGAGTAAATAGAATAGGCCTGCTAAAAGAATGGCAAACGTGATATCATATCCAATTCCATGTATCAATGTAAGCTCAGGAAATAGTTCTTGGAAACCGACAAGTGTCACATTTCCGCTTGAAAACACGTTACCAATCGCCGGTAATACAATAAGATAAACACGATGAAGACATTGACCGATTAGAATGGCCGCTAGAAGAATGATCAAACTAGAGAGAAAGAATTGAGTGCGTGTTGCTCCTAGTTTTAATGCATATTCAAGATTATTTTTCGTCAATTGAAAGCTATTGGCACATAGCCATACAAGGTATATTGGCCATACAAATAAAATGACAGTTGTTTCGGTTGCTACCGATGCAATCGCATAGCCTAAAACCAAAAAACCCGATAACACAAGCCAAAAGTAAAGAAATCCTTTCACCATATCGGAGAGAATGAGTTTATTGAGTACCATTAATTGATTCATATGACCGACTGCTCCTTTGCTGTGTAGTCAATGAAAAACTCTTGAAGCGGTAGTGACTGAACGCTGCAATTCATTGGTAACTCCAATTTCTGACCTTTATCTAAAAAAATGCCTACATTCGATTCAGATAAAAACGAATCTTCAGATATGATTTTGTAGACTGAACGATCAATTGTTTTCATGGCGTCTGTAGGACCTGTAATACGTAAGGCTCTTTCAGCTAGTTCTTCAACTGGCTCTTGTAATAACACTTGACCATGATTCACAAAGATAGCGTGTTCGAAAATGCTTTCCGTTTCTTCAATGAAATGTGTTGAAAATAAAATGATCCGAGGATGGTCGACGTAATCATCAATAATTTCTTTATATAGCTTTTTTCTAGCCGTCGCGTCCATACCTATATAGGGTTCGTCAAAGATTGTTAATGGCGCCCGGCTTGCTAAGCCAATACTCATATTTAGGGCTGAATTCATGCCTTTTGATAATTCAATTAAACGTTTGTTTAACGGTAAATCATATTCTTTTACAAGACGATGCAGTAATTCTCGGTTTAAATTTGGATAAAAAGCCTCTACGTGTTTCAAGACATCTTTTACTTTAAGCATCGGTTTGAAATTATCGCTTTCTTGAATAAAACATATGTGACGTAAAATAGAAGCATTATCAAAAGGGCTTTCACCGTTCACTTCTACAGTGCCACCATCCCAAGTAGACAATCCTGCCATGACATGCATAAACGTCGTTTTCCCTGCACCATTTGGTCCAAGAACAGCATATATGCCTACTTCATCAATCGCTATGTTTATATTCTTTAGAATGTCTTGCCCTTTTATCTGTTTTCTTACCTGATTTAGTTTAATATTCATACTCGCCTGCCCCTCTCATCATCAATTAGTTGTTTAATGTGCTCGTCACTTAAATCGATCTGCGTTGCCTCATCTAACAACGGTATAATGTAATTCTGCATAAACGATTCTTGCCTTTCTTCTATGAGCCTATCTCTTGCACCTTCCGCTACGAACATGCCAATTCCTCGCTTTTTATATAAGATCTTTTGGTCAACCAATAAGTTAATGCCTTTCGCTGCAGTTGCCGGATTAATCTGTAATTGCTTCGCAAATTCATTTGTGGAAGGAATTTGATCCCCTTCTTTTAACGCTCCACTAACAATCTCATTTGCTATCCGAACAGTTAGTTGCCTAAAAATCGGTTGATCACCGGAAAAAGAAAATACCATATCGTTTAACCTCCGGGGTTCGTTACTTATGTAACTAACCATATAACTTAAGAAAGTTTCTGTCAACATCTGGCTAAGTCGTTACATTTTCAAACAGTCTACTTTACTATTTCACTAAATCATTCTTCTAAGATTTATCTTTAATTGTAAATCTTTTAATATGATTGTTGTTATTTCAAAATAATAAAAACAGTTTATTTTAAAAACCGGCTCCCCCCAAAAAAAAGCTATGAACAAAACGTCCATAGCTTTTTATCTTGTATAAAATTTTTCAGTAAAAAACGGTTGGCCTTCTTCTCCAAACGCGACTCCAATTCCTACATTTTCAAATTGCGCGTTTAAAATCGCTTCACGGTGTCCTATTGAATTCATTAAACCTTCATGGGCATAAATACTGCTGAACTGTCCCATTGCAAGGTTTTCACCTGCGGTCCTAAAGCGAATGCCGTCTGCTTCCATGCGATCATAAGGAGACTGCCCCTCTAAATTCGTGTGATCAAAGTAGCGCTTTTCGGCCATGTCAGCACTATGCTTCCTTGCTGTGTAGCGCACATCTTCAGCCCAGAACAGAATCGGCAAACCGTGTGCGACTCTTTCTGCATTCATAACATCGAAAAGCTGATATTCGAATCCATCACGCAACGCCTCATCTTGATCTGCGTAAAGCGATCGCTTGTCTTGTTCAATATCATGATCCATGATCTGGATGCCTGTAACAGTCAAATCTCGATGTTCATCATAAAAAATCGTCACATAACTATCTTCAAGCTCAAACAGATCATACGCTTCTTCTTCGTTTAGTTTATAAGAAAACAGTCCTTTCCGTAGGACATCAATTGGCTCCCCTAATTGCTCTCGCACAACCTGTTGCTCCGTGCCATATGTGATACCGCTCTCTGAAGCCAGTAAGTCTTGATTTGTATAAAGACCTTTTGCGAGGTCGTTCTCATCATAAGAAACCATAAAGAAATTTTGATAATCTGAATGATACGCATACCACTCTAACCCATATTCATTTACAGTCACTCGTTCTGGCTCTCCAACCTCTTCCTCTACTTCTTGTCTCGTATCACCTAGCTCTATATTATGAACGGAAAAGAACGTGTCTTCAGGGTTCACAAGGTCTGGTGCTGGCGCTTCAACCGCGATTGCTTCCTCTTCAGGTTGTTCCTCAACAGGCAAGACAGCACGAAGGAAATCGTCAACAAATTCAAATGATAAATCAAAGGTTGTATCTCCGCTCCACTCTTGAATCGAATCAACAGACGAAGCAAGAGCCTTCTTTGCCGGTTCAAACCAAAATTCTCGTGTACTATAGGCAATGATCACTATAACAACACATACCAGTAATCGTTTCATACGGTCACGCCCTTATTTTCATCATACTTTTTCTATACTAGTAAAGGTAACCAACCTTCGTCTACTTCAAACCTTCACGTCTTCATTATAGGAGAACCTTAAACAAACAAGCAAAAGGAAAATAATAGAACAATGTGTGAGGCACAAACAAAATGCCTACCTGAGTCTCAAACCCCTCATTCTAAAAACTCTAACAGATCATAAGGCTGTTCAACACTTCTATGAGAAAAGCCAATGGGCACGTATTGAGACTCTTTTTATCCTACGACCAGTCGCTCGCCTTACACCTCAGACATAAAAAAGGAAGCTTCCTTTTTTCGGAGGCTTCTTTAGCTCTCTGTATCTACGTGATCATTTACTAATTCAAGCAAAACGAACATGCCAATGATGCCTCCACAAAAGCTTAAAATAACTAGCATAGGCAGTATACCTGTAAGCGTTGTTGCGAAAGAAAAGAGATAAGCCAGTACCACACATAGGAAAAGCGCACCTACTCCTTTAATAATCCCTTTCATGTCGTTCCAGTCCCTCCAAGTTTTTAGTATCATTCCCACTTCTTCCCGACACTAAACCTGTTCGTGGCAAGAGCGATCGACTGTCCTTTCAGCTTCCATGTTTCGAATAAATCGATAGAAGAGAATGATACTGCCTAAACCCATTAAACAGAACAAAAATGTCATGGAAGAAAAAGATAACCAATGACTTATTACTAGAAAAATACCTGCTCCACAAACACCAAGTAATAAAGCGATTTGATACCAACTCATATAAGTGCTACGTTCATGTTCTGGCACAATAGTTGCTAACATCGTTTGTTTGATTGGCATATAAAGAACTTCACCGATTGACGCAATAAACATAGCTATTATTAATAGGAATGGTGTAGTACTTATACTTAGAATAATGTACCCAATAAAGAATAGGAGCACCCCACCTAGCAAGGTTAGATATGGAGACCACTTTTTTGTCCATTTTGCAATACCAAGTGTTAAAAAGACAACAAGTATTGTATTCTCAACTTTTAATAAGCCAAGCATTCCTATTCCACTTGCTTCAGTAGGAAGAAGTGCCAACACTCCTTCCCCTTCACGAATTTCTTCTACGAATCGAATGCCTATGTAATTCGTCAGCTGTTCTTCCATTGCGACAACAAACAAACTAGCAAAGCAAAAGGTCAAGAATCCTCTTTCTCCTAAACGCCGAGCAAACGTTTTTTGAGTGGCTAATTTTGTTTGAGTGCGGTGCAATTCAGTTTCCTGCGGTAGCGTTTCTTGTATAAAAAAGATTGTCACAATAACAGCAGCCAAACTTGTACATGCAACGGAAAGTAGTAAGAAAAATAAGTATTCACTGAACAGCATAGCACCTAGTAAACTACCGATGGCGACACTAACATTTCCTAACCAGTATGAATAAGTATAAATAACTCGACGCTCATTGGGCTGACTGCAATCAAGAATTAAAGCTTGATAAATCGGGTTGACTGCTCCCGTACTAAATTGCGCTAGAAGAAAAAATAAAAACGTAGCTAACGCCGATGTCCCCCACGATCCATTAGCAACTGCTGCACCCAAATAGCTAATGACAATCATACTTTCGTACAGCAGAATGAGTTTTTTTCTGCCGTATCGATCCGCTGCGGGTCCTCCTATAAATGCTCCAGCGACACTTGCTAGAATAACAGCTATTAGCATAAATCCGCTTTTGATAACACCTAACTCTGCGGAAAAATAAATAATTAAGTAGGGAATCACCATCATCGTTGTTAACTTCGCCAAAAACATTAATAGTAATCGAATTTGAATAGTTCTTGAAAAAGATCGAAATGATAACAAAAGAACCTCTCCTCTCTAATTATGATTGATTAATCAATCATTTTTGTGGTAAAAAACGAACCTATTGTTCGATAGGTCCAAATAAATGTATAGCGGATTGCTTAAATGGTTCCCAAAAGCTACTGTATCTCGAGTCAGTCGTATTAATCCGAAGTCCTGTTAATAAGCTCGTGTACATTGTTGCCACAGTCATCGGATCTTGCTTGACTAGTACTTTTTTTTTCTGTCCATTCTCTACTAATATTTTGACTCGTTCACAAAATTCATCGTTAAATTCATCAAGTTTAGCAAATATTTCTGGGTATTTATGATACTGACCAATAATTTGAACAACTATAGTTAAGTAATGTTGAAGCCGGGCATACAAGTCAATATGTGTATGAATCATCTTTTTCAACTCAACGACAGGCTGAACCGCATTTGGGTTAAAGGATAAAACCTCTTCTTTAAATGCATCAATTGGTTCCACGACTACAGCATAAAATAAAGCATCTTTATCTTTGAAATAAGTAAATACACTTCCAAAACTAACATTTGCCGCTTCTGACACTTTTTTAATTGTTGTACCCTCAAACCCCAAGGTAGCAAATAAATCAGTTGCAGCAGTAAGTATGGTTGCTCGCTTTTTCTTCATGCTTTCACGTTGTTCATCTGATAGAGGCATCTGTCACACTCCTTTAACGGTTGATTAATCAATCAATCATTAAAAATGAGTATACACGACCTTTGAAGAGGTGTAAACAAAAAAGACTGTCAACAGTTGTCGACAGTCCTTTCACTATTATTCGACGCGATCACTATTGGAGCGATTTTTCGTTCCATTTCCATCTTTAAATTCTTCTCTAGTAAAGACATCTGCAACATTCATATTAAACTCAACAAGTTCTAAACCTGTCATTGTCTTAATATTTTCTGCTACTTCTCTCTTGATGGATTGATAAATTTTAGGAATTTCCTTGCCATACTCCACATAAACCTCTAGATCAATTGCCGCTTGTTTCTCGCCTACATCAGCGCTGATTCCTTTTGTGATATCCTCGTCCCCACCAAATGTTTCTTTGATGCTTGAGAAGAATGAACCACTCATTCCCAAAATACCGTCTGCTTTCATCGTTGCGATTGCAGTGATTTTCTTAATTACCTCTGTATCATACGTCAATCGATCACGATTTTTATTCTTTTCTTCTTGCTCTCTTTTCTCTTGCATGTACGTTTCATCTGTTTTTGTCGTTGATTTAACATTTGTTGTGCTCATTCAAATCATCTCCTTATTTGGATTTACTGCCGTTTACTAAAAAGGGCATCAAGATAGGCTGAAGCATTCAGGTCTCCGTCTGCCCATTTTCCTACTAAAAAACCAATTGTGATAAATATGCCAACGGCAACAGTGTACCAAAAGCCAATGGTAAAAAAGAGAACACTGAACACCGCTGCAATCACAAGACCGATTATACGTCCACGATACCGTTTTAACGTTTCTGGATTCATGCGCACCCTCCTTAAATAACACGTTGCCGCTTATTTTGATTTGGCTGATTCTGCTTCACAAACACTCTTACTTCCGTTACAGCTACTTCTAACCAAGATTCTAAATCTTTTTTTACGCGATCCTGTAACTCTTTCGCATTTTGCTGAACAGGATTTGGTCCAAATGGCGTATATGTGATGTCTAATGATACACGATTTGAATCCCTAGAGATGCGAGAACGTATCTCTAATGAACGCATACCATCAAGGGTTCGAGCGCTTTTTAATGCAGTTGATTCAATTGATTGCCTTGAAATGCCAATCTCACCTATTTCCGTAGAGACATGATATGAGTCAATTTCACTTTCACTTCTTCTAAAGCTAGCGATGAATAAAATTAACGATATCAAAACTAGGAAGGAAAAGATTCCAATTAACACCCAAAAATAGGGTTCGCCTAATGCAAGAATCTCATCAAAGACATTGTAGACGTCCGTTATTTGAAGAATAATACCTATGGACACTACTAAAGTGATTAACGCAAATAGAGCGATAAAAAACCTGAGAACGCCATTCATTGTCTCACCTCCTATATACATACCTAACATCCATCTTGCAAGAATAGATACGCTTTAATTTTACCCCCTATTTTTAAATCTAAACATTCTTAGACCAACCTTTCGTCCCATAGTTTTTGTTGATTTCACCCATTTTATGAGGCGCAACACCTAGTTTTTTCAAAAAACAGCTTTACTCTTCGTCTGTTTGGGGTATAAAAGTAGAGGTAAACAGTTTAATAAGGAGTGGTTTTATGCGGAACGTGTACGAACTGACAATGAATTCAGGTAAAAAAGGCTTTATGGGGTAAAGGTGAAATTAAGTACGGTGTTGTCCGAAGGTGTTAATTTAGAAGAAATACTATATGATTTTGGCTACGAGCGGGAGTTTATACATACCTACCTTGAAGATATTAAACGAGATTGTCATTACTATACTCTAGAAGAAACGCTATTGCAGAAAAGACCATTAGAACATTTTTAACCGATCATCATTTTTTAAAGCTGTTTTTCCCTTGCTTCATTTAAATAAAATACAACATAACGCATGACTTCACTTTTTAACCGATGTGAAGTGCCTCCAGTATAAATCGTTTTACCTTCTATATAACATTCATATTTGAACGTTCGATCTGCTTTCATCTCGGGCTTCAGGTTAGCAGTCATGTGCCGTTCTTTCATCATTGCTTTCGTCTTTAACAAGTCTTGGTTTAAGAGAAGAAGTGCTTGCTGAATGGCTCTTACATATGCTTCTGGAAACATTACGTCCATTTTTCGTTTCAAAAAGTAAGTCTGTTCTTTTACTAGAATTTTCTTTGCGAGGGTAGTAAATATGTACGTACGCAAGAGTAATATGGGTTCTGTTTTCACAGTAAGGATATGGTTAAAATCAAGCTCTTCGTTCGCCTCTCTACTCATTTCATAACGCCACCTTTCATTCGTATATTCAGTATATGCGAATGTGTGTTTGCTATTCAAGTTAAAAAAAGTCTGATAGCTGGTTAAAGAAACCGACACTATCAGATTACGCCCCAATGACGCCCTTTTTCGGTCTATAAATTTCCATAACTTTCTAGTATTAACGAGCACCTACAATAGGATGTGGCACGTAGCATTCTTCAAGCCGGTTCATTTCTTCTGACGTTAATGTCACATCTAAAGCAGCAACCGCACTTTCAATATGGCTCTCTTTCTGTGCGCCAATAATCGGTGCAACAACAGGCTCTTTATTGAGTAACCACGCAAGCGCAATTTTATCATTTGTCACGCCATGATGACGGGCCATTTCTGCTACTTTATTAATAATTTGTTGATCAGCTTCTTGTGTTGGGTCATATTTAGCTTTCTGTGTTTGATCCGTTTTGGAGCGGTGTGTAGACTCAGTTAGATTCCTCGTTAACCGCCCTGCTGCAAGAGGGCTATACGGCGTAACAGCGATCTTTTGATCTTTACAAAACGGCATCATTTCCCTTTCTTCTTCTCGGTAAATTAAATTATAGTGATTTTGCATTGAAACAAATGGTGTCCAGCCGTTCTCTCTTGCCACGTACTGTGCCTTTTGAAACTGCCATGTAAACATTGCACTAGCACCAATATGACGAGCTTTTCCAGCCTTTATCACATCATGCAACGCTTCCATTGTTTCTTCTATTGGTGTATGGTAATCCCAGCGATGGATGATATACAAATCCACATAATCCATACCTAGTCGTTCTAAGCTCTGATCAATTTCTGCCATAATCTCCTTTCTAGAAAGCCCTCCACTGTTTGGTCGATTTGGCCGCATGGGCATAAATACTTTTGTCGCAACAACGATATCGTCTCGAAGGGCGTAATCGTTCAATGCTTTTCCAAGCACACGCTCACTCTCACCCATTGAATAGATGTTAGCCGTGTCAAAAAAATTAATCCCTGCATCTAATGCTTTTTTTATAACGGGTCGACTCTTCTCTTCATTTAAGATCCATTTGTGTATCCAATTTGATGGGTCACCGAATCCCATCGCGCCTAAACACAATCGTGAAACGTCCAATCCAGTGTTACCAAATTTCACATAGTCCATCTTTAAAAACCTCCTTCATGCTTCTATTCTCTACCATACGCAATGGAGTGAACTCTAGGGCAAGCCTTATTTTCTTTGAAAACGATCTAAGGAAAATGCCGAAATATCTATCTCTGTTTCTCCTAGACATACAAGTTGACTTAAGGCTTGTCCAACTGCACTACTAAACTTAAAGCCGTGTCCTGAAAAACCTGCCGCAACATAAAGATTCTTATATTGCGGGTGCCGATCAATAATAAACCGATCGTCCGGTGTCATCGTGTATAAGCAGGTTTTCCCATAAGCCAGATCGTTGACCTTTGGCATATGACGATGTACAAATGTGCGCAAGTCTTCCTCGTCTTCGGCAAGCGTTCCAAATGGAGCCATTTGTTCATCTGGATGAATAGGCGTGCCACCATCATGACGTCCGACTTTCAATCCAGCACCTTCAATACTCGGAAATCCATAATACAATCCATTTGAGGATTCATAGGCAAATGCAGGAAAAGCGTCTTTACCGTAAGTTTGTTCATCTGCGTGAAACCAGGCGAACGTTTTCCTTAAAGGCGTAAGCGGTAGTTTCAAGCCAATAGTGTCAAGCAACGGGCCCGACCAAGCCCCAGCTGAAATAATGACAGAGTGGGCAGCGTATGTTTCATCTACCGTATGTACTTGAGCCACATGATTGTTTAACGACACACCCGTTACCCTGGACCCTGTTAACAGCGTTGCACCATAGTGTTTAGCTAATGCTTTATAGGCAGTAATGCTATCTTCGCATTTTAGAACTCCGGATTCCGACTCAAAGCAACCAACAGATTCATTTGGAACATGCATACCTGGAAAACGATTATGTACTTCTTTCCGACTTAACGTTAGTAAAGGTAAATCATATTTTTCTGCGCTTTTTATCGTTTCTTGAATAAATTGCCCCGTTTCCTTCCCAACGCTAAGTACACCTGTCTTAAGAAAAATCTCTTTTCCACTCTCTCGTTCGAGCTCGTACCATAACGATTGCGCTCTCCTTACAAAAGGAACGTACTGTTCTCCCTCTGCATATGCATGACGAATCATTCTTGTTTCACCATGGTGACTTCCACGCTGATGAGGGGGGGTATGTGCATCCAATAAAAGCGTGCTCTTTCCACTTTTCGCTAGAAAATAACCTGCAGCCATCCCCATTGAACCAGCGCCAATAATAATGACATCAAAGTGCATTTCTTTCCTCCTATAAAGTGTGGCTGTCTATTGCTTTCAAACATCTTCCCAATCCCGTCATACGTATGATGACTCTATTTAATCAAACGTTTAATTATCCAGCGCCTTGTTCCTATTTTCCTGCTCAATTACAATTGTTTCTTATCATCATGCCATTTCCTTTCGCCATTTGAAACGATTGATATAAGTCCACTAAATCGTCGTCACAGCACAAATCTACCATGTTGAAAAGATGCGCCTGTATAGGCGCATCTAAGCTATTAGCGTATTGCTACAATCATAAACCGTTTTGAATTGGTTTTAATCCCCTGATCGGTTTGGTTGTGTTCACAAAAGGCATGTAGATGTGCGTAATCGCTCTTATCTTTTCCAAACTCCCCTACTATCGGGGTGTGTTCTAATAAAAAAGCTAAGTCGTTCTCCGTTTGATAATATTCAATGGCATCATAATCATATGCCTGAACATGTTTATAGCCAGCGGTTTGAAGCTCTTTCACATAACGGTCTTTCAACGATCCATCTTTAATGTTAAATGCTTGTCCACGATTAAACCATTCTTTTATATTTTGTTTATCGCCTTCGCTCACTTGCTGAGTCATAAAGACAGCCCCATCTTTCATAACAGTCTTAAGCTGTTGCACATGAAATGGTGCATGACAGCACGTAACGAGATCATACTGTCGATTTAATTCTCCAATATTCTTGTTGTCCAAGCAATGCAGAAAGACGTTTCCTTTCTTAGATTGCTGGACATTTCGCTCAGCTGTTTTCACCATTTCTGGTGCGTTATCAACAGCATCAATCCGAACAACAGCATCGGCCAATGTCAACACTTGTTCAGCTCCACCTGTACCTAAATCGAGCAACATGTCTTGAGGTGAACAAAAGTCTCGAACCAATTTATAAAAATCCCATTTCACTCCCGAAGAGACAGCGTTGATGCGGGTGAAATTCCAACCCATTTCTTTTCCAACACGATTGTATAAAAAACTCAAATCTTGATTATCCATATTCATAACACCTTTCAAGTCTATGTGATTTAATTGTTAAAAAAGGCAGACGTATCCCTTTGCGGCTAGTACGCGTTTTTTTCTAGCCCGAATGAAAGATACCTCGACCGTAATAAAACAACATGTATTCACCTCATTTGAAAGATTACGACGATTATAACACGAATATGCGTGAATTATTTAACAATTGAATACGCAGCTAAAGAAAAATCGGTTATCCATCGGTTCGAAACGACTTTAAACCCGAGCTGTTTATAAATATGAATGGCAATCGTATTCTGAGCGAAAACAGATAAATACACGTTAGGTGAATAGGCTTTTCCAACATGTGTTAACTTACTCGTTATTGCCTTAGCATAGCCTTTTCCTCGAAAGGAAGGCTCGGTTACAATGTTTCCAAGCTCTACTAACATCTCGTTATAGAAATGAAATCCTCCAACTGCTGCGTAATGTTCTCCTTCACGAATAGCATAAAACGGATATTGTTGTAATTCTCTTTCCGAGAAATAATTCATTTCGCTCTTAGCCAAAAATCTGGCACACGCTTCCCATTCAGTTTCTGTTATTCGCTCAACCAAATCTCCTTTCAATAACTTTTGATCGTCTTCATGCTTCATGGTAATAAAAGCAGTTGGCTCATTCACAGTAAGCTTTGCCGCTTGGAATAAGGCCAAATCGACATCAGACAAGATCGTACCGCCAACAATTCCTTCGTGAAAATTTAGCAACTTTCTCACATAGGATACGAATAAGTCAAGTTGAAGTTCTTTATAATCAAGGCCATAAAAAGCAAACGCCGGAAACGGTAACTGATCGGTATAAGCAAGAACGCCTGTTAGTCTTTCGTTCACAAACTGACCAAAGAAAGAGGCTTCATCCCGTCGCATGGATACATAGGTGAAAAATAAATAATCTTCCTCTGGCTTTACGTTTTCTGCTAGTCTTTCCACTGCTTTCACATCTAACTTATGGTGTTGTATCATTTTCTCACCCCTTATTCCTATTTTAGCTTATACTGCAAAACACCACACCCTTGTTTCACTACAAGAATAGGGTGTTCATTTGTTTTCTATTTAAAGCGGCAATTACACCTTCAGTAATGGTTAGTTGCTTACATAATATGCTTGTAATCGGAAACACCTCCATAACAGCTAATAATGGCAGAAGTCCCCCTTTAAAGGAAAGAATACGATGTTTTGGAATCCAACCTAATTTATTATACGATTCATGATCCATTTCTACTAACTCAACGAGCTGTTGCTTAACCCAGTCTCCAGAGAGCGATTCCTCTGTCCCTTGACCTTGCAGAAATTGATGTGGACCACCAATTGTAACTAGTGTAGGGAAAGATTGTGTATGTAGCATCGTCTGCATCGTCGATCCAAGGTTTTCTTTTAGTTGATCGACGAAAGAACGCCAATCGTCACTCGTCTGGTGGAAGAATTGTTTGCTTAACGTGGATGCTCCAAATGGGTAACTATGAAAAAAAGCTGGCTTTGACCGGGAGATCACGGTTAATTCAGTACTTGCCCCACCCGTATCCACCAGTACACCTTGATCAAGCACCGTCTTATCTTTTAAAGCAAGATAGCCAAGGGCTGCCTCAACATGTCCTGACAAAACATGAATTGTAACATGTAGCTTCTTTTTTATTTCCTCAACAATAGCATGTTTATTTTTTGCCAATCTCAAGACACCTGTTGCAAAAACAAAGGAGCCTCGACATACGTACGCCTCTTCGACTTTTTTAAACTGCTGTAGCGCCCAAATAATCTTCTTTATCGCTCGATCTTGCAAGACTGAAAGGCGAGAGAGCCGATCCACTAATTGTACTTGTGCTTTTTTACGTGCAACCGTGCACCATAAACCGTTTTCCTTCTTGCAAATTGTACACTTTATTGAGTTAGACCCGATTTCAATAATAGAAAAATACACTCTTAGCCCTCCGTTCTCATTCCAGTGACTTCACTACTCCTTAATAGAGTCCGTTCTATTAAGAATAAATAAACCAGATGAAGCAGGCATGAGCATAGTGTAAAACGATTATAAAAATTGTAAAGGACGTGTATAAATTGCAAACGTTTCTGCTAATGGATCCATACCATTTGCGCATGAGTCTTATGCAAAAAACTCATTGGAGTCTTTTATTCGATAGGCGTATGATAAAGAAAGGGCCTACTTATAGGTGGACTTCATTATTAGGAGCGGAGACTATGGCACCAATTCATCGTGGCACTACAGCTTTCAAAAAACTTAATACCGCTTTATTTATCGGTGGTTTTTGCACATTTGCAATCCTTTGGGGGATGCAATCGTTGCTACCTGAAATGGCTAATGAATTCAATGTTAGCCCTGCTTTATCGAGCCTCGTTCAGTCTTCTACTACACTTTCTTTAGCCTTCACCTTATTAATCATTGGTGTCTATGCCCATAAATTTAATCAGAAAAACTTAATGACTCTCTCTCTTATCGTTTCATCTTTGCTCGTCATCTTATCAGGCTTTCTATCAAGCTTCGGTGTCTTAATTCTATTTCGTATTTTACAAGGCGTAACATTAGCTGGTATTCCTGCTGTGGCGATGGCTTATCTGGCAAATGCTATTGAAGGAAAAAGTCTTGGCTTTGCTATGGGCCTTTATATTAGTGGTAGTTCTATAGGTGGGATGACAGGTCGAATACTAAGTGGCTTTTTGGCAGATCAATTTAATTGGAATAGTGCCGTCATGGGAGTTGGTTTCATTAGCTTAGCCGCGACAGCTCTTTTTTGGTACCTCCTTCCATCAGTAGAAACGACATCACATCACATACAGCAAAACCATCGTATTGTGCACTCATTTTTCTCTCCATTTCGTGTTCCCGGTTTACGCTTTTTGTTTTTAAATGGCTTTTTACTTAGTGCAGGCTTTGTTTCTTTATACAATTACATCGGCTTTGTGCTGATGGAACCACCATACTCTTTAAGTCAAACACTCGTTGGTTTTATTTTTATTGTTTATTTAGTAGGAAGCTTTAGTTCAACGTGGATGGGAATGCTGTCGGATAAGTATGGTAACGATCGTATTCTCACGTTAGCCATTTGTCTTTTATTTATTGGTGGAGTCATGACCCTTCATCCAAGTTTGTGGGTCATCATAGGAGGCATTGCCGTTTTCACATTTGGCTTCTTCGGTGCCCATTCCATTTGCAGTAGTTGGGTTAGCAACTTTAGAAATGATCACAATACCCAGGCGACATCCATTTACCTATTCGCCTACTATTTCGGTGGAGCTGTAGTTGGAACCATTTCGGGTACGCTTTTTTACTCGACTGGATGGTCAGGCATTGTGATTCTCATTGCTGCTGTGGCGATTCTTTCCTTCCTTTCTAGTAAACGAATTGCGTACTATAGTAAACAAATAGAATAAGCATTCCATTTCTACCCTGCTTGTTTACTAACTGGGATTGTAGCTAAGCTTTCCTTGGAATCGCAAAACCATTCTCGATCCGCTCAAAACCTAGTTTCGGATAATAATCCATCGCTTCCGCTGATGCCCTTAACAGTAGTGTGACATTTTCTCCTATTTCATCCTTTGTTTTATCCACTAGCTGACGGCCGATCCCCTGAAATTGATAAGCTGTATCCACAGCAAGGTCCGATAAATAGCAACAGTATACATAATCCGTTAAACTTCGTGCGACACCTATAAGCTTTTCTCCGTCCCAAGCAGTGACAAGCAAATTTCCATGCTTGAGCATTTCCTCTAGGCGATTCAAGTCGTCTAGAGGTCGGGTAATGGTTGATCGTTGAAATACAGTAGCCAATTGCCGAGGCGTAATCATTTCGCCCACTTTTATTGTAATCATAAGTCTCCTTCTCCCTCCTAATGGTATAGCTGTTTGAAAAAGCCTGGATAATTCGTAATAAATCCAAATGAATCAACAGTAAAAATAGTCGTAAAAGAACCACTTTGGTATTGGAACTTTCTTTGTTCTTCTTCTTCAACTAATGTATATCGTTGATTTCGTTTTCTGTAATTCATATTTCTATCAATATACACAACCTCTAAATCAATAGGTTCATTTATTTGCCACTTGTTACGATTAATCGGTAAGGTATTCGTAAAAGGCGTGCAGGACAAATCTATGTCTTTCGCTCCTTCCAATGCTTGAATCGTTTGCCCATTCTCATCAAACCATTTTCCCTTTCCATTAGTCGAAAGTGTCAGGTATCGTTCCGTCCCTTTTTCCTTAAAGTCAATTCCTCTCATTTCCCAATCTTTCGAAAGGGTAACAGCATATTCTAAACAAAAAGAAGCATCTTGATCCGTTTGAATCACTGTACTTTCTATGTTTATCCCTATACTGCCTTCCTTCACAAATAAGAATTCAAGACCCATTTGTTCCGTGTTTTGCCACACAATCTTTTTCATCCTGCTCTCCTGTTCTATTCCGGAATAAACGCAAGCGGTTCTGTACAAGTATGATAGCCGTTCCTCTTGTAATAGGAAATTGATTCATCACTCGGCCAAACAATCGCAAACTCATACTTATTTATTTCCACCCATTCATTTACCTTTTTTAACAGTCGAGTCCCTACTCCCTTTCCTCTCGCTTTTGGAATGGTGTAAACGTTTGTCATAAAAACAAATGGATATGTGACACGCCCTGGCCTTGGTACTTTATGAACAAGTTCTGTATAAATATGAGAAACCAACTCACCATCTTCTTCAAAAACCCAAATAAACCAGCAATCCTCTTCCAACGCCGCCACTAAAAATGCATCACATTCTTGTTGAAACAACTGAAAAGATTCGTTACTCTTTGAATCATCATGTTCAATTGTAAAATCCCAACGCATCTTAATGAGATGGGGGATGTCCGCGCTTGTAGCAAGCCGTATCATTGCTTCTTCCTCCTATAATTGGTTTATAAAGTGTTGGACTTCTTTTCGTGACCGCAAAATAAGCACACGCTTCCCTTCTGAATAACGACGAATCTCTTCTAAAACCTGTGGCTTTTTATTTTTCGGAAAGTCCCATATCCATTTCAAAAAGGGAAGATCTAGTTTTTCTTCACACCCCTCCCTCATATCTGGTCGTGCCTTGTTTCTATATGTAAGAAATCGCTTTATGGCACGAAACACACAAAGAGTTCTTGGCATGTCTAAAAAAAGGATCGTGTCACAAGCTTTTAACCGAATTGGTAACGTTGATCCATAATGACCATCAATAATCCATTCTTCCTCTTCCGTAAGCGTTCGTTGTATTGCTTCTTGCTCTTCTCGAGCTGTCATTTCCCAATTAGGCTTCCAATGCAGCGCATCTAAATGATAGACATTAATCTTTAGTCTCTCACCCATTTGTCTTGCTAATGTTGATTTACCAGCACCCCCACAGCCAATCAATACAATCTTTTTCATACAAGACTCCATTCTTTTGCGAAATGTTCGTTTACATGAGATGTGTGTTTCACCTCTTCTTCCATTACGTATACATCAAACCAACAAACAAAAAGAAAGCAATGACACCGCAATTCACTAACGTGATGGCTAAAGCAATAAGAGCTACTTTTGACTGCTCCTTTTTTGATAGAATAACAAAGATGATGCCGATAACGGTTACAAGTGTACCAATAAAGATAAACACCATCATTGGCAGGCTTGCACCTTCATTTGTCGCTGTGGCAATCGGATCTAACAAAAACATAGCAAGAGTCACAAGTAGACTTAGGACTACTAGTGAATACGAACGCCATGTGTACCTAGATTCATTCATTCTGACCATTCTCCTTTTTCGATCTATTCTAGTAATCTAAATATAGCATAAATACCGTACGTGAACATGAGCGTGGACCTATTAGAGGAATGACAACACGAACACTTCTGAGCGCTTTAGATGAATCGTTCATTCATCTTCCCGATTCAATTACTTTTAAAATTTTCTTGCATATCAATCAACTTTTCGAGTAAGATAAAAACAGCTTTATACTTTTGAAAAAGGAGATGAGACCTGTGCTTTTACTAAATAGAGGATCCGTTTACGTAAACCGAATAGCCTACGAGTCTCGTCTACAAGGTATAGAGAATTTGTAACCTTGCTTTTTCTCGGACTCGACACGAGTGCCGATTGCATATGGAGGAAAGACGTGCGGCGTAACCGTGCGTCTTTTTTTATGCTTAAAAAGATAAAGACTATTTTTTCAGGAGGACAAAATGTGAATACCTTATTATTACATGTGTACATCCCGCTGCTATTGGATACTGGAGAGCTAGAAGGCGGGTAGCTCCATTGTTGGACTAAGTGATGAAAGAAGTGGATAGACATGTTTCGCGTATTAAAACAATTAAGCTGGTTTTTTAAAGAACAGAAAAAACGCTACGTTATCGCTATTAGTTTACTATTGGTAGTCAGTATCTTTGAGCTGACGCCTGCTCTTTTAATTGGTAGAGCCGTTGACGCGTTTCAAAGAGGAGCCTTATCAACAAGCTATGCCGTGACACTTATCTTGATCATGCTTGCTGTTATTCTCATTAGCTACGGATTAAGCTACATTTGGATGCGACAGTTGTTTGGTGGGGCATTTATCCTTGAACGCCAGCTTCGTAGCCGTTATATGAAGCACTTGTTTCAAATGGACCCACCCTTCTATGAGAGACGGAAAACAGGCGACTTGCTAGCACGTGGCACAAACGATATGAAAGCCATTTCGATGACGGCTGGTTTCGGCATACTTACTCTAATTGATTCGATTATGTTTATGGCTATTATTCTTATTGCTATGACGTGGCTCATTGATTGGCGATTAACCCTTGCAGCGGTAGCCCCATTGCCCATTATCGCCATTACCGTAACCATACTCGGAAACATGATTCATTCACGATTTACAAAAGCGCAAGAAGCATTTGGCGATTTAAATGACCGCGTGCTTGAATCCGTTGCTGGTATGCGTGTCATTCGCGCCTTTCGAAGTGAGCGTAAAGACGAAGCACAATTCGAGAACAAAAGTCTTGATGTTTACAACCGCTACATCCAAGTCGCTCGAATTGAATCTTTTTTTGATCCGATTATTACCGTTGTTGTTGGTTTAAGCTATGTTATTGGTCTTGGCTATGGTGCCTTTTTAGTCTTTAACCAGCAATTAACCCTTGGGCAAATTGTCACGTTTAATATCTATCTTGGTATGTTAATTTGGCCGATGTTTGCCATTGGTGAGCTTGTTAACATTATGCAGCGTGGTAGTGCTTCTTATGAACGAGTCAACGAGACTTTATCTGTTTCAAAATCTGTTTCGTTACCATCTAACGAGCTCGTCGCTTCTCTTCCCATTCGTTTACAAAATTATTCGTTCTCTTATCCAAATTCGACGGCGAATCAACTTCAACAGATCGAACTTACCATCCATAAAGGGACAACAGTCGGTATTGTCGGAAAAACCGGAAGTGGAAAATCTACTCTAGTTAAGCAATTTCTAAAGTATTATCCACCTGGAAGTGAGGGACTATTGTTCGGTACCCATTCAGCTAAGGACCTTAGCCAAGAAACGATTCGTCATTTGGTTGGTTATGTGCCTCAAGACCATGTGCTGCTTTCAAAGACCGTCAAGGAAAATATATTAATAGCAGCAAACGATACAAGTAACACGCACTTAAATCAAGTGATTCACACAGCTGCATTTGACCAAGATCTTGCCTTTCTACCGAATGGATTAGAAACACTTGTTGGAGAGAATGGTGTTTCCTTATCGGGGGGTCAAAAGCAGCGTATTTCCATTGCCAGAGCGTTGGCAAAAAACCCGGAACTTCTCATCTTGGATGATTCCTTATCGGCAGTTGATGCAAAAACAGAAGCTCGTATTGTTGCAAACATTCAACGAGATCGCTCAACTCAAACAACCATTATTACGAGCCATCGAATGTCTGCTGTTGAACATGCAGATGAAATCATTGTATTAGAAAACGGGTTCATTAAAGAACGAGGAACCCATGAAATCCTTATGAAGCAAGGTGGCTGGTATGCTGAACAAGTTCAGAACCAAACGAGCCGAGAGAAAGAGGCGATGTCATGAGTACAGAAAAACGACTAGCTCGTTATGCACTAACGAGTAAAGGGACGATACTCATTGCCCTCTTTATGCTCACTATAGCTGTAGCGGTTGAGTTAACAGGTCCATTTATTGCTAAAACGATTATTGATCGGCATATTTCCGGAATTGAACAGCCCTGGTATGAAAGTGAACCTAACGATCAGTCTGTTGCCTATAACGGCACCTATTATACCCGTGATGCTTATTTAGAGAATGATGCATGGCGGGGAGAAGAAGTTCAAATCCTCCAAATTGGAACCCAGTTTTACTTTACCACTTCACCTGTTCCAACTGACGGAGAACGACTTTTTAGAGACGGCATCTTAACAGTCGACCGACAGGACGGCACTTATACAACAGAAGCAGCATCTCTTAATGCGCAAGAGATTCTTGCATTTTACGAGCCTGAGATTCGCTTTATCATTCGCTGGCTTATGCTTTATTTAGGAATTGTGTTCGTCGCATCCTTTTTTCACTACGGTCAAAACTTTTATTTAAAGAAAGCTGCTCATAAAATTATTCAACGGATGCGGGTTGATGTGTTCAACCAGCTTTCGAAAGTGCCGGTGCGTTATTTCGATCACCAGCCAGCCGGAAAAATTGTTGCTCGGATTACAAATGATACAGAAGCCGTTCGAGAGCTTTACATGACCGTATTAGCAACATTCTTTTCGAGCTTCATTTACATTATTGGCATTTATGTGGCGCTGTTTTTATTAGACAGCCGTCTTGCCTTTATGACCCTTGCACTCCTTCCGATTTTATTTATTTGGTTTAAACTTTATCGGAAATTTGCAGCTGGATTGAATCGATCGATCCGTGCAAAAAACGCAGAGATTAATGCTTCAATGAATGAAAATGTACATGGCATGAAAATGATTCAAGCGTTCAACCAAGAGAAGCAACAGTTAGAATCCTTTGAGGAGTTAAACCATGCACATTATCGCTATCAGGCAAAGCTACTAAACCTGAATTCTTTAACTTCTCATAACCTAACCTTTGTTGTAAAAAACATTGTCTTTGTCGCCTTAATCTGGTGGATTAGTGGTGGGACTGCCGGACTTATTACCCTTGGTGTCTTATATGCGTTCGTTGACTATATAAACCGTCTTTTCGAACCAGTCAATCAAGTAATGAATCAACTAGCTAACTTAGAACAAGCAAGAGCGGCTGGTGCAAGGGTATTTGAACTCTTAGATGAAGATGGAGAGGATGTTGATGAAGCGACCATTCCTAGACCAAATGGAGATGTTTCGTTTCAAAACGTCCAGTTTGCCTATATAGAAGGGGAGCCTGTCTTAAAACAACTATCTTTCCATGCTAAACCAGGAGAAACGATTGCTCTCGTAGGTCATACTGGCTCAGGAAAAAGTTCGATCATGAATTTATTGTTCCGTTTCTATGACCCTACTAACGGAACCATTAAAATTGATGGTATTGATACAAAGCACCATTCTCCACAAGCATGGCGCTCTCATATGGGCATCGTCTTGCAAGAGCCCTACTTGTTTTCTGGAACCATTGCATCAAATATTGCCTATGGCAAACCAGATGCTACGAGAAAAGAGATTGAAGCAGCCGTTCACCTCGTTGGTGGTACCGATCTATTCAACAAGAATGGGTTAGATGAACACGTCACCGAAAAAGGAAGTACCTTATCCAGCGGTCAGCGTCAGCTCATATCGTTTGCCCGTGCACTTTTAGCAAATCCCGCTATTCTTGTTTTGGATGAAGCGACTTCGAGCATTGATACCGAGACAGAACTGCTTATTCAAAAAGGAATGCAGACATTAAAGCAAGATCGAACAACATTTGTTATTGCCCACCGCTTATCGACAATCCAAGATGCCGATCAGATTATTGTGCTTGATCAAGGAGAAATCCGAGAGCAAGGAACACACGATGAATTATTGAATCGTAAAGGCATTTATGCGCAAATGTATAAACTACAGCAAGGTCAAGCAAGTTAACAATTACCTCTGACAACATGTCAGAGGTTTTTTGAAGAGTAAGAGTGGGTAACGAACAAGGAATATGCTAGGATAAGAGAGGATAAACGACAGAAGGGATACCCAAAAATGACAACCTATGAAGCCATACATACAAAAGTCTCCATGTATCATCAAGAACATCTAGTAGACTTTTATCATGAATTAGACGAACATGAACAACAAGCGCTATTGAAACAAATTGACCAATTGGATCTAAGTTCTATTCCAAGCATGACTGCTAAGGGTGAGCAGACGAATACGTCGATAACAGCACTCCCTAGTCAATCGGCACTTGAATTAGCAGATCAGGAAAAAGCACAGCTATACAATAGAGGTGTTTCATTGCTTTCAGAAGGAAAAGTTGCAGTCGTTTTACTTGCTGGAGGTCAAGGAACACGATTAGGCCACGTCGGCCCTAAAGGAACCGTGACGATGGATGACACGCCGGAAACGTCTTTATTCGCTCTTCAAGCAAAACAGATCCAAGCTCAACAGCGAGAAGCGAATGTGCAGATTCCTTGGTACATTATGACGAGCCCCATAAATGATAAAGATACGCGAACTTTTTTTGCCGATAACCATTATTTTGGACTGAAAAGGGAACAAGTTACGTTTTTCATACAGGATGTAAGCCCAGCAATCACCCCAGAAGGCAAAATAATCCTTGCCGATAAGGGACAAATCTTTCAAGCCCCTAACGGAAACGGCGGCGTTTTTACTTCTATGAAAAAAGCCGGTATTCTTAAAGAAATGAAAGCGAACGGAATTGAATGGATTTTCTTCAACAACATTGATAATGCACTGGTGCAAGTAGCGGATCCCCTTTTTATTGGTTATGCCGATCGAGACGGAGCGGACATTTCTACTAAATCAGTTAAAAAGGTTACGCCAAGTGAGAAGGTTGGGGTGCTAGGTCAACGAGACGGGAAGCCTGCGGTTATCGAATACTCCGAATTAACGGAAGAAGAGCGCCATCATCCTCTTCTTCAAGATGCGAATATTGGCATCCATCTGTTCAAGCTCGATTTTCTTTATCGCACGGCTGATGCTTCACTCCCCTACCATTTAGCACACAAAAAAATCCCATCGATTGCAACGGACGGGACTAAGATAGATCCAGTGGAACCCAACGGCTATAAGCTAGAATTGTTTTATTTCGATGTGTTTCCACTCGCTTCAAGCATGACCATTTTCCAAGTGGATCGAGAAAACGAATTTTTGCCAGTGAAAAACAAAACAGGACAAGATAGTTTGGAAGAAGCGAGAACACGATTTTCCTCTTAAAAATTGTGCGGCAGGTTTAAGGACCCTGCCGCTTTTCTGATTGCCCATTCTTCTCTTCTTCTTTTTCCTCGCTATAGAGCCAATTCATGTACGCATACGTCAGAATAATGACAAGTCCTATTACCATTAAGATGATGCTCATACTATACGGTATCCAGCCACTAATATTCGATAAACTATTTGAAAGTCTCCAGTCAGAATTAATGTTAACTGGCATCGTTAACGCAATAGCAAGGTGCATCAATCCGAATAACACAACACCCGCACCGAATAATACATAGCCGTATACTAATTGCTCATGCTTCATCACAGACTTCCTCCCTTTCTATAACAATGCCATTCGTTCCCACACTTGTTCAATTGTCAAATCATTTAATTTAAACTCATCAAGCAATGCCTTTTTTGAAGAGTATCGTTGCTCAAGGTCTTTTCCCTCTATTTCTACTATCCAAGCACCCTCGTCTTTATAAACATGAATGATACGTTTTTGATCATATACTAAGGGACTCGTACCAGTTCCATCAAGGTTTGACTGCCATTGATCATAAGACAAGTTTATTTTTTCTTCGAGCAATTCAGCATATGACTGTACTTCTTGATTAGCGTCTTCTTTAAAAACTTGAACAAGTGTTGCCAATACATTCTCATCTAAAAAAGCCGACTTCATACTCCATATTTGATTCGCTATTTCTGCGCGAATGAGATGGTCTGGATATGTACTTAGCTTCAAATAAATGTTTCCTAACCACTCATAATCCATTTCAAATTGCAATGTACGTTCAATTCCATATCTCAGTTTCTCACTATCCTTTTCTTTCATTAATGCTTCAAAAGCTTGATGAGTTAGTATCTCATCTTCATCATCTGCATCCTCCCAGTCCTCTCCCTCTTCCACATACAACATTTCTAAAAAGGCATCGAAATGTTCTGCTAAAGGATACTCCATAGTCTCTGCATCCACTTCAAAATAAACGATTGGCGAGTTCTCTTTCGTTTGACGATAATCAAACGCTAGCCACGAATGACCCGTCCCAGAAAAAAGGACAATGCCCGCTGGCAAATCCCACTCTTTAATTAAATAAGGGGAGTCAGAAATGCCCCCATCACCAATGCCAAAGATTTCTTCTACCTCTATATACGGTTCTTGTATATCTTTTGAAGGGGATGGAACCGCATTTGCTGTCAGAGATCCTCCGTTTTGTACCTTAACTAACGCTACATATGTAGGAGGTAATGCTACTCCTAGTCGTTCTTCCGCCTCGCGTACTGTTGTGTCTGTAACTGAGTCCAATGAAATCCCCATATTGTCCTCGGCCCAAATGGTTTGCATCAAATCTTTCCTTTCTGTGCAAATACTCTTTTCACTCTATTATAGATGGAAAGGTTATCCAATTTCCACTCAAAAAAAAGAACCACGACTGTTAAGCCGTGTTTCTTTACTTTATGGATTATTGGACCATAAGCCTGCGTGTTTTAATACCACTCGTGGGTGAAGTTTAAGCTGTGCGACCATTAAGTCAGCCAAGTCTTCTGGCTGCATCACCTTATCAGGATTACCATCTGTTAGTTGAAGGTCTTTTGCCATATCTGTGGCGACTGTACTTGGCGTTAGCGTCGTTACCCGGATATTCTGTTTACGAACTTCCATCATTAACGATTCACTTAAACCAATAACAGCTGCTTTTGATGCAGTATAGGCACTCGTTGCTGGGGCACCTTTTTGTCCTGCAGTAGAAGCAATGGTAATGATGTCCCCTGTTTGACGTTCTACCATCTCTGGTAATACCGCACGGGTTGTGTAATAGACGCCTTTCACATTGACATCGATAATGTTTGTCCAATCTTCAGGTGTTAAGTCCATAAAGCCGCCAAATTTTGAGATTCCCGCATTGTTGACAAGAATGTCAATAGGCCCTAATTCAGTACGAACCTGCTCTACTGCCTTTGTGATAGAGTCAATCTCTTCAATTGATGCAGCGGCAACAGCGACATTCACATCGTATTCTTTTAATTCATTTGCGACGTTTTGCAGATTTTCCAATGTACGTCCCACCAGCCCTACATGAATACCTTCTTTTGCAAAAGCAATAGCAGTAGATCGCCCAATTCCTCTTCCTGCACCTGTAATAAGGGCTACTTTTCCTTTAATCGATTGCATCTACCTTCACTCCCATTTCTTCATTTGTTTCATTCTAGCTGATGGAAAAAAGGAACGCAAAAGATGAGAATTAATCATGTTCCTATCGTCTTGTTCATATAGTGGACAAGGAGGTGAGTAAACATGGTGTTGAGTATCGTATTCAGTTATCTTCTTCTAGGTATAAGCTTAGGTGCACCAATAGGTCCTGTTAATGCCGCAAGAATTGAAAAAGGTATTCAAAATGGCTTCATGCATTCTTGGATGGTGGGAATTGGCAGTCTATTTGCAGATGCAACGTTTATGGCATGTGTCTACTTTGGCTTACAACGATTTATTGACGCCCCTTTTATTCAATCGTTCCTCTGGTTATTTGGCGCCTTTGTTCTTCTTTACTCAGGGATTGAAGGAATGATGCGGTCAAATCGTTTTTCTATT
Source organism: Shouchella hunanensis (assembly GCF_028735875.1). Classification (GTDB taxonomy): domain Bacteria; phylum Bacillota; class Bacilli; order Bacillales; family Bacillaceae_D; genus Shouchella; species Shouchella hunanensis. The sequence continues at coordinate 917,682 of NZ_CP117834.1, forward strand.
ATTGAGAACCGTCATAGAGATACCCTCATTCACTGCTTCTTTAACGGCTTTCTTATTTCTATCTCCAATCCAATGTCGATCATGTTCTGGCTCGGCATTTACGGTTCGATCATGGTGAAAACAGCAGAGACAGCGACAAATCAACAGCTCCTTCTCTATACATGCATGATTTTTATTGGCTTAACCATGTGGGACTTGTTTGTTGCTTCAATGACCAGCGGTGGAAGAAGATTCCTCAAACCGGCGACACTAAAAGCAATTGCCTTATTATCAGGTCTTTCCCTCGTTGCTTTCGGGGTTTACTTTGCGATACATGGTATTCAGTTATTCGTATAAAAAAGCTCATTTGGACGATTCCAAGTGAGCTTTTATTTTGCTTTAAAATTGTACAGGGGCTTGATAATATGTTGAACCTCAACAGAATCTTGAATCTGTTCCAAAATGTCTTTCATCGGTTTGTACACCATTGGTGCCTCGTCAATTGTTTCTTCTGATAGAGAAGTTGTCCATATCCCTGCCATGGCATCCTTAAATTCACCTAGGTTAAAGGTATCCTTCGCTTTCCTCCTACTCATTAAACGACCTGCTCCGTGTGGGCCTGAGTAATTCCACTCTTTATTGCCTTTACCAGTCGCTAATATGCTGCCATCACGCATATTCAATGGAATAATAACGCGCTCTCCTTTTTGAGCCGAGATTGCCCCTTTTCGCAAAATCTTTTGCTCCAAATCAATATAATTATGAATGGTCGTAAATGAGTTTGAGATCGTCCACCCCATTCCTTTTATAATCTCGTCTACCATAGCTTTTCGATTTAATCGTGCATACTGTTGTGCAATGCCCATATCATGCATATAGTCGATAAACCCTTCTCCCTCAAGATAAGCTAAATCCCTTTTAATCGTAGGACGCTTATATGCTGAAAGAGCTGCTTGGATTTCATTATTTCGATTCTCTTGCTTCAACTGGTCAATGAGCGCATCCCGTTCTTGCCTTTGTGTCATTAACCCATCATAAGCACGACCTTGATAATGCTCAGCTATTTGTTTTCCTAAATTTCTAGACCCAGAGTGAATAACAAGGGCGATCTTATTCCCATACTCATTTAGCTCAATAAAGTGATTGCCACCACCTAATGTACCAACACTATTTAAAGCTCGGTTCTCATTAAACGGTGCACGAATGGATGGAAAATCAATTTGTTCTCCATAGGGATGTCTATTTTGCTGGGAACGGACGTTAAACCCATGTGGGACCTTTGTGCGAATCACATCGTCAAGCTGATCAAAGTTGACCTCGTCTTTCTGTTTATCAACTATAGCTACTTCGAGCCCACAGCCAATGTCAACACCAACAAGATTAGGCACAACCTTGTCTTGAATGGTCATCGTTGTTCCAATCGTACAGCCTGCACCAGCATGAGTGTCTGGCATAATTCGTATTGTGGACCCTTCTACAAACGATTGATTACACAATTCAACAATTTGATCCATAGCTGTAGAATCAATTGAGTTTGTAAAGATTTTTGCGCTATTGTATGCTCCTTTTGCTTCTAACAATTTGCTCAACTCCTTTCTCTTATTATATGGGAGCATCAAGGGAAAGCGAGCATTATTTTACAACCTTGACTGACTCACCTACCATCCTATACGCTACATAAAAACCCCTTATTTCTCCTGGAATGCTCAATAAGGGGCCAAATCATTTTTTCCAATAGCAAAAGAAAATGACGCGGAAAGCCTCTATCATTTTCCTTTTTTCAGAAGCACAATTGAGAGAACGAGCATGAGAAGTGAGATCACAAATGAAGAAACTGTCGCACCAATCGTAATCATGAGATTTAATGCTTCATAGGAAGACAAGGCCACACCTCCTTTTTGTTCAAATCGCTATCGGACTATGATTTGTATCATGTAAAGAGGGGGGAATCACCATTAATCTCACTCCTTAAAAGAAATACGTCAGAAGAGCTATTTTTCCAACAGTCGAATGGAGGTCTATTGTATGAAGCAACTGATTGCACTTGGAGGTGGAGGGTTCTCAATGGAACCTAAAAATCCGCTACTCGATGATTATCTATTGAAACAAGCAGACGTCTCTTCACCTAAGATCTGCTTTCTCCCTACAGCAAGCGGAGATTCTGCTACTTACATTGAGCGCTTTTATGAAGCTTTTCGTCAGAAATCGTGCCAGCCGTCGCATTTATCCCTTTTTAAACCACCAACACGTGATCTACGTTCCTTTATCCTTGAGAAAGATATGATTTATGTAGGTGGAGGAAACACGATTAACTTGCTACTGCTTTGGAAGCATTGGGGACTAGATACCTTTTTAAAAGAAGCCTATGAGAATGGAACCATTCTGGCAGGGTTAAGTGCAGGCTCAATCTGCTGGTTTGAAAGTGGGATTACCGATTCGTACGGTGACAGACTAGAACCGGTAAAAGGGTTAGGCTTCCTATCTGGAAGTCATGCCCCGCACTACGACGGAGAACGCGAGCGAAGACCTATGTTCCAACAGCTCATTCGCACCAAAAAAATTCCAGGAGGGATTGCCGCAGATGACGGAGTTGGTTTGCATTATCGTGATGGGACGTTACACACAATCGTACGCTCTCGACCAAATGTATATGCATACGCTGTGCATTTAATTGATGGCAGGTTATCCGAACAGCAATTAGAAGCGATTGATCTCAACGAACTATAATGAAAAAAGCCGGTCAACACTTCTCGTGCTGACCGACCCTTCTATTACGTTCGTAAAGGCTTTAATTTCGCTTCAATGTCTTTACGCTTTGGCTCAAGAAATGGCGGCAGCGAAAGTGCCTTTCCAAAGTTTTCTACCGATTCATCAATGTCAAAACCTGGCCCATCTGTTGCTAATTCATAAAGAATACCGTTCGGCTCTCTGAAGTACAGTGATTTAAAATAATAACGATCAACAAAACCAGATGTCGTAAACCCTTCCTTCTCAATATGTTGCACCCATTGGTGAAGCTCTTCCTCTGTTTTTACACGAAAGGCAATGTGATGAACACTTCCTCTTCCCTCACGTGCTTTTGGTAAATCTTTATTTTCTTCAACATGAATTTCACCAGCTAGTCCACTTTCCCCAATTTGAAAAACGTGAACCGCGTACTCGCCATTCTTATAATGACCACTTTTGGTGTAACCAAGTACGTCCGTTAGCACTTGAGCTGTCGGTTCTGCATAGCGAACTTGTAACGTTGCAGGTCCAAGGCCAATAATAGCATGCTCACCAGGCACGTCTTCTGTTCCATTTTCAAGAACGGGTTCCGCACCCTCATCAACAATAAGACTCATACGATGACCATCTGGATCTTGAAAAGGCAAAACAAGCACGCCATTTCTTTCACGTATGTCTTCATGCTCTACATGATACGTTTTAAAACGCTCAAGCCAAAACTGGAGCGCTTCGCTTGAGGAAACAAGTAGTCCAATTTCGTAAATACGATTGGTTCCTTCCCTTTTCTGTGCCAATAACGGAATCTCAAAAAAGGTCACTTCTGTGCCTGGAGATCCTTTTGCATCTGCATAAAACAAATGATAATTCGACGTGTTGTCTTGATTAACCGTTTTTTTTACTAGTTTCATTCCAAGAATGTTTCTGTAAAACGCTAAGTTCCGTTCCGCATTTGCTGTTAATGACGATACGTGATGATGACCATGAAGCTTCATGCCTATCACTCCCTTTGTTATCTTGATTTATTTATAGTTTACAGGTAAACTATTGAAGAGTCAATTTAGTTAGGGGGGATTACAATGCATTACTTTTACCATCGCAGTCAAACATCAACGGATACGTTCATTTTACTTCACGGTAGTGCAGGAAGAGAGTCAGATTTGCTTGACATTGCTGGTGACTTGGATGTCTCCTTTTCCGTTATTGGTCTACGTGGAGAAGTCCGTGATGAAAAAGGGTTTCGTTATTTCTCTCGTCCGATTAAAGGAGCGTTTGATTACGAAGACATCAGCTACCGCACAGAACAGATTCACCAAACGATTGACACGCTTTTAGCTGAAAAAGAGCTCCCTCATGGTAAGCGCCATCTCATCGGCTACTCTAACGGAGCGAATATTGCCACTAGCTTATTATTGACGCACCCTAATGACTATACGAGCGCCGTGTTGTTCCATCCAAGCAACCTGTTCCATAATCCTAAAGAGGTTCATTTGTCACATACAAAGATTTTTATTTCAGCAGGAGCTACTGATACGCTCGTTGCACCTGGAGAAGCCTTCGCGTTACAAACACAGCTGAACCAATTCGGCGCAGAAACAAAACTCTCATTAACCGACTATGGACATGCGTTAATAAATGCAGATATAGAAGAAGCTACAAAATGGTGGAAATCTATTTATGGTGGTGCTATATGAAACAAAACAACAAATCAAGAGAAGACGTCCTTGCGCTTCTCGTCTGGTTCAGATTATCGCGAACGTATCATCATAGCTTAAAGCAATCAAACACGTTTCTTAAGGAGTGGGGGTTAACCGTTGCACAATTTGATGTGCTCGTTCATATCGGAACGAATAAGCGTCTCTCTCAACTAGACCTAGCCAATTCTCTCCTCGTAACAAAAGGGAACATTACAAAGCTCTTAGCGAAAATGGAAGAAAACGGCTGGATTAAACGAGAAAAAGAAAAACGCTCAAAATACTTGTCTTTAACAGAGAATGGCAAGCAATTGTACGACGACATTGTGCCTCAGCAAGAGCATCAACAAGCCGCTTATTTCAATCACTTAACAAATGACGAATTAAAGCAATTACACACATTACTAAAGAAAGTTCAAGAGCCACACACAACATAAAAAAGAGCACAACAATTGTCGTGCTTCTTTTTTATGTACTCTTCATTTCAGCTAGTCACTTCTTTTTTTCCGTACCTCACTTGAAACAACCCATAAGCGACAGTCGCCGCCAAAACACCTGTTACCAACTGAATAAATGGATAGTACGTTGTTCCCAATGCTGGAATCATCCATCCCCTCATATAAGCCGTCGTCAATAAATAGCCTGATAAAATGTGAAGTAGATACATAAGTACACTAAATGTGCTGATAAATAGGAAGTATGGTTTCATATCTGTCCCCCCTTTCCTTTCTACGCATGACTCTCTTTGATGTTTCACTTTCTCACGTTAACGAATCCCCCTATTGCTACTCTACCAAACAACACCGATAAGTTTGACTGATCTAGAGGATTTTCAATAAAAAAAACGAAACCATGTAAGGAAGAAACGATGGGCACTCTGCCCACTCGATATTAGCATAAAGGAGCCAATTATGGATTATAAAACGCCGAAACATATTCTTTCTTCTGCCACAATTGTCTTGAACAAACAGCAAGAACTATTACTCATTAAAGGGCCGAAGCGGGGGTGGGAGTTTCCTGGTGGACAGGTAGAAGAAGGTGAATCGTTGGTAGACGCTGCGGTTCGAGAAACCAAAGAAGAAACCGGATTGGACATCGAAATCACTCAATTTTGCGGCATTTTTCAAAATACGACTGCTTCGATCTGCAACACTCTATACTTAGCTAACGTTATAGGTGGCGAAATGACTACAACCCCAGAAGCCCTTGAAGTTGGTTTTTTTCCGATTGAAGATGCCTTAAACATGGTTACGTATCGCAATTTCAAGGAACGAATTGAATACTGTCTTGATCCATCAAAACCACCTTTTCTTATTGTCTTTTAGCGATTCATACTTGCATAACTACCCCTTTTTCTTCCTAGCAAATTCGCGGTAGCCCCGCCCGCCCAAAACTCGTTACGTATATAAACGAGTTTTTTTGGCATCTAGCCCCATTCTCTATAACCTGATTACTATACTCTTGGTGTACGATTCCATCTCATAAATACCCCATTTTGTTCTGTAAAATAAAAAAAGTTATATGTATGCGTTTACACAAAAACAAATCAGTGTTAGAATGATCAAAATGTAATATTTATTACCTTTTTATTTTATGGGTAATGAATATTACCTTAACTTCTTCGAGGAGGATAACGAAATGGGAATGGCAGTGTGGGCACTTATATCATTCATCGTTATTATTTTGATTTGGGCAATTTTCACAAGACGAAATATTGGCGAAGCAATGATATTAGGCTTTATAACAACATTATTATTTGCAGGTGATCGAGCATTTGAATTATTTCTTCCCAGTTTAATGAGAGGGCTTACACATGAAGTCGTTTTTGCATCCTTAGCGTTTATTTTTATGGCTCAACTCATTAATCATACTGGGCTTATCGGACGCATTATTCAGATCCTTAATTCATTAATTGGACGGCTGCCTGGAGGAGCTGCTTATGTGAACACCTTTGGCTCTGGCTTATTCGCACTTGTAGCAGGTTCAGGTTCAGGAATTGCTGCAACGACAGGCTCTATCACCATACCTTGGATGGAACGTTCTGGTTGGAGAAAAGAGCATGCTGCATCAATCGTCGCTGGAAACTCTGGGTTTGGTAGTATTATCCCGCCTAACTCCACGATGTTCATTATGTTAGGGTTTGCACCGGTTGCTGCTAGTGTTGGGCAAAGCAGCTTATTTATTGCCCTGTACGTTGCCGGTCTTTATGCATTGGTTCATCGAGTACTCGTCGTCTTTATTATGACGAAACGCTATAACATTCAACCTGTTCATCCGGATTTAATTCAACCAATCGGAACTTCCTTTCGAGCTGGCTGGACATCATTACTCATATTTTTAGGCATTGTCGTTCCACTTCTTATTAATTTTGGACCTCTAGCCAATTGGTTTGTTTCACTAGAGGGTGTTGGGCAATCAGCAATGGACGCGATTTCCTTCATTGTTTGGGTTCCTGTATTTATGATTCTTTTTACTATCATCGTTGGACGCAATCATTTACCAAAAGGGAAAGAAGAATGGAGTCGATTTTTTGAGAAAACAGCTCCTTCATATTTTGTGATTGGACCTGTTTTAATTTTCACATTCGCTACTAGTGCTGTCTTAAATGAAATTGGATTAACCGAGCAATTACAAGCACTCATGACATCTTTTGCCGTTCCTAAATGGCTTATGATTGCCATTGTCGGGATCGTTATTACATTAGTGGCAACACCATTAGCAACATCGGCAACAATAGCAACAATTGGTCTTGCTTCATTTGGCGCTCTTACAGCTGTTGGCGTTGACCCGCTACTTGCGGTCGTTACCATTATGATGTTTGGAGCAACTGAAGGAAGTACACCAACCTCAGGACCTATCTATGTAGCAACTGGAATGGCCAAAATCGGTGCAGAGAAAACATACATCCCGTTACTAATTTATTACACGATTCCATTATTGATTATTAGTTGGTTGATTGGAATGGGCATACTCCCAATTCCTTTATAGGAGGCGTTTAAGATGAGAAAAGTATTGATGATCATTTTCATATGTTCAGTTACCTTATTTATTCTTTTAGGATCCGTACTCGTTCTTGGACAATTACTCGGTTTACTCGTTGCAAATGGAAATTGGGTTATAAACCTTGATGAGAACTTGGCTAGCACCGTCTATTTTGTAACATCGATTGCCGCTTTTTCTGGTTATTTACTTTCTTATACAAAAAAGAAGAAAACGGAAGGATGACTACCATGAGTACCACGAACATCGTTTTACATCAAGCACCTGAATTGTTACCTAAAGAATGGGTGGAACGAGCAAAAAAAGTAAGCACCACTCTATTAAGTGATGTAATGGATAGACCGATTGAAATGGAGCATCCGATTAAACCATGTCATATTGATAGCGTATTAGTAGGAACCGCTGTAACGATTGATGTAGAAAGCGGAGATAATTTAGCTGTTCATCACGCAATCTATCACTCTCAACCTGGTCATGTACTCGTTGTAAATGCTAACGGCTATGAAAAGCGTGCCGTTATTGGTGAACTAATGGCAGCAGCAGCTGAAGCGTTGCACTTAAATGGCTTTGTCATTGATGGCTTTATCCGTGATTTGTCTACTTTATCAAAATCTACGTTTCCGGTGTTTAGTCGTGGGGCAGTACCTGGTGGACCCAAAAAAAATGGTCCTGGTCGTGTGAATGATCCGATTCAATGTGGAGGGTTAGCGATCCAACCTGGAGATTTTATTATGGGTGACGCAGATGGTGTGATTGTATTGCCACGTGAAGAAGTTGAAGGAGCACTTCAGCGCGCTGAAGAAAAGGCTCATTATGAAGCAGAACGATTAAAGAAAATCGCAGAAGGTCAAATTAAGCCTGCTTGGTTAAAAACTGTTTAAACCGTCTCTTCTAAAGGGAACATAGACACTCTATTTAATGTTCGATATGATTTTAAATGAAGACTATTTCCCTTAGGAGTGTACTGTTATGAAAAATCCTTTAGATCGATTAAAAGAAAACATCTCGTCTTTACCGCGATCACAGAAGTTAGTTGTCGATTTTATTATAAGTCATTACAACGATGTCGGCTTTATGACTGTTGAAGAACTATCAAAGAAAGTCGGAACAAGTACCACTACTGTCATGCGACTAATGTCTAGTGTAGGATTTTCTGGATACTCCGAGTTCCAAAAGAATTTACAGCTTCTTTTAAAAGAAGAGAGTACGCCGCAAACAAGATTAGAAAAAAACCTAACCACACTCTCGCAAAATGAAAGTTGGTTAAATCACTATAATTTGCAGCTAGCACAAATACAACAAGCCAATCAGATTAATATGGAGACAAACTTTTCACAAGTTGAGTCACTTATAGAAAAAGCAACCAATGTCTTCTGCACGAGTGTTCGAAGCGGATTACCAGTAGCACAATACTTAACGCACAATTTAAATCGAATGTTCGGGAACACCAAGCTTACTCTTGCAGATTCAAGCGATTGGGCCGACGACGTCATTTCTTTTTCTAAGGAGGATGTCCTTATCGTTGTTAGTTTTGCGCGATATGGGGCTAGGTTGATGCATTACGCTGATCAAGCTAAAAAAAATGGAGCATCAGTCGTCGTCATTACAGATAAGTTTTCATCACCATTGCTTGCTTATGCAGATGCACACTTAATCTGTCCAGCGGAAAGCATATCTTCTCACAATTCAGTCGTCTCCTCTTTCTTTCTTGTTGACTATTTAATTAGTGCATTAGCCTTATCAAACTCCGAACGTGTAAAGCAGCGCTTAAGTGAAGTAAACAGTGTGCTTACATCTATGAATTACCACACTGAAAAAAAGAACAACTAATTTTTATTTAACGAAGGATGATTTTAATGAACGTACATTTTTTAGGCTTTGGTGAAGCAGCTTACGAATTAGCAAAAGGACTAAAAAAAGAAGGAGTAACGTCCATTCGTGCGTACGACGTTATGATTGATCATGAAACGTTTGGCAAGACCATTAAAGAGCGTGCAGAACAAACAGAAGTTACTTTAGTAGAATCTATAAAAGAACTGATTAAAGAGGTAGACGTACTATTCGTAGCAGTACCTGCGAGTAAAGCGGTGGAAGTAAACGAAGCTGTGTGCGCTGCAATTCAAGATGAATCCTTTCTTTACGTTGATGTTTCCGCTTCAAGCCCTTCTATTAAGCAACAAGTACAACAAAATCTTGAGCAGAAGCACATTCAATTTGTCGATGCCGCTATGTTAGGTCCATTACCCGTTTATCAACATAAAGTACCGATAGCTGCAAGTGGAACAGGGACGAAAGAATTCATTGCCAAAATGTCCCCTCTTCACATGTCTATTAAAGCAGTTGGAAACAAGGCTGGTGATGCTTCCGCTATTAAACTCGTTCGTAGTATTTTCATGAAAGGTATTGTCGGCTTATACCTTGAAACATTGGAAGCTGCTGAAGCGTATCATATATCTGATGATGTGATAAGTTCCTTAGAGGAAACAATGGATCGCCAACCGTTTGTTGAAACATTAAATCGTCTCGTAACAGGAAGTGCTGTTCATGCAGAGAGAAGAGCATTTGAATTAAACAGTTCGATTAACATGTTACAAGAAGCCGGGATAAACTCAGATTTAAGCCATGCCGCAAAAGAAAGACTTGTAGAGTTAGCTGGCATCGTCAAGAATCACCCTGAGAAAGAATCATTCGCTAACTGGAAAGAAGTCTTACAGCTTTACTCAATATAAACAAACAAGCTTGTTGATGCATTTTCTAGCATGAACAAGCTTGTTCGTCTTAAGGCACATGTTAAGCACTGCCCGACCTCTTCACCTCCTCCCACATTACCTTCGAATAAAAGCAGCCGTTCACTATCTTATTTCTTTACATAATCAGAGATACTTGAGTAGATGGAATTCGTACAATGAATAAAATTTTTAAATTGACAGTTCCTTTATAGAAGGTATTCTTTCTACCCTTTCTGTCAATGATTAAAACTAAAATAAGCGCATAAAGAATGTCGTCACGCTAGCTATTTCGAAAGAAAAAAGTTTATCTGAAATTTATCTTTTGCCTCTATAATCATTAAAAGAAATGAGGTGGAAACAAGATGGCCATTTTAATCGTCGATGACGATAGCAATATTCAACGATTGGTTTCTATACATTTAAAAGCTCACCGCTACCATGTCTGTTGTGCAAACAACGCAGAGGAAGCACTTTCTGTCATTAATAATCCTAATATGCTTATTCAATTAGCTATTGTTGATGTGATGATGCCAGGAATGGATGGCTACACTTTAACAAAGACCTTAACAGAGCAATACGACATTCCCGTTATTTTGTTAACCGCTAAAGGGAATTTAGAAGATAAAGAAAAAGGGTTCTTATCAGGATCAGATGACTACATTGTTAAGCCCTTTGAAGTCAAGGAACTCATTTTTCGAGTGGCCGTTGTCTTAAAAAGAAATAAATCATTCATTCGAAAAGCAACCGCAGGTAATGTTCACATAAACCGTGATACGTACGAGTTAACGATTAATGACCATGTTCATATGATTCCACTAAAGGAATTTGAGCTTTTATCTTTATTAATTGAGAGAAGTCAGAAGCCTGTAGGTAGAGACTTTTTAATTGAGGAAGTATGGGATTACGATCAGGGCACTGAACAATCGTTAAACACACATATTAATCGAATTAGAGAACGCTTAAAACAAGCTGGTGCTACTGTAAGTATTAAAACACTTAGAGGCATAGGCTAAAAATTGGAAGTGAACGATCCTTGAATTCTTTGTATAAAAAATTTGTTTTAGCAGTTGCCCTTATTCTTAGTATAAGTCTACTTATCGCCTTTACCTTTTCAAATGTAATTTATTACACCCACACTAAAACCTCCATTAATGATGAAATGGTGAGCACAGCTACCACTATTGCGAATGATTTGGAAGAACTTCATCACAATGCTGAGACGTTACATGCATATTTAACGTCTATAAGTAATCTTGGTTATCAATTAATGCTCGTTTCTTCAGAATCCACCAAAACATTTGGAGAACCTTTTAAAAACGATGAGTTACCATTAGCAATTTCTGAGCCCATTCTCACTAATCAGGTCGTTTACAATGGCATTCGAGATTATCAAAGCCCTTTACTCATTATGGGTCACTTTTCTAACAATGCCTTAAATACTGTAGGTGTTCCAGTTCGTGTGGATGGAACCACTTATGCTTTATTTGCAAGGCAAGAGAATCAGTTGATCTTCTCAAACATTCATGCAATTTTAGTCGGTTTTGTTGCGACAGTCACTATTATTAGCTTGGCAAGTGTACTCTTAATGACTCGTTATTTGGTACAACCACTCGTTTCACTTAAAAATGCCGCTCATGCAATTTCAAACGAAAATTATTCTTATACTTTGCGAATAAATAGAAAAGATGAAATTGACGAGTTAGCGAAAAGCTTTAATCATATGCAGAATCAGCTACTACATAATGATGAAGCAAGAAAGGCTTTCGTCACCAACATCTCACATGATTTCCAATCCCCCCTTCTCAATATTGAAGGGTACAGTAGTTTATTAGCGAATCAAGAAACACTAACGGAAGAACAACGAGAATTCCTTGGGATTGTTAGAGAAGAATCAAGAAGACTTTCCTCTTTGACAAAACAATTATTGCTTCTTACCTCTTTAGATCAGCGTGATTTCCCTAGCCGATTCGAAACTGTAAGAGTCGATGAGCAGTTAAGATCGATTATTCGCTACAATCAGTGGAAGCTAGAGGATAAACATATTGAAGTAAGTTATTCATTTATACCTGCATCCATCAAAATGGATGAAGAGTTAATGGAAAATGTATGGACGAATTTATTAAATAATGCCATAAAATATAATCGAGACTTTGGAACCATCTTTTTACGTACACACGTACACCAAGATGAACTTGAGGTAACGATACGAGATAGTGGTATAGGCATTAAAGAGGAAGCGATTCCGTTGCTTTACAACCGATTCTATCGTGAAGAACGGGCGCAGAACGTCGGAGGAACTGGATTAGGCCTTTCAATAGTAAAAGAAATTGTTGATCTTCATAAAGGAAGAATGACTGTTAAGAGTGAAGAGAATAAAGGAACAGAAATCAAAGTATTTCTGCCACTCGACGTTACGACAGTTGTTACAGATGAAAAGAGCACTCGTTAATCTTTAGTTTAGGTTTCCCTTTTACAATAGACATTGTTCATTTTCTTAATGAATAAAATTTATTATGGGAGAGTGTTAAGATGTATCAGATTGCATATATTATCCATATTATAGGCGTTGTTTTTTGGGTTGGATCCTTCATTTCACTTGGATTTGTGCTGAAATCCTTAACAAATGTAAACATAGAACATGCGCTGACTAAAACTCTTATTAAAAAACTGCAACAGTGGGTAACGTACGGGGTCATACCTGCTTCTATTTTTGTATTGCTATCTGGTTTATATATGATCATGCCATTTTCGCGTGAAGGAATTCCCTTTTATTTAAGTTTCATGGAACAAGCGGGCTCTGTAACCATTCTTCTCACGATTCTATTTGTGACTATTACAAGCAAGCGTTTAACTAAGAAAATAAAAGAGTTACCTTTAAAAAAGGATAAACCTTTACAAACCCTGACAAAAACGTATGCGAATTACTTATTTGTATCAGCTTTTTTAAGTACGGTAGTAATCATTGTCGTTGGACTTAGAATCGTTTGAGCGTTTCAAAGAGCCTCTTATGGCTCTCTTTTTTGTTCACGAATATGTCTTCATTAATTTAGCTACAGTTTAGATAAACTCTCTAAACTAACCACTACATAGAGGAGGCGTTTTTTTGAAAAAATTACTATATCCCATTACCGACTGGGTTTCTACTAAAAAGGGAATGTGGATAACCATTATAGCTTGGTTACTTTTAATGATTATACTAACATTTGGTCCACCGGTAAGCGATTCCACAGTCACCAATTTCCAATCACTTCCTAATGAAGCTGAATCCATTATAGCGGATTCTAAAATCGAAGAATTATTTCCTAACCAACAAGGGACGCCTGGAATACTTGTATTTCATAACAACTCTTCTGAATTAGACACGAGTCAAATTGGTGAATTTATCCAACAATTGGATGATAAAAATATGGATGGTGTAAAAACGGTTTTACCGTTTCATCTATTACCTGAAGAGGCCTTAACTGAATTCACCTCTGTGGATGGTTCCACCATCATTGTCCCTTATGAGCTAGAGACTTCATTAGGCGCAAGAGAATATAACGACATCAATACGCAAATAGAAGAGTATGGAACCACACTATTAGCAGGTGAAACGGAATTATTTATAACTGGTCCTGTTGGAATAGCCGGGGATACATTAGAATTATTTGAGCAAGCCGATTTTGTTCTATTGCTTGCTACAGTTGTTATCATTTTATTATTGCTCATCATTATTTATCGTTCACCTTTACTAGCAATCATTCCATTGTTTGCTACCATCATTGTTTATCAGATAGTAAATCAACTATTAGGTCTCTTAGGTGCTAACGGATTAGAAATTAATAACTCTACGACTTCTATCATGAGTATATTGTTATTTGCTGCAGTAATCGACTATTCACTCTTTGTTTTTTCACGATACAGAGAGGAGCTATTTGTTAGAGAAAGTAAATATAGTGCAATGAAATCTGCTATGCGAGCAACAGGAGAACCTGTTTTTATTGCAGCTTTAACGGTTCTAGCAGCAGTATCCATTTTGTTCTTTGCGGATTTTAGAGATTATCAAAACTTCGCACCCGTTTTTGGAGTAGCATTAGCAGTCATTAGCATTGCTTCTATCACTCTAGTGCCTGCTTTATTCACATTATTTGGTCGGAAAGCATTTTGGCCAAAAATCCCTAAATATCTTCAAGGTCAGTCTGAGAAACCACAAAATGGTTTTTGGAATCGCTTTGCAAAACTAGTTGTTCGAAGACCGGGATTATTCGGTGGATTAGTAGGGATCATCCTTATTGTTACAGCAAGTAATGTTACAATCATTGATTTTGAATTTAATAGTGTAAAAAACTTCCCTGAGGACCTAGGGTCTAGAGTTGGTTATGACATTGTTGAAGAAAATTTTGATAAAGGCCAATTAGCTCCTACAACCATTTTATTAGAGTCAGAAAATGCACTAGATCCAACTCAGTTAGCCAATCTAGTTGATCAATACACAGCTTACGACGAAATATCAGAAATCAATCAAACCAATACGAATGAGGAAAACTCTGCTATGACGTTAAGCATGTCGTTAGCGCTGAATCCTTACTCAACGGAAGCAATGGATTTTATTGAAACATTTAGAGAAGATTTTTCAAATTCTCTTTCTGATGAGGCAATTGAAGCGAATGTCTACGTTACGGGGACAACGGCGAAACTAGTAGATGAACGAAGCGTAAATAATCAAGATATTGTGCTTATTGTTGTGTTAGAAACCATTTTGATTTTGGCTTTACTTGTAGTATTAACACGATCACTTAAAATGGCTTCTTATATGATAGCCACCATATTGCTTTCCTATCTCTCAGCTATGGGATTAGGAATCTTTTTAGTCGATACATTATTTGGGTTTGATGCCGTTAGTACAAGAGTGCCTGTATACGCCTTTATCTTTTCAGTAGCGCTCGGTATTGACTACAATATAATGTTGGCCTCTAGATTTATTGAAGAAAGAAAACAACATCATGTGAAGAAAGCGTTAGAGATCGCCATCGCGAATACAGGGGCAGTAATTTCCTCTGCGGGTCTTATACTAGCTGCTACATTTGCAGCTCTAACGACAATGCCTGTAGCAGACCTTTTTGTTTTTGGTTTCATCGTATCTATAGGTATCCTTATTGACACGTTTCTAGTAAGAGGCATGTTGTTACCAGCATTTATTCTGTTTTTCGAAAAAGATAAACAGAAAAACCATGAAAAAGTAAAAGAGGGGCTATAACCCCCCTCTTCTTTTGATATTAAATCATTCCTGTATCGATTTGGAATAGTCTTTAACATCATAATTTCTTCAAGTTAGCTACTTTCTTTAACCTTCCACCCTCCATTGACAACCACCCAAACTCCTGTAACATAGAAAGCAATACAATTCAGGTGGAGGAACAGCTCATGGTAAGTATCCGAGACATTGCAAAAAAGGCGGGCGTCTCTATGACTTCCGTCTCTTATGCGTTAAACAACAACCCGAAAATTTCTAAAAAAACCACGGAGCATATTAAACAGGTGGCAGCAGAGCTAAATTACCGCCCTAACGCTGCAGCCCGCACCCTTAAAGCGAGAAAAACGAAAAAAGTAGGCGTATTCATAAAAGAAAGCAAAGGGATCTTCTTTGGAGATATTCTTGCTGGCATTATTGAAACCAGTGCCGAGGCCGGCTATGATACCGTTGTTTGTACAGGTGAAAACGCCACAGATTCTTTAGCTGATGGCTCGGTTGATGGTGGCATTATCATGGATGATTTAATCACCTCTGATGAAATGATGCAATTAGCCGATGCAGGAAAAAAGATGGTCGTACTGGATCGTTTGTTTTATCACAAGCATGTTCGTCAAGTGCTGCTTGATAATCAAAGAGGTGCAACACAAATGATCAAGCATCTTCTCACCTTTCCCGCTGCAAAAACCTATATCGTGACCGGAAATCAAGAGAACTTCGACAGTCAAGAACGGCTTGAAGCCATTCACAAGGTCATTCGAAATACGCCACCCCCTCACCCTGTTCACATCATAACAGGAGAATTTGAGCTTGACGGTGGATTAGAGGCAGCGGAAACGATTATGCAAGAATGGACAGGAGAGCCTGTCAATGTATTTGCCCTTTCAGACAGTACTGCAGTAGGTATGCAACGTTCTTTTCAGGAAAATGGGTTTGTAATAGGAGACCAAATCAAGCTAGCGGGATTTGACAATAATCTATTGAGTCAATATGTCTCACCACCTTTAACAACAGTTGATTACTCAACTAGATCGTGGGGAAATGAAGCCGCAACAGTCTTAATGGCTTTAATAGCTAATAAGGAAGCACACCACGCTCTCGTCCCCACAACATTAATGATAAGAGCCTCTACAAACAGCTAATCAGAGGCTCTTAAAATTTTCTCTTGCATTCTATTTTACTTAAGTCGTATACTGATGTCATCCACAGTTAGTGAAACGTTACAAATTAAATACGTAAAGTATTTATATATTTTTTTACCATTAGGTGAAACGTTTCACCCAATTATTCACTTACGAGGTGTACAGATGACAGAAGAACAATTACAAGCACTTTTACATGAGATGACAACAGCTGAAAAAGTTGGACAGCTCACTCAGTTTGCTGGTGCTTTTTACTCTGAACAAGAGGACAGCACACCTGTGACTGGGCGAATTGAATTCCCAGTTGAAGAAGACATGATCAAAGAAAGTGGGTCTGTTCTCGGTGTAGCCGGAGCAATGAAATTAATGGGTATTCAACGTGAACATTTAAAGAAAAGCCGCTTAGGTATTCCATTGTTATTTATGGCCGATGTTATTAATGGGTTTGAAACCATTTTCCCCATTCCTCTTGGACTTGGTGCAACGTGGGACCCAGCCTTAATCGAAGAATTGCAAACGATTTCAGCTAAAGAAGCAGCTAGTGCAGGTCTCCATATTAGCTTTGCTCCGATGGCTGATTTAGTACGTGATCCACGATGGGGTCGGGTCATGGAATCAACTGGTGAAGATCCACTTTTAAACAGTTTGTTCGCAGCAGCTACTGTTCGCGGACTTCAAGGGAAAGATTCTCTAATTGCCAATGATCGTGTTGGTGCTTGCGTGAAACATTTTGCGGCCTATGGCTTGGCAGAAGGTGGACGTGATTATAATACCGTTGACTTATCAGAAAGAGAGCTTCGAGACAAGCATCTCCCAGCTTATAAAGCTGCCTTAGAAGCTGGCGTCAAGTTAGTGATGACGGCATTTAACACTGTTGATTCAATCCCAGCTACCGCTAACTCAACGTTACTAAGGGATTTATTAAGAGGGGAATTACAGTTTGACGGCGTCGTTATTTCAGATTTTGGTGCCGTTCAAGAACTGATCCCACATGGTGTCGCAGAAAACGAAGCCGAAGCAGCTAAAAAAGCGCTAGAAGCTGGTGTTGATATTGATATGATGAGTTTATCTTATGCCCATTCATTAGCATCGTTAATAGATGAACACATGATTGATTCAACATTCATCGATGAAGCGGTTTTACGTGTTTTGCAATTAAAAAATGAGCTAGGTTTATTTGAAGACCCTTATCGTGGGGTTAGTCTTGAAAAGGAACAAACGGTTGTTGGACACCCTTCACACCTTGCCTTAGCTCAAACAGTTGCAGAAAAAAGTATGGTTTTACTTAAGAACGAAAACGTACTTCCATTAGATAAACAGACATCCGTCGCCTTAATTGGCCCTTATGCAGACAATCAAGACCTGCTTGGAGAATGGTCGATTTTCGGTAAGACAGATCAGACGACTACACTGAGACAAGCCGTTCAGAAACAATATACACATGCGATTTATGCAAAAGGCTCGCAACTTTATGAACGCGATGAAGAACTTCTAAAGGAAGCAATCGCGGCAATGGAGCAAACAGACTGCCTCCTTCTTGCTTTAGGTGAAGGGAAAGACCGTAGCGGAGAAGGGAGAAGTCGATCCTCCATCACCTTGGCACCATGTCAAATTGAATTAGCACGGTTAGCAAAAGAGACAGGCAAACCTGTCATCGTCGCCTTGTTTAATGCTCGTCCACTCGACTTGACTGAGTTAGAACCGTACGCTGACGCCATTTTAGAGTGCTGGCATCCTGGCTCAGAAGGTGCAAAAGCTGTTGTTGCGATTCTTTCTGGAAAAGTCAATCCAAGCGGGAAATTAACTATGTCTTTCCCGAGAGCCACTGGACAGATTCCCGTTTATTACAATGCTTATCAGACTGGTCGTCCACTACCTCCTGGAAGCAATGAGCGCTTTTTCTCACGCTACATCGACATTCCAAACGAACCTTTATATCCATTTGGTTTTGGCTTAAGTTATACGTCGTTCGGTTATAGCAATCGATCGCTATCGTCAGCTAAATGGGATGGATCAGGCATACTAACTGTCTCTGTGGATATTACAAACATCGGTGAAGTTAAAGGGGACGAAATTGTTCAGCTCTACATTCAAGACGTAGTCGGAGAAGTCGTTCGACCCGTGAAAGAACTAAAAAGCTTTCAAAAAGTTTCACTTTCCCCGGGAGAAACAAAAACCGTAACATTCGAAATCTCTCACGATATGTTGCAGTACTACCATAGTGATTTAACGTTTGCAAGTGATCCTGGCCAATTCCGTGTTTATGTAAATGGAAGCAGTGTTTGTGAAGAGGAAAATACGTTAACCTTCTCACTTGTTAAGTCTTAAAAAAAGGAGAACCACTTATGCGGAAAAGTTTATGTGCACTACCGTTGCTTCTTTCTATGGGACTAGTAGGATGTTCAAATGGTGAAGAAGACGGCGTTACATTAGATGTATGGGCGATCGGTTGGGAAGCCGAGCAGCTCGTAAATGAAGGGTATATTCAGCAGTTTGAACAGCAGCACCCAAACGTAAAAGTCAATCTTCAAGCCATTCCATGGGGAAATATTTATGATAACTTACTCACTGCCGTCGCCTCCGGTAGCGGTCCTGATGTGGTTCAAATAGGTACGTCCTATATGGCTGACTTTGCAAGCACTGGTTCGTTTTTATCTTTAGATGAGTACGTAGAGGACTATCCAAATTTAAATCCTGATCATTTTTTTGATGGTGCCGTTGATTCCTCTATCTACAATGGTGAATTAGTTGCCGTTCCTTGGTATGTAGAAACCCGCGTCCTCTTTTATCGTACAGACTTGTTAGCTGATGTCGGCTTTCCAGAAGGCCCAGACACATGGGAAGAATTGTATGAAGCCTCCAAGGCCTTGTATGACCGAGGAGATGGCTTATATGCCATGACATTACCTGAAAATGATGATACGCTTCCGTACATTTTTGCCTGGCAGAACGGCGTCGAGTTTGAAACAGCTGATAAAGGCGTTGATTTCTCTGATCCTGCTTTTGTTGAAGCGGTTACCTACTATACTCGTTTCTTTAAAGAGGACCTTGCTCCTCTTGGACTTGGATTAGATCCCATGCAGTCGTTTGTTGATGGGATTCAGCCAATGTTTTTTGAACCCCCATTCCGGTATCAGCAGTTAATTGATAACTACCCAGAATTTGAAGAGTGGGATACAAAATTAATGCCGAGTAAAGAAAATAATACATCTGTCATTGGTGGTTCAAATATGGCGATCTTCGAATGGACAGAACATCCAGATGAAGCGGTAGCGTTTCTTTCTTACCTCTCAGATCGGCAAACGCAAATCGATTACTTCAAGGACGTTCGAGTGTTACCACCTCGGGTTGATGCTTGGGAAGACCCGGCTCTACAAGAAGACGAACGCCTCTATACCTATTATGAGCAATTGCAACAATCGCGCGCACAGCCGCAAGTCTTAAATTGGAACCGTATTAATGATGAATGGAAACGATCAGAACAACGAATTACACGAGCTGATTACACGATTGAAGAAGAAATAAATGACTTTCGATCGCGAATTGAGCCAATGATTGTGACCGATAATGGAGAGGAGGAAAACTAAATGGAGTTGGTACGTAAAAAACCAGCTAGAGAAGGCAAGCGCCAAAGTGCTCCCTACATCTTTATTGCTCCGGCCGTTCTGTTGCTCCTGTTGTTCGCTGTACTACCGATTATTATCGCTCTTACCATTAGCTTTACAGATATGGATTTACGCGGCATTTCAAATTGGTCGGCTATTTCCTTCGTGGGCATTGAGAACTACCGAGTTCTTTTGTCTGACCCTATTTTTTGGACGTCCATGTACAACACCTTTTTCTATGTCATTATTGGTGTTCCTCTCGTCATTATCAGTTCATTAGGGGCAGCTCTTCTGTTAAATTATAGTTCGAACAAGCTATTCCGTTTGTTTCGAGTGATTTACTACATGCCTGCGATTACGAATATTGTTGCTATCGCTGTTATATGGGGATTTCTTTATAATGTTTCCTATGGGCTTTTCAATCAAGTGTTGCTCTTCTTTAATACAGGACCCGTACCGTGGTTAGAGGACCCAACGATTGCTAAATTATCGTTGATCATCTTAGCTGTTTGGAAGGGAATTGGCATTAACATGCTAATATACTTAGCAGCATTACAGTCGATTCCAAAAGACTATTATGAGGCAGCCACCATTGATGGTGCGAGCCGAACTCAACAGTTTTTTAAGATCACCTTCCCACTTTTAGGGTTTGCAACGTTTTTTATTACTGTAACAACGCTTATCGGCTGGTTACAATTTTTTGAAGAACCATTCGTGATGACTGAAGGCGGTCCACTTGACGGTACGATTTCAATTGCTTTATTTATCTATCAAGCTGGGTTTAGTTATAGTAACTTTGGCTATGCTGCCGCCGCTTCATTTGTACTTTTTGTTATTATCATCATCGCCACTTTAATTCAGTTTACATTACGTCGAAAACAAGGCGACATGTAGGAGGCTCGTATGGCTGAAAAACAACAACGCTCGAAGATTGAGATTGGATTTGTCTCCATTCTTCTTATTATAATTGGGTTTATCCTTTCAATCCCTTTTTTGTGGATGCTTTTATCGGCATTTAAACCCAATCCAGAGCTTATCCAAATACCTGTTCGGATTTTTCCAGAAACCTGGACATTAGAAAACTTCACTCGCTTGTTTACCGAAATGAACTTTGGAACGTACTTACGAAATACATTAATTTTAGTTGGGTGCGCTCTTATTGGATTAATTTTCAATGCAATGGCAGGCTACAGCTTTGCAAAATTCGATTTTAAAGGAAATCGCCCTTTGTTTTTTCTCGTTCTTGCCACAATGATGATACCTGGACAAGTGACGATGATTCCTGTTTATCTCATTCTTAACGAAATGGGTTTAACCAACACCATGCCAGGTATTGTTTTGCCAGGACTCGTCGCCGCGTTTAGCATATTCTTATTCAAGCAATTTATGACGACAATACCAGATGCATTAATTGAAGCAGCTCGATTAGATGGAGCAGGTGAATTCTACATCTTTTTTAAGCTCGTTCTTCCAATGGCTAAGTCCATTCTAGCTGTGCAAGGTATTCTTGCTTTTATCGGTGCTTGGAATAGCTTCTTATGGCCATTAATCGTTGCAAATTCTCAAGACCTTTATACCTTATCCGTTGGACTCGCGCTCCTTCAAGGACAAGCGGGCGAGAATTACGCATTGCAAATGGCTGGCTCTGCTGTAATGGTTGTCCCGATTCTGATTATCTTTGCGATCTTTCAAAAATACATTGTCGATGGATTCACCATGTCAGGCATTAAATAAAGTGAAAAAAGGACTCTCTATGAAACCAATAGAGAGCTTTTTTTGCTGATGTTCAATAGTAAAAAAACATCCCGCACAAGCGAGATGTTACGTATCTTTTTTCTCTTGTAAAGCAGAAAGAGAGTTTAACAATTCATTCGGAAGCTGAAGACGTTCTTGATCAAAACGCAAACTGCCAAACAACTGACTTTCATCTGCTTCCGTTGTATATTTTAAAGACTCATTATGAAGGGCTTCCATTTGCTGATCTAGTTCCGCAGCTGTGTCAGCAACCTTCTTTAATTCTGTTGTCATTTCTGACGGTACTTCTTTTTCAAACTTATAAAAGATTTTATGCTCTAAACTTGCCCAAAAGTCCATCGCGACTGTACGAATTTGAATCTCCACCGGAATACACTCACGGCAGTTTGATAAATAAACAGGGACCTCCACAATGATGTGCATGCTGCGATAGCCATTCGGTTTTGGTTGTGTAATGTAGTCTTTCACCTCGATAACCTTCAAATCATCTTGAGATTCAATCATCTCTTTCAGTAGGAAAATATCTTTTTGAAACGAGCAGTTAATCCGAACACCAGCAATATCCATAATATGTTTCTTAATTTCGTGAATGTTAATAGGAAGCTGCTTCCGTTGTACCTTCAAAAATAAACTCTCAGGTGTCTTTAAACGAGACGCAATGTTTTCAATCGGATTGTATTCATGAACGTACCTGAATTCTTCTTCTAGTATTTCAATCTTTGTTGTCATTTCGTCTAAGGCAAACTTATACTTCATCATAAAACGGGTTAGCTCTTTTTTTGCCTCTTTTAATTGATTCATCGTAACGGCTTTACCTTGATTGCTCATATATGTGAAATCCTTTCTTCATGTAAATAAGTATACGTCTATCATTGCACCTATGTACTTAGTATGTCAAAAGGAGAACCAGTGTAAACTTATGAGTAACCGTGTAACACTTCATGTTTTTCGCTATGACGACTTGCTTTCACTTCCATTCTTCAACTATTCTCAACCATGCGATCCTACTTATGGAACCCTATAAACGGAAAGCCATTGATCATGTTAAAGGAGCGCGAATGAGGGTATGGGAGTAAAAGGAGGTTGTTTTATCATGAAAACGATTTTGAAAATGGTTGTCTTCGGGTTGAGCTTTTGTTTTCTTTTGTGGATACTAATGCCATTAATCGACTTCATTTTTGCCCGTTTTAATCGAGGCGTTACGTACTCCATTCACCTACTCCTTTTGCCTTTAATACTCGTTGGTTCGTTGCTACTAACACAATGGATTTATGAAAAAGTCGAAGATGCTTTTCGACCTTACAATTGACTATGTTTCATTTGCATAATTAATCATTTAAATGTATAATAATACAAAAATAAAGGAAGGAATGAGTATATGAACGTTATTCAAGCCACTAAACAAGATGCAGCGGCCATCCACCTTGTTATGAAAGCGGCATTCCGTGAGTACGAAAAGGCTTTACCTCCTTCAAGCGCATTAGACGAGACGGTTCTGTCTATTCGAAAACAGCTGATGAATGGCGAACAAGCTCTGCTTGCGCAGGAACATCAGCATCCTATTGGCGTTGTGCGATATACCTTCCAATCAAACGTTCTTTCCTTTTTCCGTCTCTCGGTTCTTCCTGAAAAAAGGGGGCAAGGCATTGCAACCTTGCTTTTAAACGAGCTAGAAGCCGCTGCAATAAAAGCCAGTATCCCCTTTCTCCAATGCAAAGTGAGAGTAAGCGTCCCAAAAAATATGGCCTTCTATCACTCTCTCGGTTACATCATTAAAGAAAAACAAACTTCACGTGGCATCCCCATCGTGTTAATGGAAAAACCTTTGACCCATAACATCATTTAACAGCATTTTTAAGTAATACTTGTCAACGAACGGGGCTCGGATCATAGAAACCGTTCAATTGGACACCTTCAATCATAAGAAGGTGCTTTTTCATTTCAATGCCCCCTGCATATCCTGTTAAACTACCGTTAGAACCGACTACACGGTGACAAGGAATAAGAATGGAGATTGGGTTATGCCCTACCGCTCCTCCAACCGCTTGAGCCGACATATTCCTTCCATGGTTTCGCTCCATTTTCTTCGCAATGTTTCCATACGTCTCAACTTCCCCATATGGAATCGTGAGCAAATGCTTCCATACTTCCTGCCGAAACATACTTCCTTCAGGCTTTAATGGAAAATCTATGGCTGGTGCCTCACCGTGAGCGTAACGCTCTAGCCACTCTTCTACTTTCAAAAAGAGAGGCAAATCATTTCTTACAACTGCTGATTGATGAATCGTTTGTTTTTCATACTTTTGCCCTTTCAGCCACACCCCCGTTAACTGTTCACCATCGCTTGCCAGCGTTAACGTCCCCAAGGGTGAGTCTAAAACTTTCTTATACATTCGGTTCACGCTTCCTCTCTTACTTCTTTATATATATCATAGCTAAACCATTTCACCTTCGCTAGTACATATACTAAATAGGTTTAATGGTGATTTTAACCTTTTCGATGTTGGGAAAATTTATTTTTTGTACAATTAATTGAAATTTCTGCTACAATGACGAATAAGCATATACTCTAACAAGTAGGTGAACATCGTGCAACACACATTAACACCGGAAGAAGTAGGTGCCAAGATCGTTGAATGGTACAGTTGCATCATTTCAGCTTCTTATGAGCAAGCCATTTTGTTAAAAGAAGAAGCGCGACATGCCGTCATGCATATGCAAACAAATGATAAGATCTTAGCCTATTATTCACTCGTCGAGTTTAGACACAATATTTTTGTTGATGAATTTAATAAAAAGCATGAATTAGGTGACACATTTGAATTTGTTGAAACGGAGGTGGATCGCTACCTAAAATACCTTTACTATTTTATTAGTGGCCAGTACGAATACACACAAGAGCGTTACCGCTCAGCGATTAAGATGTTTCGTAAAGCTGAACGCCTTCTTGAGCACGTAAATGATGATGCAGAGGAATCGGAGTTTTATTTGTATATTGGATTGGTGTACTATCGGTTAAATCAATATTTATTAGCTAGCTCTTATTTAGAGCAAGCCGAAACGATTTTTAACCGCTTGAGCTA
Source organism: Shouchella hunanensis (assembly GCF_028735875.1). Classification (GTDB taxonomy): domain Bacteria; phylum Bacillota; class Bacilli; order Bacillales; family Bacillaceae_D; genus Shouchella; species Shouchella hunanensis. Next base: position 942,623 of record NZ_CP117834.1, read on the forward strand.
TTACGAACGAGCACTCAACTGTAAACAGGTGCTTGGGGCCATTCGCTCTGAATTACACGAATTCGAAACAGGAGATGCCATCCTTAAAGAGGCTTTTCGCGAATCAACGTTTCCCCGCACATCAGCGCTTATCTTGCGCACACTTGGCTTGAGTAAATTACGTCAAAAAGAGTATGAGGCAGCGAAAACCTATTTTTACCAAGCGTTGGAGTATGAAGAACACCGAAGCCATCAGATCGGTATGAAAACACGTTACGACCTTTCGAACACCCTCTTTAAACTTGGTCAAGACGACGAAGCATTAGAACTGTTTCAACAAGCGAAAGCAGAAGCTAATCAATACAACAATAAGGAATACAAGGCACGCTGCCTTTATTTAGATGGTCTTTACATTGCAAAAGATCACGCTTTAGTCGATCAGGCAATAAATGATTTATATGAGTTAAGCCTGCTTTACGAAGTATGTGAATTAGCAGAAGAGATGGTAGAACTTGCGGATCAACGTAATGACGACTCTACGTCGTTAAAGTATTACCGAATTGCTTATAAAGCGAAAGTCAATCAAAACAAATTAGGAGCTGATCAAGTATGAAAAAATTATTCGCAGCGTTTATCATTGTGTTAGCAGTATCCTCTACTAGCTTTTTTACTCAGGCAGATAGTGATTCAGATTTCCACACTCTCGGCAAAACCGAAATCGTAGGTTAAAGGCTATCCCCTTGTCATGCTCGTTAAGACAAGGGGGTATCTTTTTTCTTTGCTACTAGTAACGTCCAGCGATCCTTTTCTTCGATTGCACCTCTTGATGCAATATTCGCCTGCATATGTGCCGTAAGCTTCTGCAACTGGCTATCTGACAGTTCGTGTAAAATACTTCTGCCCTTCCTTAAACGAATGTCATTAAGCAACACTTCCTTAGATGAATGACGCGCTCTTGTCTCCCAGAATGTCCACTTTCGTTCCAGAGTCCATCCAGATTTTTCGTATGCTGCACAAATCGCCTCTACCGAGTACCTTCTTTTCTTCTCCACTTCCATTAATGCTGGAAAGCAATCAAAGAAAAAGCCTCGAACATGGTTTTCTGTACCTTTCAGGAAGCAATCATCCGTTGTTCTCGTTTGAATAAGAAACAAACCATCTTGAGCAACAATGCGACTGACTTCATTAAAAACTGGTTCGAGGGTATCTAGATGATGCAGCAGTGCTCTTGCCAACACCATATCCGCGCTATGGTTCTCTAGACCCGTGCTTTTTGCTGCACCGATTTGATAACCAACAGTCGGATAAGAAGCACTATGACGCTGCGCCGCTTCAATCATCACTTTGGAGAAGTCGACCCCTGTTACGCTTGGAACACCCATTGTCGCTAATGCCCGTGTATAAATCCCTCCGCCACAGCCTAAATCAACAACATGACTCGGCTTATATGCTGTAAGTAAAGGGGTTAGCTCCTGCTTCCACGTAATGTGTGCCTCTCTGTTTAAATAACTTGTTTTGTTTTCTTCCTGATGAAAATTAATCGACATCATCGTTCCTCCTTCGCCTTCTCTCTTTCAGTATAAAGAGAGCCCTCTCATCTGGATAATACGAAGTCTGAATCAAGGATGATCCAATTTTCAAATCAAAAAAAAGACTTCTTCAATTAGAAGTCTTACAGCAATGATTCAAGAGCTCGTTCAATAGAGGAATACACATTAACCTCTTTAAAGTCAACGCCTAAGTGAATTGACGTACGTGCAATTTCTGGTCTCAAACCGGACAAAGATGCTTTAATCCCTATTAATTTTAAACCGCTTATCAACAAAAAAAGTTGGTCGGCTACATGTCTGTCTACATCTGAAACACCGGACAAATCAATTAGTAATGATTGAATAGTCATATTCGAACACTTTTCCAGCGTTTGAGTAAAAATGATATGTGCTCGATCAATCTCCAGTTCCCCTACTAAAGGTAAGAGAGCAATGCCTTTTCGTAATTTAATAATAGGTGCACTTAATTGCGCAATCATCTCTTGCCTGGTGCGTAATTGCTCAGCTGTATGAGCCAAATTATTAGCAGTAAATTTCACCATAATGACCTTTAAGGCACTCGCTAATCGCTTATTCCATTGATTAAATTCACTGATCGTAATCGTCTCTGAACATTGAAGCGCATATTCCTCTAATAGTGCAATATACTGTTCCTTCACATTTAAAAATTCTTCAATCATATCAGGCATAGGAGTGCCTAAATGTGCATCATCTTCAGCCATCGTCTGAATCCATGTCTCAAATAATTCTTCAGGGTGTTGATCATCCCCTTTAAAGAGCTCACAGAATAACACATGAAATGCGTGGTTTTGCCTTTTCAAAAGCGCTACTGCTTCTTGATCGGTCGAACCATATACGCCTTTTCTTTCCTTATTTAAATCCTCATACCACTGCTCGGTTAAATCCCAAGTTCGTTGCTTCAAAAAATGATACAGCGACTTTTCTCCGGTAACCTGTTCCATCCTCCAACCTCCCCACAACATCTGACGCTAAAGAAAGTCGTCTTATTTCTTACTTTTATAAAGAGAATCTACTCTACAAACAATTTTTTTACTTGTATAGTCATTAATAATGCTTACCTTTAACAGACCAACCTCGTTCCAATCGTGATCATGAAGGGAAAATCGTGTGTAATCATCAGAGATACAACGATTTTGAATGATGAACGGCAAATATTCCTGGATATAGTTGCACATCTGGGAATGCATCTCAGCCTCAGTCACTTGGGTTTCATTAAAACTAAATTGAAACGTATATTTGTATTTATAAGGTGTATGGCAATTCGGTTGGTAATACGTATTCGAAAGCATGTTCACCTAACCCTCTTGAAGCTTCTTTCCATAATAGTACCTTATTTATGACTTTCTGACTATTAATAACTCATTCGATCGTTTCATCATTCGATTAAGAAAATAAAGTTAGAAAGCCCCCCTATACACACTCTAAAGGAGGCCATTTTTTTATTCCCCACGTTTTCGTCGATCAGAAATTTGTTCAGCGCCAAGTCCATAATTATCCATATCAACCTCATCAATCACAACAACAGTCGAAGCAGGGTTTTTATGTAACGTTTCTTGAAGTAAATCTGTTACTCCTTTAATTAATTTTTGCTTCTCTTCCTTAGTTAACCCTCCATTTTCTTTTGTTACTTTTATATTGACGTACGGCATAGATCTCTCCCCTTTTGCAATAGAATTTACGAAAAAGCTAAGGTCAACAGACTTGATACATCGATGCCTGTCTACAAATGGTCTACAAGCTGTCCTCATGCAAACGGAATGTGGCTATCTAACATACCGAATGCCATTACGTATCCTTTACCTTCACAATACCAAAGGTATAAGCAAGCGCAACCAAAAACGCAACGAAAAATAAGTGCGGTAATCGTTCCATAAGGACTGTCGCATCAAATAGAAGTTGCCCTAAAAAATGTGCGAAAAAAACCGTGTGGAAAACCTTCATAAAATAATGAAATAGACGATCTCTCGCTATTTCAATCATGCTATCCCCCCTACACGTTTACCGTAACACGTTCCAAGAGACGTTTAAAGAGAATGTCGAACATACCCCTTTATAAAACAGAACAATCAGACTATAATAAAGAAAAACGTACCAGTGAAATGAGGCGTATACCTTGTTACTAGAAGATGTTCACGTAGCCGTTCCAACTGCTTTTTATGAAGATGAAACCCTTCATGTTGATGCAACGATGACTCATATCAATTATTTAGCTAATAACGGTATTCAATCCGTTCTTCTATGTGGTTCAACCGGTGAACAACATAGCTTAACGATTCATGAGAAACAACTCTTACTAAATGCCATTCAAAAAGAAAGCCACTTACGAGATCACATGGAAATTTTATTTGGTCTCTCATCGATTCGTCAAACAGAAGCGGTGCAATTTGCCAAGTTACTTGACCAATCTACAATAGCTGGCATTTTACTTGGCTATCCCCCTTATATTCGTCCTACACAAAAAGAAGCGATCGCATACACAGAGGCTATTCTTTCCGCTACAAGCAAACCGGTTATCCTATACAACAATCCTGGACGTACGGGTTTTGACCTTTCAATAGAAACCATTCTCACATTGAGCGAGCATGAACAAATTATTGGTATCAAAGAAGCAGGAAACCCTGAAAAAATTCCTGAACTGATGCAACAGCTAACAAAGCCTTTCTTTTTTTACGCTGGCGGGGAACAAAACTTATATTCTAAAGTAGAGCTAGGGTTTAATCGACTTTCATCTATATCCGCAAATGTGTATCCAAAAGAAATAAAGGCTCTCTTTATACAGCTCACCACGCTTAAGCCCATTTCCAGTACTGACTTGGACAAGCTAGATACTATTGTCGATGAACTTTATGCTGAATCTCTCTTAGTAAATGTTAAAAAGCGTCTTTCAATGGGACCTTGCCGAGCTCCTATCGGTCAATGAAAAAAAGGATGGTGCTTTTTAAACAACCATCCTTTCTTACATCTATGCTTTTTTTGTCACATTCACACCAAATGTCGCAAGAAGATCGAAGAACGATGGACACGTTTTTGAAACACATCCTGGATCGACAAGCTCCACTCCAGACACTTGCGTACCAATTAGCGCCAATGACATGGCAACACGGTGGTCGTCATACGTATCAAGGGTTGTGCCTTGTGGCGTTCCCGGATATACTTTCAACCCATCTTGATATTCTTCCACTTGAATGCCCAAGTCTTTAAGTGAATCCGCCATAACCTTGATTCGATTTGATTCGTGATAGCGAATATGCTCCACTTCTGTAATGGTGATCGGTCCGTCTGCAAATGGTGCCATAGCAGCAAGGGTTAACGTTTGATCTGACATTTCACGCATTGAAATACGAAAGCCTCCTTTAAGTTTAGCAGGCCCTTGTACTTCTACATACGTTTCACCCTTCGTTACCGTGCAGCCCATCTTTTCTAGAATCGTGAGAAACCCGATATCAGGTTGCTTTGTATTAGCGGTTACATTCGTCACACGCACTCGCCCCTTGTTTAGCGCCGCTAGTGCAAAAAAGTAACATGCCGTTGACGCATCCGCTTCAAGGGTCACATCCTGTGGTGTATAAACCGAAGGCGATACAGTCATTTCAGTTAACGCCTCATTATACGATACAGTAGCACCAAATGCCTCCATTAAATCTAAAGTTAATCGCACGTAGGCATGCTGTACAATATGATCCGTTATACTTACTTTTAACGGACTTTTAAAATATGGACCAGCTATTAACAAGCCACTAATGTATTGACTCGATATTTTTCCTGACAGCGTTACTTCTCCGCCGTCAAGTGGTTTACCTTTAATTGAAAGAGGATAAAAGCCCTCTTTATGTAAATACGTAATGTCACCACCTAAAGAGCGTAGCGCTTCAATTAACGGCGCAACTGGTCGCTTTGTCATACTTTCACTCGCTTCGATCTTCCACTCGCCTTCATGAGCCGTTACTAAGCTACCAGGCAAAAACCGAGCAACCGTTCCAGCTGCTCCAATATACAATTCATCGCTCGACCATTTTTGGCCAGTTCCCGTCACCTTCGCTACATCCCCGTCCACTTCAATGGACACACCTAATTTCTTTAATGCATCAATGCACCAATACGCATCGTCACTACGTAAAAACCCTTTTAACGTTGAGGTGCCTTGTGCAAGAGCACTCATAATAAACGCACGATTTGTTAAGCTTTTACTTCCAGGTATTGTTACTTCTCCATCGACTTTCTTCGAGCTCGGCGCAACTGTTACGCGATGGACACCTTTTAAAGGTGTCCATGGGCTTCTTGCTCGCTCATCTACATTCCCATCTGTCATCGTCACCATCTCCTTCCTTTTATTCTACTAACGGTTATGTTATAAGTAAAATAAATATTTTGATTATCAGCTATAAGAAAGGCTTATATCATGAAAATGGATACCTATTACATTTTTTATCTAACTGCGTTGGAACTTAATTTCAGTCGAGCTGCTAAACGACTATTCATTACACAGCCAAGTGTTAGTCAGAGTATCGCTCAGCTTGAAAATCACCTTCAGACACAGCTTTTCCAACGGCTATCAAAAGGCGTGTCCCTTACTACAGAAGGAAAGCAATTATTTGAACAAATTAAACCTGCATTTGAAACCATTCAATTAGCGGAAAAAACAATGTCAGAACGAGCACAATTAAAGCAAGGATCCATTGCTATCGGAGCTAGTGATTCAGCCTGTAAGCACCTTTTACTTCCAATTGTGCAATCGTTTCAAAACAAGTACCCAGATGTGCATTTAAAGCTTCAAAACGGTTCAACCCCAGAACTATTGGCGAAATTACAGCACGGGCTCATTGAAATCGCTCTTGTTCATCTTCCAATAGACGAACAACGCTATTCCGTTGAAGGCACTTACAGCATTCACAGTGCTTTCGTTGTTGGTGAACGATACAAGCATCTAACGGAAAAAGCGAAAACTCTTAGCCAGTTAGCTCAGTATCCCATCGTTACGTTTTCACAACAAAGCCAATCACGCATGTATTTAAACGAGCTATTCGCCTCTCACCATTTAACGGTTAGCCCGGAAGTCGAGGTAAGTGCTATAGATGTTTTGTTAGCATGTACAAAAATTGGAATGGGTATTGCTTTCGTAACAAAAGAATTTGTCCAAGAACCATTAAATCAGCAAGACATATACGAAATTCCACTGACGACTCAATTAAAAAAACGTCACATTGGCATTGTTACAACTAAACATGCACCATTATCCTATGCAAGTCAGTCTTTTCTATCCACCCTCACGAACTCCTTTAACAACTATAAATGATTTTGTCTTTTTTGGAGAAACTACATGTAAACCAATATGAATGTGAGAAGGGATACGCTTTCTTCACATGAATGAGCCGTTTTCCAAAAACTTTTGACTCAATCGCATCTGAAACGTTGCAGTAGTTTAAAAAGACGTTTAACGACAAGACAAAACCTTTGTAAAACGAAGCGGTGAGGAGCAAAATATGCCTTTGAACATTCATTAAAAAGGTTTACACCTAGTATAAAAAAGGTAAAGGAGCATCACAGGAGGCGATAAAAATGGAAACATCACATCAATCAAAAGGATCTGATGGAACTGGCGCACTTGTGTTTGGTATTTTATCTTTACTTATCCCTTATCTTGGCCTGATATTAGGTATTGTAGCTGTCGTAATGGCATCAGGAGTGAGCACTGGAATGGCTAAAGGTGGGAAAATAACAGGTATCATTGGCATCGTTTTTAATGCCTTAATGGTGCTATTATTTGCTACAGGCGCGTTCTTTTTGTTTACTTTTTAAAAGCCTCTATACATCAGTAGAATTGCACATCAAACGAACAAGGAGGTACACATCATGATGAGTTTTATATGGAGTTTAATTATCGGCGGTTTAATTGGTTGGGCTGCTGGCGCTATTACCGGAAAAGGCGTTCCCTTTGGTATTATCGGTAATATCATTGCAGGGTTTATTGGAGCAAATATCGGAACGTGGCTACTAGGAAGCTGGGGACCATCTATTGGCGGATTCGCTATCTTCCCTGCTCTTATCGGTGCTATTATTTTAGTCTTTATCGTTAGTCTTGTCCTACGAGCATTTCGATCGTAATGAAGAGAAAGCAGCTATTCCTATTCGGTCCTTATAATGACCTAAATGGGAATAGCTGTTTTTTTGCATCTTACAAAAACAAACAATCGATGCAGTTGATAGCGTTATCATTCGTATATAGAACGTTTTTTTTGTTATAAGAGGTTTTGCAGTCTTTAAAAAGGGTAATTTACAAAAACACTTCATTCTGTGTGTTGCACTGAATGTTCCAACCTACTAAGAAAGAAGAGAAGACACATGGGGTTTTTATCTATCATCACTTTCATTGTCATTGTTGCGGCTATTTGGCTATATGCATATACCCGTAGCCGAAAAGTCAATTTATCGAGTTCTGAAGGCCTTTTTCTTGGCGGAAGAAGCTTAACAGGGATTACCATCGCAGGCTCTATCGTTATGACCAACCTTTCAACAGAACAAATTGTTGGACAAAACGGACAAAGCTACGAAACAGGAATGGAAGTGTTGGGTTGGGAAGTGACGGCAGCTGTCGCCATCGTCGCCCTCGCATTAATCTTCTTACCAAAATATTTAAAGTATGGCGTTGATACCGTTACCGATTTTATTGAAATTCGATTCGATACAACCACGAAACGAATTACTTCAATCCTTTTTATCTTTACATATGTCGTTTCCTTTTTACCAGTGGTCTTATATTCTGGTTCACTCGTTTTCAATCAAATTTTTTCTATTGATGAATTGTTAGGCGTTGATTCTTTAGTTGCGATTGCTCTTATATCAGGTCTAACTGGAATTATCGGGTTGTTGTATTTATTAATAGGCGGATTACGACTCAGTGCTTTTAGCGACACCATATACGGACTTGGTTTATTAGTCGCTGGTCTTTCCATTCCGGTACTTGCCTTATTTGCGTTAGGAGATGGAGGAATTTTAGGCGGTTTTGAAACGATTCGAGCGCATACACCTGAAAAATTAAATTCCTTTGGTGCTATAAATTCTGAAATGGTACCATGGCCGACATTATTTTTGGGTTTGTTCTTTAATAATCTATTTTTCTGGTGTACCAATCAAATGATTGTGCAAAAAGCGCTTGCTGGGCGAGATTTAAAAGAGGGACAGAAGGGTGCTTTATACGTAGGGATTTTCAAAATTTTTGGTGCCCTGTTTCTTGTTTTTCCAGGGATTATCGCCTATAACATGTTTGGAGATTCCATTGCTCCTGCCGACAATGCTTACCCAATGCTTATCACAGCAGTACTTCCTGAATGGGCTTTTGGTATTTTCGCGGCAGTCATTTTCGGTGCGATCCTAAGTTCATTTGTCGGTGCTCTTAACGCAACGACGACTCTACTCACATTAGACTTTTATAAACCTTTGAAGAAAAATGTGACAGACAAACAAGTAAGTCGTATGGGAAAAGTTTTTACCATTGCAATAGGATTAACATCAGCACTCATTGCACCACTTATTTCGTTTGCACCTGCTGGCTTATTTCACGTTGTCCAGCAATTTAACGGGCTTTATAGTATGCCGTTACTTGCACTCATTCTTCTCGGCTTCTATTCAAAGTATGCGACGCCATTTGCTGCGAAAGTAACGTTCATTTTCCATATCATTGTGTATGGCTCATCTCAGCTCTTTACCGATATTCATTACTTGTACGTGTTCAGTGTCATCTTATTTGTAGACATTTTCTTAATCTGGGCAATCAGTCGGTTTGGACCAAATGCCAAGCCATTTAAATTTCCAAAAACCGAAGCAAAAGTCGACCTTATCCCATGGAAACACAGGAAATGGGTGAGTGCTATGATTCTTATATTAGTCATCGGCATGTACTGGTTTTTCTCGCCAATCGGTATAGCCAATTAGAAAATAGTGGCATAGCAAACGAAAAGACTAGCTCCCTTTAGAGGAACTAGTCTTTTCTACTATTAGTTAAGAAGAGGTACGTACTCTACGTCGATGTAGTACAGATAGACCTAGTCCACCAGCAGCTAATGTTAATCCTCCCATCGCGTAAAGAAGATGGTTACTCGCTGTATCTGGCAATGCCCCACCCTCAACAGGCTGTGCATTTTCCATGACGTCTTCTGGCACTGTAATGGAATCGACACCATTAAAATTGGTGACTGTCTGATCTAGTGAAATATGCATTTCCATGCTTTCTTCCCCATCATCAATGACCATGGTCATGTCCATCGTCATTTCGGTCATATAGTACGTGTCTTTTTCAATCATCATTTCATAGCTAAGATCACTAATTTCAAATGTATCGAGTAACGCTTCCTCACCTTGCATGTCCTCTTCCATCATGAGTTCACCAAGAAGATCGTCAATCATTTCGTTCAGCTGCTCTCCACTACCATCGTAAGTAAGTATATAGGAATCCCCTTCCTCACTTACGTCCATATCTTCCCCAAGCATCTCCGCTTGTTCGCGAGTGGATGTTGCTTGCAGAAGCTCCATCATTTCGTCGCTACTCATTCCTTCATAAACGTACCACTCACCATCTGGTCCTTGCTCATACATACCCTCTTCAGTCCAGTAGACGGTGGTTTCGAGATCACCATCAGGTGTATGAATTGTCGACACTTGATGCATGGCAAATGGATTAAGAATAACATCTTCCATAGTATGAACAGAAAGCGTTACTTCCTCACCAGACATTGGATCTGGCATCGTTAATTCCATTGCAGTTTCACTCGAAAAACTATCCAGCTCAAGCATGGCTTCATTCGACATTTGAATAATATCTGCCGCACTTTCCTCATTCGCTAAAGCATTGCCTGTAACCGAAAGAACAAAAAAACTAGCCACCGTAATTGAAGACATTTTTTTCATATGTACACCCCTATACTATAGTTTAGGTAGAGGCTCCTCTATGCTGATCCTAATCTTGATGCTCGTACCATCTCCCTATCTGTTGTTTTGGTTTCCCTAACGCACACAAATGAAACCGCTTTTTTGAAGAAATTTCAAAAACCTTATAAATTTGGATGGTCTTTCATTTACTCTAACCCTAGTAAAATCAGCACCTCTTTAGTCGCATCGGCAATTAAATGATCTTAGACCTCCCCGTCTTCCTCGTCTGTATGAGAAAGAACGGCAAGAACAATGGGAGCATAGTCTGGTGGCCAAATAATTCCTATATCATTTCTCGTACCGTATGCTGCTGAGCCTGTTTTATCGCCCGCTTGCCACCCTTTAGGCACACCTGCTCGTATCAACGTATCCCCAGTCGTGTTATGAACAAGCCAATCAGTAAACAAATCTTGCTTTTCTTCGTCAAGCTCATCCCCAAGAGCAACTCCATGCAGCGTTTCCACTAGCGCTTTTGCTGTGCTTGTATCGCTCACTTCTCCTGTCGCCCAATGATTTAATTCTGTTTCCCACCGCTTCGGTTCTGTTACCTGGTCTCCCATGTCTTGTAAAGCATGTTTAAACCCTTCCGGCCCACCAATTTCATTGAATATAAAATTTGCCGCTGAATTGTCGCTAAAACGAATAGACGCATCACTTAACTCTTTTAACGTCATTCCTTCCAGTCTCAACATGCTGTTCAGTAATTGGGCTATATGTAACCAAATCTTTTTCATTGTAATGAACGCGTTTATCCAATTCCTCCAGCGAATGCTGTTGAAGAAGCACGCCAACGGATAGCGCTTTGTGTGTCGAAGCGTAAGCAAAACGGTCCTCTTCGTTAGAAGCAATCGTTTCACCGGTCTCTGTATGGAGCGCATAAACACCTAAAATTGCATGATAACGGTCTTCTAACTGAGAAAATCCTTGTTCCATCGTTTCCTCTTCTACTTCCATGCCCCCATCATGACGCCACTTACGACACATAAAAAAATAGCCTTTTTCATAAGACTCACCCTCTTTTATCGAATAGTAGACAAAAATAAAGGCTTCTACAACGTATCTCGTTAGAAGAAGCCTCTTTCTTATAAACCGTATCTACATGTGTTTATTATACTAGTAGGTATCAGATTAATAGAATCTCTTTACACCAATAAAGTGTTGCTGCCAGTAAGAGTTGTTAATATCTGCGTAAGAAACACCTTCGCTTCCGCCACCAGAGTGAATCATTTGACCGTTACCAACATAGATTCCGCTGTGAGAGGCGCCTTGTGTGTTATATGTTCCTTCATAGAATAGAACATCACCGATTTGCAGGTCACTTAAGTTCACATGAACACCCGTGCTAGCCCACATTCCTGCATGTGTTCGCTCGACTTGAATGCCGTTATTTTGAAACACATAGTTCACAAAACCACTGCTATCCATACCTGCTGTTGAAGATCCACCCCACGCATACGGTGTACCTAAAACACTTCTTGCTGTATCAGCAATAGACTGACTCAGACCAGATGATGTCTCATTATTCGTTGGTGTCGCAACTGGCTCACTCGTGTCAGTACTTGTTTCCGTTACTTCAATTGATGATTCCTGTCTGGAAGTAGAAGCATCTACATTATTCAGTGCCCCTTGAGTTGCTGGACCTGCTATCCCATCTACTTGAAGACCTTGATTTTGTTGGAATGAAGTAACGGCGTTCTCTGTTTCCGCACCATAAATACCATCATCTGCAACTGGATAACCTGCATAAATTAAATCTTGCTGTAAATTCTCAACATCTTGTCCACGATCACCCGCACGAAGCACGTCTGCTTGAATAGCAGTTTCCGATGAAGATGATTGAGGGCTATATTCAGTAGGGTCTGCATATGCGGACGCCTCATTATTCATATCTGTTACAAAAAGAAGACCTACGACAAACGAAGTTGATAAAACGATTTTACTACCTGTTGTTTTTAAAGTTTTCATAATGACCTCCCAATTAATAGTCGATCACTACTGTAACATCGGTCTGGAAGAAATTCCATTTCAATCAGGTTACAGTCTATTGACATTGTTACAAGATGTTGCCAAAAATAAAACGGTTCGTTCCTGTAACCCTATTAAAAACAAGCTTTTAGCAGCACATACTTTTTTACACTTTTTCTCTATCATTCTATCAAGTTCATTCACGTGTGACCATTTCCAAAAGTAACCTAAAAAACTTCCAATAGATTCACTTTTACAGTGAAACCATTGGAAGACAATTATTTTTCCATTACAGTCTTGAACGATGACCAATTTCAAGTTCAGCTACATAACCTTGCATTTTCTTAAGAAGACTGTCACGAATTTCATCGTTTTGAAGCGCAAACTCAATTTGAGTCAAAACAAAACCAAGCTTTTCCCCAACATCGTATCGCTTACCTTCAAAATCATACGCATAGACGCTTTGGAATTCGTTGAGCGCTTGAATCGCATCCGTTAACTGAATTTCCCCTCCAGCACCAGTATCTTGTTTCTCAAGGAAATCAAAAATTTCAGGAGTTAAAATATAGCGTCCCATAATCGCTAGGTTCGAAGGTGCTGTACCTTGTTCTGGCTTTTCCACAAACTGAGATACGCGATAGAGACGATCATTGTTAGACTCAGGATCAATAATACCATAGCGATGTGTCTCTTCGGAAGGAACCGTTTGAACACCAATAACGGAACGCTCTGTCTCGTCATATTGATTCATTAATTGTTTTAAACAAGGCGTATCAGCTTGTACAATATCATCGCCTAAAAGTACTGCAAACGGTTCATTCCCAATAAATTTGCGTGCACAATGTACAGCATGTCCAAGTCCTTTAGGCTCTTTTTGACGAATATAGTGAATCTCTACTTTTGCAGAGGCTTGAACTTTTTCAAGCATGTCAAGTTTCCCTTTGTTAAATAGGTTCTGTTCTAATTCAAACGAGTGATCAAAATGATCCTCAATAGCACGCTTCCCTTTACCTGTTACAATAATAATGTCTTCAATACCAGCCTCCACAGCCTCTTCAACAATGTATTGAATCGTAGGCTTGTCTACAATTGGAAGCATTTCTTTTGGCATTGCTTTTGTAGCTGGCAAAAAGCGTGTTCCAAGACCAGCTGCTGGGATGATAGCTTTTTTTACTTTAGACATGAAAAAACCCCTTATCAAATAGTAAGAATGTAAATAATATCGAATAATGATACGTACAATACCCTGAAAAAATGGTACCTAAACCATCTTTACGTAAGAACATACGTTTTAACGTTACTATTAGTATAGCTTAATTATCTTTATCTTGCATCAATTCATTTGAAAAGTTTTGCATTCTTCACCACCAAAAGACCTAGAAAAGGTCCCATTCTTGAACACTTTTATTATAGCGTATGTCGCCTATATTCATTACATAAATACAAAACTTTACAAACATATAGATAGATCAAGACATTTACATTTGGCTACAAGGTAAGGGATCTATCGAACGAATCTAGACTAAGAATAGAATTTTGAAAGGAAAACGGCTAGTCACCTTTGAATGAATGCACTATAGCATTCACTACCAGTTCAAAGATGACTTCCGTTAAATCCCTCTCAATGTTTAACGAACCGATTTCGCTAATCTTGTAGTTAAACTTCTCTAATTACTTCTAAAGAAAAACGATCCATTCATATAAATATAGATTTCTGCATTTGCCCCTGTATTCAAATTCACAATTCCTCCTACTATAGCTAACAACGTATTAGCTGGTATTGTTACATTTAAACCCGTCGAGCTCCCGGTAAGAATTGTTGTATTTGGATTAGACGCACCTGCTGTATATCCAATAGATGGAAGCTGCTGCATCGCAGTGTCTATTGTAAAGTTATACGTTCCTTGTGGTGACGTGGCTAACGCAACAAACGGTCTAAAATCCGTACCTGTTGCCGCGGAAAAAGTACTCCAATTATTAAACGTTACAGAGATACCTGTTAATGTAACCTGTTGAGGAAAAGAGAAGAAAAATTGATAGTTATCACTACCAAACGGAATTGGAATACTACTTCCATCAGGTACCGTTATATCATTGCTTGTTCTTCCGAAGGAGATTAGATTCACTCGACTCGGGACCCCACTTGCATTTGCCAATGGGTGAACGGTACCCCTCCCCGCACCCCCAGCAGATGAGAACACAACGGCAAAGTTCGATAATGATGCAGGCCCTGTTAGTCCAGTGGAACCTGTTAATCCTTGTATCCCTTGTGGGCCTGTGATACCTGTCGCTCCGGTTGGGCCTGGTATTCCTTGGGCTCCTGTCACTCCGGTGGTTCCCGTTAGTCCTTGTATTCCTTGGGCTCCGGTCGCTCCGGTTAGTCCTTGTATTCCTTGTGAGCCTGTGATACCTGTCGCTCCGGTTAGTCCTTGTATTCCTTGGGCTCCTGTCACTCCGGTCGCTCCGGTTAGTCCTTGTATTCCTTGGTTACCTGTCACTCCTGTGGTTCCCGTTAGTCCTTGTATTCCTTGAGCTCCTGTCACTCCGGTCGCTCCGGTTAGTCCTTGTATCCCTTGTGAGCCTGTGATACCTGTCGCTCCGGTTAGTCCTTGTATCCCTTGTGAGCCTGTGATACCTGTCGCTCCGGTTGGGCCTTGTATTCCTTGGTTACCGGTCACTCCGGTGGTTCCCGTTAGTCCTTGTATTCCTTGAGCTCCTGTCACTCCGGTGGCTCCTGTTAGTCCTTGTATCCCTTGTGGGCCTGTCACTCCGGTGGCTCCCGTTAGTCCTTGTATTCCTTGTTGGCCTGTGATACCTGTCGCTCCGGTTGGGCCTTGTATTCCTTGAGCTCCTGTCACTCCCGTGGCTCCCGTTAGTCCTTGTATTCCTTGTTGGCCTGTGATACCTGTCGCTCCGGTTGGGCCTGGAGGGCCTGGTCCTTCTGGTCCTGTTGGGCCCGTGGCTCCTGTAGGTGGGCCTGGAGGGCCTGTCACTCCGGTTAGTCCTGTGATTCCCGTCGCCCCGGTTTCCCCTCTTTCTCCTTGAACGCCTGTCGCTCCGGTTTCTCCTCTTTCTCCTTGAATGCCCGTTGCTCCTGTTTCGCCGCTTTCTCCTTGAATCCCTGTAGCTCCGGTCGCTCCCGTAACGCCGCTTTCTCCTTGAACGCCCGTCGCTCCCGTTTCTCCTCTTTCTCCTTGAATACCCGTAGCTCCGGTGGCTCCTCTTTCCCCTTGAATGCCCGTTACTCCTGTTACGCCGCTTTCTCCTTGAACGCCTGTCGCTCCGGTTTCTCCTCTTTCTCCTTGAACGCCCGTCGCTCCTGTTTCGCCGCTTTCTCCTTGAACGCCGGTCGCTCCCGTTTCTCCTCTTTCTCCTTGATCGCCCGTAGGTCCGGTGGCTCCTCTTTCCCCTTGAATGCCCGTTGCTCCCGTTACGCCGCTTTCTCCTTGAACGCCCGTTGCTCCTGTTTCTCCTCTTTCCCCTTGAATGCCCGTAGGTCCGGTGGCTCCTCTTTCCCCTTGAATACCCGTAGCTCCCGTAACGCCGCTTTCTCCTTGAACGCCGGTAACTCCGGTCGCTCCCCTTTCAGCGAGCAGTGTATAGTCTGGAGAGCTACCTGGAATACCTGTTGGGTAATTTGTGTTTACTAAGTAGGTATTCCCATCGTGCGTAACAATCTGACCTAACATGTAACCTGAAGCATTGCCGGGATTAAACGCTTCTGCTCCTTCAAATCCTGCTCCAGTAGGTCCAGTAGCTCCAGTAGGTCCAGTAGGTCCAGTAGCTCCAGTAGCTCCAGTAAATCCAGTAGGCCCTGGCGAACCGGTAGCTCCTGTCCACCCTCCTAATGAATGGCCATAACACCATTTATTTTCCCTACCATTGGTACAGGTTCGTTTAAAAATTTGCACACCATTTACGAAGATATATTGATCGGACACGCATTATCACCTCTTATCTATCAAACGTGAATAACGAAAGAATCCACACTGAATGGACTGTTATCATCATCCTATGATAAAGGAGGGTAAACGTAACAACTTCTTCCATTCCATCTTCCTATATAAAAAGAACCCCTATTCATTATCCTTAAACAATAGGGGTTCAAACGTGTATTAGTACAGTGTTTTTTCTGCTTCTTTTGTATATAAAATCGCTTCTTCTTGTTTTCCGTCTCGAATTTTTTCTGCCCATTGAGGATCTGCTAATAATGCACGCCCTACCGCAACAAAATCAAACTCTTTAGCACGAAGTTTTTCGTCAACTAAGCGTAGGTTTTCATCAATCGAGTGCTCGTCGTTCTCTTTTTTGCTTAAGAATGCATAATCAACTCCAAGTGAACCAACAGAGATGACCGGTTTTCCTGTTACTTGCTTCGTCCACGCAGCAAGGTTTAATGGTTCGACTCCTTCAAACTCAGCTTCCCAGATTCGACGAGTCGAACAGTGGAAGATATCAACACCAGCTTCTGCAAGCGGCATTAACAGCTGCTTCAACTCTTCCGGTGTTCGTGCCAGCTTCGCGTCATAAACGCCGCCTTTCCATTGAGAAAAACGAAATACAATTGGAAAATCTGGACTTACCGCTTCTCTGCACGCTTTCACAACATCTACTGCAAATCGAGTTCGACCTTCGAGATCGCCACCATATTCATCCGTGCGCTGGTTGGTTCGTTCCCACAAAAATTGGTCAATTAAATAGCCATGTGCCCCATGAAGCTCAATTCCATCAAAACCAATGCGCTCCGCATCAGCAGCAGCTTGTGCAAAGGATTGAATGATAGATGTTAGCTCATCTTTTGTTAATGCCACACCATTTTCGCTACCATCAACTGCTAAACCAGATGGACTTACTGGAGGAGCGTCTTCATTTGGTGTATTTCCTTGTCTTCTGGCTGATCCGATATGCCAAAGCTGCGGAATAATTTTCCCACCTGCGCTATGTACTTCGTCAACCACATGCTTCCATCCAGCTAATGCTTTCTCACCGTAGAAACGAGGAATATCTTTATGCATAACAGCTGCCGGGTGATCAATTGCAGTTCCTTCCGTTACAATTAGTCCGACACCGTGTTCTGCCCTTCTTTTATAATAAGCCGCTACTTCTTCCGTTGGCACACCATCAGGAGAAAACACTCTCGTCATTGGTGCCATGACAACTTTACTCTGAAGTTCTCCTTTACCGAAAGGCGTCTTCTCAAATAGTGTTGGTGCAAGTGATTGTGTCATTTATCTCTCTCCTTTAATGATTTACTCCCATTGTAATTGTTTTGGGTTACGAAATAAAAAGAAAGGTCTTATAAAAAGTTGGGAAACTAACAGAACACTCGTGATTCCCATTACCTTCAAATTTAGAATGATTGATTACCACTACCGATCCCTTCTCTCATTTGTGACGAATAAAGTCACCCGTAGTATAATAAGAACAGACACACAATTGAACCACGACGGAGGGTGATGCCAATGGCTTCGAAATTTGACGCAGCTTTTAATCAAACGTTTAACGAACAAATGGAAAACATCAACCGATCGCTAGAAGAAGATGTGTTGTTTGCCTTGATTGGTGATATAAATACCGGAAAATCAACAACAATTAATGCTCTATTTGGCGCAAACGTTGCTCCAACATCTGGCTTACCAGGGAAAACCATTGAAATAAAAAAATACGCGTATAAAAAACATATCCAATTTGTCGATACACCAGGCTTGAACGATGTGGTGCAAACCCATTCGCAAGAAACAATCCATTTTTATAAGGACGCCGATGTTGTCCTTTTCTTCTTAAATGCAGCAGGTACTGTACTCTCAGATACAGAAGCAAAAGAACTTGAGAAGCTAGCAACTATTAATAAAGACATCCTAATAGTCTTAAATAAAGTCGATATTGCTGACGATGTCCCTAGCTTACTTCATTATATTCAAGAAAAAACGAGCTATCGTTTTAAAGTCATCCCGCTTTCTTCAAAAACAGGCTTTAATCTTGGTGAGTTAGAAGATCATATTGCCGACATTCTTCAAAAAAAAAATAAAGAATTACAGTTCGCCAAAGCGTTAAACGATAAATCTCGCATTGCGAATAAGTGGATTAACCGCTCTTCCCTTGCAGCAGCTTCAGCAGGCGCAATTCCTGTACCAGGATCTGATATTGTGCCTATTACAGCCGTGCAAGTCGGATTAATGATTAAATTAGCCAAGCTTTATGAGAAGACCATTACAAAAGATCGAGCAAAAGAACTGATTGTGACCAATCTTGTAAGCAACATTGGTCGAACGGCCTTTCGTCAGCTTTCGAAGTTTGTTCCGGGCTGGGGCTCAGCGATTAGCGCAGGAGTCGCTGGTACGCTTACGTGGTCGCTTGGCAAAGCGATTAAGAAGATTTACGAGCAAGGACTTGATTTGAACGTTGAAACCCTTGTCACTTATACGAAGAAGTTTAAAAGAGAGCGCGAGAGCGCGAAAAAAGATAAAAACAGCTCCCCCTCTTAATGGGAAGCTGTTTCTATTTGTTCTGCTTGAAAAGCATCAAGCAATGCACGAACTTCATCTGTTGATGTTGAATTCATTAATTGATTTCGCAACTCGCTGGCACCTCGGAAATCACGGACATATATTTTAAAGAAACGATGAAGCGGCTTAAACGCACGTGATTCAATCTTATGGTACTTATCATGAAGATCAAGCTGCAAACGCAAAAGTTCAAGCAACTCCTCGCTTGTATGCTCACGTGGTTCTTTTTCAAACGCAAATGGGTTTGTAAAAATACCACGACCAATCATGACACCATCGACCCCATATTTTTCGACGAGCTCTAAGCCAACTTGACGGTTCGGAATATCGCCATTAATCGTTAATAGGGTATTTGGCGCAATCTCATCACGTAGCTTTTTGATTTTAGGAATGAGCTCCCAATGGGCATCCACTTTACTCATTTCCTTTTTCGTCCGAAGGTGAATGGACAAGTTGGCAATGTCCTGTTTTAGCACATGCGTCAGCCATTCAAACCATTCTTCCACGTACGTATAGCCTAAGCGCGTTTTAACACTTACAGGTAAACCACCTGCCTTCGCCGCTTGAATGAGCTCTGCCGCCACTTCCGGACGACGGATCAAGCCACTGCCTTTTCCGTTTCCAGCAACATTCTGTACCGGGCATCCCATGTTTAAATCAATTCCTTTAAACCCTTCTTCCGCCATCCCGATACTCATTTTCCGAAACAATTCAGGTTTGTCTCCCCATATATGGGCAACCATCGGCTGTTCATCTTCAGTAAATGTTAAGCGACCACGTACACTTTGCTTCCCATCCGGGTGACAATAGCTTTCAGAATTTGTGAACTCTGTAAAAAACACATCAGGTCGTGCCGCATGGCTCACAACATGGCGGAACACGACGTCCGTCACATCTTCCATCGGTGCAAGTATAAAAAATGGCCGTGGCAAGTCACGCCAAAAATTATTTGTCATAGTGATGTTTCGTTCCTTTCTTCTATTGCTTCCTCTATTTATGCTTTCATTAGCTGTTTCGATCGGTTCATAAAACAAAAAAGACCCTGCATTCGATTTTACCGAAAACTGAGGCTCAGTAGCAAGTATATTTTCATTGGAAATGCTGTTCGTATGCGATAAAACGTTTTCACTATAAACGCATCGGTTCGTTCAGGGCGTTTACATAATAACAATACAAATAAAGCTTCCAATGTAAAAAACACTCACTTTGGGTAAGTGAGTGTTTACACATTTATTCTCTATTCTTTTTTTCTCTAGAAATAATTCCTTGTTCTCTTGCCAAGAGGAGCGCAATTTTCGGTGCACCCCACAAGAGTGGTAATAGAATGAGTGATACAGGCACTGCGGCAATAACAACAAATGATTGGAGTGCATTCACTCCACCATTTCCAACATTAATTAAGATCATCGCTATAATGGACATAATGGTTGCCCAGAAAAACCGAATGCTTTTTGCTGGATTTCCTTTTCCTGTCACACTCATCGCAAGTGAATACGACATTGTATCCACTGTTGTTACGACGAACAAGATCGTTAGTAATAGAAAGAGAAACGGCATGATACTACCGAGAGGCATTTGGCTGGCAATCGCTATAATGGCAGCCGGTAATCCGTTTTCTTCTAATGGAGTCGCAATGGATCCAGGTGTCTGAATCTCATAGAAAATACCTGAGCCACCTAATATCGTAAACCAGATATTTGTTAAAATGGGCGTAATAATCGCCACAACGAGAAATAACTCTCGAATCGTTCTCCCGCGAGAAATGCGCGCTACCATGAGTGCTACCATTGGCCCAAAGCCGATAAACCAGCCAAAAAAGAAGAGCATCCATGCCCCAGACCACTCATTATCACCTCTGAATGTGCTCATTTCTATAAAATGGGACAGATAGGTTCCTGTTGCTGAAATGTATGAATCAATTAAAAAAATACCAGGGCCAAATAAAACTAAGAAAACACCGATAAACAATGCTGTATTCACATTTAATTTACTAAGCCACTGAATCCCTTTTTCGATTCCAGTTAATGTTGAAAGTAAAACAATGCTCGTAAGGGTTAAAATAATGGCGACTTGGGTTACATACGTATCCGGCCAACCAAATAGTGCATTCACCCCGTAACTCACTTGTAGCCCTAAGAAGCCAATCGGACCAATTGTACCGGCAGCGGCTCCAATAATACAGAACACATCAACGGCTGTTCCCCATTTACTATGCTGTATGCGATCCCCTAGAATGGGGTAAAGAATCGTACGAGGCTTTAACGGCATACCTTTGTGATTATGCGCGTACACCATCACGATGGCACAAATCGCGCCATAGACTGCCCAAGCAGTAAATCCCCAAGAAATAAAGCTTTGCGCAAGTGCAACTTGAATGGCATCGTTTGTCGTTTCAATGACGCCACTATACGTAGGTGGTGCTTCCAGAAAATAATACAACGGCTCTGCCGCAGCCCAGAAGACGCCACCAGCTCCAAGCCCCGTCGTTACAACGATCGCGAGGTATTTAAAAAATCCCATTTCCGGTTTATCTAATTTTCCAATGCGAACGGAACCAAGCTTCGAGAACGCTAGAACCGCTCCAACTAAAAACGTTGCGAGTAGTAACAATTGCCAATACCCACCAAAGTACGTTATGGCGAGTTGAAATCCTTTATCGACTAAAAAGGATGTTAATTCCATGTTTGTAAAAGCCATCACGACAAAGAGAAGTAAGAATCCTCCACTCATGATAAAAACTGGCCAATTTACGGTCTGTAACACTTTCTGTTGACCTTTTGCCATCTTTTTCCCCTTTCACTGCTCAAAACCACAAGTCTATACTTTAGCAAAAAAGAAAGCACATATGTGATAAATAGATCAATACTTTTATGAATCGACGCGTAAAATGCTTATTCTCATGCTGAAAGAGTTCGTTTATTACATTTTGATTACATTTAAGAAAGCGAGACAAAAAAACGGAACATCAACGTAAAAGAGTCCGTTTTTATAACGGACTCCATCTCCTATTCAGGCGCTTTTCTTTTAACGTGATGCCTTCATTCTTCTGCTGCGGACTTATCAATCATGACATTCCCCTGTTCATCCAATAAGGGTGTTACACTACTCCCTTGTGGGTTCCACAGATGCAAATAATGTACTCCTGTCTCGCGATCAATTAGTATATGAATAAGCCCATATTGGTAATGTTGCATTTGTTTTTCTGCAAAACGATTTGGTTCTTTTTTTGAAAACATTGCACACGCTCCTTTTTAAATCTCTTGTCAGCGATCCAATCCATTTCGCTTGTAGGCAAGTACGAAAATCGCTGCGGAGAGTAGTAAATACGCACCTAATACACTAGTATCAAAAAGATTCCAATTATACTGACCTTCTGCAAATAACGTACTGGCAAAGTTTGTTAGCACGCCTGTATACGTGTAATCAACAAGATAAGACAGATCATTCTGTAGAAATCGTATCACTGGTACAGACGTGAACAGCAGCGTAACTGGCATGCTAATCAGTGCCGATTGCGTTTGATTCTGAGAAAAGATTCCTACGACATAGCCAATTAATAAACTAATAAAGCTTGCGACCGTTGTCATGACCAAGTAGCTCAACAGTGGAACGTCTGCATAAGCAATCCCACTTGCGGGAATCAATAAAAGATTCGTAATGGTTAAGATGACAAGTGGAGGAATAATGGTTCCTATTAAATAGTCCAAACCACTTACAGAAGAAGTCATTAACACCCGTAACGTATTCTTTTCTTTTTCTTCTGCTAACGGGCTACTACTCATCGCAATACCAGCAATAGCAATATTAAAAATAAGGCCAAAGCTAAGTACAAACGCACCAGTTGAAAAGAATATTCCTGCTTCATTTACATCTACTTCAGGCATCAAATGCCTCATTGCAAATGCAAAGACAAGTGCTAGAACTGGTGTTAGAATGACACTTGTATTGCTCATGATGGTCTGAAACTTTAACACAATAATGGCATTTATTTTTCGAAGCGACACATTCATACTAATTTCCTCCCCGTAACTTCCAAGAAAACCGTTTCAAGTGTAGGTTCACATGAATGAATGGTCAGAAGTTGATCTTGTGACATCCATTCGTGAATTTGTTTACTTGCCTCATCAGAATGAAGTAGAACCTTTTCCGCACCTGTAACCAACTGCACTCGATATTGTCTCGTTTTGTTATATTTTAAACACACTTCTTTCGGTACACCATGCTCGACGATAACACCTTCATTTAAAAGAGCAACGTGGTCACACAGCTTTGTTGCCTCCTCCATATTGTGGGTTGTTAGAAAGATAGCCGTTCCTGAATCCTTTATCTCCATTAACAACTCGTGAACCGCTTCCGCTGTACTAGGATCTAACCCACTCGTTGGCTCATCTAAAAACAACACCCTTGGCTTATGAAGCAAGGCTCTTGCAAGAATCAAACGCTGGGTCATTCCTTTTGATAGTTGATGAGCCAACTTTTTTTTATGTTCCATTAGACCCACTCGCTTTAATAAATGATCCACACGCTGTCGATCAACGCCAAGGATTTTTGCCAACACCGCCATATTTTGATAAACCGTTAATTTCTCATATACGCCACTATTGTCCGTCACAATTCCAACTTGTTCGTAGATGCTTTCGTTAATCTGTTCCACAGGTTTTCCCAGCACAAAAGCGTGACCAGACGTTTGCGCCAGCTGTCCTGTTAACAGTTTAATGGTTGTTGTTTTTCCTGATCCAGAAGGACCGAGAAAACCGAAGATCTCTCCTGCCTGTACTGAAAACGAAACATTTTGCAAAGCTGTATGTTTGTTAAATGACTTTGCTACCCGTTTAACTTCAATGACCCTTTGATCTGTCATCCTGCATTCACTCCTTCACCACTCCAAAAGCGGGTGTTTTAATCTCACACCCTTAGTGTAGTAATCGAATCGACATATGTCTTTAAACCCCGTTGAAACGTACCCTTCACCACCGAAATGTATAGAAAAAAGGTTGAAATGTACCCACTTCAACCTGAAACGTCCCCTATAGTGTAAGCAATTTTTTCATTTCATCTAAACGATTTCGAGATAACGGCAATTTTGCTTGGGCACTCCCTTTGAGGATAAGGGTGTAGCTGTTTTTCGAATAACTAATTAATTCAGAAACTCGCTGCAAGTTAACTAAATAAGACCGGTGGCATCGAAAAAATCCAAACGTACGTAATTTTTCCTCTAACTCATTCATTGTTAAATCCGTTGGAAAAGAGTCTTCCTCAATGCGTATATGACTGACGCTGTTTATACTTTCAATGTA
This sequence comes from Shouchella hunanensis, assembly GCF_028735875.1. Lineage (GTDB taxonomy): Bacteria > Bacillota > Bacilli > Bacillales > Bacillaceae_D > Shouchella > Shouchella hunanensis. The sequence goes on from NZ_CP117834.1 coordinate 966,863, forward strand.
ATCAATTTCGTCTGGGCTGAAGAAAATTAGTTTATCCGCCATTTTACAACTTACTTTGAAGATATTCTTCGGTGCTACTCCCTCATTTTCGACTTTTTCATTTTGAAGTCCATCTGGTTCTTCTACTAGGTCAGTCGTTTCTAAACCTATTGTAGAACGGTACCGGTACACTTGTTTGCTTACCAACAAGAGATCTTCAATGTAGTTTGATGTAATGAGCGTAGCAATCCCTTGGTTCTGAACGTAGGCCAATGCCTGGATATACAATTCAATTCCTTCATCTGATAGCGTGTTTAGCGGGTTTTCTAACAGCACAATTTCTGGAGAAAATAAGTATATCCGAAATAAACTTACCCGTTTTTTTTGTTCTTTAGTAAGGTCCTTAATCTTCTTATGCCACACATCCGATAACGAAAAGATAGAAATAAATGCCTCAAGAGGCTTCTGAAAATCCGCAATTTTTTTGAAAAAGCGTAAATACTGTTGTACCGTTAATGGTTCATACTGCCCGTCATCACTACGGTCTTGCAAGATTAAACCAGCTTCTCGTTCAATCTTCCCACTCGAAGGAATTTGCTCACCACAGACTAGCTCAAAAAGTGTCGCCGTTTCCTTTTCGTTCATTTTCATTCCAACGTGTGATGATCCATCCAGTGAAAATGAGATGTTTTTTAGAATGGTTTGGTTCTCTTCTTGTTTCCAAACATTCTCCAATGTAACTAATGTCATCGACTACACACTTTCTTCGCACATATTTTAAAGTCAGTATACAACTTAGAACTCGGAATCGCTAGTCGGTCAACTAGACGACCAGTTTGGATGGACTAAGCGTTCATGATCAAGAGCAGCGACCTTCATTCACCCAAACAGCCTTTACTATGTAACAAATGCAAAAAAGACCTTCCCATCACAACTTGTAGAAGGTCCCGATCATCTTTGCTCAACTAAGATGCTTTTCATAAGAGAGAAGTTCGTGTTCCTTGTGAAAACCGAGCTTTTGGTAAATATGAATCGCTGTTTCATTAGCCGAATTCACACACAATGTGATTTCATCTATGCTTTCAAATGAAAACAACCATTCTAATCCTTTTGAGAGGAGAGCTGTCCCTAATCCCTTCTCACGTGAATTAGTGTCTACTCCCAAAAATTCAATACTACCTTCTCCAAAATCTGGGCTTGCCTCAACGTGAACGTAGCCAGTGACACGCCCTGCCTCATCGCTGGCAATAAAAACGTGAGACGCTTCACCTAGTTGATCGATCATTTCGTTTCCAGACAAATAGGTTTTAGGAAATAGGCGATCATGAAGATGGATTAATTGATTGTACTCATTCGTTTGAATGCTGGCGATGGCGTCGCTTTTAACTTTTTTATGCATAAACGTATGGTTAAAACAGGTTAAAATCGTTTGATCACTTCCATTTGAAAAGTCGAACTCTTTAGCGAAAGTAAGGACGCCTGTATTCTTTTTTTCAGGAAATAATTCTACCGTTTTTATAGACTTAGGCATTTCTAAAAGCAAGGAAGTCCACAGTAATTCTATAACCTTAGCTGCTTGCTTAGCATTTACAAATGGACCCCAGATCTCTGCACTTCCTCTTTCTATATCCGCATCAAAACCACAAACACCAACCGTTTTTTCATCCTCTATTGCTAAGACAAAAGCATCAACTGCTGGTATATCTCCAAAATCTTCTTCTAATGTATGTAGAATTTCTTCCTTTTTCTTTCCACAAAACCCCACATGATGCTCTGGTAACGAGTTTAAGTTAGAAATGAAAGCCGCTACTTCCGTTAACTGTGGCTTTTTTAAAATATGGATCATGTAAAGCCCTCCTATTCTATTTACTATAAAAATTCTTATTGTAATACCTGAAAATCTACATAGCTCCGATACTTTTGGTGTGAATTATAAAGGGTGTGATGGGTACCTTCACCCGTTACCTGTCCATTGTCTAAAAAGATAATTCGATCCGCGTTAATAATTGTTGATAACCTGTGAGCAATAATGACGACTATTTTATTCTCCACATTACGATGTAAATACTTTTGTAGGATGGCTTCGCTTTCACTATCTAAGTTTGAAGTAGGCTCATCTAAATAAATGATCTCTCTTTCTTTAGAAAGGGCTCTTAGAATATTCACTCGTTGTTTTTGCCCTCCTGATAAATTAGGAGCAAACTCATCTTTCAAGGAGTCATAGTCAAAATTCATAAAATGTCGGTCAAGTAATGCTAGAAACGCATCGCTTGACTTCGTTTCATTGCCATAAAAAACATTTGTTTCAACACTTGCATCAAACAATAAGCTATCTTGCGGAATATACCCAATCTTACTTTTATAGAATGCAGAGTGAGAAACACGTTCGCCATTGTAAAGAATAGATCCACTATCTGGCGAATAGAGACCTAAAAGAAGCTTTAAGAACGTACTTTTCCCACTGCCAGAAGGACCAACAACGGCCACTACTTCTCCATGCTTTAATTCTACATTCACATTTCGTAAAACAGGGGTGTCTTTATAGGAGAACGTAAGGTTTCTTATCTCGACAGCATTTTGTTTAGAACCTTGTGCTAATTCTCCTGTTGCCTCCGATTCGAATGAAAAAATAGAATGGATAAAAACAGATGCACCTGAGGCTGTCCTGTACGACACCCATATACTTGAAAAAGCTCTTAATGGGCTGAATAACTGAAATAAAATTAAAAAGGCCGCTAAAAAGCCTCCGAACGTTAAGGTTCCTTGAGAAATTAATAGGCTCCCATATCCCATGACAGCGGTTAGTAGAATAATGGAAAGAATCATCACAAGTGGTTCTAGAAAAGCATAGACCTTTGCTTCTTTCATGCCCAATTTAAAAATAGAATGAAGAGTCTTTTTCCCATTGTCTACTTCTTTCTTTTCGGTTTTATATACTTTTACCACTTCAATGTTTTCAATGATTCTTAAAAAGTAAGCAGACAATCTGGCAACATTTAATCGAAAATCGTAAGAAATGGTTTGCATTTTCTTACTAAATGGAACAATGACGCATAAAAATAGGGCTAGAGCGATAACGATAAAGAGTACCATATGATAGGAAATCAACGAAAGAGCAATCAATGAACCGATAATTAACACGACATTCGTCAATAATTTCGGAACTTGTTCAGTTAGAAACATATTAATTTCTTCAATATCGCCAATTAATCTACTTACTAGTTCACCTGGTCGATTTTCGTTAAAAAACCGAAGTGGTAATGTTAAAATCTTACTCCATACTTGTAGCCTCAGTCGATAAATCATCGTTTCACAAAGCAAACTTAAGATATACGTAGATAGCCCATTCAGTAAACCTTGAATCAAAAAGAGCCCAATCAGCGCATAGAGCAATTGGCTATTCACTTCATTGCTATAGGTGACATCATCAATGAAGTTTTTAATAATTAACGGTGTAATGATTGCAGATACAGCAAAGGCAATGGATAAAACCAATCCCACAGTAAGAATACGTTTAGGAATTTTGATCTTTCTAACAATTTGCATCAAATCGTTATTCATATACATTCACAATCGTTCTTTTATAGACATTCATCTCCAAACCACCTTTAATTAATCTAAATGATCGAAGCTTACAGGTGTTATATCAGGAAATTTCGTTCTCAGCTCTCTCATGTTATTCAGTTCTGAAAGCTCCCTCATAAAACGTAGAATAAATTCAAAGGATGGTCCTTTTCGAAATCCCATAGCAATTTTAAACAAGCCTTTGCGCACTTTGTTATCAGGGATAATGGTCTCATAACGATGATGTCTAAAGCCAAAACTTGACCCTCTATAAAACAGTGCACCTGCTTGTTTAGACTGATTCTCTAACACGCCCATTAAGTAGCCATAGTCATCCAAATCATTGTTCTCGATCTGGAAAACAACAAACGGAGACCCCTTTTCAGCAGTTGATATTTTCTTAAATAAACCACCGATACGTGTATTCTTTTTTAATTCTACGTTATGTTCAAAAACCCGATCAATATAGTGGTTTGTCTTGATTTCATTGAAAATAAAAGGTGCATCAAGCACACTGGCTGACTCGAAGGATAAGGCACTCCCATTCAGAGTGCGGACTTTTTTTATGTATTGTCTTAGCTTATTACTGTCGATGATTTCCGCGTCATCCTTTCGACAATAGCTGTTTAAATAGCCAAAGTTGCAAAACTCTAATCCAAATTGATGAAGCTTTAATCCAGATGAGAATTCCAAAACAACCGTAAATGGCTGATGTTTACATTTAGCCAGAATAGCGTCTCTTGTGCTATTATCTCGAGATAAGGTGCTATCAATGATAATGAATGTAAACTTTTTCTTATCTTCTATCGGCCTTTCAAAACTTTGATCCGTGTCAAAATAATTCATGTCCCAGTCATACTTCGTTGGTTCAATGTAGATGATATCAAAAGCATTAAAATCTATTTTCCCCGTATGATTAAACGTGATAGACAAGTGTTCTCTAGCGATCACTTCTAACAACCCTTTGCTTTCAAAGTAGTCGGCAAAACAAACCATCGATAATGGATTTTTTTGACTTGGGGAATAGAATGACAATAAGCTATTGAACAGCGTACTCAATGTAGCCATCCCGCTTGAAAAAGCTAAGGCGGTATTATTCCAACTTACTCGTTCATTACTCGTTTGTATCTTATCTTCTAAGGAAGTTGTCTCTATATTTCGTTCGTACGAAAAGTCATGGACCGTTCCTCCATAAGTAGTCGGGGTTTGAAGTGGCGATCTCATAAACGTAGACGTATGTTGGATATTCTTACGAATCCATTTCATTCTAATTGTTTGAGACAGTTCCTCTAGCTTGTGTTCAATTAAGAATGCATTGTCATTTGCGTTGATTTGGTTCTCAATAGTATGCGCATCTATCGATATGTCTAGTTGTAGATCTTCAGACATACAGTTTAAAAGATCCAGTTCACTAAGTAGATGGTTTGTCATGCGTACACCTGACTTTCGCCAACAGATAATTCCTTAAATTCATCGTTTATATACAAATATTCCTTTGGGGTCGGAATACCGTGAAGGGATTTACTCATAGAAATGGTGTAGGCTCCAAATGGAAACAATACGATATAATCGTTTAATGACAGTTTATTAGAAGCCATGTTCTCGAAATAGATATCTTTTTCATAGCACGTATTACCAGCAATGGTTTGTTGTTCCATGTCTCCACTCGAACTAGTGTAAACAATCTTTACATTCGCTTTTGTCCATTCTATTAAATTCCAAGAAGAAGAATCCATGTTGACCACCCCATTGTTCACGGATAATACACTCGTCTTTAAATAACCAGCCATCACGTAAACAAGCATACCAGGTTCGAATATGACTTCTTTCAGTTTCGGTAAATACTGTTCCGTATAGGATTGTATGAGCTCAAATGTTTTATCTATGTCTTCTTCATTTGAGAATAACCGCGTGAGACCACCGCCAAGGTTTAATGTCTGGACATCCGGAAAAAGAGAAAGAATATCTACTAAATAGTTAAGGGTGTCCTTAACCGTATTAAAATTATTTAATTCTCCAATGTGAATATGGATGCTTATCACTTTATAGTGGAACTCTTTTAAAATCTCTTTAAGCGCTTGTTGATTTTCTGATTGACTTACATTAATCCCAAATCGGCTTTTTGATAGATAAGTCGTAGCACCGTTTGATCCAATCGGAATATTTAACCGTAAGCCAATATCCTTGGGCTGCCTGCTTTCATTGTACTGACATGAATAGGCATATAGTTGCTCGACGTTATCAAAATCAAACTGCACTTGGTTTTCGATCATTTCATGGATATGCTCGATTTTTATTCCTGGAGATGTTGCACTAATGCGTGAATAACCAGCTATTGTAGCAACTTGATATTCTTCGTACGAAGAGACATCTACCCCGTCAACAACCCTCGACATATACGCATTTAAACCCACATTCCGATTCGCTTTCATTGAAACGTAGAGTTTCATTTTTTTCACACTACCTAAACGACGTCTTAAGTGATGCACAACATGTGTTAATGATTCTGCATCATACACAACTGCCGGGCTCGTAATCTCGTTAGACCTATTAAACATATTTTGAGGGAGCTTAGGAAATAGACTCATGATAAATCCACCTTCGTCATCATACTGATCAACGTTAGCAACAGCTCATTTACAAGTAAGGCTTCATGAACTTTATGCTCGGACGGAAGAAATTCCACCACGTCGGCACCTATAATGTCATGTTCTCTTATACTAGTTAAGATAGCCATCAATTCTTTAGGGTGCATACCAAGCGGGACTGGGGTACCTGTTGAAGACATAAAACTAGGATCTAATACATCGACATCAAGCGTTATGTAGTAGGGCAACCCCTCTCTTAAATAGTCGCTTATATCCAGTTCACCAGAAGAAACGACTTCAATCTTCTCTGCTTGTACATGCTCTTGATCCACTCTTTGCCTTTGACCAATTTGTAGGATATGTTCAAGATTTCTTTCATTTAAAAACCCATCCATGAAGTTCCCATGGTGAATATCTTTAAATGATACTTGTTCGGTTCCCCCGCCATCATAATGGGCATCAATATGGATCAAGCCAATTTTTTTATGCGAGAGAATCCCTTGTAAGGACGAATACGTAATCGAGTGATCTCCACCGACGATTACAGGCTTAATCTTCGCTAATGTTAGTTTCCTCACAATTTCCTCTAATTGTCTTTGCTGCCTACCGTTTCGATCAAATACGTGTCCAGAGATATCTCCACAATCAAACACCTTACTCGCTAATTGGACCCCTTCTGTATATTGTCCTTTCACTTCTACTTGAGGGAAACCATAGGGTACAATTGATCGACTGTGACGCCTCAAATATTCAGGGCCCAATCGACTGCCTGGTAAATTGGTTACATTGTGATCAAACGGCATGCCGATAATAGCGACTGCATCCGCTATATGGCCACCAATATTAATGACCTCTTCCATTCTCATACCATTAAAATTAAAGAAACGATTCGTTGATTGGGCAATATTATTTGCCATTTGAACATCTACATCAGCTAGCACAATGAGATCGTTCTTTTCAAGCTCTTCTATAGATTCTAGTAACTCCGCTTCTTCAAGTACTTGTTGATTGGAGTTCCTATAGATCGATATAGCCTGCTCCACGTTTACAGGGAGATTGAACGAAGAAAGAAGAGTAAACATATCTAGTGGTATGTGGTATTCTCTCCCCTTCCCCATGTTGGTAAGGATGATGTCTTGAGCACTAGTACGTATAACAGACACATTTGGATTTACTTTATACCGAGTGGAACGGTTCACCTCGTATTTCCTCCTCTAAAGAATGGATTTCTCCATCAATTAACACATATTGGTTTGGTAGATTAAGCCTATTAAATCTTCTGGCATTCGTTAAGGCATAAGCCCCAAATGCTGGAAAAAGTACCTTATCGCCTCTTTTTACTTTGGGTACTTCATATTCTTTAAAATCTGACAAAGAATCTCCTTCAAATAGCGTATTTCCCACAAAAACAACGCGCTCTACTTCATCAGAACGATTTAGAAAGATCGGATTGCTGCGTATCCAAGGGGATAAATTCCAAAATGATGTATCGCATTGCAACATCGTAACATTTCTTTTCTTATGTACTTTCTTCGAGACAATTTCTGAAATCAAATAACCATTACCAGCTAACAAAGCACCACCAGGTTCAAAAATAAACTCTAACTTTCTGCCATGAACGTTCTCCCAGTTTCGTATAAGCAGATTCATTTCTTTAAACAGTTCTCTCGTTTCTTCACGATTATGAAATAAATAAAAAAGACCACCGCCAAGATTAATCGTTTTAATTGTATCTATTTGACTTGCAATATCTAATAAGTAATTTAGTTTAAACTGAAAAGAAGCACCGGTAGATTGCCCTGTATGAATATGAAGATTGCTAATTGTCAAATCGTATGTTTCTTTTAAACGTACTAGTTCATCTTTGTTTTCATAAAAATCAATGCCGAATCTGCTATCCAAGCCAAAGGTAGCAATTGTATCCATTTCTTCTGGAATAGGTATCGCAATCCTCAAGCCTACTTCTTTCGAGTAACCCATTTCAACAAAATCATTTAGTTGATCCATAGAATCTAGATCCATAACGATATCGTTCTCGACAAACGTGCTCATGCTATCGCGGCTATAGTATGGACTTGTCGTCGTTATCTTTCTAAAGCCACTATCGTGAACAAGACGATATTCACCAACACTCGCAACATCGCATCCGAGACCTAGGTGAGCAAAATGATTCAACATTTCCTTATTATGTATTGCTTTTACTGCTAGATGAAGAAAGGCATTGTCAATTAACTCAATATCCTCTTTCAGTACTCTCACTGTATGTTTTATTCCGTCTAAATCATATATCATCGTCGGTTCCTTCAGTTGATTCACAAGCTCGAATAGCTTTCCATCAGGTTGTTTATATAAATGATCCAACAGTGTAATCACCCTCCATAAGCATACTGTTACACATCGCATTCGTTCTTTTTCAAGAGAGAAACCTTAATAGCCATCTATTAAGGTTTCTTTAATTGCTTTGTTATCTTGGACGTGATCCACCTAATAATTCTAAGTCTAGATTAACGACAGGCGTTTCTTTTGATTCAATTTTAGCCATTCATTACACCACCTTTATTATTAGTTGATTAAGTATGATTAAACGGATGTTAGTGAACTCTTGGACGCGATCCACCTAGTAATTCTAAATCCAAATTAACAACAGGTGTTTCTTTTGAGTCGATTTTAGCCATTCTTCTCACTACCTTTCCAAATAAAATCCATAAGTATAAAAAAGATGACGGTTATCGCCTAGGACGTGATCCACCTAGCAGTTCTAAATCCAAATTAAAAACAGGTGTTTCTTTTGAGTCAATTTTAGCCATTCTTCTCACTACCTTTCCTTATAAATTCACTAAGTATAAAAGAAGATGGTGGTTAGCGGGGGCGTGACCCACCTAGCAATTCTAGATCCAAATTAACAACAGGTGTTTCTTTTGAGTCGATTTTAGCCAATCATTTCACCTCCTTTCTAATTAAAAAGAATAATCCTATCTTTTGTTTTGATTGTTACGATGATGAACATTAAACCTATCACTCACTTTTCCAACAACTCAGAATATTTTTTTCAGGAGTTATGACGTTTAGTAAATCATTCTAGCTACTAATACAACTTACGATAATGAAAATGAATATTATCAAAAAATATAAGATTAGCTTAATTCAATAAATTATAATTGTCAATCAATTGTATAATCGATTTATCTACTACTGTCTCGATTCATAGACTGAATGACGATTGTTGAAATGACCGCTCCTAACAATCGTCTTCTTATACATATTACATGACCCGTTTCTTTTACAATTAAAAGGAAGTTAATAAGGAAGTTCTTCTCAGTTTCACCTTTTGAATAGAGGGAAAAGATAAAGACGCTACGAAAAAGGAGGGAACTACCATGTTGTGGACGATCTTGGTTGTTTTAGTCGTATTATGGTTACTTGGATTTATCGGAGAAATCGGTGGAAACCTTGTACATATTTTATTAGTTATTGCACTCGTTGTTCTTATTTTCCAACTTATCTCAGGGCGCCGTAAACCTTAAAGAAAGAGCAAGGCTAACCGCCTTGCTCTTTTTTCACGCTCGTTTATAACCCTTTAATCAGGGTATATACAAAGAGCAATTAAAATCGAAATGAGGGACAACTAATGAAAGGAACCTATACATTATGCATCGCAATCGCTGTCGTTGTTTGGCTACTTGTCATTCTTGCTACTGGTTATCAAACCGTTAACATTATTAGCGCAACCGTTCTTTCAGGACTGACTTATACAATCTTTCACTTCATGGCGTCGGAAATGAAGGCACCCTCGTGAATACCCGGTTAAAGGACGGTCTCTTGTTCAGTTTTGTTTATGCAACAATGATGCTCATTATGAGCCTTGTTTTACGTGAAGGCAATCCAGATTGGCTCTCTACCCTCGGCTTTGCTATAGGTGGTTTTTTATACGGCTTTTTCATACGGCCTTATATGATCAAATGGGAAGAAAAAAAGAAGCTAAAAGAATAATCGACATCTCCCAACAACACAACGCCCGATGTGCTTCTTTTTTCCCTTTCCTCTATAAAGATGACTTCTACTGCAATGTCCTCTGTGCTTCTAGCAATAGACACAATGGACATCATAAGCAATAACGCAGACTTAATAACGTATGCCCAATTCCTTTTAACAGTCTCTTTTCCCATGGCTCGACCTCCTTAATGGTTATCTATAACAAAAACCCCCTTCCTCTTAAAAAACATAAATAAGCAAGGAATGACTCCCTGCTTATAGGTTAATTTTTTAGTTTTACTTTAAAAGAAGTAAATGTCGGTGGCTCTCCAACTTTTTCATCAAACGGCTGCTTTGTTTCATTCCCATCTTCATCTATGTGGACACTGCCCCCATTTGTCGGTAATACAACATGAGGCGTAATCGTCAATTCTGTTACCGTATCATCGATCGGATCAAACGATTTTATGCTCGAAAACTCAAATTTATTGTGTACAATGTTACCGGAAACGCCGCCCCCCATACCATTTATTTCGTTCCCATCTTGATCAACAACTTGAAACTCAATCTCCATTCCGAAACTCTGTTCAACATCTGTTCTTTCATCAAAGCCTTGATACGTTAAATTTAATCCTGTTTTTCCATAGGAGAGGTCTGGTACTGTTACAGTCAAGCCATCAACCGTTTGCGTGTGATTAACGACTATTTTTTCAGAATCGACCTTTTGGACAGGTGTTGAGAAATACCATGATTCCCCCTCTTCTCCATGCAAAACCAATCCTACTTCAAAGTGATCGGGCATTTCATCGGTTACGCCAATCGTCTGAATGGCTGTACGTGTGGTGTCTGAAAGATGCTCTTCTCCATAACTTCCACCATAAGTAGAGGGAGAAACACCATTAATTGTAAGCTCAGCTCCTGCACCAAAGTAATAATCCGACAATGGTTCTTCACTTTTTATAAGATAGCTGAAAGAGAGTGTACTATCATCATAAATCACTTCCTCAAGGGTAATTGAAATCCCGTCTACTAATTGAGTTTCACCCACTTGACTTGATAAACCACTTTTATGTGCTTCTTGTAAGCCAATTACATCGGAATTGCCGAATATTGAGCCAATGATGGGGATGTGTGACAAATTATTTGCAAGAGCCGGTGACATATACGCTGAGCCAACTAAAATAGTACTAGTAGCAGCAATTCCTACGACAGCGTAAACTCCTTTTTTTCTACGATTCTTCGCTTTCCGTCCTCGATCAAGCCCTGTCACAATGGCGCTGCGAACTTCTTCAATTGGAATATCAGTATGTAGCTGTTTCACTGACTAAGTCGCTCCCTTCTAAATCTATTTTTAATTGCTTTCTAGCACGACGTAAATTTGTCTTAATCGTCCCTACCGGTTTATCTGTAATCACTGCAATGTCACTTATGGACAAATCATGATAATAAAACAAGATAATGACTACTCGAAAAGACGGCTTCAATTGAGAAAGTGCCTCTTCCAAGATGGGGTGATGATTCGGTTTATCCTGTTTGCTTTCCAACCGAATCATCAATTCTCTTTCATCGTACGGAATCATTTGACCCTTTTTTTTCAACAACGTATAGCATTCTCGTATTAATATCCGAAACAACCACGTTGAAAAATAGTCAATATTGCGCAATTTTTTTATGCCTATAAAAGCACGATAGGCCGTTTCTTGAATAACGTCGAGGGCATCTTCCTTGTTGCCAACGTATGAAAGGGCCTTTGCATAGAGCATTCTCTCTTCCATTACAAGCAACGATTCAAGTGCTCCTCCATCGCCATTTACGGCTTTTTTCACTGTCAATAGATTATGTTTCATTTAGGTGTTTCCTCCTCTCATATATTAGAATGACTACAGCCCATAAAAAGTTTCAAGTTAGTAAAATTACTCACAAAAATTAGCCTTTTGGTTGCTTAAGCAACCAAAAGGCTCTTTGTGTAGATGTATTAATCCTCTTTCGAACATCTCATAATAGAAACGAACTTTTAAATGTTGCCTGCTTCTACTACTGCACTATGTGGAGGGGGAAGCCTCTATACGTGTCGTTTAACCTGTTTTATCGTTCAGCTTATTGGACACATAGCTACTCATTTAATTGCGCCGTTTTAGGAATAATATAAATCAATAAAATCGAAACAAGCACCGTCGCTACAGCTGCTAATATCCATGGTAGCACATTTCCATTTTCTTCTACCGGCACCACATGCCGCGCCAACACTTTCTCCTCGTTGAACAACCCGGCGCTAGCAGCTACATTTTCCTCGTGGTTCGCTTCAGCATTACTTGCAAACAAGGTATCTTGAAGTTCCGTGTATGTTTCTTCTAGAGGCTGAGTAAATGTGAGTATTTTTTGTTCTTCAGGCACTCTAATTTCCCGCTGTTCCGCTTCTGGTTTGTATTGACGGAGCTCTAACAACACTTCCCGCTCTTTATAAACACCAGGTTCCACTCGTTCTTCTTGGGCAAAGCTTGGCATTACCGAAGACAGGAGTAGCACTGAACATACTCCTATCCCCGTAACCATGGCTTTACATTTCATAAACGTCATCCTCTTCTTTTTTGCGGTTTACGACCGCATGACGAACGATTGGAACGGCAATCGTTAGCGCTGCAATGAGCACCAATGGAAGCATGCCTGTAAGAAATGCATTTTGCGAGCTTGCTTGAATGGAAATATAGAGTTCCGCAATTAGATTATTCGTACTGAAATTTGGCATGGCCATATCAAGGAGCGGGCTTGTAAAGAATAGGACGCACGCAACACTAAGTAGCCATCCAACCCACGGACCAGCCATAAAGGCAACACGGATTAGGCCAGCTGTTGCCAAGATCAAGAGAACCGTAATAATGGTCCATTGTATCGATTGGCTTCCACTCATCGTGTAAATTGATAAGCCATAAATGCTTATGACTAAACCAACAATGATTGATAACATGCTAAACAACGAAAGATTAACCAAGATTGGCACCGAACTATAGTGGTGTGTTAAAAACCCAATCAGCAAACTTGATAGTAATACAATGACAAGCACAACGATTGGTGGTGTTAGCCTTTCAGCTGGTCCCGTTCCTTGCTCTCCACTTACACCAACAGGACTGGAAAGATGGTTATAGACATAGTCATTGTGATGGCCATCAGTCAAAGCATTGGCTAAAATCGTGTGAATGTCTTCGTAAACCAGTTCCGTTGTTTGAACGTTGTCTGACCATCTTGAGTTCAAATCATCTGATTTGGCTTGAACTTCAGTCACATTGCTATGAAGATCTTCTGTTTGAGCAATAATATCATCTTGGCGGTTGCTAAGAGATTCAACGGATGCTCCTAATTGTTGAACTTCATCTAATGACATTTGTTGATTGGAAACGACCATTTGCCCATTTAAGCCATCCACCGGTGCTGGTTCTATAGTAATCGCTTCATAGCTTTCAGATAGATTCCCGCCAATAGCGTTACTCGCTTCCGCCATTGCCGCCACTTCTTCGAGAATGGCTTGTTGTTCTTGAGCAATTGATTGCTCTAACTCGTTCAGCACATTATTTGCATCCGCAACAAATTGAGTAAACTCTACTTCTGCTTCCTCCACGGATTGTTGGGCTTCCTCCAGCTGCGCTTGGTTGCCCATAAACGAACTGACGGATTGTCGTGCCCTATCAATGGTAGCCTGAACCTCACGGACACGATTGTCTTCATCGACAAGTTGCTTCACTCGGTCTTGATTTAAATTACCTAGCTGACTATATGCCCAATCTAATTTGGCTAATTCTCCATAATAGGTAAGTAGTTCTTGTACATTTGTTGACAGGATTGGACTGTCAATTAAGGAAGGCGATGCACCAATTCGGTTGAAAACGGCTTGTTCTTGCTTGCGAACTTCCTCAATAACTGGGTCAATCACTTGCGCTTCAAGCTGTTCAACATATTGTTCCAAACGTGATGCATAGTCTTCAAGGTTTTCTACATAATCAAGAAATGCCTCGGTCACTTCTCTATGGTCCTCTATTCTCCACTGCGCTACTTTTAATGTTGGTTCCATGTTGTTAAGTAGTTCCATTGCCTTTGTCCATACCCGTTGCAGTTCATCCTGAGAAAAAGTAACAAATTCTGCACGGTACGGCGTAAAGGAAAGAGCTGTATTTAAATCTTCTTGCTCCTCTTCTTCTAATGGAAGCTCTTGTTCAGACTCTTCGTCTCTTTCCTCCTCTTCATTCCCGCCTTCGTTATTCTCTTCCTCATTTGGAGGCTCTGTTGGCTGTGAAGGGGGATCTTCATCACCGTTTCCATTATCATCACGATCTCCTGGCGCTGGTTGCTCATTTTCATCACTGTCTCCATTATCCGGATCAGGTTCTGACGGTGATTCTGGTTCTGTTTGATCAGGTTCTGGAATGTCTATTTCTCCAGGATTTAATCTACCGACTAATTTTTCGATTTCAGCAATCGTTTCTTCTATGTCGTTTAGAAGATCTTCATCAATCGGCTCTAGCACTTCTTCCGGCTGTTCAGGTCGAGAAGGGCTTTCCTGTGGATCCTCGTCCCTTGATAAATGGTAGCGTACATACAACGTTTGGCGGAACTGCCCTTCTGCCCGTTCTTCTTGCGTTGCATTTGCATATTGTCCGATTAGTTCAGCCTGTGCATTTGGTATGCGATCAACTGCTTCGTCTTGGGCAGCATATACTTGGTTAATGTCGCGATTAAATCGATTCATATCGTCAGTAAATTTATACGAACCGATGGCCCAGTTACCGAGCAAAGAAACCACTCTGTCACCATCATTGGAAAATTGTGGTGCAAAAACACTCTGACTTTCTTGTACATTTCCGCTTCCTACTTGTAAAGCTTGTTGAAACTCATTCACTGCTTGGTTGACAAGGTCGCCATTTTGAGTGTTCGCTTGTAGCATCATCTCTGTTTGCTCATTGTGATAATTCATGTAAAGATCCATTGCATCAGTAAGTTCGTTAAATCCCTCTTGGGCTTCTTCTAGATTCGCACGAGAGCTTTCAGATAAATTGGCTGTATCCGAAGTAGCTGAAAAATACTGATCAAGACGGCTTCGCTGCACCTCAATTTCCTCAGCTAATTCTTGTGAACTTGGCGAGTAAAATGAGTACATTTCATTTAAGAAGTCAACTTCTTTTTGCAACACGTCAGTAAAGTTTCCTCTAACTCGGTCCACTTCCTCGGATACATAGCGCCAATATTGTGTGCTAATTTGCTGGTTCATTTTTAATTGGGCACTCTCTAATTCTTTTTGCACCCGTTCTTGGTTCTCTGCATTTAAATTGTTATAGATTTCATAATTTACACTCGCCTGATTTGGGAGTGAATCTTGAAACGACATAATGTTCTCGGAAAAAGAAGAATCAATATAGACAATCGCGTCATATTCTTGGTTCGCTAATCCAGCTTGAGCAGAAGCTCTACCAGCCACTACCCATTCATATTCCGAGTCACCTTGCAATGTGGATACAATATCATTACCTAAAATAAGTGGTTCATTTTCCTCATATTGGTATCCGTTGTCCTCATTAACTACTACCATTTTGCCGGATGCTTTTAATTCTTCTCTCATAGGTTCTTGCCCTATGTACTGAAAAAAGGCAAAAGGGATAGCAATGATGATTGCTACAAGCAATAACAGCTTGACGATATGTTTTTTCTGCACGTAAACCACCTCGCTTAAATTCCGTTGGTTATGGAGCTTCTGGTATTTTAATTTTTGTCTCAATTCCATTGACGACATAGTAACCAAAACCTGGGGCGATCTCCTCTTCATTTCGCGTGAAAGAAAGATTGACAAGGGTTTGGTCTGACTTTTTCATGACGATTATATAGTGACGCACCAATTTCAATTCTGCAGTCAGAGGATCGAAGCCTTTCGTGAATTCTGCAGAGTTGCCACATACAATCATTCGAAAACCTAGATGGCTCGAATTTTTGATTAGCTTCGCTAGTTTATCTTGAATGGTCGCATCAACTGTTTGTTGGAAACGGATGAGGCTGTCGATTACTAATAACACTGGTGGAAAAGCGGTGACCGTTCCTCCATTGTTTAACGCATCCATGTAAGCTTGTTCTCGAACAGTCATTTTTTCTTCAGTCGCTGACACCCAGTCTTTTATCTGTTCTTTTTGATCTATATAGGAAATAAGCTTCTGTCCTACATAAGCAGACAGCTTGCGGTCCACGCCATCAACTAGTCCAATCTCCTCCACTTCCTGTTGCAAATAGTAGTTTAATAGAACTTTGACAACGTTCGTCTTCCCTTTCCTTGGCTGCCCAACAACTACTAAATGCGGCTCCGATTTTGATTGTAAGAATACTGGCTTAACGGTATCTTCATCAAGAGCAAAAGGAATACTGTCGCCTGGATCGCCAACGCGTGTTCTGAAAGCTTCCAACGAAAGCTGTGTAGGCAACATTGCAATTTTTTCCGGCAGCCTAGCGTCTTGGTAACGCCGTCCTAATTGGGCGATCGCCTGTCTTGTTGCTTCCATCATTTCCATGTCATTTTCACCAGCTTCTGGCAAATATAGTTGTGTAAAGGAATGGCTGTCTTTCGCTATGATGGCGCGTCCAGGTATTGGTTCGATTTCGTACTTACTCCGACCAAGCAATGTAATGACATCGTTTCGGTCATTCATAAAATGGACAATTTTCGTTCTCATCGCATTCATGAGCGGCTGACGCAAGGCATTCGCTCTTGTAGCTGTTAAGCTTACATAAATTCCTAACGATTGCCCATCGCGAGCAAATTGAATAAATGTGGATTCCAATTGCTCATATTCCTCTTTGATCAAATCAAAGTTGTCAATAAAGATAAAGAGAACAGGCAAAGGCTCTGTTGCTGTTTGGTTATACATCGTCAAACTATTGACTTCTTGAACGAGGAATCGTTCGCGGCGATCGTCCATCTCTGCTTTTAGCAAGGCAATCGCTTTCTCAATTTTACGTTTTTCATCAATTTTAAAGTAATCGGCTGTATGAGGTAGCTGCCTAAACGGTAACAACGCCCCATTTCCAAAATCAAAAATGTAAAAGTGAAGCGCTTCTGGATGAAACGACTTGGCAAAAGAAAGCATTAATGCCATTAGCGTTGTCGATTTCCCATATCCACCAGATCCAAAGACAGCAATATTACCGTCTTTTAGCCATTCATACTGAACATCGAATTGCCTTTGTGTTTCTGGCTCATCCGCAAGTGCCAGAGGGAACATACCTGCCTCTGTATCTTTTTGTACAGGGGGAAGCCATTCTTCAAGCGGTTCAAGCCATGGGCTTGACGCTTTTTGTATGCTTAAACGCTCCGTTGTTACTTCGATCTCTTTCACAACCGCTTCCATTTCCGTGATGCTCTTTACTTTTTTACTAGCAACTGTTTGGACGTTGGATATAGGTACTAGCCCTGCATCCGTAACTAAGGCAACATCTTCTTCACCTTCATGAGTTTCTCGCAAATACGGCGCACCACTCCATGCAGATTGAAACAATTCATATAGCTCGTTATTACCAACTTGCAAATAAGCCCGCCCTGTTACAGTTAAGTTAGCCGCATCGGGGTTTTTCAAAATTTCTTTCGAATCTTGTGCGTCTTGTACTTTTAACGCGACGCGAAAACGAGCGTTGCTCCAAATTTGGTTGTCAATGATGCCACCTGGCTTTTGTGTCGCAAGAATAAGGTGGACACCTAGGCTCCGTCCGATCCGTGCTGCACTTACGAGTTCTTGAATAAATTCAGGTTCCTCGTTTTTTAATTCCGCAAATTCATCGGATATGATGAATAGGTGAGGCATTGGTTCCATAACTTGTTTATTTTTATACAATTCCATATAGTCATCAATGTGGTTTACTACATTTTGGTCGAATAATCTCTGCCGTTTTCGTAATTCACTTTTGATGGATGCCAACGCTCGCATACTAAAGTTCTTGCTATCATTAATATTCGTAATCGTTCCGAGCAAATGAGGAATCGTTTTAAATGGCTGTGCCATTCCCCCACCTTTATAGTCAATAAGAAGAAAAGCGACTTCATGGGGATGGTAGTGAACGGCTAACGATAAAATATACGTTTGCAGAAACTCACTTTTCCCTGAACCGGTTGTTCCTGCTAGCAAACCATGGGGCCCATGAGCCTTCTCATGGATGTTTAGCTCAAGAAGTTCATCCTTCGCTTTAAATCCGACAGGCACTGCAAGTGATTCGGCGCTGTTTGTCGTTTCCCACCGGCGTTCTATTGCTAATTCTTCTGTGTGATCGACGCCAAACATTTCAAGAAAAGAAGCCATATCCGGTATCGATCGACTCATACCTCTTTGGTGATTCAATGATGCTAGCAAGCGGGCATACCACTCATTGGTCATTGCATCGTGCGAATCAAAGGTAAAGCGTTTATGTTCCGCTTTCCGTTCTCGAATGACAATTTCGCCTTCCTTTTGATTGACGGCCTTAATGATTGTGTGAACATATTCAGTTAAATTTTCTTGTGCATCCGTGAGAAAAATAACAGACATCCCTAGAAGCTTGTCCGGTCCCTCTAAATATTCCATGATTGCATGGTCACTAATCAAGCTGCGATTGGCGACTAAAAAAACGAAATGAGGCATGAAACGCTTTGGTTTGCCTTGGCTTTGCTCCAACTCCCGCTCTCGTACCATTTCATAAATGGATGTCAACAGTTGATCCCGTGTCCGTTCATTGTAGATGAATCCCTTTGCATACATATGCGGCAATTGAAAATGAGGGAGCCATTTCATCCATTCCCAACTTGCATACTGATCTTCGTTGAAAACAGCAACGAAACGAAGATCATGGTAACTTTGAAAAAAAGTAAGTTGCCCGACCATTTGAGCGACTTCCCGTTGGATTGTCTTTAGTTGGCCGACATAGCCAATAGAACCGCTCGCTAAGCTGAGGCTAAGGGGCGCATCATGAATATAGGAATAATGCTCTTTTAACGTTTCGCCTTCTTCTAGCAGCTCGTCACGATCTCGATTCGCTAAATCGCCACCTGGATCACCAATTTGAAAACTACTTGGGATGGACGATTTTCCAACACGGACATACAAATAATCATCGTCACCGACCGTTTTCTCCCAGATACGACGATTTAAGTTAGCTGCCATGTATTTACTTTCCTCAAAAGATGGAAAATGATAGTCGAGTACATGCCGTTGCTTATCAGCTATTTCTTGAAGTTCGACCCGTTTCTCTTTCAAGTAGCGAGTATAAACACGTTGACGCTTTTCTTCTTTTTGTTTGCGGATTTTCCGTTCTCGAAAATAATTGACCGTCGAAGTAATGAGCGTTACGGTGAACATCGTCACCGAAATAATGATAAAAATCCCCCGGGGAATGAGCAAAGCAACGATTCCCATTACAATGAGCATCGCTAATGGTGGCAATACGATGAGCCAGAGGGCTCGATGGTTATCGTCCAACTCCTGACCCGGAATGGAGAAATTCACTTTTTCTTTTGGTTCTTCATAAATAATTCGCGGCGTTCGACGATACTCAGGGTACTTCTTTTTACTTTCGGAAGTAGGAACGGCTATGCGAGAGAGTCTCGTTTGTATAGGCTCCGTTGATTCAATCGTCAATAAATCGCTTTCCTTAATAACAAACATTGTATAGCCAAGTAATACGATATCACCATTTTTTACTGGTTGCTTCTTTGTTAGAATTTCTCCATTCATAAACACACGGGCATGCTTTTCTGGGTACACATACCAACAGTCGTCTTGCTTAATTAATGCACATGACGAAGTAGGACTTTCCTTCGGCAACACGATGTCAGCTGAACCCTCGTGCCCGATCGAAAGGAACGTTTCTTTCCCTATGTAATACACCCATTCGCTTATGGGTTCGCTTTCATACACGAATGTAAAAAGAACGTTATCTTCTTTATATTGAAAGGTCTCACCGGCAGCTAGAATATGCTCACCTATACCTTCACTATCAAGTACACATTGCTTCTGGTCATGAGCGATTTTAGCGATAATCTTAGCTCGGAGAGGCGGAACGAGTAAGTCGACGTCCTCGCTTGAGCCTAACAAACGCTCTGTTTGGCTTAATTCAAGCTGCTGCACATACTTATCATAAAATACCCATAATCGATCCATTGTTCCACCTCCTACGTGCGCCCCTATTCATCTTCGTTCTCTTCTTCTTCGTTTTGTTCAGCGTCATCGTCACGCTCATTTTCTTCGTCCTCATTTGGTTCAGAATTCGCCTCATTGTCTTCTTCAGCCTCGGTGTCATCTGCAGTTGCGTCCGCTTCTTCCGCTTCCCGTTCTTCTTGCTCTCGTAGATAACGGTCAATATCCGCTTGAATATCGTTCAGTAATTCTTCACGATCATCTCCGGACAAGCTAGTATCTTGACGAACGGCATCTCGCCACTTTAAATTGGCATACATCTCTAGTTCTCCGTCCTGCAATTGGCGTGCGATTTCGTTTGCTTCCTCATAATCACCACGACCAATCATGATCCAATAGTCAAAATAGAGCGGTTCTGCTTGAAGGGTCAAGGTATTTTGTACATTTGCTGTTTGATCCATATTCAAGTCTTCATTGGCGACATAGGATTGAGCCAACTGGTACTGTACGACGCGAGGCATTTGGCTCGGATTATATGGTTCCAAGGCAGTAATGACTTCACTAGGGTTACTATTGATATAGGCTTCATTGCTGGCAATAAAAGCATCGTAACGTGGATGAAGGAAAAAAAGCACATAGATGGTATAGATAATAGTCGGAACAAGCAACCCTGCCACAGCAAAAAACAAACTTTTTTGCAAGCGCCACTTTTTCTTCGGCACCATATGTACTTGTCTAGCGCGCTGTTCTTCTTCATGGATCCACGTCTCGACACAACTCAAAAGCGCATCAATTGTTTCAGTCTCTAGCAATTTTTTTGCTCGTACCGATAGTTTCATCGTGTCTGTAAAACTCATGTACTCACTAAAGCGATACTCACCATCAAGCAATACAAGCAATGTTGTCTTTAGCTCCGCAAACAGCTTATCTTCATTTTTTTCATAAGGCGGAAGACTTTCTTTAATGCCATAATGAATAAAGTGTATGTCAAGCCCTTCTGTTACTAATACATTCTCCGGACAAACAATTAAGTGTAGTCTGGAACTAGAATGCTCCACAACTGCACGAATAAGTGAGTAGCCAATAACTTGTTTTGCATAGTCACCTTTGTTTCGAAATTTACTAAAAGGCAACATTGTCTCTTGTGGATGAACAGTAATCACAAGCTCATCTTCATCTTCAGCAATTGTACGTTTGAGGAGCGGATCTTGTTGCTTTAACAACTCCGATTCTAACGAATGAGATTGCTTAATTTCCGCAGTTTGAAATGTTAGTGTGTATGTATTTGTTTCAGGGTCCCTAATAAAGTTTGCACCTGTCTGCTCTTCCAAATAAAATCGCTTTTTGTCCATTCCATGTCCGATCCCTTCAACCAGTGCTATAAAATCTCTATGCGGTCTCCATTTGTTACACCACGTTCAGCGAGTACTTGGCTACCGTAGACATGAGTTTCTTTGTTTTGAACACGGATCCAACTCCCATCACGCTGAGGAACTTCAAGCTCCTCGATGCTCCAAATAAGATCAACGACTTTTTTTGCCGTATATTGATCAGATAGCCGCAAGTCAAACCGTTTTCCTGAATACCGTTTCATGTCAACCGTTACAGTGATGTACATCAAATGCCACCCTTTCATAAGGAAGGACGCAATTGTAAAAAAATTGCGCCCACAGTTGTTTCTATTCCTGACCAATTAACCGCGAATGTTGCCTGCAATTTGTTGATCTGTTTCTTCAAGGGTCCGTCCACTGTTGCGTAGCTGCTCAGATACTTCGCCAAGCAAATCGCCCATACGGACAAAGGATGGCTTTAATTCGTCATACTGTTGAACAAACGCTTCAGAAGCTTGACCATCCCACATACCTTGTAGCTGATCTCTGAAACCATCTAACCTGCTTATGAGGTCATGCACCTCTCCACTTGAGCGATTATAGTCATCAGCTTTTTGGTAAAGTTCTTCAGGTGTAACGCGAATCAATCCAGACATATTAACTCCTCCTTTTTCGTTTTATAGTCTCATGGTAGCCAGTGAAGATTTTACTAGTCAACCATCATCTTACATATTTTCGTAAAATGGTAATATAGTACTGATATTATTAATTTTCTCACACTTCAAATAGTTCTTTCGAACCAGAATAATTGTTCTAATCAAACAGCTCTATTTCGTATACTTTAACCGTGTTGACAAGCAACTTATGAAGCATCTTTTATAAAAATAATTATTTTATTTTTATTTAGGCAAACAAATGAGCCTATAGAAAATAGACTTACTGCTAAATGATTGCCCTTTATTTCGTCTTCTTGATAGGACTCAAGAAGTGATGGCCTTCAACTAGAAGCCGATCAACAGCTAGTGCTAATCCTTTGGCACTTCTGTATAGGTAATCGTAAACGGCTGCGTTTTCCCATGATCGATGACGTCTTCAAACTTCCAATGAAAGCGAATCAATTCGTCAACCGCCGTTTGGATCCGGCCCTGTCCTTTTACCGCCTCTGACTCCAACTCTTCAATAGTCGCCAAAATGATTTCCCCTTTGCTCGAGTCAAGAATGCCTTGGACATCCTGCTTCAACTCGCCAAGCTTGTCCATCTTCGTTTGCAACAGTTCCACCACAAGGTTTCGTTTCTCGTCGTGTGTTCGTGCTTGTTCAAGCGTATAGGTCCCACTATAACCAAATGTATTCATCGATGACACTTCCCTCAACCTGATAAATAAGTAAACATGCCCGCCACATTGTAGTCGACATCAAACATCTCTTCCACTGCTTGACGCATCGCCTCCGCTTTCTCACCGATGGACTCCCGATTTTGCTTGACTAACGAAGCAACCCCTTCAAGTGGCGCGCCTTCCAGCGGCAAAAACGATTCACGAAAATGCAAATTGGTGATAAGCCCACCGTAAGAGCTAGGCAACAAATGCTGATAACTGCGGTAATTGCTCTCCATCACACTCATCTTTGAAGCTAATTGTTTCTTCTTATGTTGATAAAAGTCTATATACTCATGCTCCATCATAGCCAAGTAGCGTTCAAGCAGCGTATCTTGTTGATCGAGAACCTTCTGCACTGCTTCATACGCGTCTAACGTCTTGCTCAAATTAAGCTTAATTTCGTCCCCACCAGCTGAACCTTCCAAATACAAGTCGCCACCATGATAAGACTTGCCCTCGGCGATTTCATTCATAAGCGCCTCAAGCTTATGGTGCGCTTCCGCCGATTTGGCCACTCCTTCAAACAGCGTATTGATCGAGGCAATTTGATTCTCCATCATTAACTTATATGAAACCCCAGTAAAAATAGCATCTTCTACTAATCGAGAAATTGACGTACCTTCACCTTCATGAACCCTCATATAAACCCCTTCTGTTGCTGTCAGAAAAATTTGCAATTCCCATCTCAACTGGCTCGCATCTTCCTCAGACAAATACCCGGCGGTTTCCAACTCATCGACGAGAACAGAGACTGTTGATTTCATCGTATCAAAATCAAGCGGATCAGCGTTAGGATGATCCTTGTAATAAGTCAATGCATCGCTAAACGCCTCGTCCATGACACCAGCAACCCCTTCATCCCCATAAACATGGCCGTACGGGGCTAGAAAATGAAGCAACGCCTGCAGGTCTTCTTGAGGAATCGCTTCCACTGCCCCCACAAACCCTTTGTTCTCATGGTCTGTACGATACGTTGTAACATTGCCCACAGCAAACATCCACGGAAAGGAATCAAGCGCATACAAAAAATCACTCTTGGAGCGGGTTTGATGGATACTAGACTCTTTGTCTTTGTAATACTCCTTAGCGAACGCTTCTAGTTCTGCAGGGGGGATGGATTGGACAGATTCCGTATTTAATCGAGGGAGATTAAATTCCCTTTCTACCGCTCTTCTAAAGTCTCTGTCATAACGTATTTGCTGGACAGCATTAGACTGGGCGCCATTAAATGTGTTTACTTGTGAAAAATAATTATCTCTTAGTTGGATAGCTGCTACCGTATTGTGGCCTTTTGAATGAGCGAGAGCGGAGATGGGGATCTCATTTTCTATTGTATTTTTTTCGGTCACTTGCTCAAGAAAAGCTTGCGTGTTTTCTGCATATTGAGCACCTCCAGTGCCGACACCCACACCAAACAAATTGTCAATCCAGTCTTCAGTGGAAACACTCCCCCGTGAGATAAATACCACTTCATTCACCTCATCCGGATCTTCTTTATTAGCTAAGACAATTGCTGTCCCCTTCACCCCTGCGGTAAAGGAATAATTCTCCATTCTCTCAATATTCATCTTCGTGTTAATGGGCCTCCCCATTTCTTCAAGGTATATTCGTTCAATCGCTTCAATAATCTCCTCATCGGTCATCTCCGGGAATTGATACTCAAGGTCTGTAATTCGCATTTGCACCATTTCATCGTCAAAAACACTGCTCATACCCAATCACCTTTCTTATTGGTCTAACAAACGAATAGAATACATTAGCTTTTCCGCCATTTCCGTTTCCTCTTCAAAACTAAAAGTACATTCTTCTTCTCCTTGACACATCGCAATATACGTGTATGAAATCGCCTGGTTCCTATCATTAGCAAAAAGATAACCAAAATATTTCAAATAAGGGCCGTACTCATCCTCATCTTCATAGCTCCCGTAATACACTTCCAAATCATTAACTTCCGTATACTCATATTCCCCTTCAAAATTATTAGCACGTTTAAACACATTCAAATAACTTTGTTCTAATCCTTCAGGATAGTGGCTTTGATACATAACTTGAACATCGTATAGTTTTTTTTCACGATCATTATTAAACGTGTAAATGACTGTTTCAGCATCATTGTTTTCAGTTGCATGAAGCAGATCAGAAATAATCCCATTTTCCGGAATCACCATCTCAAAACCATCAAGCTTCCCTCTCATTTGGTGAAAACCTGGTTCCACGTCAGTATCCACCAAAAACTCTTTTGTAAATTCATCTTCAACCGCTAGAAAATCTTCGTTATTCTCCACTCCTTCGCTCTTCCCTTCCTGTTCAGCGTCATCATCTGCTGATGTTTGTTTAGCATCAGAATCTTCCTGCTTCTCTTCTCCGTTCACTTCTTCTTCAGGCTCTTGTTGGTTATTGGCAGTATTGCATCCTACAATTAGCAGCACTGCGCAAAGTGTACTTATACGAAGCCACGTTTTCACCGTCATCTCCCCTTTCTAACGAATCAGGGTATCATTTTATGTATTATTAATTATTTGTTTATTTGTCTATTTCCTATTTTAAGATATCCAAACTTCTTTTTTATTGCAAGAATTTCTTATCATTCCTATTGGTCTAACAAACGAATAGAATACATTAGCTTTTCCGCTATTTCTGATTCTTCTTCAAGGCTGATGGAACATTCTCCTCCACCTTGGCACATCGCAGTATGCGTGTATGAAATCGCCTGGTTCCTATCCTCGGTAAAAAGGTAACCAAAATATCGCATATACGGACCATAGTCATCCTCATCCTCAAAGCTTTCATAATACATTTCTAAACCATTGGCTTCCGCATATTGATATTCGCCGTCAAAACCTACTTTATTTTTAAAGACATTTAAATAATTTTGTTTTACTTCTTCTGGGTATTTTTTATAATACATCAGTTTAACATCATGCAATTTTCTTTCACTAAAATTATTAAACGTAAAAATAAGTGTTTCAATTGCATCGTTTTCAATATCATGAAGCAGATCGGAAATAATCCCATTCTCCGGAATCACCATTTCAAAACCATCAAGCTTTCCTCTCATTTGGTGAAAACCTGGTTCCACGTCAGTATCCACCAAAAACTCTTTTGTAAATTCATCTTCAACCGCTAGAAAATCTTCGTTATTCTCCACTTCGCCCTCCACTTCCTGTATTGCATCATCGTCTGCTGATGTTTGTTCAGCATCAGAATCTTCCTGTGTCTCTTCTCCATTCACTTCTTCTTCAAGCTCTTGTTGGTTATTGGCAGTATTGCATCCTACAATAAGAAACACTGTGTAAAGTATACTTATACGAAGCCACGTTTTCACCGTCATCTCTCCTTTCTAACGGATCAGGGTATCATTTCATTTTATGTATGAATAATTATTTGTTTATTTCCTATTTTAAGATATCCAAACTTCTTTTTTGTTGAAAGAGCTTCTTATCTTTCCTATTAGTCTAACAAACGAATAGAATACATTAGCTTTTCAGCCATTTCCGCTTCCTCTTCAAGGCTGAGGGAACATTCTCCTCCACCTTGGCAAACACCTATAAATTCATAGGAAATAGCCTGATTCCTGTGTTTTGAAAAAAGATAGCTAAAATACTTTAAAACAGGACCGTTATCCCCATCGTCTTCATAGCTCTCGTGATACATTTCTAAATCATTGGCTTCCTCATATTGATATTCCCCGTCAAAACCTACTTCATCTTTAAAGACATTTAAATAGTTTTGTTTTACTTCTTCAGGGTATTTACTGTAGTACATCAGCTTGACATGGTATTGTTTCTTTTCACTATGATTATTAAACGTAAAAATAAGTGTTTCAATTGCATTGTTTTCAATTGCATGAAGCATAGAGGGTATAATGGCATTTTCCGGAATTAACATCTCAAAACCATCAAGCTTCCCTCTCATTTGGTGAAAACCTGGCTCCACATCGCTCTCCACTAAAAAGCTTTTTGTAAATTCATGTTCCACTGCTAGACGATCATACTCATTGCCCACTCCTTCCTGTTCAGCTTCATCGTCCTCCAGCATTTGTTCAGTACTAGAATCTTCCTGTGTTTCTTCTCCGTTCACTTCTTCTTCAAGCTCTTGTTGGTTATTGGCAGTATTGCATCCTACAATTAGCAGCACTGCGCAAAGTGTACTTATACGGAGCCACTTGTTCATCGTCATCTCTCCTTTCTAAAGGATTAGAGTTGTTTATGTATGAATGTTATTTTTTGTCTATTCATATATTTTAAAACTCTTTTTCTATGAATCAAGTAAACGAATAGAATACATTAGCTTTTCCGCCACTTCCGCTTCCTCTTCAAGTGAGATATCACATTCATCTTTCCCTTGACACATAGCCATAAATTCATAGCTAATGGCCTGATTCTGTTCCTTTGAAAAAAGATAACCAAAATACTTTAAAACAGGGCCGTATTCGTCCTTGTCTTCAACCTTACCGTAATAAATTTCCAGATCGTTGGCTTCTACACGTACATATTCATCTTCAAAGCCCATTTCGTCTTTAAAGACATTTAGATAGTTTTGTTTTAATTCTTGAGGATACTTAGTTTGATATATGACTTGTACGTTGTATTGTTTTTTTTCAAGGTTATTATTGATAGCATATATTAAAGTTTCAATTTTATTGTTTTCAATTACATGAAGCATAGAAGGGATAATCCCATTTTCCGGAATTAGCATCTCAAAGCCATCAAGCTTCCCTCTCATTTGATGAAATCCTGGCTCCACATCGGTCTCCACTAAAAAGTTGTTTGTAAATTCATGTTCCACAGCTAAACGATCATCCTCATTGCCCACTCCTTCATGCTCTGCTAATGGTTGTTCAGTACTAGGGCCTTCCTGTTCCTCTTCTTCAGGCTCTTGTTGGTCATTGGCAGTATTGCATCCTACAATTAGCAACACTGCGTAAAGTATACTTATCCGAAGCCACGTTTTCACCGTCATCTCCCCTTTCTATCGGATCAGGGTATTTTTTTATGTATGGATCATTAGTTGTTTATTTCTACATTTTAGGATAAACGATCTTTCTTTCGTTGAAAAGGCTTCAAGGCCTTTGTCACCTGTCTTCTGATTCTTAATTCTTTTCATATACTGAAGAAAAAAAGCTAGAATCCAATCTATTTAAAATTGGAAATAGTGTACTCGGCTTCTATTTATTTGCTATGCAATCATCCAACTTTCAAATGAACGCTTGTAGCCCTTCCTTCTAAACAAAAAAGCTCTGTCAGATGATCGACATCCTGACAGAGCTTCCTTTATTATTTGACGCGCTTTAATTTATTGCCGGCCTTACGATAAAGACCACCATCTTCATCATAAAAATATTTAAATCCGATAATGGATAACGGTCTCCACGCTTTTGTCCATTTCTTCTCAGAGTGGATGTAACCCATATGCTTTCCTCCTAAGTTCATCGTGCTTGATCCTATTATCTTCTCTCTTCACCACCATATCTAGCGAAGAAAAATAGAATATGTTGGATAAAAACAAAAAAATAACAAAGAGTATCTGGCGTCAATGATTCAAATCAGTAATTGATAATGATTATCATTCGTAGTATACTTATTGCTAATAGGAAGCTCACTGAAAAGGAGACGATCATATGCAGATCTATTGGACGAAGATTAATCAAATTATTGAAGAATCAGCAGAAGTGAAAACCTATATGCTTGACTGTCCTGAAGGGTTTACATGGGAAGAAGGCTCACACACACACTTTGCGCTAGAGGGATTTAATGCCGATGAGAAGCCAAACCGTAGCTTAATTCGACATATGTCTATATCCACTTTGCCCCATGAGGGATCCATTGGTATTACCACTCGCATTAAAGAGCAATGCTCTGAATTTAAATCGATTTTACGAAATCTCGAAGTGGGGCATGAGGTGGCTCTTTTCAAAACCCACTCCAATGTACCGCTAAAGCGAGAAAACAAAAACATTTACTTATTATCAGCAGGAGTTGGTCTAGCTACATTCCGTCCACTTGTACTTGATTATCTCCAGCGTAACGACAACGTCAATCAGATTCATTCCTTAAACGTTGATTCATCAAGGGCTTTCTTATTCACAAACGTCTTTGAAAGTAACCCAAATCAGAAGCTTACAACTCAATTTGTCGATAACCGAGCCGCTTATTACGAAGAGGTAAAACATCTCGCCCAAGATAAAAACGGACTCTTCTATATTGTCGGAAGCGATGACTTCCTTGTAGAAAACATCTCATTGTTACGTAAGCAAGGTGTCCATTCAGAGCAAATCATGCTTGATAAACACGAGCAGCAACGACCGAATTTCCTTTCAGAAGAAGTAACACATTAAAAAAACGCGGAAGAGTGATGTTCATTCTTCCGCGTTTTAATCGTGGTTTACACTCTTAAAGGGTACAACACGTTTCATGATTCTGCACTATAGGCAAACCATTTACGTCCACGTCTATGATAAGGGTCTCTTTAATCAGAATGCACTGTAGTTGAAACACCTTTTATCCTTTTACCGCCCCTTGGGTCATGCCCTCAACAATTTGCTTTTCCATAAATAAATAGAAGAGGATAGTCGGCACGAGTACAATCGTTAATGCTGCCATTTGAGCTGTATAGTTTGTAGAGTGTTGGCCTGCAAAATTAG
This sequence comes from Shouchella hunanensis, assembly GCF_028735875.1. Lineage (GTDB taxonomy): Bacteria > Bacillota > Bacilli > Bacillales > Bacillaceae_D > Shouchella > Shouchella hunanensis. Next base: position 996,446 of record NZ_CP117834.1, read on the forward strand.
CAAGACCAAGTGGTAATGTCCGCAAGAGGTCGTCATTAATAAGGACGAGAGCAAAGCTAAACTCATTCCAGTTATTAATGAAGTTAATAATAATGACGGTCGCAAGAACAGGGCGTGTCATTGGCAAAATAATCGACCAGAAAATCTTAAAAACCCCCGCTCCATCCATAACGGCTGACTCTTCAATTTCATGAGGAAACGACTTCATAAAGCTTGTTAATAAGAAGATCGTAATCGATAAATTGAAAGCAATATACGGGAAAATGAGCGCCAATCGAGTATCCAGTAATCCAATGTTTTGCATCAAAATAAACATCGGTACAAGCGTTGCATGAATCGGTACAAGCAAGCCTAGGATAAAAAATGAATAAAGTACCTTTTGGCCTCTAAATTGAAATCTTGCTAAGAAATAGGAAGCAAGTGCACCAAATAGGACGGTTAAGATAACGGCGACACCGCCAACAAACACACTATTAAAAAAGTACGTATTAATATTCGCTGTAAACCAAGCATCGACATAATTCGTCCATACCCATTCTGTCGGTAAACCAAATGGATTTAAAGCGAATTCCTGACCTGATTTAAATGAATTAAGGATCATCCAAACAATGGGGTAGGCATTAATAACCGCAAATGTAATTAAGATCAGATAAATAAGCAACCGCGATGCCCGTTTCTTAAACCAAGCTGTTTTTTCATTTATTTCTTTTCTCGGGACTGGTGATACTGGTTGTTGATCTACTTGCATTCTGTAAACCTCCTTATGCCCGTTTGGTGCCAGTACGTTTTTTTAGAAGCATATTCGCACATACGATAATGGCGATACTAAAGACGAAAATTAAAACTGAAATCGCACTGCCATAGCCATAGCGCAGCCCTTGGAATGTTTCTGTATACATATAGGTAGCCATTACTTCCGTGGCATTCGCTGGCCCACCACCTGTCATTACAAAGATCAAGTCGAAGGTCTTCAAGCTCCCGCTAATGCAAAGAATCACGGCGATGATAATGACACCCCAAATGGATGGTAACGTGACATAACGGGTTTTTTGCCATTCAGTGGCGCCATCTAGTTCTGCCGCTTCCAAGATGTCTTTTGGTACCGTTTGTAAAGCTGATAGGAAAATGATGAAATAAAGCCCTACAAACTGCCAAATTATAACGGCTGCGATTGCATACATCGCATAATCGGGGTTGCCAAGCCAGTTTTGCGCAAAGGCACTTAAGCCGAGATTGTTTAAGAGATGGTTCAATAACCCTTGCTCCACGTTGTAAATCATACGCCATGTTAGTGAAATGACAACCGTTGAGATGACCACAGGAAGGAAAGCAATTGTTCGGAAAAACTTGGCTCCTTTGATTTTTCGATTCAACAGCAAAGCGAGCACGAGGGCAATCGGGATTTGTCCGAAGACAGAGGCTGCCACAACAATTAAATTGTTCCGAACGGATAGCCAAAACACAGAATCATTAAGAATGGCTCGAAAGTTAGCAAGCCCCACATATTCCATTGGCGAGAACCCGTTCCATGACATAAAGGAATAGTAAAACGAGATAAAGATTGGAATGATGCTGAAGATACAGTAAACGAGCAACGCTGGAATTACGCCAAGTGCAATCTTCCACCGGCTTTTTAATAAATGCACCTGGATCACGTCCTTTCATCGCCTCATGTTGGAAGCGTTTTCTAGAATCATTGTAACGAGACTCTTCTCTTATAAAAATCCGAAAAGTTACGATTCTATCTGTTTTTCTCTTCTTTCTTGCGTTGCATTCATACGCCTATACTGAGTTGGCGTTAAACCAACCTGCTTTTTAAAGACTTGCACAAAGTATTTGTATTCTTTGTAGCCCACATATTCGGCAATCTCAAACACTTTATTGGACGTGTTCAGCAACAGCTCTACTGATTTTTGAATACGGAGACCATTAACATACTCTGAAAAACTTTGCCCCGTCTCCTTTTTAAACAGCATACTGAAATAATTAGGTGTAATAAAATGGCGCTCCGCCACTTCTGCTGCCCGCAAATCGTGCTGATAATGCTTATGAATATAGCGTTTCATTTTTTCAATCATCCAGTTGTTCTGTCCATCTTCTTTTAATTCGCCAAGTAAATCGATGAGATCGCGAAGAAAAAGCTGCTTCATAGCGGTAGGAGTGTTCCATTTACGTAGGTCCAGTTCCTCTTGTAACCGTAGCGCCACTCGATCAAAGGATTTGGCAGGAAATCGTTCTTGCAGCTTTCGTTTTAGCTCTTCTTCAAGACTCTGGCACGCTTCTACCATTTGGCTGAAAGACTGCCCTTTATCTAGTAACTTTGTCACCGTCTGATTTATACACGCTTCTAGCTGGCTTTCATCCCCTTTGAGGAGCGCTTCCCATAAACACAAACTGTGACTCTTCCAATCAACGGTTACTCTCTCATGCTCTCGACTTTCTATCAATAGGCCACACCCTTGACCACGCACAACATCAAGCAGGACAAGCCCTTCCTGGTAATGATCGTAGCATCCGGATAAAGACTGACCGATTGACGAACTGACCGCATGAATGGGGTAGGGACTCTGTTCCATAATGTCTTCCCATATCTCACGAAGCTTACCGCCTTCGAGCATGTCGGAATGATCACTATACACAAGGGTTAATAGCTCATTTTCATGACCATAAAGAGAAACGTGTTCCATACCGTAGGCACTACATCTCTTTTCGACAACATGTCGTACTTCCTCCTGTACACCCTCAAAAGCTTCGCTTGGCAAGGTATTCTGTAAATAAGCGTAACCAGATACCTCGTTAATCAGTAGCCGGAAACGACCCGTCCATGGTGCGTTTTTTTCCTTTATCCGCTCAGATAGAGGGGCGTGAAAAAGCCTATGACGAAGCTGTTGCGCCATCCAATCTTGAAGGAGACTATTTTTCCGCTCTTTGTGTGCCACAATCTTGTTCGTTACTCGTTTGACGAGCGCCATTAATTCGTCTACATCCACCGGTTTAAGTAAATAGTCTTCTATCCCTAGCCGAAGTGCTTGCCGTGCATAATCGAAGTGATCAAAACCACTAATAATGATCATCTTTGTATCTGGCTTTTCATGAACGATGTGCTCTGCCAACGCGAGCCCATCCATTTCAGGCATGGAAATATCCGTTAGAATCAAATCGAATGGTTGATGTGCTAGTTTTTCTAACGCTTGCTTTCCGTTAAACGCCATGTCTACCTCCTGCACGCCAAGGCTTTCCCAAGGAATCGTTTGAACGAGCCCTTGGCAAATCACTGGCTCATCATCTACAATTAGCATCCGTATGCTCATGATCGACATCCTCCTCGTGAACGAATCGTTTTTTCTCCGCTTCACTTTCTATGAATGGCATACGAATACGAATATGTGCCCCTTCATCCGTTTCCATTGCTGTTAGCCCGCAGGTGAAGCCAAAGGTTTTTATGAGACGTTGGTGTGTATTTCGTAAGGCGAAACCCTTCTCCCCATGATCTTGGTCATGTAATGCATGATTAAATGCGTTTACGTCCATATGAAGCCCGACGCCATTATCAAGCACATCAATGACAACAGACGCCCCCTCACGATAGGCTCGAATAGTGATGGCATTCGTCTGCTTTAGTTCTGTAAAACCATGTCGAAGGCTATTCTCCACTAGCGGCTGCAAAATAAGCTTTAACGTCAGGCTTCTTTCAATGCCTGCCTCCATAAAGACAGAGAATGTCAACTGATTGCCCAAGCGCCGTTTTTGCAGGTCTAGATAGCTTTGAACATACGCCAGTTCATCTTTGAGAGGGATACATAGTTTTCCTTGACTGAGGCTAATCCGAAATAACTTCGACAGATGCTCAATACTTTTTCCAGTCTCAAATGCGTTCTCCAGCCTTGCTGTCCAGCGAATCATGTCCAACGTATTGTATAAAAAGTGTGGGTTCATTTGGCTTTGTAACGCTTTTAATTCTGACTCTTTATTCTGAATTTCAAGTTTATATTTCGTCTCAATTAATCGCTGAATTTGACTAACGGCGTTATTAAAGCGAGATCCTAATTGTCCGATCTCATCTTGCGAACGCACTTTCACGCGTGCAGCAAAATCCCCTTCCTCAAGACGCTTTGTCTCTTTTGTTAACTCTGTAATGGGTTTGATGATGGTCAACATAAATCCAACAATGGCTACAAGACCAATCCCACCAGCCACAAGCATGATCATGTGCATTGTTTGCCGCATACCTTGAAATTCATTCAGAATAAACTCTTCTTTTACAGTTGAAATAAGGGATAAGTCTGTACCCGCAACGTATCGTACCACTGCATAATACACATCGCCATCTTCCTCATATTGAAAAAGTGTGGCTCCTTCTTGCACGTTCTTAACAACGTCTTGATTAGCGAACTGGTCCCCAACAAGATCGGCATTCCGATGAGAGAGCACGAGACCTTCTTCTTGCATCAAAATCATGTCATCATTTGGATGTAAATAGCCACTTGTGATGTGAAAAAATAACTCTCGTTCATCTAAACGAATACGTACATCACCAATCGGTTCAGTAATATCGTACAGATTATTAATGATCCGAAAAAGCGAGACGATCGTATACTCTCCTGTCTCCCAGCCGCTTCGTGTGAGTACATAAGGGTCTGTCCATACTGCCCTTCCAAGCTCACCTCTAGCCGCTTCTTCCCACTTCGTTTCATCCCCACTTATCCTTTCTCCAAGATGAAGTTGGGAGCCGTTCGTTCCTTCAATCTGCGCCGAGTGAAAGTACGGCTTATTATTCAGATGGAACGTAAAGAAGCCACGAATGTGATCCCTTAGCCGCTGCATCTCTTCCGGATTACTGCCATCGCCTTCAACAGGGAGGGTAAAGTATTGCCGAAATTCTTGGCTGTAGATAATGTAACTTGATAGCTCCTCTACTTCTTCCATGACCCCAAGCAAATTCGACTCAATATGGCGTAAATTTTGTTCATTCCGTTCAATGACTTGCTTTTCTAAAATGGAATTAGACTGATAGTAAACCAATAAGCTAATGGTTAATGCAGGAATAAGAATCAGTGACAATAAAATTAAAATCGACTTCCAGCGTAAACTCCAATGACGAAACGACACCCCATTTTTCATCGTAAGCGACAATCCCTTTATATGAGTAGTTGGAAAAGAGCAGTACGATTCTACTGAAGAATGGTCTGCTCTTTGTCTTTTACTATAGCATCATTGCGCGTTTACTGTATTTTGGATATTTTGCGCGGCCTCTTCTGGCGTTGATCGTCCAATCGTAATCGCTTGCAGCTCATTTTGCAGGACGTTGTTTACTGCCTGAGGAAGTACAGCATCATACACTGGTGCTGGCGGAGCTTCTTGAGAAAGTGCTAGCATATCTAAAAAGAGTGGATCAAGATCCGCATCTTCAGGCATATCGACTTCAGCAGCAACGACACGGCCTACACCAATTAGCTCTTGATAAAATCCTTCATCAAACATCCATTTTAAAAATGTCTCGGCTGCTTCTCGTTTTTCATCCGATAAGTCTGCATTCAGCGACCATGAATTCCCATAAACAGTGGAGATGGTTCCTGAATCCCCTAAAGGAAACGGAGCAATTCCAACATTCATGTCATCCGGTTTATTGGTCAAGATGCTAATCGCACCCCAGTTCCCGTCAATGACCATGGCAGAGCGCTCTTGTAAAAAGTATTCAATCATTTGGTTATCATCAATCGTGTTCAAATCTTCATTAAAGGCTTCCATTTCAACAAGCTCTTCTATCACCCCAAGAGCGTCAACGAAATCCGAATCTGTGAAGGATCGCTCTCCTTCAAGCACTTGTGGAATAAAATCATTGCCCGTAAACCGATTAGCAATTGTAGAAATGTAAACCGATTGTAGCACCCAAGAAGCAGAATTGCCTAAAGCAATAGGTGTCGTATCGTCTCCACGTAAATCCGTAATCAGTTCCTTAAACGCATCATACGTCTGCGGAAATTCATCATAGCCCAATTCTTCAAGCATATCGACATTATAAAAGACAAAGCTTGTTGGATTCTGAACAGAAGGAATGGCATATACCTCTCCATCAAACGTAAAATCGGCTAGGGCGTCTTCATTTAACAAACCATTGTCAGTCCAATTATCCACAATAGCGTTAAGAGAGCCTACTGCATTCCCATCGACAAGAGGTTGAAGTTCCGCTCCCGGCCACACTTGAAAAATGTCCGGCAGTTGTCCTCCTGCCGCTTGTGTATTTAACCGCGTCCTATAGTCAGCATGCGGTGTGGTTTCAATCTTTAATTGAATGTCATCGTGTTCTTCATTAAATTGTTCCACTCGATCCATCGTTAATTTAAAGTCATCTCGATCTGGGTTCGCTGAAGCCCAGAAGCTCAGCTCTACCGCATCACCATTCCCTGACCCATCTGCATCTTCTGTACTTCCACCGCAAGCTGCAAGCAGTGTCAACATCCCTATCGTTGCACCTGTATAGACGATTTTCCCGCCTTTTAATCGATTCAACAAGCTCACTCCCCCTTTTATGAAATCGCTTTCAATATGTATTATGACAGAATCCATTCGTTAAAAAAGTCCATAAAATTAATATAACATCTATAAATTTATCGACTTCCTTACGTACAAAAACCTCTTGTATGAGTTTGGGTACACTCACAGCAGAGGCTTTAAACAGTTATTAGAAATCGATCTTTCAAAAATGGTTTATACGACTTACACTTGTCTACATACACATGTAGGTTCCCTCTATTCAAAAACCCCATAAAGTTCTATTGTATAGTAAACAAAGAAAGTACCCGTTGAGGCACACTCTCAGAATCGCAGAAATGCGCATCATCCTCGAAAAACACAGGTAAATGTAGTCCATTTGCCTCCCTCGCTGCGAACAGCAATGCGACCTCCCATTAGTTCAACGGTACTCTTGGCAATCGACAAACCAAGACCAAAGCTACCGTCTTCGTGCTTGCGAGAAGCGTCTGCCCGATAGAAACGGTTAAAAATATACTGTAAATCTTCATCAGGAATGCCTGAACCCGTGTTGGAAATCTTCAATTGAATTTGTGACTTGATTTTGGTCAATGATACGTGAATGTTCCCGCCTTCATTTGCGTACTTCACTGCATTATCTAGCAAGATCATCAGTACATGTTGAACACCCTCCTCATCTCCTTTTAGTAGAATGTTCGCAGATATGTCGTGTGTAAATGTTATCTTTTTGGCGACGGCCGCAGCTTCGAATGGAGCTAAAACGTCACGAATCATCTGGCTGAAATCAAACGGTATTAAATTACGTTGATGATTCTTGTCCTCCAGCCTGGCCAGCCTCAACAAGTCATGGATTAAGTATGTCATACGATCAATTCCTTTTTGCATGTAACCCATCCACTTTAATTGGCTTTCTATCGTTTCTTGTTGATTTTCAAACAGAACCCCAAGGTTGGCATTCATTATGGAGAGAGGCGTTTTCAATTCATGTGAGGCGTCGGATACAAATTGTTTCTGTTTTTCCCATGCTTCTTGTAATGGACGGATCGCACGATTCGCAAAAACATAGCTGATGAGAAAAAGTACGATCAATACACCACCGCCTACAGCCAATAGTGTATTTCTTAATCGTGTTAAAGAGGAATAACTGTCTGTCACATCTAGAAATGTGAGTTTACTCCGTACTTCCGTCTGGTTCTCCACATTCTTATCAGGCACAACAGGTATGTTCTTAAAACGCCATTGCCTCCCTTGCCAACTGACAGGATGACGGCTATTTTTTTGATATAGAGCTTGCTCAGCGACTTGTTCGTATTCATGATCCGATAAATCGAATGTGGAATCAACGGCTACAATGCGGCCATTCACATCCATGTCCAGACTGAACATTTCAGAGGTTTGAACCATAATGGAGTCGTTGGAAGGTTGAGTATCAGATACATCTAATTCAATATCGACAATGCCTTCCTCATCAAGGGAAAAATCAACGGATGGCAACATGTTTAACTTGCTGTCGATGTCAGAGAAAACCTTACTGGCCGTACTCCAATAAATCGTCATGAACGCTGTGATAATTAAAATTCCTGTAACGAACAGATTAAACCATAACATGGAATTCCGTAGCTTAGAAAACAAATTGAATCATTCCTTTTCGTTGCGCAACACATACCCGACATGACGAATCGTTCGAATTAAAGTCTGTGTGTGAAGTTGAGCTAATTTCTTTCGCAATAATGAAATATGAATTTCTACACGATTGCCTTCCGCTTCTGTATCGTAGCCCCAAAGTTTTTCAATGAGGTTCTCCTTGGACACAATACGAGGACTATTCTTAATCAGCATCTCCAGGATCTGAGCCTCTTTCAGAGACAGTGAGATCTCATGACCTGAACAAGAACACTTGAGTGTCTGCGGATCTAGTTTTAGATCTCCAAAGGTCAGAACGCCCCCCTCTATCCACTCCGCCTTCCGTCTTCCTAAAGCACGTATACGCGCCAATAATTCTCCGGGATGAAAAGGTTTCGCCAAATAATCATCAGCTCCAGCATCTAGGCCTTGTATTTTTTCTTCTGGTGCATCTCTAGCCGTCAGAAGAATGATAGGAATCGTAATCCTCTCTTCTCGAAGCGTTCGCAGCACCTCAATCCCATTCACTTTAGGCAACATTATATCCAAAACGATCAGATCATAAATACCAGTAAGCGCGCAATCTATTCCGTACTCACCATCTTGCGCCAAATCGACACTGTAATGATGTTTCCTAAGTATTTGCATTATGGCTTCTGCCATATAAAATTCATCTTCTATCATCAGCACACGCATTGTTTTCATTCCTTTATTATTGATCCTTATCGTTATTATAGACCGTTTCCGTTGACAATCCCATTCCGTCTCTTTCCACTATCCGTAATAAGGATGAAGAGGCTGCAAAAGCAGCCTCTTCATTTTGATTTAGGAGTGCTGACTATCTCAATAACGCTCCCGGAAATTCGCCTAATTTGATTAGCGTTTTAATAAGGTTTTCTGCCATTCAACGAGCAGCATCCTCTGACTCCACGTTTAGAAGTAACGTTGCCTCTTCTCCAATTTCAAATTCCCCGGGAATATCTAGAACTCCCTCACCTTTACTCGAAAAACCTGTGGGAACGTCCTCACTCCAGGTTTTACCATTGTCTGTGGTAATATGTCTTGCCGTCCTCTCGAGTTTCTACTGTAAGGTCGTTTTCAACCTCGGAAATCGGAGTCGATTCTTCCTGACTTGTCGGTGCGGTATTTTTCCCTTCCGATGCAAAAGCAGCATCTTCTGACTCCACGTTTAGAAGTAACGTTGCCTCTTCTCCAATTTCAAATTCCTCTGGAATGTCTAGAACTCCCTCACCTTCACTCGAAAAACCAACAGGAACGTCCTCACTCCAGGTTTTACCATTGTCTGTGGAGTAATATGTCTTGCCGTCCTCCCGAGTTTCTACTGTAAGGTCGTTTTCAACCTCGGAAATCGGAGTCGATTCTTCCTGGTCCGTCGGTGCGGCATTTTTCCCTTCCGATGCAAAAGCAGCACTCGTACCTAATGTCGCAAGCAAAGCGGTCGTCGCTATCACTTTTACCGTTTTCCCCTTAAATAAGCCTTCATCATTTTTCTTCATCATTCCCATGTTAAACTCCTCCAATACTTTATTTTGCAAGCAGCTGTCTTACAAATCACACTATATCAGTGGCAGCTTTAGCGAACCTTTAGTTGCTTCAGAAAAAGAAAAACAAGCCCGGCGTCCGTTTAACCAGGGAATTTTCAAAAAAACGAATCCTCCTTAGAGTAGCGAGATCCGGCTTTCATATTCCAAACTAGCGTATAATTTTATTTATGACATGGTATTATGTTCTCTTCTACCCTCTGGTTCTTCATAGACCGAAAAATGGTTTACTACGCAGGAGGTAACACTTTTATCATCTAAGTTTCCTTAATGGCCTTCTACTTCAGTTTTAACAAATGTACTCGTTAAATAAGGTTCTTACCAGTAGACTTTATTACTCCCCACCTTGTGTCACGACTAACTCAGCCACAGGTGAAAAGACAGCATGTATTCCTGCAGCAGCTGTTCGCAATATGAAATCTTCTTGATTGACGATGCCAAAGAAAAGACAGCAGACCACTCGTGTCTGCTGTCTTTCATTTGTTATACCAGAATGGCCCATAGAATCATCGTTACTATAATGGTCACGATGCCTTGTAGTAAGGTTGCCATTGTTTGCGCTTTATACGCATCATTGACTTTCATCCCGGTAAATTGTGCAACCACCCAGAAATAACTATCATTCACATGAGAGACGGTCATCGCTCCTGCACCTACCGCCATTACGACAAGCGCTAATGGAATCGCCCCTTCAATTCCCATAATTGGTAGCATCGGTGCAATTAACGATGACGTAATCACAAGGGATGTCGTTGATGAACCTTGGGCTGTTTTTAACGCAGCCGCTAGTAGGAATGGTACAAGCAAGAACATGGCTCCTGTGAATATACCGCTAATGTCCCAGCCTTGAATGATGTCTTCCACACCTGAATTTCGGATAACAGTACCAAAAGAACCACCGACACCTGTTATTAACAGAATAGGTGCAGCATCCTTCAGCGCTTGGCCCATCCAGCCTGTTAGGGTTTCTTCATTAAACGCCGGCAAGAGTGGTAACGCTGCCACGACACCGATTAATAAAGCAATAACCGGTTTTCCTAAGAACATAAGGAAGTTCGCAAAGCCACCTTCCACGCCCAAAACCGCAATAATAGAGCCAAGGCCAATTAAAACAATTGGCAGTAAGATGGGGAGAAATGCTGAAAACGTCGAAGGCATTTTCCCGAAGGACGCAACGACTTTATCATAATCAAACTCTTCTCCTGCTGCTGTCACATCTTCTGGCACTTCAATTTTTGTTGCAACTTTAATAGACCAGAGATAACCGACGAATGTAGCAGGAACCGCTACGATTAATCCGATAAAGATCACAGTGCCTAAATAGGCGTCTGCTCCAATGTTCCCAGCCGCGGCAATCGGACCAGGTGTAGGAGGAACAAGGGTATGTGTAGCATATAAACCTGTTGCCAGGGCAACAGACATTGACGCCATTGACACCTTCGCTCGTTTTGATAGCGCTTTCCTTAAACTGTTTAAAATAATAAAGCCTGAATCACAAAATACAGGAATTGATACAATGAACCCAATAATGCTCATCGCTAGCTGAGGATGCTTCGGTCCAACGATTCGAAGAACGACTTCTGCCATTCGATAAGCGGCACCAGCCTTTTCTAAAATAACCCCAATAATTGTACCGAAGACAATGACGAGACCGATACTCATCATCAAGTTCCCAAAGCCAGTGTTCATGCTTTCAACAATTAGATCAAAGGACATACCTGACGCAAAACCAACAAATAAGGTACCGAGTAATAAGGATAAAAACGGATGTACTTTAAATTTAGATGTAGCGATGATAATAAGTAAAACACCAATTGCAATAATAAGGAATAGCATGGTAATCCCCCTTTTTGAGCAGGCATTCACGCCTGCTCATGTGTCGTTAATCTCGAAACGCAAAAAATGTTCGCACGACTTGTTCAGTAGTCAGTGCTAGATATTCACTGCACCCCTCCATTGCTTGCTCTAAATTCATAGGTCCTTTCACAATACTGAATACACTTGTGATCCCGTATTGATACAGCTCTTCAATTCCTTCGCCAACAGACCCTGCAATGGCAACGACCGGAATACCTTGCTTTTTCGCCGCTTCCGCTACACCCATCGGCGTCTTTCCAGAAGCGGTTTGATCATCAATTTTCCCTTCTCCTGTTAACACGAGATCAGCGCCTACAAGCTTCTTTTCTAAATGCGTATGCTCGATGACAAGATCAATGCCTCTTCTCATGGAAGAAGGAAAAAATGCCTGAAACGCTCCGCCTATTCCACCAGCTGCACCTGCACCAGCTTGATCATGGAGACGAATTCCTGTCTGTTTCTCAATTAAATCCGCCCATGTGGTTAACCCACGATCCAGTTCCTCCACCATTTCTTGGGTCGCCCCTTTTTGAGGGCCAAACACAGCCGATGCTCCAGTCGGACCAACGAACGGATTTTGAACATCAGATGCAATTAAAAAGGTAGACTCGCGAATACGCTTGTCAAACAAAGCATCATCAATGGCCGTAATCTGACCAACCGCTTCTCCACCGTATCCCACAGATTCGCCATGCTCATCGAGAAGCTTCATTCCTAGTGCTTGTAGCATGCCAGTGCCGCCATCATTCGTGGCACTTCCACCAATCGCTAAAACAAACGAACGATACCCTGCATCCAATGCCGCTTTAATGAGCTCTCCAGTCCCTAGAGTCGTCGTCACCATCGGATTACGCTCATGAGCCGGAATTAACACAAGCCCTGACGCACTTGCCATTTCGATTACACACGTCTTCCCATCACCAAGAACGCCATATTCTGCGGTAACCGCCTTACGAGTCGGTCCTTTCACTTGAACTTCAACTTTTTTTCCTTCTGTTGCTGTAACGAGGCTATCCATCGTGCCTTCCCCACCATCTGCAACAGGAACGGAGACGACTTCAGCATTTGGAAGCGCTTTCGATATGGCCTGCTTCATGACAGCCGCTACGTCAACAGCCGATAAACTGCCTTTAAAAGAATCTGGCGCAATCACGATTTTCATGTTGTAACCACCTTACGTCATTCTTATAAAGATGATTATAATCTGAATATACACTTTTTACATCGTGCGGAATGTACAAAATTATTCTCTTAAAATCCTTTATTTTCATACGAACCTTACAAACCGAGTTCGTACACTCAAAAATAACTCTTCCCCCTCTACGACTTTTGTCTGAGCACCGATCAGTCAAATCGATGAGCATGCTCTCCCTCTTATCAACGATTCAAATCGTTTCTTTCTTTCGTACACTAAAAGCAACAACACAAAGGAGTGAAGCTAAATGAAAGACGTTATGGTGATTACAGGAGCATCAAGAGGGCTTGGAAAAGCACTAACCCTTCATTATGCGAAACAAGGGTATCGATTAGGAATCTGTGCTCGAAACGAAGAAGAGGTGATGAAGGTAAAAGAAGAAGCGATTGCTTTAGGAGCGGAAGTCGTGGCGGTTCGTGCTGATGTCGCGAACGCAAAGGATGTGGATCGGTTTGTGTCTGTCGTTGAAGCCACGTTCGGAACAATTGATATTTTACTGAACAATGCGTCGATCTTTGGTCCAGGACCACAGCTACTAGCTGATTACGATGAACACATGTTTCAAGACGTGCTTCACACGAATGTACTCAACCCATTTCTAATGACAAAACGAAGCCTTGCGACCATGTTAACAAATGACCGTGGGCTGATCATTTCCATTACGTCTGCTGCTGGTCAGACCGGGTTTGCTGAATGGGGTGCGTACGGGGTATCTAAGTTTGCAGTGGAAGGTTTGATGCAAACATGGGCAGATGAACTATCAGAAACCGAGACAGAGGTTTGTTTAGTTGATCCTGGTGAAATGAATACTGCCATGCACGACATTGCCGTTCCCAATTGCGATTATCCTTTACTAGAACCAGAAGAGCTGTTGCCGCTATTTGATCACATCATCCAACATCGTGGCACAGTCAACGGAAAGCGGTTTGACATTGATTCGTTCTTAGAGGAGGCAGGGCAATGACCAATCTTGTTTCGTTCCATGAGGCATTCTCGTTGCCAGCGCATCTTCACGCCAATACGCCTGCTGAGCATCGTGGAAACGATCGTTCCGACGTGAAGCTCCTTCATACCGAGCGGAAGAGCGGACGCATTCAAGACCACACGTTAACCGACCTCACTGAGCTCTTACAGCCGAATGATCTGCTTCTCTTCAATCGCAGCCGAACGATTCCAGCTCAGCTCGTAAGTGAAACCGACAACGTAACCGTTCGATTAGCTCGACAACTAACCGAAACCAGTTGGGAAGCACTCATTCTTGGTAAAGACAAGACTGTGGTTCAACTTCAAGACGGAGTGACGCTTCATGTTCAAGGAGATGGCAGTGAAGCCCCGTTAAAGCGTGTGACCTTTCATGGCCTGCACGAACCGGTTCTGTCGTTTCTCCATAAATACGGGGAGCCGATTCGGTATGAATACATCAACACCCCTTGGTCATTGGAGTCATACCAAACCGTATTTGCGTCTGTGCCTGGTTCCATTGAAATGCCTTCAGCTGGGCGAGCCTTTTCGTGGAAGCTGATTCATCAATTAAAACAAAACCATATTCAAGTGGGCTTCCTTACGCTGCATGCAGGCATTAGTTACTACGAAGACAACCAATGGCCAGACCCTTTGCATCACCCTGAGGCTTATATGATTCCAGCAGAAACGATTACAGCGATTCATGAAGCCAAAGCACGCGGGGGACGAATCATCGCAGTCGGCACAACGGTGGTGCGCGCAGTCGAATCGTATGCAAAAAACAAGCATTCACATCAAGGAGCTTGGAAGGACACAACCAATTTGTTCATTCAACGAGAAACGCCCTTACAGCTCGTAGATGGGTTGCTTTCCGGCTTACACGAACCACACTCTAGTCATCTCGAATTATTACGCGCGTTTTTGCCCGATGACGCACTACTGTCAAGCTACCAGCACGCCTTACAAAACAACTACCTCTGGCATGAATTTGGCGATGTCCACCTCATGCTGTAAAAAGGAGGCAACACCATGTTCACAACACATCACATTGGCATAAACGTACACGACCTAGAAGAAACGCTTTCCTTTTACAAACGCTTGCTTGACGCTACGCTAGTCGAACGAATGGCATTAAACGGCGAAGTGCTTGCGTTTATCCGAATTGGCAAAACCTTGATCGAACTCGTCGATTCAGGGCAAGACAAAGAGGAGGATTCATCCGCCTCCTCCATCCATCTTGCTTTTCAAACAAACAACCTCACAGACGCCATCGATCGCTTTCAAGCCCAACAGATAAAGCTAGAAGAAGGCCCCTATCATCTAGAAAACGGCTGGAAAGCGGTATACTTCCGGGGCATCAACAACGAATTAATTGAACTGATTGAATGCCCATCTACAAAAGACTATGCTTAACCGCAAACAAAGCCGCCTGTGTCCGGTCGCTGACGTGCAGCTTGGAAAACACATGAGATAGATGGGTTTTCACCGTTTTTTCTGTAATCCCTAACCGATCGGCAATTTCTTTATTGCTATAGCCTGAAGCAATCTCCACGAGCACTTCCCGCTCTCGTTTCGTTAGGAGTTCGATTGCCTGCTCTTCCTCAGACATTGGCGTCGCAATCCGGTTGAGCACGAATTTCGTTACTTTATCATGCAGCTTATTTTCACCGTTTAAGACCGCACGCATCGTTTCCACTAATTGTTCTGGATCGATGTCTTTTAACTGATAACCATCTGCACCAGCCTGTAAAGCCGGAATCACATGATCCTTATCAGAAAACGAGCTCAACACTAAGATCTTCACATGAGGATAGAGAGCTTTTATCTGGTTCGTCGCTTCCATGCCATTTAATTTCGGCATAAACAAATCCATTAAAATCAAATCAGGCTGAACGGTTTTCAGCTTCTGGAGTGCCTCTTCCCCATTATTTGCCTCACCGACAATCTCCATATCTTCGATGGTATTCAAATAAAACACTAACCCTTTTCGGACAACCGTATGATCGTCCACAATCATCACCTTCATACGTTGTCCCCTTGTACTAGCGGTATGCTTATATTCACGGTCGTGCCTTGATGCCGCGCAGACACAATCGTTACCGTACCGCCCATTTCCTGTACACGTTCCTTTATATTCACGAAACCCATTCCTTTTCTCACAGTGTCGGGATCAAACCCGATCCCTTGATCGACGATCTGTACCGTTACCGCTTCACTACCAAACATCAGACGGACCACTACATCCTTTGTCTTCGCATGCTTCTGGCAGTTGTTTAACCCCTCTTGTATCAAACGCCACACGCACACTTCCAATGGCTCAGCGATTTTCTTTAATCCTTCTACTTCTACTACAACAGTTAAGCCAATTAAACGCGCATACGCTTCAACCTTTGCCGCAAGCCCAGACTCCAACCCTTCTGGACGAAGCTGTTTAATTAACTCTTTTAATTCCACAAGAGCTTGATTGCCGAGCTCATGAACATGGGCAACCGTCGCTTTCACGTCCCCATCCTCTAACTGCCGCTCTAACCCTTTCGCATGCAAGATCAGGGAAAATAACAATTGATTCACACTGTCATGCAAGTCCCGAGCAAGGCGATTCCGTTCCTCACGCCGCCATAGCTGTTGTTGCTGCCGATTCAACTCAAACTGCTTCAATTGCAGGGAAATATGTGTTAGCACCTCATACAGCACCGACTCGACCCCAGCCGATAACCCTTCATCATACACACACAGCTCAAGCAGATGCTGGTCAAACGGCAAGCGTATCGTCTTGCTCGCATCCCCTTCTTCCCCAGAGAACGTCGACCACTCATTGTAGAAAAACCGAACGCCCTTCCATCCAAAAAACGCCTGTAAAGTCTCCCCAACCGTTGCCAAATAATCGTCCTCGTTCGCCACATCCCGTTGAAAAGCGAGATACTTTCCAAGCTGAGAAAGCAAAGCCGTCTGCTTCTGTTCCTCAATATACGCATTCAACCGCTTAATCGTTGCTCCAATTTGATACGCCACCGTTTCAAACAATTCCAATTCATTCCGGGAAAACGTATCAATAGACGGCGACGCGATATTGATTAACCCAAGAGACTCGCTTCCCGCTTTAATGGGGATCGTCGCATGCCGAGACAGACCCCCTGTATCGCCCCAGTCGTTCTCTACAGCAAGCTTTAATCGCTTACAATTCATAATATTAATCGGTTCATGAAGCTCCCCGTTGTTGTATTTATTCACACAATAACAGCTACCCTCTTTAAGAGGCGCGCACGTTTGGTGCATCAACCCTACCGGCAACCCTACTTGAGCCACCAATCGCTGCTTCCCTTGTGGCGATACAAGAAAGATCCAGCCCGTTTTAAGCCCAGTCGTTTCAAGAAGAGAGACTAATACCGCTTGTAAAATGTCTTCAATTCGTTCCCCTTCATTTAACGTTTTCGCAATTTCTTTTAACGTCTCGATACTGTTCATTTGTAACTCCTGTGATGGTGTGTCTTTCATTTAGTTTAGCATGAGAGGGGTTGAGGTGGGAGATAAAGTGGTTGGGGAAAAAGCATGGTTAAATAAGCAATACACATTATACGTACTCATTGTACATATTGCCTTAGTGAGATGATATACTAAAAACACTATCAATAGAACGATAGAGAGGCGCTTATTATGTGAGGTAGGGGTGTGTCGAGTATTTTTGCAAAAAGCTTAATAGATACAAGTAGGTATCGGAGTCTTTTTGTGATTTAAAACATTAGACATAAATACTTACGAGGTCGTAATGTTTTGCTGAATGTCTTCATCCATAGCATCAATCTTCTTAACAGTCGCTAACACTTGCTGAAACAATTCTTTACTATTCTGGGTTTCAAGCACATGGGCATGATGCAACAACTCCATCTTTATTTCAGCTAAAACGAGACGAGAATAGATTGCAGACATAAGAAGACCTCCAACATTAAAAATAACGACAGATGAACAAACTGTACGCAACTGATTAATTTCACTATATACGAACAAACTGTACATGTCAATACAAAAGGAGTTTGCAAATGGCTAATTTTCAAGAACGCTTAAAAGCCTTAAAAAACGAATCATCGACAAGTTATCAAGAGTTAGCAGAATACCTGGGGATTAGTTTAAGAGCTGTGCAACATTACGCAAGTGGCGCACGCACTCCTGATTTAGAGGGTTTAATTAAAATTGCAGATTTTTATGAGGTATCGCTGGATTATTTAGTAGGGAGAAGTAATGAGAGGGAGAGAAGCTAATTTCTTATCGATATAAGATTTCATAATAATAAAAAACACGGATGGAATTTCCATCCGTGTTTTTAAGATACAAAAAATTAATTTTCATTCAATTCATTATTACCGTTAAAATCCTCTTCTACCTTGCCCTCATCAATTAGCTTTATTTCTTCATCTTCATCCACATTGGATTCAACTTCCTCTAATAAAGGTGCATCTTCTTCAATAACTTCTTCTACACTTTCATTGATTGGATCGTCAGAAATTGCCTCATCCTCTTCTTTAATGTCTTGTTCTTCAATCTTCACTGAGTCTTTCGTGTAAACACTTTCTGTAAAGATATATTCCACTGATGCTCTAGCTTCATTAAATAACCCTGGTCCAGTAGAAAGTCTATCTTTCGCATGGACGATAACTTCATATCTCCCCTGTTTTACCGGCGTCCAAGTAATAGTTTTGTTCTCACTGTATTCTTGAATTGTTGTTAACTTACCAGTTTGATCACGCACGATAAAGCGATATTCAGTTTGGCTACTCCCTGATGCTTCAGCAGTAAAAATTACTTCTGTACCTACTTGTTGATTCTTATCCTTATTACCACTTAAAACGACACTTTTTACAGTTTCTTTTTCAACAAAATTATAGATTACTGAAGATCTTGCTTCATGAAATGTACCTGTCCCACTTGAGAACTTGTCTTTAGCATGAACAATTACTTCATAACGACCTGGCTCACTCGGACTCCAAATCACTGTACTTTTATTACTGTATTCTTGAATTGTTGTTAATTTACCAGTTCGATCCCTTACAATGAAGCGATATTCTGCATTACGACTTCCTTTTGATTTTGCTTCAAAATTAACGTTGGTTCCGATTCTTTGTATATCTTTAAGGTCACCCAGAATACTAACTTCACTAACCGTTTCTTTATCAGTAAAACTCACTTTCATAGAAGCTCTAGCTTCATGGAATGTACTATGACCAGTTGAATATTTATCTTTGGCATGCACTACAATTTCATATTGCCCAGACTTGTCTGGCGACCAAGAGATTTTATTGTTGTTACTATACTCTTGTAAAGTAGTTAGCTTTCCAGACTGTTCACGAACAATAAAACGATATTCTGCATTGTGGCTTCCTGAAGAACTTGCATTAAAAGTAACTTTACTCCCGACTGGCATATCACTAGTATGATTACTATCGAGGTCTACTCCTGTTACTGTTTCATGTTCAACAACTTTAATTTTAAGAGAATCACGAGCATCATTAAATGTTCCTGTTTTTTGTCCAAATCGATCTTTAGCATGAACAATAAGTTCATATTCACCAGGGGTATCTGGCACCCAATTCAAAGTTGGATTACTTTTGTAATCCGATAAAGTAGTCACTTTCCCCTTCTGATCACGTAGCATATATCTATATTCAGAATTCAAACTTCCAGTGGACGAAGCAGTAAACCTTATAGATGAACCCACTCTAACAGCCTCTTTTTGATTACTATCGAGGGAAACAGAATTAACTATTTCTCTATTAATTGTAAATCTGAAAGAATCCCTTGCTTCATGGAATAAACCTTCTCCAGTTGCATTCTTATCTTTTCCATGTACAATAAGCTCGTATTCACCTGGAATAACAGGCGTCCAATTAGCGATTGATTCCGAACTGTAATCTTTTAGAGTTTGTAACCTACCATCTTTATCTCTAATTAAGAAACGATACTCGGCGTTTCTGCTACCTTCAGATATTGCTTCAAAATTAATAGTATTATTATTCGTAAATGAATTAATGTGTTTATTTAATAAAAGTACACTTCTAACAGTAGGTTTACCTACTGTAAAATTGACATTAAAATCTATTCCACTACGATAAAATTTTTGGTTTCCTGCTTTATCTTCAACGGAAATCGCTTCTACATACCATTCTCCCATTTCAGCGTATTCACTAACCTCAAACTCTGCTCTCCAATTATCATTTTCTTGGTATTTAGCTATAGAACTTTCTTGCTGTTTTCCTGAAATACTCCTTACATGTGCAATTACTGTTTCCACTCCAGAAATGTCGTCAGTTATTTTCATTTTGACAGCGTTTCGCTCTCCTGCTTGCATCTCGCTTCTTTCAATATCAGTTGTATGTAGTGTTGGTGGCGTTACATCTGAATGAACATTTTCTACGTTAAATCTCACATTAAAGTCTATTCCATTACGATAAAATTTCTGGTTTCCTGCTTTATCTTCAACGGAAATCGCTTCTACATACCATTCTCCCATTTCAGCGTATTCACTAACCTCAAACTCTGCTCTCCAATTATCATTCTCTTGGTATTTAGCTATAGAACTTTCTTGCTGTTTTCCTGAAATACTCCTTACATGTGCAATTACTGTTTTCACTCCAGAAATGTCGTCAGTTATTTTCATTTTGACAGCGTTTCGCTCTCCTGCTTGCATTTCGCTTCTTTCAATCACAGTTGTATGTAGTGTTGGTGGCGTTACATCTGAATAAACATTTTCTACGTTAAATCTCACATTAAAGTCTATTCCACTACGATAAAATTTTTGATTTCCTGCTTTATCTTCAACGGAAATTGCATCTACATACCATTCTCCCGTTTCAGCATATTCACTAACCTCAAACTCTGCTCTCCAATTATCATTCTCTTGGTATTTAGCTATAGAACTTTCTTGCTGTTTTCCTGAAATACTTCTTACATGTGCAATTACTGTTTCCACTCCAGAAATGTCGTCAGTTATTTTCATTATGACAGCGTTTCGCTCTCCTGCTTGCATTTTGCTTTTTTCGATACCAACTGTATGAAGTTTAGGTGGTGTTATATCACTAAAAGCTAGTGATTGCGGAGCCAAAAATAAAAATAATAAAAAAATAACCAATAATGAACAAATTTTCTTCATCTTTTTCCCCTCTCTTAATCATAGTTCTACTTTACTATTATAGTAAGTTTCTTCTCTATCAACAAGCAAATTTTGATAGATTATACCTAGTATTTTGATCCCTCTTATGAATAAATAACATAACAAAAACACCTCAAAAATATAAGTTAGATTAACCCTTACATTCTTGAGGTGCTTAGTTTATGCAAACTCTTTCTGAGTCTTTACAATTGGACGACCAATTGAAAAATAATCCAAGTTTGCTGATTTCATAGTTTCTACGTTGAAGCAGTTTCTTCCATCAAAAATAACTGCATCTTTTAGATTCTCTTTAAATTGCTCTGTAGTAAGAGAGCAAATTTCTTTCCATTCAGTTACAATAAATGCTGCGTCCGCATTATGAATTGCACCTAAAGCACTGTCTGCATAGTTGACAGCTTCGGGTAACACTTTTTTTGCATTTTCCATTGCGATCGGGTCATAGCCAACAACTGTAGCTCCTGCAAGAACTAATTCTTCAGCGAGTACAAGAGATGCTGCTTCTCGCATGTCATCCGTGTTCGGTTTAAATGCTAATCCAAGCATTGCAATTGTTTTACCTCGTAAAGAACCAAAATACTCTCTAGCTTTATCAACAAGTAACCTCTGTTGTTTATAGTTAACTTCTATAACAGCTTTTAACAAGGTAAATTCATGTTCAACATTCCCTGCAATTTGAACAAGAGCGTTGGTATCTTTAGGGAAGCATGAACCGCCATAACCGATACCAGCATTTAAGAACTTGTCTCCTATTCGCTGATCTTGCCCCATGCCTTTTGCTACATCATCAATATTTGCATCTAGCTTATCGCAAAGATTAGCAATTTCGTTTACAAAACTAATTTTTGTAGCAAGAAACGCATTAGATGCATATTTAATCATTTCCGCACTTCGAATATCGGTCCGGAAAACAGAAATTCCAAAAGGCTTATTAATCTCTTCAATTAAGTCTCCTGCAATTGGACTATCTGCTCCAATTACAATACGATCCCCATGGAATGTATCTTGAACAGCCGAACCTTCGCGAAGAAATTCAGGATTAGATACAACATCAAATGGAGTATCAGTTCGTGTTCCTATAAAGCTCTTAATATAATCATTCGTCCCAACAGGAACTGTACTCTTTGTTACAATAACCGCATAACTCTTTAAATGACTAGCAATATTTTCAGCCACAGATTCTATAAAGCACAAATCTGCTGTTCCGTCTTCTTTTTGAGGTGTGCCAACAGCTATGTATATTGCATCAGCACTTTTAAAAGCTTCTTGATGCTGTGAAGTGAAGGATAGGCGACCTTCATTAATATTTTTTGTCATTAACTCAGATAAGCCAGGTTCAAAAATTGGAGAAAGCCCTTCTTGCATACGTTTGATTTTCACTTCGTCTACATCCACACAAGTGACAGTATGACCAACCTCTGATAGCGCCACACCTGTTACTAGCCCTACATAGCCCGTGCCAACTACTGCAATTTTTCTTTTCATCTTTTCACCAACTTTAGATAAAATTAGTTTCTATAGAGTCTTTTGTTTACAGTTTATTAGTATATTTTTCCAGTCCTCAATCAATCGACAGTTATCTTCTTCGACCAAGTTGTATCCAGTTTGAATTTCAATCAACTGCAGCTCCGTTATAGCCTTTAAACTATGTTTTGAAAAGGCTGGTATTTTCACTGTGTCACCAGCTTTTATTGATGAAATTTCCCCATCCAATATAAATTCACCAGCCCCTTTAACGATAGTCCAGACCTCGTCCCTAGTTTCATGATATTGGTAACTTAAATTTTTTTGAGGGTAAATCGTAATTTTCTTTGTCAGCGTTCCATTTCCATCTTCGTAAGTTGTATTATCAATTACTTGATACCAACCCCATCTACGTTCTTCATACATTGGTCGTTGATTTATACCTTGAACGAGTTCTTTTATTTTTGGACTTGCTGATTTATCAGTAACGAGAATGCCATCTGCACTTGTTGCAATTATAGTATTCTTTAAACCTAATGCAACAATTGGTAAATTCAACTCATTAACAATGTGAACATTTTCAGAATCATCACTTACTATTCCTTTACCAATGATTTTTGAACTCATTTCATCTGTTAAAGTATTCCAAGTACCAAGGTCTTTCCAATATCCATTATATGGAACAGCTATAATGTTCTCCATTTTTTCAACAACTTCGAAATCGAAACTGATTTTCGGGAGGGTTGAATAAATAGAATGTAGTTCTTCATAAGTAGTTGGAAGGCCACGTTTTTCTAAAGCATTAATAATCGTTCGTAATTTAAAAGCAAAAACTCCGGCATTCCATAATGCACCTTTCTCAATAAGATCAGTAGCTATTTCCAGGCTTGGTTTCTCACGAAAATGACTAACCTTAATAGTTCCATCATCATTAAGGGAGGAAGGTACTATATAACCGTATTTAGATGAAGGAAAAGTTGGCTCAATACCAACCAAGCCTAAGTCTGAATTTGAATTCTTTAAGACATCTTCTAAATTAGTAATTTTATTAAAGAAATCAGCCTCGACATAAGGATCAACTGGAAGTACTGCGACTACATCTTCTAAGGACTTATTATCAATTGAATACAAGTAAGTTGCGGCAAGAGCTATTGCGGGAAAAGTGTCTCTTCTTTCCGGCTCAACTATTAGAGGGATATCAGACCCAACTTGGTTGGTAATCATATCGACTTGTGAATGACTTGTGGTTATTAATGTTTGACCAGTTAAGTCATTTTCTTTCAATTGATTCCATACTCTTTGCAACATAGACACTTTCTCACCATTGTGTTCTAAAACATTTAAAAATTGTTTAGATCTAGCATCATTAGACAATGGCCATAACCTTTGGCCAGAACCACCTGAGAGTAAGATGAAATTCATAATTTATCCTTTCATGTTTACTTTAGTTTTAAATACCTCTAACTGACCTTTATATCTACTTTCTTTCGATTTCTTTGTATTTTTTATTTCTTTCTTTAATACATCTCTCTTTCTATGTGCCTCTCTAATACTTTGAGCAATTTCACTTGCACTATTTTCTGTATATATTGCGCCAGACATATAAATATTTCTAAGTGCCTTTTTATCTGATAAGACCATCACTTTTTCAGCACCTAAACCTTCATTACTAACACTCATTTGAATGTCATCAAAGACAGTTAATCCTAGCAAAACGTCGCAATCCATTAATTTGCGATTGTACTCTTCATTGGTTAGCCACCCTGTAATTTTAAGATTTTCAGGTAAGTCAGATGGAGCTATTCCAAATTTCTTTTCTAATTTAACTGCATTTCCAGTGAGTGTGAAATTAATGTCTTGATTATGAACTGCGCAATCCAAAATTTCTTTTATAGGCTCATCTTCATTAAATGAAGCAGGGAAGAAAACGTTTATTTCCTTCTCGGCTTGCTTATTAGTAGTAGAATAGGTTTCTATAGTTGGTTCATAATCAATCGTTTTGTCTTCTAGGATTGAAATATTAGATTTCTTAAACGGAATTTCATCTTTTACACTTTCATAAACAACGTCATTATGAACACATATGAGATCAACTCTGTTAAACAAAAAGCTTGTCCCGAATCGATCCTTCCACGGGGATCTAGTCATTGCGTTATGTGTATCACTAATTACTTTTACTTTTCTGTAAAACACCTTATAAATGACTGGTGCAATTAAAATAAATGATGGCGGCGTTTGTACAATCACAAAATTAGGTTTATTTTTAAGAAGTACGATAAAATCTAAAATGAAAAACTTTATATAGTTAAGTAATTTTTTGAACATACTGTTCGTTGAATTATCTCTATAAATAACTTTAAAATCACCTAAATTTATTGATAGATCTTCTAATAGAGATTCGACTCTTGCCTGATTTTTTGTCCACACTAAAAAAACATTCTTCATATTCCCACATCAATTCTTAATGATATTGTCTAAAATAAACTTCGCTAATCTATTATTTTGCTCATATCGTTTATATTCTTTATCCAGTACATTATTTAACGTTTCTTCTAGCTTATTAATGTTGGTTAGAACCTCAATATAGCCCGCTTCGGAAAATGCAGTAACTATTTCATGTTGATGATCATCAACATGTTCTCCTAGATTTGCTTTTCTTGGAATAGACAATACTTTTTTCCCATTATTTAAAGCAGTAATTATAGAAGAAGTTCCCCCATGGCATATGACAATATCACTTTTCTCAATAATCTCGTCAAATTTACTTTTATCTATTAATTCATCTGACGGAAAATACTTAGATTTCATTGAATGGCCACGTTGAATATAAACCTCGTCTCCGGATAAATATCCTGACTCATAGAGTAAATCGAGTTGATTAATCACTCGGTTCATCTTAAACTTCTGAGTACCCAAACTAACGAATATCAATACAAACTCCCCTTATACAAGGCATTAGGATAAAATTTAAGCATATTTTCCCACTGTACAAAAAAATGATCAGCAAATTTGTAAACAATTCTACCAGTAATTGTTGGGCTGTTTACTTTTGCAAAACTTTCAATGTAAATCACCTTACTACCAAATAATTTAGCAAAAAATAAATAAGGGATTACCGATCCAGCCCCTGTTGATATAACATATTTCGGTCTAACTGTAATTACGAAATAAAGAGATTTTATTATATTTATTAGAAATATAAAAGTGAAGAATATATTTTTTCTATCTTGTTGAAGGAGAAAACTACAATCCATAGAAGAATTTGTCCGGTTTTTTTCAGTGATGAGGTTTAATTCAACATGTTTTTCTTCAGAGATAACTTTTTGAAGTTGTAAGAGTTGTGCCCAGTGACCACCTGTTGAACTTATTAATGTGATTTTCATTTCTTCTCCTTCATTCTTAAAATAACTTCTTTTAATTCTTTATCTCTCACAATAGTCAGGAGCATGATTACGAGTGAGCAAACAAAAATAACAGATCCAATTAATATACCTGTGCTGGTGCTGGATTGAAAAATTATAAGCGTACCTACAAAAAACAATGCGTATTGACAGACATACGAATTAAATTTATCTATTCTTACTTTCACATCAGTCATTAAACAAACTACAAACAATAAAGCAACAAGTAATTCCACAAGTATTAATGTGTAAATAGCTCCCACTAGACCAATTTTGTTCATAAGTAAAAAATTTAATCCAATGCTTAATAGCGCTGCATAGAATTGATAAAAAGCTTTCTTTTTAATGTATTTTTCGGTAACTAAAACACTCCCAATGTTATTGGAAAGTAGTCTTAAAGGAACAACGACTGCTAAAAAACTAATAAAAATTCCAGCTAATTTATACTCATCTCCAAAAATCAAACTCGTAACAAATGGAGAAATAAACACCATCGGTATACCAATGACGATACCTAGCATAATAGACAGCTTACTGCCGACTTTCGTTAATAGATCTACTTTACTTCTTTCACCAGTAGACCATCGATGAATTTTAGGAATTAAGTAGCTTTGATAAAGCGTAATTGGTAAAAGAAAAATCACATTTAATACTGTAAAGATAACGTTATAAATTCCTGCACTTTCATCTCCTAAAGTGATATTGACAAAAAAGATCGGTGCTTGAAAATAGATTAAGTAAAAGACCGTTGTCGCTCCGTAAGGGAATAGAAATACAAATGCAGTTTTGACGTCTGGTGATTGTTTTGCGTTAAAAGAATACTCTCCATGTCCAACTAATTTTATATTATGTGTTGAGATTCTTCTTAAAAGAAAAAGATACCAGATGAGCATTGCAATAGATGTAAAGACATATCCAAAAGCTAAAGAGATGACAGAAAATCCAAAAAGTACCCCTATAATTACGACTAAAAATTTAAGCCCATGATTTAGAAACTTTAAAAAAGATAACCTAATATAGTTCTCTTCCAATTGATAAACTGCTTCTGCTGGCGTACTAAAGGAGCGAGTTAATAAAACACTTACGAAAGCAATTGATATAAAGAATGTCAGTTCAGATGTGGAAGAAAAACGAATTAAAATGATATATAGAATAGATGATGCAACGGTTGTTACTACAAGCAAAATTAAATTTGGTCGTAACCATCTTAATCCATTCCATCCTTCTCTTCCAATTATACGTAACCAATTTGGTCCTGCACCAAAGCATGCTATGCCGCCTAGTAACATAGCTGTATTAAATGCAGTCATGAAAGCACCATAATCCGCAACGCTAAGAGACCTTGCAAGTAACATTTGTGTTATAAAAGCTACAACTACTGCGCCAAGTTGTGATGTCCATATACTAATAATATCGGTGAAGCTTTTTTTCTTACTCATGAAGTTAAATACTCTTTTTTTACAATGTTAAAATCTTTGGAGATCAAATGTAGAGACTGGCTATCGGATTCTTCCCATAAATATTCTATCTTCGGAGAATAGTTGTAAATGTAACATGAAATATTAGCTAAATCACACACAACTCCTAAATGCAATCTAGATGTAATAACAACCCTACTATTTAAAATAACACTCATTTTCGCTTTAAAATCAGACTCTTTATCGTAAATTATTTCTATATCGCTTTTATTTCCTTTTAATCTCTCAAACAACTCTCCACTAACGATTGGATCATAGGAAGAATCAACATCCATTATAATAATTTTCTTACATGAATATCTCTCTATTAAACTGTCCACTTCTCTAATTAAATTATTTAAATTGTTCCCCTGTGTATCTTTGTATTTTTCTAAATTCCTCCACCCTATTAAAAGAGTATTCGTGTTTAAACTCCCAAATTGATCGTTATTAAAGTGACTTTGCAAATATTTAATTGAGGGATCTCTCACTAATGAAATCTTATCCTCATTACCTTTTACATTTTTGACATATTGATATGATTTCTCATCTCTAAGACTTAAAAAATCAGCTATTTTTATTAAGAAATCGGCTTTTAATTTTCTATTTTTTCTCTTGAGGTTTCCCACTCCGACCCCTGTGTAAATAATTTTTTTTCCGAGTGATTTAGCAATAGGCATGTATTTAAAAAATCCATCCCCATCTTCATCTGTAAAACAAGTTCCCCCCCCCCAAACAACCGCTTCTGATCCTTTAATCGCTCGAAGAAATGTCTGCATCTTTTTTCTCTTCATATTGGGCCAAATATGAACCTCATTAATATTTTTATATTCATCAAAGCCAATTAGTTTATCAAAGGCAAGAATTTTTATTTGATGATTAGGAAACTCTTCTAGTAAACTAGCAAGCATTAAATCGTCTCCAAGATTATTTTTTCCATAATATCCAACTAATGTAATACTATTAAAAGACTCTAATTCTTCCATTTTGCTTTCCTTTCTAACCTATACTCTTTATAAATCAATATTGAAAAGCCTATTAAGAGAGTAAACATAATGTAGTTTTGATTATGATAAGCTGCCCAACCAGTAAAATTATAAATACTTAAAGTAAATAGTGATGAAAAAACTACTAGTGCATACCTTTGGTATTTTATAGATTTACTAAAACGCATGACCGTAAGCATTTTAGTTAAAACAACTATTAGAAGCACTACATATGCTATACCTTGAAAAATGCCACCCTCTGTAGTTAATAACAAGTATATATTGTGAACGGGATGTGAGTATGCAAAGCCACTTCCCATAGAATTTACAACATCAGTATAATTATTTAGACCTACCCCGAATAAAAAAGTTGTAAGATCACGTGTCAGAATACTTATACTAATATCACTTAATCCGCCTCTATACGAGAATTGATAGATAAAATCGGAATCTAAAAATCTACTCAATAGCTCCTCTCCTCGGAGGAAAAAGGCTATAAACACCACTGCAAATAAACCAGTGGCTACGTAAACGATTCTTGTTGTATTTATTTTCCGTCTGGTACCTATTAAAAAATTACCAATTATCACTAACGAGGTCGCTAGGAAAAACAAGGCAATAGATGCCCTAGCATCAGTCATGACTATTAACATTACACCTAATATAAAACTTAATAAAGTCATATAATAAAGCTTCTTACTGCTATTATTATCTTTATTTAATAGATCATTTAGTAAAAAAGGCAATATCATCACAAAGAAAAGTCCGAATATTCCAGGATGACCCAACGTCCCACTCATCCCATGTTGACTTTCTTCAACAATGGAAGTTGATCTAAAAGGATCATTACTTTCACCTAAAACCCTTAAGCCTAGAGGTTGAACAGTCAAGTATTGATAGATACCTATGATAAACTGTACAGGTATCAAGAAAATCACTACTGCATTTTTAAAACTATTCCATAAATGGTCTAGCTTATAATTATACATAGTAATCAACAAAAATATTAGGATAATGTTTCTTATTAAAGGATAAAGAACTGCATAATGATTAACTGCGAAGAACATTGATATTACACCAGAAATAATCAATAATACCCATATAAAAAGCTCTGTAATTACTGGCACTTCAAAGTTTTCTTTTTTTAAGACACTCACGACTAAAAGAGCAATTAACAGCATATAAAATTGGTTTACTGTTATAGCTGCTCTCAAACCTCCAGGATGTTCTGCTGAAAATCCGTAATCACCCATATACAATATAGGATATTCTATATTGAATGCCATAAATGCAAAGAAAACAAAAATACATACCCTAGCGATATTTATCTCCACAGAGTTAAATATGATAAACAAAGTGGCAACAATACATACTGCAAAAAGTGATAAAGCAATTATACTTGAGAAGTAAAAAGATACACCTACCAATGTTGCCACTAACACAATCGCTATCGTTAATAAAGTAAGCTTTAAGTTATTTAAACCAGTTTCCATCAGTTCTCCTTTTTCAATAAGCTCCATTAGGTTTAATTAGTACGAGGACTGTACGAAATATAATTATTAAATCAAAGTATGTATTTCTCTCTTTCATATATCTAATATCCATCTCAACCATCTCTTCAAAACCTACATTGTTTCTTGCACTAACTTGCCACACTCCGGTACAACCTGGTTTGACAGATAATCGTTGCTTATGATAGTTGCTGTATTCAGCAACTTCTCGAGTTAAAGGAGGTCTAGGACCCACCAAACTCATATCTCCTTTTAACACATTTAGCAATTGAGGCAGTTCATCAATGCTCGTCTTTCTAATGAATTTACCGATTTTTGTTACCCTAGGATCATCCTTCATTTTAAACATGTGCCCACTTACTTCATTATTCTTTAGTAGGTCATTAAGTAATTCTTCGGCATTACTTACCATAGACCTAAATTTATACATATAAAATTCTTTTCCATCTTTACCTACTCTAACTTGTTTAAAAAAGACTGAGCCTTTAGGGTCTTCTTTTTTTATTAAAAGGGCTATAAATAAGAATAGAGGTGATAGAATGATAATCCCTAATAAAGACGCAATTATATCTATAAAACGCTTACTAACAAGATAAAAACGAGAACCATTAATATGAAGTTCTTCTTTTAGTTGACCTTTTTCAACAGGTATTTTTTTTTTGCGTGCTGCCTCCATTTAGACACTCCTTTTATTTTATTGATGCTTGGTATTCATTTACGTATTGATTTAATTTTGTTACTAACTCTTCTCTTAATTCTTCATTCTGCATCGCAAACTCAATTTGCGTTAGCACGAATCCTAGCTTATCACCGACATCGTAGCGGCTTCCTTCAAAGTCATACGCATATACTTGTTGAAGCTTGTTTAATGCTTGAATGGCATCCGTCAGTTGAATCTCTCCGCCTGCTCCTGTTTCTTGCTGCTCTAATAACGCAAAGATTTCTGGGGTTAACACGTAACGTCCCATAATTGCTAAATTTGAAGGTGCTGTACCTGGTTTTGGTTTTTCAACAAATTGTGATACTCCGTAAAGGCGTCCATTTTGTGATGTTGGATCAATTATTCCGTAGCGGTGTGTCGCATCATCTGAGACCGTTTGTACGCCAATAACCGATCGTTCGGTTTCTTCGTATTGATTCATTAATTGTTTTAAACAAGGTGTATCGGCTTGCACAATATCATCGCCAAGAAGTACGGCAAATGGTTCGTTCCCAATAAACTTTCTTGCGCACCATACAGCATGACCTAATCCTTTTGGTTCCTTCTGTCTTATGTAATGGATATCAATCTTGGATGACGCTTCGACCTTCTCAAGCATATCGAGCTTGCCTTTGTTAAAGAGGTTTTGTTCCAATTCAAATGAGTGATCAAAGTGGTCTTCAATCGCTCGCTTGCCTTTTCCCGTTACAATGATAATGTCTTCAATTCCAGACTGTACCGCTTCTTCAATAATGTATTGAATCGTTGGCTTGTCCACAATCGGAAGCATTTCTTTCGGCATGGCCTTTGTTGCTGGTAAGAATCGAGTTCCTAAACCAGCTGCTGGTATTATTGCTTTTTTTATTTTCATCAACACAATTCCCCCTATTACCTCTAACACAACAATAAAAAACAGTTAGAAAAATCCCCACATTATAAATGTAAGCGCTTTTCTAACCGTTTTTTTAACTTTTATTGGTCTTATTGACCAGAGGCATTGAACCTCTCCTCACACCATGCCATCGGCGACCAGCGCCTAAGGTGCAAACCCTTAGCATAGCCGAGTGCCTTCATTGATAAAGGTATTGAAGACATGACCATAATTGTTAAAACTCTCAAAACAAACAAAAAGTGGTTCAAAACCCACTTTTTTGACAATATCATGCTGATTTCTACAAGTTTGAGAGCTCTACTCATAATTTATCATAGTTTTATAGGGAAGGCTAGAAAAGTTCCCTCCAAAATAAACCTTTTATTGTTAAGCTTTGGTTACGGAATTGGTAGATATTATTAAATTGACGTAATACAATTAAAAAGTCGCGGTTGCATTAATAATGGAGAGCCTTATACTCAAATATAATTCCTGATATACCTCAATAAAGCTTTAAGCTTAGTTATTACTAATTAAACAGGTTGGAGGTAGTGCTACTTGTATCAATTAGTATTTAACGTTTCTTTTAAATTAATGGCTTATTTACTAGCGGCTCTCTTATTATCACTTATGGTTGGAATGCTCTATAGCCTTTATTTATTGCTCATTGGAACTGAATTAACAGGCTTTACCTTCTGGGATCATTCTTTTTTAGCTGGCTACTTTATTTCACCTATTTTTATATCATTGGTTATAAGTTATTTTATTTCTAGAAACTATCTCAGTAGATCGAGAAGCAAAGTGACTGCAATATTTATTGCTTTACTGGTTTAGATATTCTTTTTCTTCTAGAGTATTAAACCTTTCTATCTATAAAAGATCATTGAATGAAGGGTTAGTGCCCCGAATAAACTAGGCGCACACTTAATAATTGTTCAAGAAGTAATAAGTAAAAGAAAAACCTCAAGTTATGCTCCCTTCAATGTGAAAAATTTGGAGGGAGAATTTTTGTCGATTAAACTCGGAGATGGTTTACTAGAAGAATTATTCATACTTTATAGTTTATGAGGAAAACACACTCTGTCACTCATTCAACCTCAAACTCGTAGACAACTTCCAAGTCCTTGTTTTTGAATTGCAATTGGATAGGACTAGAAACATCCGCTTCTAGAAACCCAAAGGAAAAGAAGACGCCTTGTTCCTCATCAATTGGAAGCTCTCCACTCTCTGTATCTTTAATAGAAACAGAATGAATGCTGTTACCCTCAACAAGAGCGCTAGGCAAAAGAATGCCAATATACGTTTCTTCCGCCCCTTTTACACTTAGAAACTTGGGGTCGCTTTGATGAATGAGGTTTGTTACTTCGCCAATGTGATCCTCTGTCACCATCGCAATACCTGCGTGGTTACCATCCTCAGTTAGAAAGAGACCGACAACAGGGTCTTGATGGTACGTGCGCAAAGGCTCATGCCTTTTCTCTTGAATGTATTCGGTGTACCTTACCATGGCTTTATCATCTTGCGGAAATAGAAAGAAAGCAGCGAGAATCAGTGCTAGCACAATAGCTAAGGACACCCAAAGTCGTTTTTGTTTCAACCGTTTCACTCCTTATGTAGAAAAAAGTCTTTATGAGATATTTTTGTTTCAGTTGATAATGTTTACGATTATGCCTACCTTATACTTTTTTCATAATACCGTTTCTGAAGTATGGTCAAGAAACACAGGTCAACGATAAACCTGCGCTTTGAGTAACATCCTTCTCTGTATATATTCTAACGTGAACTAGAGTTTTCACTATCATCCTTTATTTGTAAAAGCCATGGATAAACAAAGAAGTATACAAGGAAAAAGCCAAGTGAGTAATAAAAAGCTTGCTCTAAACCTAGTATAAAAAAGGTACCAATAAAAATAATTATTGAAATAGAAAACGATAATAGAAAACGATTTTTTGAATTCATGTCATACTCCTTCTGTTTTTGTCGAATTTCAATTTAAATTCTAATTCCTCTTTATTTTTCTTACACAAAGCTTTAGACTTGGTGTCGAAAAATTATTGGTTTTGTGTGATTAAGAGGAAATTGCCGAATATTTTTAGTATCTTCGCAAAATATTATACGGACCACTCCCAAAAACCATTTTGATAGACTCTGATGACTTTTTATGGGTTCACTGAAATTCCACTCTAACTAAAAACGAAATGCTTAGTAGATTAACTGATTATAACCATATATGATAAATTTATAAATACAGACTATTAATAATTTATAAAAAATTTATAAATGGGGGGTCTACATTTGAAAAAATTATCTCTTTACACACTATCTTCTTTTTTCTTATTAGCCGGATGCTCTTCAGGGACTGATTTGAATGATGTTCAGTTTGTTCATTCCCAGTTTGTATTTAATCCGATGCCTACTTTTGCAATTACTCTTGAGAACGAGAACAATCAGGAGATTGATGTTGCCTACGAACTATCGTTTTTTGATGATGGAGTAAATGAATACTTTGAACATGAGAGTGCATCTATTCATGCCGAAATCCCAAATACAATTCCCGGAGACCAAGAGTTTACTTTCTCTGTTAACCTTGAAGAAGTGCCACCAGATGATATTTTAGAGAATATGTATGATTTTGATTTGAATCTTCAAGAGTTTGATGGTGATGAGATTGTTAATGAGAGAACCATTGAAGTCAGAGCAGAATAATAAAGAAGACTAGAAGAGTTTAGGCTCTTTCTAGTCTTTTTTTAAAGGAATACCCTTATTACCTTTTATGTGGTCGGCATTGTCTCATACATAAAAACACTGATCCTCTTTCATGTAATAAGATTTAATCGTGTCTTTCCTCCACCTATCAATAAAAAAAAACAACCAGCTGATTCTTTGGTTGTTCAAATTAAATGAAACGTATTGCTTATCTCAATTACCTGTTTCATTTTTGGGTGGTGAGTTAAGCTCTATTACGCTATAGTCAGTATCTTGTTTTTGGGATGAAGCATCGAAAGAATTGGATACAAGATAAAGAGAACTTACGATAAGTAAAGCTGCGGTCATGGTACATACTTTCTTCATGACTGATCAACTCCTAATATAATTTTAATCTTATTCTAATTGCATCGGGAGTCAATCATAACCATTTTCATGCTTTGATGTTGTTAAAAATTGATCTACAATTCCTTTATATCCGTTTTCTTGACTTAAATCCGAAGCTTCAGTGTCCCCTGATGTAAACGTAAATGAAACCATAATAAGCATCGCAGCTAGCATGGAAGTTTTTTTCTTCATGATTGATCAACTCCTAATATAATTTTACTATTCATTTCTTTTGCGTACTCTAAGAAATACAGAGCCTTTGCCGAATCAGCAACCTTTTCAAAATGTTTAGAAATTTCCCTGCACAACTCACGACATTCAACAAAGTCCTCGTTGGCTTCCAGAATTTCTACTCCTCGATTGACAAGGGAAATATCGTCTTCTAAGTAAAGGCCACGACAGATCATAAGCTTTGCTTTTATACCTTTTGCATCTTTATTATGTACCTCTTCCTCTAATTGTTCAAGCCCCTCTGGCTTATTTCCCAACCTTAATTGTAAATTTATAACATGATATTTCGCTTTTAAATAAATAGCTGAATCTTGAAATTCTTTAATATCTAAGGCTTCGGTAAAGTGTTTAATAGCTTTTTCATATTTCTCAAGTGCAATGCTATTTACACCAATATTGTATTTCGTTATAGCATAGTTATATGGATACGATTCTGTAGCAATTAGTAACTC
Organism: Shouchella hunanensis; assembly: GCF_028735875.1. Classification (GTDB taxonomy): domain Bacteria; phylum Bacillota; class Bacilli; order Bacillales; family Bacillaceae_D; genus Shouchella; species Shouchella hunanensis. The sequence goes on from NZ_CP117834.1 coordinate 1,031,463, forward strand.
ATTGTAAATTGATTCTGCCTTTTCGTGCTGATGAAGTTCGCTATAAATTCCTGATAAAATATGCTTACAAGTAAAAACGTTAACAATATAGGTAGGATCTTTTTCAAAGAACTCTAACGCTTGTTCAAGATAAGAGAATGCGAACGTATACTGATCAATATGATAATAACTAATTCCGAGCTTCTGATAAAATTCTGCTTTTTCCACAGGATCATCTACTTTTTCAATAAGTCTTTCAGCAATTTTGTACGTACGTATAGCTGACTTATATCGCTTTTGATAAAACTCATTTCTTCCCCAAACATAGTAATACATAAATTTCAAGTAGTCATTGGCTTGGTTTGCTATGCCTTCTAAAATGGTTACATCTAAATTCGCTTTCGCTTCATCTGGAGATACCTTTAACATTAACAGATCATACTGCATCGAAACCAATTGATAGTAGGCTAACATTTTGTCGTCCGGTTTCATATTTGCAACCATTACATCGACTTTTGGTTTTAATAATTTTGCTTGTTTTATATCCTTTGTCATAATGCAGCTATACCATTCTACAATTTGTTGTCCTACCCTTTCGACGGCATATGTCTTCATATCCAATCCTCATTTCTTCAATTTCAATCTCTTTCAAATAGTATACAGGAAATTAATTGAAATTTAAGATTTTCCAGGTTGGGAAAATGGTTGAACCAGTAAGTTTTTTGCATATCTGTTTTTGTCTATTAGTGTCATTTTTAGTCGAAAGGATTTGGTTATATTTCATAGTCTACGAGGAAAAGACACTCGGTTATCACTCATTCAACCGCAATTTCATAGACGACTTCCAAGTCCTCGTTTTTGAGTTGCAATTGGATAGGTATTATTACGAGTATAGATTAATAAGTAGCCTCCCTCGGAAAGTGGTTTAATAAATCGAAAATGGTCTATCCCTTCTTTCCAAATCGATTCCCTCCATCCCTTACTACCGCTAAGGTTATTTAATAAGGAATATGATGAAGGGGCTTTGTTCGGTCGTGAAAATACTCGCAAAGAGATTATGTTTAATGGTCGTGGCCTTGTTATAACGAGTAGGCAAAAAAGAAAAATATGCTAACTGTAGCTTTCAAAAACTCTAAGTGCGCCTTATTCATTAAAAAACTGTTGTTTGCTGGTTGCTGGTATACATTGAAGTTAATTATTCATCATCCAAAAGGTCTTTATTTTTCTTGTAAGACCTTACTAAAGACAAGAAAGTAAGTAAGTACATTAGGAAGGATACTAGTAAGAACTGTGCTACCATACTTAACCAATCGGTAGAATTTGTTGGTAGATTAATGAAAATAGAAGACAATACAGTGAAAATCCCACCGAATATCAATGATTGTACTAACGTCGTCTTTCTTTCTTTCTTAAATTCCTTTTTGCTAGACAAATTTGTGTATTCAATTCCTGATAAGGAATATCTTACTGTAATATAAATCGAACCAACACCAATAAGGGCAAATGTAGATATAGTCATGTCTAGCTGAGTGAAACGACTTAAAGCTAATAACACAATACTCGATAAGAATAACAAAACAAAGCTTTCTGCCATGTAGTAGACAATTTTTTGTTCTTTATACTCATCACTAGGTAACAAAAAACGAATCCACGTTTTAATCAACTTCCCACCTCCCAAAACAAATCATCCAAAGTCTTATTCAAGACTTGGGCAATATCTAAACAAAGCTTTAAAGATGGATTATATTGCCCTTTTTCAATTAAACCAATAGTTTGCCTTGTAACATTAGTTAACTCTGCTAGTTCGCTTTGGGTTAGGGATTTTTCGAGTCGTGCAAGCTTAACCTTATTTATCAATAAAAAATCACCCTTTCCAATTACTAGTTAATTGTAACATATACATTGCATAATGCAAACTATATATTACATATATTCAATATGTAAGTAAGTGTACTTTAATTGTGCGTATTATAGGACTTTCATTCTTCCCCCCTTAGCTGTCCTATTAACTAAGGGGGATTTTGCAAGTGTTTAAGGAATAATACATAATGCTGATGTGATTAATTTAGCAGAGTAATATAAAGGGGTGAATTTTATGTTTTATTTTGAAAAGAACGTAAAGCAGTTTGTGAGTAGTTATCCAATAACAGTGATCTATATATGCTTGTGTGTCTTCTTTTCTCTAATAGTTCTGTTTTTTCTTAATGGTTATAGGGAGCATTCATTATTGCTTATGGGGGCATTGAATGGGAATACGCTCGAAAATAAAGAATTTTGGAGATTCATCACTTACTCAATTGGGCATATGAGTCTTTTTCATCTGATTGTTAATATACCGTTTTTAATGATTCTATCAAGACCATTAGAGAAATATTTTGGTAGTTTTCTATATCTAATAATCCTTGTTTTTTTATCCTTGTTAACCGGCATTACCATTGAACTGTTTCACTCTAGAGATTTTCCTTTAGCAGGGTCTTCAGGAATTGGCTATGGTTTAATAGGAATTTATATGTATTATATTATTTTTAATCAAAACAAATTGAATCAAGATGACAGAAGGTTCATGACAATCTTTAGTGTAATTGGTTTATTTTCAACTTTTACGATTCCAAATATCTCTATTGTAGGACATTTTAGTGCTTTCACTTTTGGTTTGTTAATGGGGTTTATAACAGATTTAATGATTAAGGATAGGAAGAGAATTACTCATTAGATAGTAGATAAAAGAAAAATCTACAGATTAAGAGCAGATGTACTCAGCATTTTTCATTTGTTTTTTAATAAGGCTCATTTACATACCCTTGGTTTTGCCCCTGCACCAGAATAAGAGCTTAGCTATCATTTAGCATACGGTAAATAGTAGCTCTTGAAGAGCAAGAAGAGAAACAAACACAAAAAACGAGGCTGGGACAAAAGTAGATAGACAGACCAAAATGACGAACATTCCTGAAAATAGGAACGTTCGTCGTTTGTTTTATATGAAAATGAGCGGAAGGAGAATCTGAAGACTCCTGGGGGATCAGCACGTGTCTGAAGACTCTGGAGTGGCGGTTTTCCAAGGAGGAGGCTGAGGCCGTGTCCCCGGAAAGCGAAGGATTCTCCTGTAGCGGTGCTACTCAGCATATTTTAGACTATTCGTCTTTTCAAATACTACTTTTAGTTATGTCCCAGCCTCTTCCACACCACAAACAATTTCTGTTAGAGGCTGTTTACCTTATACGAATGCTGGTACGACGGTATTCTCACTTCCGACCATACGAATTTTTGATTTCGCCATCTCGATTGCAGCTTCTTTTGCTTTTTGTAAGTAAGCTCTAGGATCTAAGCTTTCTGGTGCATCTTCAAAGTGCTGACGGATGGCTTCTGAATAAGCGTTCTTTAATTCAGTCGAAACATTCACTTTGGCCATTCCGAGTTCGACACATCGGCGTACATCTTCCTCTGGTACGGCTGATCCCCCATGTAGTACGAGCGGAACATCGACGATTGAAGCAATTTGTTCAATTCGTTCGAAATCAATTTCTGGTTTCCCTTTGTATATGCCATGAGCTGTTCCAATAGCTGGTGCTAGAGTAGGTACTCCTGTTTGTTCAACGAATCGTTTACACTCTTCGGGAATGGCTTTCTGCGCATCTTCTTCAGCCACAACGATGTCATCTTCTACGCCACCGACTTTGCCGAGCTCTGCTTCAATGTTAACACCTAATGTTTTTGCCAACGCGACGACTTCTTTAGTACGAGCAACATTCTCGTCAAATGGATGCATCGACGCATCAATCATTACAGAGGTATAACCGGCGCGAATGGCTTCTTTTATGACGTTATAATCTGTGCAATGATCCAGGTGCAGACCAGTTGGAACATTAAAATGCTCAGCTGCTGCTTTTGCCACTCGCACAAGGTTGTCCGCTTTTAAAGATTGAACCGTTCCCACTGTTGTTTGGAGAATGACCGGTGATTTTAATGCCGCTGCCGCTTCTAACACCCAAAAGATGCTATCAAATGAATGGACGTTGAATGCGACAATGCCGTGTTTATTCGCTTTCGCTTTCTCTAGCATTGGTGTCGTTGATTGTAATCCCATTAGTTGTCATCTCCTGTAATAGCTAAATTAATTTTCTCTGAAAGTTCACGTGCAGTCTGTGCCTGAAGAAAACCATCTCTTTTCTCGTCGTCCATCAGGGCTGATGATAAGGCAGCCAACGCTTGCAAGTGAGTAGAGCCAGCTTCTTCTTTTGGAATAAGCAACGAAATAAAGAAAAAGGCGGGTTGATCATCAAACGAGTCCCAATCAATCCCTTGCTCCGTTCGAACAACGATGATGCCCGGTTGGGTAATGGTTTCAGCTTGCGTGTGAGGAATGGCAAATCCGTCTAGGAATCCCGTTGTGCTCTGTGCCTCTCGCTCTTTTAAACCCGCCATCACTCTTTCTGCGTCTGTTGCTATCCCATTTTGGACAGCAATCTCAGCAATTGTAGAGAAGACCTCTTCTTGTGTTTTGGCTGTTGCATGCAAATGAATTTGATTTTCCGTTATCATGTCTTTCACTCCTTTAGGTGTTTAGTCTTCGATTGGTTTCCCTCCAGCAATCTTCTTGCGGTATAAGCCAAATAGAATGCCGGCTAGAATGGAGCCAGTTAAGATAGAAAAGACCCATTTTAATGCTCCTGTTACAACTGGCAAGACGAGAAACCCGCCATGTGGTGCTGGCACTTGGACGCTAAAGTAATACGTCATAATGGCAGCGATAGACGATCCGAACATAAGGATTGGTAATACAACAATCGGGTTTTTCGCCGCAAAAGGAATAGCGCCTTCCGTAATATGAGTTGAACCTAGTATAAAGTTGACCATTCCAGCGTTACGTTCTTCTTTCGTGAAATACTTACGGTAAAACAAAACAGCAAAAGCGGTAATGAGCGGTGGTGCAATACAAGCCGCAGATACCCCTGCCATAAAGTAGAGATTTCCTTGTGATAACAACAATGTTCCTGTTACATAAGCCGCTTTGTTTACCGGTCCACCCATGTCAAATGCACACATGGCGCCTACTATTAATCCTAACAACAGCGGGCTCGAAGTCTGGACAGAAGACAAGAAGGTCATCATTCCTTCATTTATGGAGGCAATCGGTGTCATAAGCGGGAACATCACTGCTCCGATTAGGAAAATACCGAGTACTGGAAATAAGAAGATCATTTTCAACCCGTCTAAAGACTTAGGAAATTTCTTCATGACGAATTGTAGAAGAACAATGAGATAACCAGCGGCAAAACCAGCTATAATACCACCAAGAAAACCAGCGCCAGTTTCAACGGCCAATAGTCCTCCTATAAAACCAACAACCATACCTGAGCGTTTTCCAATCGATTCGGCAATGAACGCAGCCAGGATCGGAACCATTAAGCTAAAACTAAGTCCGCCTAAGTTGTTTAAAAAGCCAGCAAAGGCATTATAGGTTTCATGGTCTGGATCGGCCGAATAAATCCCAAATAAGAAAGATAAGGCAATCAGTACCCCACCACCTACGACAAATGGAAGCATGTGAGATACGCCATTCATTAATGACTTATAGATAGAGCGCCCAATAGAGCCGCCTTTTTTAGTTGTAGGCTTTTCTGTTCCTTCTTGGTTTGTGTAGCCACTTTTTGCTTTATAGATGGGAGCTTCATCCGTAAGAATTTGTTGAATAAGCGCCTCTGCTCCACGTAACGCTTTAGCCACTGGAACATCAACAACAGGTTTTCCATGAAACCGATCGGCGTTCACATCCTTGTCAGCGGCTACAATCACGCCTTTTGCTTCTTGTATGTCCTGCTCAGTTAAAGCGTTCTCAATTCCAGCCTGACCGTGGGTCTCAACTTTGATTTCAATGTCTACATCCATTTTCTCGGCCGCTTTTTTTAGTGCTGCCGCTGCCATAAATGTATGCGCAATGCCCGTTGGACAACCTGTAACAGCAATGATTTTAACTTGACTCATACGTATTCCCTCCTAGTTACTTCAACTTGATTCAAAAGTTGCGGAACATCCTGCAGATCACTTAATCCCTTAGAAAATGCCGTTGATGCCCCTGTAGCTGTAGCCCTCATTAAGGCTTCCTCTAGAGGGGTTCCATTCTTATACAGTCCTATAAATGTTCCAAGTAGCGCGTCGCCCGCACATGCTGTATTAAGTACGTCCCCTTTAGGAGAAGTGGCAAGGATACATGTATCATCATTTATAAAAATGCTACCCTTCTCTCCACGAGAAATGAGAATGTTCCTAGCGCCTTGAGTGAGTAATTCTTTTCCGTAATGGATACACTCTTCTTCGGTTAATTCGTGCTCAAGACCAAAGAAATCAGCGAGCTCTTCTTCGTTCGGTTTAAGAAGGTAAGGCTTGTGGTGTAAAATAGCCTGAAGCGAGCGGATACTTGTATCTAAAACAAAGTCAATTCCGTTTGTTTCACAGATCTTTGCCATCTCCGCTAAAATTGATTCGCTTACATTTCTAGGTAGGCTACCTGAGACAATGAATGTATCTCCTGCATGAAATTGCGCTACTTTATCAAGCAATTCCTGTTGTTTTTCAGCTGTTACTGAAGGCCCTTGATTTACTAGCTTGTACTCTTTATCTGCATTCATAAACACGTTGACTCGCGTAATGCCATCCACTTGAACAAAATCGGTCTTTACATCCATTTCATGTAAGGATTGCTCAATAAAGCGCCCGGTAAATCCAGCAACAAATCCCATCGCTACACTATCGATCTTATACTTTTTTAATATAATCGAGACATTGACGCCTTTTCCATTTGGCTGGTAGTCTTCATCGACCGTTCGATTCACTCGTCCTGGCTTCAGCGTATCTAGCTCTACGTAAAGATCGATTGCGGCGTTCATCGTGCACGTATAAATCATTTGTCTCACCAACTTTTCTTGGTTTTCTTTCTTGTCCTTATTATGGCACGAGCTATTTTGTAAATGTTTTCAACTTATGAAAACAAGTAGCGCATAACAAAAACCACGCTTCTCGTTAAAAGATGGAGAGGCGTGGTTTTTATATGTTTTATTTATGGGCGGCATCTTCCCTACGTATCACATAAGCATCTAGTAATACTCTAGCAATGACGTTAAGAGACAGCCTGGAACGGACTTCATATTCAGGTATTGGGGAACCCTCACTCTTATAGCCAAGTAAGGTCATATCGGACAACTTGTTTAACGAAGAATTCACTTTTGTTGTTAACGTAATGGTTGTGACTTGTAAGATCCTTAAGTTTTGACAAGCCTCAACAAGTTCTTCCGTTTCTCCATTTAAGGAAACGAAAATGACTAAATCGGTTTGATGATTCATCTTCCGAGATTTAATTCGTATGATGTTAGGATCATCATGCATTTCACATGTCTTTCCTAATACTTGTAGCTTTACCATCATTTCCTGTGCAATCATTTGAGAAAATCCTCTGGCGAAGATATAAATTTTTTCTGCATTAAACATTTTCTGGACAACGTCTTCAATTTGTCCAATGCTTTGCAATTGTATCGTTCGACGGACTTCTTCTTCATTTTTCTGTAACGCTTTTTTTATGGAATGATCAATACCACTCAAGTTCCCCTCTGTATCAACCATTTTCTTATCTTGTTCCAATCTATATTTGAAAGGAGTATATCCCCGGTAGCCCATCTTTTTCATTAAACGGACAATGGTTGCTGTTGAAACTGTTGCACGCTCACTTAATGTAACAATCGACATGGTTGCAATCTCATCTAGATGATCGTGTATGTACGTTAACAAATAACGTTCCGTTGAGCTCAAGCGCTCAAACGTTTCAGGAGCGATGTTAAATAGTGCTTTATCCATAGTAGACCCCACTCTAAACATTTTTTCAGTAACTCTTTTTTAGTTTACCCAACACTGTTTAAAGAGTAAACGGAACGTAGCCAAAAAGAACGACATGCACAGAACTTATGACGGCTTTCTGCCCTTACTTATAGCGTTTACCCTTTCTTGCACAGCTTTTCGAGTTCACTAAACCTAGTATACGCCTTGATCTACATGATACGGGGAGATGTGCTTTGGAAAGCCAGAAGGTGAGCGCAAAGTACGAATACTCGATTTCTCTATTACAAAATGAAAAGAACCTATCTAGTAGATGAAAGGTTCTCAGTGTCGAAAATCTTATCTAAATCAAAACTACTCCTTTTGATTTTCACCACTTCACTCGCCTCTTAGTAAGGTCTATTCATGTACGCTCGGTTTGATAATTGATAAAGTAAAGGTGGAGATAGAGTTAGGAGGTACAACATTGAGATATTTTTCTATTCCTTTCATTCTTTTATTTCTGTCCTCGTGTAATCAAGCAGGCGATACTGCTCCACTTCGCACCGAAGAGACAGAACAAGCCACCTATCAAGTCTGGAAAGAAGCTACTGAACTGGGTTACTATAAAACAGGTCCAATTGATCTCTCTTTGAACGAGATACGAGTGATAGATGCCGAATGGCACATTTCTTTTATTGTTGACGGTCTAGACTCCGCTGAAGGTTCATACATCTATGTTGACTATGAGGTGTTTGCTGAAGAAGTTGATGAGGAACTCTTTTTCAATACAGATCATTTCACATTAGAAGTGAATGGTGAAGAGATTTTAGAAGAAGTTGACTTACATATTAGCAACGGTATTGAATGGCAAATCATCACTGAGAGTCCGCTTGAAAAACGTATGTACTTTCCATTAAAAACCGTTCAAGCTGCCGATGTTAAACAAGTGACCTTCATGGTTAAAGCACCGTTTGATGCGAATGGAAATCCGATTGATAAACCGATTCGAGTGGACGATGTGTTCTAATGACAATAGGAAACGTGAATCGTATTTCGTCTTATAGACCACTTGTTTATCTTTAATAAAGAAAAACCACTGCGCCGCAGCGGTTTTCCTTTATTCTTACTTCACTTCTTCTACTTCTACTAAGCGGACATTGTCCAATTCCATTCCATAAGGAACTGCTAGTTGTGCATCTCCGGCTCGTCGTCCAAAGCCAAACATAAGGCTGTAATCCCCATTTTCGTCTACTTCAATGATCGCTTCATGGGTTTCCATTTCCGTTCCAATGGAGTGTCGCTTTATCCCTGATTGACTGCCGACTAATTCGGTATTTAGAAAGCGTGGGGTATCGGAACGCATATCAAAGGCTAGTTTGTACACACCTTCTGGCACTTCTAGATTTTGAAACAGCTGAATGTGCCACCATTCCCATCCGACCTGATGAACCGTTGTTCGCAAGGTTTCTTGTTCAATGGCGAAATCGGCTAACCCCGCCCAGCCTTCATACCAGCCTTGGTTGTGGATGTTCCACGTATCCGACAATTGGTCAGGCGTACCAAGCTCTGTTGTTTCTGTAAAGGCACCATCTCGCACTAGGTTTTCTCCTATTTCAACCCATTCCCGATCGTCTGGTTCTCCTGGCTGCGGATAGTTCGCGCCTACTTCTTCATACACGCGAACATAATCTACAACGACTTCACCCGGAAATTCAGTAGTTGCGTCTGGTTCACCACCGTACCAGCCACCAACAGCTAAATTTAAAATAAGAAAGAATTCTTGATCAAACGGTGCTGGATACTCGCCTTTATCAGAATGCCATTCGGTTAATCGTGTATACAAATTTCCGTTTACATACCAGCGAAGCTCTCCTGGCTCCCACTCTACGCTATACACGTTGAAATCCGTTGTGGATTGACCCTCTGGAAAACGATAAGCTCCTCCTGAATATTGATTGTTTGGCCACTGACCACCGTAATGAATCGCTGCGCCAACTTCATCGGTTTCAGAGCCGCGATTTTCCATAATATCAATTTCCCCTGATAACGCCCATCCTCCGTAAATATCTTCTTCAGGCATCATCCAAAAAGCAGGCCAGTACCCTTGGCCTTCTGGCAACTTCATTCTTGCTTCAAACTTTCCGTATGCTTGACTGAATAAGCCATTCGTTTGAACTTTACCTGACGTGAAGTCATACGTACCGTGCTCATCTGTAACGGTTTCTTCTTCGGCACGAAGAACAAGGTGCCCATCTCTTATTTCCACATTTTCTTCTTGATAGGATTGTGATTCGTTATTCCCCCATCCCGGGAAATACTCTCCTCCTGAATAAAACCCGTTACCTGTATCGATGTTCCACTTGGAGCGATCTAATTCCGTACCTTCAAACTCATCATTCCAGACGAGTTCCCATTCTCGATCTGGTTCGTTATCGCCAATCCCACCAATTCTGTTTATGGATACATTGTCTATCGTAATCGTATGAGGACGGTTTTCTGTATGGTTTTCACCATTTCGAACATTCCCCAATAAAAACATAAGCTGTAGGTCGCTTTCCTGAAACAATGAAAATTCAATTCGTTTCGTATCGGTGTCGGTTGTGACATCAAAGGCATGTTTCGGATTGTTGGAAAGCCCATTAAGCTCAATTTCAATCGGTCGTTCCATTGTGGATGACACATCAAAACGTAATTCATAGACACTTCCTCCAGCAAGAGAAATTCCTTCTTGAAACAATTGATTCGACCAGCTAATCGGAATGTTCCAATCAGGGTGCATACCAGCGATTTGGTGAATGTGCATGTTCCCTGCTCCATTCTCAACTGAAAACGTTGACTGTCCACCTTCACCATCCCACGTATCCCAATGCGCCGTTCCCTCGGAAAAATCGCCATTCCGCACAAGATTCTCGCCTGTGCTAGGGGATTCATCGCTTTTTTGTTCAAGTGTATACGGCAACTGCAGATTTGAAGCGAGTTCTGGTGCATTTACTTTGATCTCTGCATCGCCATTCCCAAATCTCATCGACACTTCAACCTGAATCTTACCGTTTTCAAATGCTTTGTAAGCATCTCCCTCCACATGAACCAATTCTCTTGTAAATTGTTCATAAGAGCCTTCTTCTAAAACCCCATCTGTCGCTATTAAATCCGTTTCCTCTACTCGGTCCCACTGCCCATCTCCATCAAAGTCATAGGAAACACGTGCATCGATCCCGATACCGACTGCTGTCCCATTTAAGAATAAATCTGCAACAGCTGTACCGCTTCCATCATACGATCCACTTATCTGTTCGATTAAATACACATTCCCCTCCCCAGATGCACGGATCGTATCTGCTTTTAACCCAGTCCCTTGCACACTCGACAATGAGCGCTCCCCGTCTTGTTCTACTAAATAGAGTGTATTAAATAAAGTTGAAGCTTCCGTATTGTTACTCGTTGTTGTAGGAATGAACAATAAAGCCACCATAAAGAATAAGAACCACTTTCGTTTCATACTAATGCCTCCTTTATTCAATTTTTATAAAAGCGCTTACATATACGTTCCCACTTAACGAAAGCGCTTTCGTTAACCGTATCCTACTTCTATGAATCTTTCAATTGGGAAAATAGCAAAGTAGACATTTACTTAAAAAAACTCGCCACTAGAGTAACGGTGGCGAGGTGTTGTATTATATCTAATTTGTTGCTCTCAATCTTTAAAACGACCATATTAACGTACAACCAATCTTGCCTAATTAACTAGCTTCTAAAACGTCCTCTGCATCGAAATGAAAATGATGATCTTCTATAAACGGATTGTTCACATTAGACGGCACAGATACTGTTGCTAGAACTAACCCGAAAGGTGAGGCTCTCTTACTATGAACAACGGTGAAGGGTACACCTAATTTTATTGCGATCTGAACATAGAAGGCGTACTGGTTGTAAGGCTCAGAGCCATTAATCCAGAGACGTAAATCGTTGTCCTTTTCCATTTCTTCAAGCACTGCTTTGTAGACCTTTCCACTGTTTAATTGTTCTGTTGTTATCGCGATAACAACACGTTCATAAATGGCATTTAAGAAAAGTCTCTTTTCGTCAATAAGCAGTTGGGGCTTTCCATAAATCTGTTGAAGAATATGCTCATAAACATTCATTCACGTTCCCCCTTACATAGTAGGTTCTAATAGATATGGTGCCGCTACCGACTATGCTGGTTTCTCTATCGTTTTTAACGGTCGTTTTTTATTCTTTACCTTTTCTTCAATAGCTGGTGTAAAACGATCGACGCCCAAACGCCCAGCGTTATGCTTGCTTACTAATAACGGAATGGTCATCAGAAGCATAAGTGGATTCGTTGATACAGTTCCAGCCAGCAAGAAAGATGTATTCATGACCCCTCCGAAAAATCCAGCCGTTTTCGTGAAAAGACCAATGATCAAAGCGATTCCTACGAACACCTCACCCCACATAACCATAAAACTAAACAAGTCTGCATAAGGGATCGCTACGTTTTCAAGAAAAGCTACGTACAACGGGTAGGCTACTTCTTCCGTACCTCCTTTTAAAACCGGATTGGCTGCGGCTGCTTGTAAAAATCCACCTGCGTTAAATTCTCCTCCCATCACTTTTCCGATACCTGAGCTAAACCACATCCACCCTAAAGCTATACGTAAAACCGTTAGTGCTACTTGAGCTAATTTAGATGATTGCAAGAACTGTAACATGGTTTTTCCTCCTTTGTGAATTTTTTCACATTCTCTTTATACTCTTAGTATACACGCTTTCATGAATTTGTGAATAACTTCACAAACTAATTCACATAGTGTTCATAGTTTTGTTTACCTTGCTACTTTTAAACAATGTAATAATCGTATTTCTATCTTATGAGAATCATCCATTTGAAAAAACACATAAAAAAAGCCCCTTCATAAGAAGGAGCTACCACATTATTATCCAAGTAACTGAAGTACTTGTTGTGGTTGTTGGTTTGCTTGAGCAAGCATCGATTGAGACGCTTGAGAAAGAATGTTTTGCTTCGTGAATTCCATGATTTCTTTCGCCATATCAACGTCACGGATACGAGATTCTGCAGCTGAAAGATTTTCAGAAGCGTTATCAAGGTTATTAATTGTGTGCTCTAAACGGTTTTGGTTCGCACCAAGTTTAGAACGTTCTGATGATACAGTATCAAGAGCTGTTTGAATTGCTGTGATCGCTTCATCAGCAGCCGTTTGAGAAGAAACGTCAATACCACTTGCAGCTACATTATTGTCAGCATCGGCTTCATCAATAACAGCATTTGTACCTACACCAAGAGTTTCTGCATCAAAAGCTCCGATAGAAAGAGAGATATTTTGACCTGCATTAGCACCGATGTGGAATGTACCTTCGAAATCACCAGTCAAAAGTTTCTTATTATTGAACTCTGTATCGTTAGAGATACGTGTAATTTCTTCAGCAAGTGCATCTACTTCTTTTTGAATTTCTGCACGATCTTCATCAGTAGCAGTGTCATTGGCAGATTGTACTGCTAACTCACGCATACGTTGAAGGATTGAGTGTGTTTCGTTTAAAGCACCTTCAGCTGTTTGGATCATAGAGATACCATCTTGAGCGTTACGGCTCGCTTGATCTAAACCACGAACTTGCGCGCGCATTTTTTCAGAGATTGCTAGACCTGCTGCGTCATCGCCTGCACGGTTAATGCGAAGACCTGAAGATAATTTTTCTTGTGCTTTTGCTGCCATTCCTTGGTTTACGCCAAGTTGACGGTGAGCGTTCATTGCGCTCAAATTGTTGTTGATAATCATTATTCAACACATCCTTATGTTTTTTTGATCTCCACATCCGTTTGGAGATTGTCTTGCGGTGTTGCTACTCTATATATCGAACGGATTTTTAAGATGTTTATAGTTTTTTAAAAGATTTTTTATGATAGCCTGAAAACAATTAAAAACCCCTGACACATTGGTCAAGGGTTCTCCATTTATTGTTCTTTACGATTGTGGATCGGCTTCGACGACATCGCCATTTTTATAGACGTTGTAAAATCCGACTGTGCCGGAGCCGCCGCTATCAATTAAGTCTTGGCTTTGTGCTTTAAGGGAGTAGAAGTGGTTCCCTTCTGAATCTTCTCTTAAGACACCGTCACTACTAAAGATGAGGTCATCATTTTGAAGTTCATCTTCTGCATAGTGAATCGCTGTTTCTACTGGGAATTGTGCGTCATCATACTCTGAGAACAGCGCTACCCACGTATTGACGCCAACAATGCCGTCAGCAATCAGTCCGTGTTCGGCTTGAAAAGCCTTGACTTGTTCTTCCGTGTTTGGTCCAAATACCCCATCAACCTCGGTTTCAAATCCAGCTTGGCTGATCGTAAATTGAACAAAGTCAACTTCATTTCCATACATACCTGTGCTTCCTTGCGTAAGCGTCGGCTGGTGTTCTGGAGCGATGTTTAATACATTTTCATATTCATTTTGCTCATCTGTTGCCTGTACCATTTGATTTTCAGAGGCGGATGCGTGCTGCATGGGAAGTGGTGCTGCTACAAGCGCAACCGCCGGAACAATAGCGAACCATTTCTTATTCATCTCGATCTCCTCCTATTATTCAACTTATAGGATGGCTACCTTCCTAGAGGCAGAACGAAACGTCTTTAGCAATGGTTACATACTTTTTTAGGTTGCTTGAGTCTTCTACACAAGTTTGAGATGTGGACACGCTTCACAGTATTCCATCTTACCGACTTTATAATTAAAGCAACAAGTGCGCCTTTTTGGTGCTTCCACGTCAGGGTTATGCAAGTAGAGAAAGGAGTGAATGGGGTTCTTCTTGCATGCAAATAAGGCACCATCTGCTTGTTGTAAAAACGTAAAATCGTCGATGATACGTTGCCTTACAATGGGGCTTATGTCTTTTGAAAGCATTTTGCGATAAATGGAATTGATACGGACAGCAACGTTTTCCCACAGTATGTTATAGGGCGCAGAAGAGACTTGTTTTATCGTCATGAGTAACGGCGTGAGATGATCTGCGAATAATTCAGATAGCAACGTTTGTCGCATGGTTGTTCGATTATCGTTTGGGATCGCTAGCCACAACTCGTCTGCATGAGGGATAGACAACTGGCGTCCGTTTTCACTTATGTACATCTGATCTGGTGGTAAGCGCAAGACCGCATCAGCGCTTGCCAAGTGATAAAGGGTAGAAGCAGCCACTATTCTGGCATAATGCTTTAGAAAAAGCGAGGCGGCAATCTTTAGATCCAATGCGCCGCAGCTAGCCATGTAACTCTCTAGAAAAGAACGACAGCCTGCTTCTTCAACTAAATAGGATAATCGTCTATGTTGTTCATTCGGTTGTTCTTTGTTTATAAAAAACGTGTGGTACTCATCTAGCTGGGTCGTGTCCATTTATAGCCAACACCTTTTTATCAAGTTTATTCGACTAGTATACGGCTCACGATTAAAAAGAACATAGACATTCCAGTCTCATTTTTGGTGATTTCCGACCTTTATATGTTTAGCCAATGAATTGGGCAAATTTTTGCAGCATCAACTTATGTGAATACGCGTTGTAGCTCGTATACAAATGCTTTTCTTCAAAGATTTCATGGACGTGATGGTCTTTTACTGCGCGAATCGATTGCCAGACTGGGTTGTTTTGTAGGCGACTTAATTGCGTTCGAATCTGCTTGTTACTTGGCAGCTGGTTATGCTTTCGGTACACGGTAACGATGATACGGTCTGGTTCGTATGCCGCTATCCTTTGCACACTCACTTCCTCTATGTGCGCAATCTGGTCAATGCCTTCCGGAGCCCTTACGTGCAAGTCTCCGTACAGGACGGAGCCGATGTTTCGCTTTCCATAAATACACTGAGTACCGTCACCAATACCTATAATTAGAACCCGCTCATCCCTTACATGGTGGCGTATCTGTTCTTTCACGTTCTCGACTTGCTCTCTATAGGCTGTTAAAAAGGCAGCTGCCTCTTGTTCTCGTCCGATGACTTTCGCAATCGTGTTCAAATGGGCACGCCAATCGTCTTGATAATTCAGGACGATGGTAGGAGCAATATGGGTTAAAAGCGCTTCTTTTTGGGTTTGAGATTGATTGGTCTTCCCTGTCCGTACAAGTAAATCTGGTTTCATCGCCAGTAATCGTTCTAAATCCGGACCTTTCTCCCCTATGGACTTGGTGTCCATTAAATGCTCTAGCGCAGGAAACGATTCATCTATAATGGCCGCGTATGGTTTTACGCCAAGGGCAATTAAATGTCCCGTAACCAAATGATTCAAAGAAGCAATCCTTTGGGTCTGTTTAAACGTATGGCTATAAACAGAAGGGGCATAGCCTTCTTTTCGTTTGAATTTGCGGCTAAAATAAAACTCATCATTAAACCCAACCTGCCTTGCAATCGCGTGCACGCTTAACCGACTCTCAAGCAACAGCTTCTTAGCTTCTTGCAATCGAACGTGGTTCACATACGCCATCGGACTCATTTTCACATGCTCCTTAAATTTTCTCGCGTAGTAGTCGACTTGAAGCCCCGTTCTCTCAGCGAGTTGTTCTCGGGTCAGCTCTTGATGATAATGGGTTTCGATATAAAGCTTGCTTTGTGCGATTCGGGCTTCAATGGATTCGTTCATCTCTTGCTGTTTATCTAAAAGTGTACTCACTAATTCTTGGAAATAGCCATTTGCTCGAAGATAGCCTATATCTGATCCTTCTTTAAAGTGTGTGACCATTTCATCGAGTAGGTGCTCAAAACGATAAGGCATTTCCGACTTGGTCGCCTTTGGAAAAAGACATGCAGTCGGTTTGAACACATGATCCTCTTCTTTTAATGCAAGGAATTCAATATAGTAGCCGCTTGTAAGCTCCATTGTCTGATTCTGTTCAAAATGCGCAGGGATAAACCTTATGTTCCTCTCACTCGATGTTATTTCCACTAGGAAGCCATGATGACCCTGTGCTTGTCTTATCACTTGAAGGCTTTGAGCGTATGTAATCGATGTTAATTGAAGGATCATTTCCTTCCCCATCATAATCGAATCCCCTTTCACAATCATAAAAGTCGTTTTCTTTCATATTAAAACGGAAATATCCATGGACGCTTCTCTCTTGCTTTACTATCATTATAGTTGATTATGATTCTCACTATCAATTGAAAGCAGGGTATGTATGAACGATACATGGAAAAAAACAAGTCTTGTATGCATGACGCTCCTTCTCAGTGCCTGTTCAACGAGCACAGAAGAAAACATAGAGCATTCAGATAACGAAGTCATTGAACATATAAAGGGTGAATTTGTCGTAGAAGACAAGCCAGAGCGAGTGGTTGTATTAGATGTACAATTTTTAGACCAAATGATGGCTTTAGACGAGATCCCTGTCGGAACCGTATACGCTGAAACCGATAACGGTCTGCCAGAGTATCTAGGGGAGGCGCCTAGTGATGCGACTTTGCTAGGTACCTACCTCGAACCGAATTTAGAAGCGATCATTAGCACCGATCCTGATCTCATTATTGCCACAGACACCCATGAAGACATCTATGATCAATTAGAACGAATTGCTCCTACCATCATGTTCGATCGAATGGAAGATTGGCAAACCGTACTCCTTTCCTTTGGAACACTCTTAAATCAAACGGAAAAAGCAGAAACGGTGATAGCCGATTACACAACAAAAGTGGACGAGCTAAAAGCCGATTTGGAAGAATCGGTAGGCGATGAAGTCGTCAGTCTCATTCGACCAAGGGATGATATGATACGCCTTCACACTACATCCCACCGAACAGCACAAATCTTGTATGACGATCTCGGGCTGACGCCACCAGAAATGGCTACGGTAAGTTCTGATTCCAGTACGATGATCTCCCTTGAAGTCATGCCAGATCTAGAAGCTGACCATCTCTTCTTACTGCAAGACGACACAAACCTAGACTTAACAGCGTCTTTCCAAGCATCCTCTGTTTGGCAAGGGCTAGATGCTGTAAAGAACGATCACGTCTACGAGAAAAACACCGGTTTATGGATTGGCTACTACGGTCCAATTGCTATAAACTTGGTCGTTGATCAAATTGCAGAAGAACTGCTGTAACGACACAAATAAAACAACCACCCTTTCGAGATTTAAGGGTGGTTGTTTTTTGTATTTAAAGAAGATGATCATTCGAGTTTATTGTTTAAAATTGGATAATTTGTTAAAATTAAATTGTTCTTATCCGAAAGGAGGGGTCTATATTAGAAATAAACGCAGTCTTTTCATTACTGCCATTTTCCTTCTAGGCACACCAATAGCCATGTATATCTTCAACTTACTTCCTGGCATGTTTACCTATGAGACAACCGAGACTCAACTCTTTGTACGACAAGGTGCGTTTCAACCACATTCCATTTCTTTAGACAAAGAAAATTTTATCGAGCAAGAGTTGTCTTTGATTACACATTCAATTGACTCGTTACAAGCACGAGGTTTGATGTATTCTTCCCTATTAGCAATGAATGTCGGTTTCGTCCTACTTAATTGGCATCGACCAAAGTGGAGAATCCTTTTTCTCGTGATCGCTTTAGCCCTCATTCCCCTTTTTTCCTTCTTGTATCTAGACCAGATCCAATCCATTAAAGACTTGTTGCCTTAAGGAGGGTTCTCGCTTTTCCTTAAGGTCTACTGCTTTTCTTCTTAGTCACTCATGGCTTGCATATTTTAATACAGCCTTTTAAATAAATCAGTTCATTCATTTATTATTGTCGGTAGATTAGAATCTTTTTTGAACGTATAGGTTTCATGATCGATTTCGATTCTTACTTCGTCATTCCCGTTAAACATCATTTCTTGTCCATTAAATTTTTCACTGTTTATCTTATAGATAGTCTCTGAAACGTTTTCATATGTTCCTTTATCCGTTTCACTTTCGTTGTAGAAATAAAATGTACGATTATCATCTAAATCAAATACCATTGTTGCAAAAGGTAGATCACTGCTTAAATAGGTTCCTTTAAGCGCACTATTTTTTGGAGGTTTGTTAAATACTAATGCAATGACAGAGATTAGCAAAATAATTAAAAAGATACCTATGACAATTGATTTTTTCGAAATCTGGTTTTTGCTCAAAATAGAAAGAACCTCCTCTTTTAGGTCTACATACTATCATTATGCTACAAGACCATTCCTTATTTTCTTTTTAGCTTTATGCTATTTTTAGTCCATACTCGGAGAATCATTTACAGCCAAAATGTCTAAATCATCAGTTGATAATTTAATACATTCTCGTTCAAATTCATAAAATCCTAGCTTCCCGCACAATTTTACAATTTGATTTATCCTCAATCCAAATTCTTCGGTAGTGGCATTTAATTAAATCGATTCACTACACCCATACACTCTACTAAAAACAACAGAAGAAACTAGAATATTTAAACAAATTGGACCCTTTCATTACATGTTATTTTATCAGAACAAATGGTAAATAACCCTGCCATTAGCAGGGTTAAGGGTACGGAATAAAAATCTTTTTCATTTTCCTACTTTTTTGTATAAGTCCCCTCTTGCTTCACACTAAAAACCCCTCTGACTGTTTCCATAACCAGAGAGGAATGATTATTGGTCCTGCTTCACTAACGAGAATGAATCCATTCTGTACTTTCAGCCTGTGCTTCTTTTAGCGCTTGCTCGACGGACAGGGTTCCTGTCAGAGCGCCTTCTATCTTCGCTTGAAGAATGTATCGTGGTTGTGAGGATGCCCACGGATACCTCGGTGTGACAGCGTTTGTCATGGCTTCTAGTACAGGGGTCATGAGCTCCATTTCTTGAATGCTTTCCCATTCTACCGCTTCTTTAATCACAGGGGTGCTACCCCATTCTTCCCAGAGAAAGCGCTGAAAATATTCGCTTGAGCTGAACTTAATAAATTCCCAAGCTAGGTCTTTATTTTGACTGGTTTCCCCGATCGCAAAGGGGCTGCCAGAGAACATACTTCCGACTCCTTCTGCGTTTTTAAATGTTTGCACAACAGGAAAGCGGTCTTCTAATTCCTGTGCGTAAATGGGCTTCATGTTTCCATTTCCTTGGTTCACAGAGATGGCAATATTATTACTTGGTGTTAGCCAGCGGTCATTGCCTTGACCATTTACAAAGCTTCTTGGCATATAGTGAGACAGTTCCATCATAGCATGCAGCGCTTGCTCCATTTCTTCTGAATCAAAGTTCAACTCGATTTCTTCCCACCGTTGACCAGTGCCCCATTCACCACCAAATCCCTCCATAAAATTAGTTGCTGTTAAGGCGGTGTCATGAGTGCCTGCAAAGTAAATGCCATAGTTTTGTTCACCTGTGACCGGGTTCTCTCCTGTCATTTGCTTTGCTTTTTCCATTACTTCTTCAACAGTCGGGTAATCCGATAGTGGTTCCACGCCCCATTGTTCAAATAGCTCCTTATCATATTGAATAAATCGGCCATCTCCAAGCACAGGTAGGGAGTAGATTTGCAAATCATCGTCTTCTGGCCCAAATGTCATCCAGCCTTCTACTAAATTATCGTGGTAGACACTTAAATCAAACGCATCTTCCTCAATGTATGGTTGCAGCGGTTCCAGTAAGCCTTGAGCTGCAAAGTCATTCACACCCGGCATTTGATAGACGTCTGCTTGACTTCCGGCTATCATCGCTTGAGTATTTGGTACATAATTATTCCATGGCATGATGACAAAATCGATGGTAACACCGGGATGCAGTCGTTCAAACTCTTCTTTCACTGCATGAAAACCAGTTGATTTGTGGGCCGTGATCGGATCGGTTGTGTCTTGAAACTTAAATTCTCCAATCATCGCAATGGTTAAATCACTTTCCTCTAGCTGATTGCCTTCCTCTCCTTCTTGAGGCAAGCAGCCTGGTAAGAGTAATAGAGAAGTGGCGACGAGACAAACAACTGGCAATCGCTTTACATCCATTTGAACTCCTCCTATTCTTTTAAACCGCTTAGTGCGATGCTTTGAATAATATAGCGCTGTAAAAAGACAAAGACGATAATGATAGGCAAGACGCTCATTGTCGCAAGGGCCATGGTCATTCCGGCGAGAGATGTACCATTTTCTAATGAAAAACTTGCTAAAAAGAGTGGAATGGTGTGCAAACGTTCCGAGTTTAACACAACAAGAGGCCAGACGAATTCATTCCAATTGCCCATGAACGATAAAATGATTAACGTGGCGGTAATCGGTCCTGCCAACGGCGCATAAACCTGAAAGAATGTTCTGAATTCACTAGCGCCATCAATTTGCGCGGCTTCACGCAAGCTGTCTGGAACTTGATCAAAAAACTGTTTGGCAAGAAACACGCCAAATCCATATAAAATCGACGGTACGATAACAGGCCAAAACGTATTCAGTAACCCTGCTGAGTTAAACATGGTGTAAAGAGGAATGAGTCTCGCTTCTATTGGAATCATCATCGTTGCGAGCACCATGATAAACAAGAGTTTTTTCCCTTTAAATTGCCCTTTAGAAAACGCATACCCTCCTAACAAAGCAGCTGAGATTTGTAAGAAAACCGAGCAAAACGTAACAAACGCTGAATTCAGGTACGCGCTGAAAATGCGGCCGTTTTCAAACACAAGCTCATAGTTAAACAAGGAAAACGGGTCCGGAATAAACGTTGGTGGAAATGGTACTTGGATATTAGCCAGTCGATCAAAGCTAATGCTTACCATCCACACAAAAGGGGCGACGACAATGATCGCCACGATTACGAGAGCAGCATACAAAACGACCTGTGTTATCTTCTGCATGTTTTTATGGTTATTCATCTTCTCCTTCACCTCCTAAAGCTTTAAGCGAGTTAGTTTGATGTTGAGCACCGTAAAGAGCAGAATAATCAGAAATAAAAGAACGGTAATCGCCGAAGCAATGCCAAACTCAAATCCGCCAAAACCACGCTCATAAATAAGGGCAACCATCGTTTGTAACGACCTTCCAGGACTTCCCCCGGCTCCTCCTAATACAAAGATTTCTTGAAATCGCTGCAATCCAGAAATCCAGCCCATAATAATAAGAAAAGCAAAAGTTCCTGCCATATTCGGAATGGTAATAAAGAGCCATTGTTGAAATCCTGTAGCACCGTCGATTTCCGATGCTTCATAAAGTTCAGGCGAGATTGCCTGTAAGTTCGCCAGACAGATAATAATGACAAATCCAATCCAATGCCAAATTGTGAGTAAAATAACGCCCCATTTTGATGTTCCCGGATCGGACAACCACGGTGATGTTGGTAAGCCAAGGGTATCTAACACATGGTTAATTAAGCCAACTTCCGGCTGGAGCACGAACATAAAGATCATCGCTGCGGCGACAATGGACGTAACGTTTGGTAAGAAGAACATCACTTTAAACACACTTTTAAAGCGGTTAATACGATTAATCATACTCGCTAAAATAAACCCGATTGGAATGGCTAACAGCAATTGAAAGAAAGCGATATAAAATGTATTGTATACAGCATTCCAAAATGCACCCTGACTTAGAACGCGCTGATAGTTCGTTAAGCCTACCCACGTTTCAATCGTTCCGTTTGAGTTATAAAAACTTAAACGGAATGATTCGAAAACAGGGTAGACTATAAAACAAGCAACACCTAGAAACGTCGGTAATAAAAAGACGTACCAGCTAAGTGTTGATTTGATTGATTTGTTCCGTCTCGTTTGGACATTTGCAGGCATCTCAACCCCTGTTTTCATTCCTTCCCCTCCTGTTTGCTTCAAATTAGAAGATTCGTCGCTTCCAGCCATCTAGCTTAGCAATTGCTTCTGCGTAGTAATAGTCTCCATAAATAAGGGAGACATTGATATCGCGTCCAGCTGGACAATGGCCCGTTGCAAAAGAAAGAATGGCTTCAGATTGACTCGGTGCAAGCGCATGGGAAGTTAGCCCTTTCACCAATCGTCTAGCCGCCTGTCCATAGAGTTGCTTTTCCTTTGGATCAACGGCTTCCTCTATTTCTAAAAGACCTGATGCTGCAATTGCACCTGCCGAACTGTCTTTAGGTGCATGGTCACGTTCAACACACCGGAAATCCCATAGAGGTACGTCATCTTCTGGTAAAGCCGCAATAAAGTGGTGTGCAATCTTCTTTGCCGCTATTAAATACGCCTCCTTTCCAGTATGTCGATAGGCATTTGCAAAGCCGTAAAGTGCCCACGCATTTCCTCTACTCCATGCTGAATCGGCAGCCTCCCCTTGGCCCCCTAACGCTTCAATAAAAGCCCCAGTGTGGGGATCAAAAGAAAGAATATGGCTTGTCGTCCCATCTTCTCGAACACCATATTTAAGAGTTGTATCTGCATGTTGATTGGCAATATGGGCATAGCTTGGATCATTGGTAACAGTGCTTGCCCAATAAAGTAAGGAGATGTTCATCATGCAATCAATAATCGCCCATCCTTTTTTTTCATCGCCATTCCATGCCTTAATAAAGCCACCAACAGGGTTAAAACGACCAGCTAAGTAATTTGCCGCCTTTAGCCCTACTCGTAAGCTATTTTCACTTCCAGTTTGTTCATAATCCATGACCGCTGTTAAGAGAAACTGAAATCCAACATCATGGTGGAGCACAATTGGATGGGCATCGAAAGCGGCTTCAATTTTTTCCGTCCATGGTTCTGCTTGTGCACGATAAAACGGGTCACCCGTAAGGTCGTGCATCAGCCATAATAAGCCTGGATAAAACCCAGATGTCCACCAATCAACGTTCAGGTCATCGTAATGCCCTTCAGCGTTCGTGGCATGAGGTGATTTCTCCCCTATGCTCTTTGCCATCTCCATAACCTTTTCGTTCAGTTGCATGGTTGTCATTCGTGTTTTCTCTGTAATCATGCTCTTCCTCCTCCTTGTCATTGGACGTTCTTTTTTATGATAGCGCTTCCAAATAGATGAAAGTAGTGATACAATGATGAAAAATATTGTTCTGTTGTTCAAAATGGGAAGGATGATGATGTGTGAGTAAACCGTCATTCCAGTTCATACCAGAGCACAAAAAGGCGGTTGTCTGGCATAACAATAAAACGAGCTTTCCGATTGAATACTATCACTGGCACCAAGGTTTCGAGCTATTAATTGTCTTTAAAGGCTCTGGAAATGTGATTTTAAATCAGCGTGTGACACCGATAAAGCCAGGGAGGTTGTTCTTTTTTCAACCGTTTCAATTACACCACGTTGCCACATTAAAGAATGAACCTTATGAACGATCAACCCTTCACTTTGATCCACTTCACACCGAGAGACTTCTACACATGTACCCTTCTATGCTTCAACTCTTTTACCACATGCAAAACGATACGTTTGAACATCAGTTCATTGACTTTACCCAAGACTTCTCCTATATTCAACAGCTTTGTCAGCTTTACGACGAGAGCTTAGGAACTTGCCCATTAAAAGAGCAAGTCGATCGAGAAAATGTGTTCCTTATTCAGTTGTTAGGCTATGTCCAACATCAGCTAAAACACCATTCACCCAGCTTACAAACCCGGAATCTCCCCTATGCAGAACGGGTCATGCGCTGGATTGAAGCGAATCTCTCAAGACCGTTTAAGCTTGATGAACTAGCAGATGAATTATTCTTATCTAAATCGTACATTTCAAAACGTTTTCGTCTAGAGACAGGCAGTAGCATCACGACTTACTTAACCGCCAGAAGAATGAAAGAAGCCTGCCATTTGTTGCAAACCAGTACCCTATCGTTAGAAGCCATTTGTTCACGAATTGGCATCACAAATGTCTCTTATTTCATTCAAATGTTCAGACGCGAGCTGCAAACCACTCCCCACCAATATCGACTAAATTTGCAGAAGCAATGACAATCTCGTATAAATGGATGGACAAAATCAGCAATCGCAAAACAGTTTTTTAATGAGTGTCACCCTAGACTAAACGTAACATGATAAAAAGGAGACGATTGAATGGACATTGTACGCATTGGTATTATCGGGCTTGGTAATATGGGTACTTCGCACGCTTCTTACTTGTATCAAAACAAAATTGAAGGCGCTGTCATCGGGGCTTTTCTAGAGGAACGATCTGGGCGGGTGGCGGAATTACAACAACATTTTGATGCGATTCCTTTTTTTACAGATGAAGACGCCTTCTTCCATTCAGGGTTGTTTGATGCTGTATTAATCGCCACTCCTCACTATAGTCACCCTCGCCTCGCTCAAAAAGCATTCGCAAACGGGCTTCACGTTCTTTGCGAGAAACCTTCTGGTGTTTTCACGAGTGACGTACGTGAAATGAATGAAGCAGCCGCTAAAAGCGGTCTCGTCTTTTCCCTTATGTATAATCAACGAACGAAGCCTATCTATCAAACGTTGCGAAAGCTAATTCATGACGGTGAACTCGGATCGATTAGGCGAATGAACTGGATCATTACAAACTGGTATCGATCACAAAGTTACTACGATTCAAGTAACTGGCGCGCAACTTGGGCAGGAGAAGGTGGTGGTGTCCTTATTAATCAATGCCCCCATCAGCTCGACCTTTGGGGATGGTTACTTCAAATGGAGCCGAAGCGCCTGCGAGGGTTTTGTTCATTTGGTAAATATCGAGACATTGAGGTGGAAGACGAAGTAACGACCTACCTCGAATACGAAACAGGTGCGACCGGCGTCTTCATTACGACAACGGCTGAAGCACCCGGAACGAACCGGCTAGAAGTAACCGGAACGAGGGGAAAGGTCGTGATCGAGAACGATGAACTGACGTTTTGGCAGTTGGAAACAGAGGAACCCGCATTTAACCAATCGTACAAAGGTGGTTTCGGCGCACCAAACAGCCAACTTATTCCGATTGAAGTGAAAGAGGGTGCCACTGATCATGAAGGGATTACCCAAAACTTCGTCAATGCGATCCGAACAGGAGAGCCGTTGCTTGCGCCAGGTGAAGAAGGTATTTATGGGTTAACGCTTTCCAATGCGATGCAGCTCTCGACTTGGATTGATGATTGGGTGTCCTTTCCACTCGATGAATCGTTGTATGAAAAAGAATTAACAAAGCGCATTCAGCAATCTCAAGGAAAGAATCATGCTACTGAAACGACATTGGATGTGTCTGGTAGTCATTAAGGAGGGCCTATAGTGGGAAAGCAGGACGGCATGACGTATGCACCAAAAGGAAAACCAAACCAAGTTGTACAGCCAGGGGAATTTTTATTTGCAGCCATCGCTCTTGATCATGGGCATATCTACGGGATGTGTAATGGATTGATGGAAGCAGGCGGGACACTGGCAGCGGTTTATGACCCAGACCCAGAGAAGGTTGCCCGCTTTACCGACGCGTACCCTAGCGTTCGTGTTGCTTCATCTGAAAACGAGATTCTGACGAATTCCTCCATCCACTTGATTGCGGCGGCCGCCATCCCGTCTGAGCGAGCGAACCTTGGCATTCGCTCCATGGAAGCAGGTAAAGATTATTTTACCGATAAAACCCCTTTTACAAGCCTTGAACAACTCGAATTAGCGAAAGCAGCCGTTAAGCGAACAGGAAGAAAGTATATGGTCTACTTTAGCGAGCGTCTTCACGTGGAATCCGCAGTCTATGCAGGTGAACTCATTTCGAATGGAGCGATTGGTGATGTCATTCAAGTGACAGGCTTTGGTCCTCATCGACTTCAAGCAGACAATCGACCTGAATGGTTTTTTCAAAAAGACAACTATGGTGGCATCCTCTGTGACATTGGTAGCCATCAGATCGAGCAGTTTTTGTTTTATGCGGGTTGCTCAGACGCTCAGATTCTTCAGAGTAAGGTTGCGAATTACGCAAACCCATCCTTTCCCGAATTAGAAGACTATGGAGACGCCACATTAGTTGGGAATACAGGGGCAACTCAATTTTTTAAAGTGGATTGGCACACGCCTGATGGGTTAAGCACATGGGGCGACGGTCGAACGTTTATTACAGGAACAAAAGGGACGATTGAACTCCGCAAGTATGTGGATGTCGCGCGCGAGAAGAGTGGGGATCACCTTTACTTAGTCAATCAAGATGGTGAGCACCATTTGTCGCTGCAAGGAAAAGTCGGTTATCCGTTTTTTGGTGAACTCATTCTAGACTGCATCCATAGGACGGAGCGAGCCATGACCCAAGCACACGCTTTTAAAGCAGCAGAACTCTGTTTACTTGCGCAACAACAAGCCGTTCATCTTACCTCAAGGGAGAATGTCCGATGAGCGGGCTTCTCCCACTTAACGAACGATTAAACTTTACGTATCGGGCAAATCATAAAAATGTTCAGAGCCTCCCCTTTCATTCTCACGAACTCGCTGAAATTTACTATTTTCATCAAGGAAAATGCACGTATTTCATTGGCGATCAAATCTTACATTTACAGCCTGGCGATCTGATTTTAATGAACGGTTTAACACTGCACTGTCCGAAGTTATTTCGCGATCAGCCCTATGTCCGTTCCACCCTTCATTTTGATCAAGCTTATTTTCAACGTATTTTTGAAACAATGGGCTATCCGACTATGCTTGCAACATTCACTCAAGTGAAACCGCTCCTCCTTCCGTTTCGAGGAGCGGAAAAGGAGAAAGTGGAGGCCTATTTGAAACGATTAAACGATCGTCATCCTTTAAGAGAGTCAGATGAATTTGCTCGCTTTCAACTTGCTTTTATGGATTTCATCTCGTTTCTATCGTCTCATTCCGATAAGCATGGAGATCGGCCTTCATCTTATATGAGTCAAAAAGAGAAGACGGTGCAAGCCATCGTGGGGTTTATTGAAGCGAATTATCAAGAGGACTTAAAACTTGAGGCGATTGAGGTTGCGTTGCATATGAGCAAGTATCATTTGGCGAAAGTGTTTAAAGAAATGACTGGGGCAACTATTTTTAAATATTTATACCAACGACGGGTCAATCAAGCAAAAATTGAATTTCTTCTCCACCAGACAAGCGTTACAGAAGTCTGTTACCAAGTCGGCTTTAACTATCCGTCCCACTTCACAAAAGTGTTCAAACAATTAACAGGCTTGACACCTGAACAATACAAGCGCCAAGCCATCGCTGAGTAAGCTGGTTGCTTTCACCAGCTTACTTTTTTTGCTTTTGTTCCTGAAGCGCATCTGCATAACGGTGCAGGTTGCTTAGACTCAATCGTAAACTATCCATTGGCGCCATTTTGCATACATCTTGCTCGACGACGTACCACTCAATTCCATGCCGCTCTCCCCATTGTAAGAGCGGTGGGAAGTCAATGATTCCTTCACCTACTTCTGCAAACGTTCGGTCCTCATCTGCGGTCATATCTTTCAAATGGATAACCGGCATTCTTCCTTTGTAAGGCTCCACATAGGAAAGGGGATCATGCCCACCTTTTGCTACCCAAAATACATCAATCTCAGCAAGAATCGCATTATCCTCACGTGGCTCTAGTAAATAGGAGAGCGCATCCATTCCTTCAACCTGCGTTTCGAATTCAAACGCATGATTGTGATAGCCAATTCGTAACTCTGGTGCTGCTTTCGCTACCCCATTTAATGCCTTTTTCACTTCACGATACCCACTCTCCGTACGAAGAGACTCAGGCAAATACGGACAAAACACGTCAGTTGTCCCGTATTTTTTTGCTTCTTGTCTGACAAGATCGAGTTCGTTTGTCAAACGGTCAAATGAAACGTGCATCCCTGCCGTAGCAACACCATTCTTTTTTAAATGGTAGGCGACTTCGTCTTGATCATAGCCAGGTGGCAACCCAGAAAGTTGAATACCCGCATAGCCCATTTCCGCAATTTCTTGAAAAACAGGACCGATACCTGCCGATTTCAACTCATCCCTTACCGTAAATAACGTTGCAGCAAACTTATCTTTCATTGGATCAGCTCCTTACGCCTTTTCTCTTACTATAAAAGGATATTGGAGAAAACGCTTTTCTCTTACTATAAAAGGATATTGGAGAAAACGCTTTTCTCTTATTGGCTTACATCCCGATCTAGTAACACTAAATTGCTACACATTACGTTAACGCTTCCATTGGAACTGGATCCATATCGGTGAATGTATAATTCTCACCTGCCATGGCCCAAATAAATGTGTAATGACTTGTTCCCACACCGGAATGAATAGACCACGGTGGCGAAATAATCGCTTGTTCGTTTTTCACAATGATGTGACGGGTTTCGTTGGGCTGTCCCATAAGGTGCATAACCCTTGAAGCTGGCGCCATATCAAAGTACAGATACGCTTCCATTCGTCGATCGTGTAAATGAGCTGGCATCGTATTCCACATATTATTCGGCTCAAGTAACGTCATGCCAACCATGAGCTGGCAGCTTTGGATCCCTTCCTGATGAATATACTTATAAATGGTGCGGCGATTTGATTCTGCGTCTGTGCCAAGCTTAGTCGGCACCGCATCCGCGATCGGCAGTTTCTTCGTTGGATATGGTTGATGCGCCGTTGCAGAGACGAGATAGAACCGAGCCGGATCAGTCGCGTCCTTGCTTTCAAATTGGACCATTTCCTTCCCTTTTCCAATGTACAAGCAATCTCGTTTGACGAGGGAATAGGATTCCCCATCCACGTTCACTGTCCCTTCACCACCAATATTGATCACAGCGATTTCTCTCCGCTCTAAAAAATAAGCCGTTTTTAAGACATCGCCCCATTCCAATTGTAACGTTTTCTCTACAGGTACCGCTCCACCTATAACAAGTCGATCATAATGCGAATACGTCCATTGCAAGGTGTCTGTTTGGAACAGCGATTCAATTAAAAATGCTTTTCGAACCTCACTTGTGCTGTACGACTTAAAATCAATCGGATTCACTTCATACCGAATATCCATTCCCTCGCCTCTTTTCCTTCATTATGAACTTAACCATCCACCATCTACTGCAAGAATATGCCCATTCACATACGACGAAGCATCTGATGCAAGAAACACCACCGGCCCTTTTAAATCAGCAGGCTGCCCCCATCGCCCCATCGGAATTCGTGAAGAAATCGATTCATATCGTTGTTCATCGTTTCGAACCGCTTCTGTGTTGGACGTCACCATGTAACCAGGTGCAATCGCATTGACGCGAACCCCTTTCTTTCCCCATTCGTTCGCGAGAGATTTTGTCAATCCAGCAACCGCATGCTTGCTTGCCGCATACGCTGGAACACGTAAACCACCTTGAAACGAGAGCATCGATGCAATCGTAATAATGGAGCCTTGCCCTTGTTCCACCATTCGCTTCCCTACTTCTCTTGAAAGCGAAAAGACAGAATCCAAGTTGATTTGCATGACCGACCGCCACATCTCATCGGTAAACGCTTCTGCTTCTGCACGCTTAATCGTTCCTGCATTATTCACCAAAATGTCAACGCTTTCAAAAAGGTCAAACACTTGCTCAGCAAGATTTTCGGCTCCTTTTGCAGCGGCTAAATCGGCCTCTAGTCCAATAAAGGTACTGCCACACTGCTCTATAGCAGCCTTTGTCTCACTCATATCACTTACGCCAGCACCAATAATCGTTGCCCCTGCTTCTGCAAGGCCCATGGCCATCCCCTGACCTAGGCCACGACTGGTACCTGTTACTAAAGCAGTTTTTCCATTTAGTGAGAACAATCAATACCCTCCTAATGTTCATTTATGTTCGTTTAGGTTTGATAGTAGCACAATTATTCTCACTAGACAATCTTTTTAATACACTTGTATGCCTTGTTTAATCAACGCTGCTTTTATGGATTCGTCGATTTGCGTATCTGTCACAATCCTGTCAAGTGCGTTTACATCAGCAAATGTCATTAATCCGGTCTGACCAAATTTTGTTGAATCTGCCAGTAGAATCACTTCTTCTCCAGCAGTGATTATTTTTTTCTTCCATTCAATATGTTGTTGATTTAATACCGACAATCCATTCTTGACTGAGATACCAGTCGTGCCGATAAATGCTTTCTTTACATAAAAGGAATCAAGCATGTTCATTGTCTCTTTGCTATAAAGAGCAGAACTCGTTCCTTGACGAACGCCTCCTAGCATGATGAGTTGAATTTTTTCTTTCTGGTAGAGCACAGCTCCTACTTGAATGTCATTTGTAATAACCGTTAGTGGTTGATCGCCTAACGTTTCAGCAAATGCCACCGTAGTGCTGCCTCCATCTAGCAAGATGACGTCGTGATCCGCTAAGCATATCTTGGCTTTTAAAGCGATTTCCCTTTTCTTTTCGCCGTGGCTCTGCTGTCTTTTTTGAATGGGATACAAGCTTGTCTCTGTCTCTAGCAAAACGGCTCCACCATGTACACGCTTAAGGAAATGCTTGGCTTCAAGCGCCTCTAAATCAAGGCGGATGGTTTTTTCTGTTACGTTCAATTGCTTACTCGCTTCGGATACCCGGATGGACTTATGTTCAGCTAAATAAGCGAGTAAACGTTCATGCCGTTCAATCGTTAACATGCTTTTCACCTCATTAGTAAATATCGCACATAATCAAACATATGTAAACGTAGGCTTAAAACATCTTTATCATGCAAAAAAAGTAACCACCCTACCAACGAAGGATTGGTTACTCACCTGTTCTTATTTTCTAAACGTAGATAATTGTTCATTCAGTTCAGCCGTTTTCCCATATACCTGTTGATAGATGTTGAAAAGTTGCTGATACGTCTTTACGTTTGCTTCGTTAGGGATGAACTCTTGCTCAATGGACAGAAACGCATCGCCACATTCCTTCAAAGAGTTAAACCATCCACACCCATAAGCAGCAAGCATAGCAGCTCCCATCGCAGGGCCTTGCTCTGTTGACAACTTCACGACCTTGGCGTTAAAGATGTCGGCTTGAATCTGTAACCACGAGGCACTTTTTGCCCCACCACCAATGGAAACAATCGTTTCAATTGCTTTTCCATATTGTCTAAACAACGTCACAGATTCATGTAAGGAGAACGTAATGCCTTCGACAACTGCACGAACAAAATGGGCACGCTTATGACCACTGTCCATGCCGATAAAACTAGCTCGAATGGTCGCATCAGCATGGGGAGTTCTCTCACCTACAAGATAAGGTGTAAACAGCAAACCATTCGCTCCCGCCGATACTTCATCTAGTTCAGCGAGGACTTCATCAAAACGTTTTTCTTGCGCAAACGTTTCTTTAAACCATTGTAGACTGTAGCCAGCCGCAAGGGTTACCCCCATTGTATAAAAGCGATCTGCGACCCCGTGATGGAAATAGTGAACGTTGCCTTGAAAATCTTTGTCGTTGCTTTCTTCGTAAGAGAGGACCACACCAGACGTTCCAATACTGACGAGTGTTTTCCCTTCTTCATAAACACCTGCACCGATTGCGCCGCAAGCATTATCCGCTCCTCCAGCGAAAACGTTGGTATCCTTTGAAAGACCAGTACGTCGAGCGATCTCATCCGTTAATACCCCTACCTTGTCATGAGCGTTTACAAGTGGTGGAAACAGGGCTTTATCAAGACCCACTAATCTCGCAATCTCTTCACTCCAGCATGATTGTTTGACATCTAATAAAAGGGTACCAGCTGCGTCCGAATAGTCCATATGTAGCGCATTGGTCAGCTTGAGACGAAGATAATCTTTCGGTAAAAGAAAGCTTTTTGCTTGTTGAAATACCTCTGGCTCATGGTTTTTCACCCACAGCAGTTTCGGTAACGTAAACCCGTCTAAAGCTAGATTTTGCGTCAGCTCAAGCAGTTTTTCTCTGCCTACTTTTTCGTAAATCTCCTTGCACTCTTCTCCCGTTCTCGTATCATTCCAAAGAATGGCATGCCGTAATGGCTGTTGCTGTTCATCTAATAGAACAAGACCGTGCATTTGGCCAGAAAAGCTCATTCCTTCTATATCCAATGGATTGCCTGTAAAGAGAGTAACCATTTCGGCTAGCCCTTCTACTGTTTTCTCCACCCACTCGTTTGGATCTTGTTCGCTATACGCAGATTTATTTTGGATAAGGGGGTACGTTTTTGATCGCTCATGAACCGTTTCACCTTTACGGTTAACTAGAGTGATTTTCACCCCACTTGTTCCTAAATCAATGCCAATCACATACTTCACGTTATCACCACACCCAGCCCTAGGTTTTTCTATTGATCTGTGTACATTGTTAGTACGTATTGATTGATTATGGCTTTTATACGCTCGAGTTTTCCAGACGTTTGTTGGATTGTATCTAACGTATACGCATGTTGCTCTAATTCTTGTAAGCTAACCGTTCCCTCTACAATCTTCTTACCAATCCCTGTTGAATAACTTTGGTAGCGATCTTCAATAACTGCTTCAAGGGCGCCATCATTAAGCAGCTTTTGTGCTACTTTTAATCCGACCGCAAAGCTATCCATACCCGCTATATGCGCTTCAACTAGGTCTTCTGCTGCGAAGGAGCCTCTTCTCACTTTTGCGTCGAAGTTTAATCCTCCACGTCCAAGCCCTCCATTCTTTAAAATCTCATACATGGCAAGCGTTGTCGCATAGATGTCTGTTGGAAACTCATCTGTATCCCATCCTAACAGAGGATGACCTTGATTGGCATCAACTGAGCCAAGCATTCCATGTATACGTGCGTAGTGAAGTTCGTGCTCAAATGTATGACCTGCTAATGTCGCGTGATTGGCTTCAATGTTAAATTTAAAATCCTTCTCTAGTCCGTAGTGTTGGAGGAACGCGTAGCCACTCGCCACATCAAAATCATATTGATGGGAGGTAGGTTCTTTTGGCTTCGGTTCAATTAAAAACTGTGCATCAAACCCAATTTCTTTTGCGTACGCAACAGCTAAATGAAAGAAGCGTCCAAGATTATCGAGTTCCAATTTCATATCCGTATTCAAGAGGGTTTCATAGCCTTCACGCCCTCCCCAAAACACATAGTTTTCCGCACCGAGCTCTTTTCCGACTTCTAGCCCTTTTTTCACTTTAGCCGCAGCATAAGCGAACACATCCGCATGGTTGGACGAAGCAGCTCCATGGACAAAACGAGGGTGGGAGAAATTATTCACTGTATTCCACAATAGCTTTGTCTTGCTATCTTTCATATAGTCTTTGATCATAGCAACAATGACATCTTGATTTTTATTGCTTTCCTTCAGGTTTTCTCCTTCCGGTGCAATGTCTACATCATGAAAACAAAAGTAAGGCACGCCTAATTTTTCAAAGAACTCAAACGCTGCTTCTACCCGAGCCTTAGCCAAATCAAGACCCTTTAAATGATTCCACGGTCTAATCGCCGTTCCTACTCCAAACGGATCTGTTAAATCTTCTGTAAACGTATGCCAGTAGGCTACACCAAATCGTAAATGCTCTTCCATCGTCTTATCGCCAATAACCTCTTCTGCATTGTAAAATTTAAAGGCAAATGGATTGGTTGAATGCTTCCCTTCGTAGCGAACGTTTGATACCGTTGAAAAATAAGTCATTGTTCATTCCTCCTATAGTTATCCTTTAACAGCACTAGATGAAATCCCTTCCACAATCTTGTTACTAAAAAAGAAAAATGCGATTAAAATCGGTAACACACTAATGACGAGCGTTGCTCCAATAGCGCCCCAATCCGTCATATACTGCCCAACAAAGTTTTGGATACCGACCGTTAACGTTTTGTATCGGTCGGAACTAATAAACGTATTCGCAAAGACGAACTCATTCCAGTTGTAAATCATATTGATAATCGCCGTTGTTGATAAAACGGGAATGGTCAGCGGCAAAATAATGGTGAAAAAGAGCCGATGTAAGGAAGCGCCGTCAATAATAGCAGCCTCTTCAATTTCTTTTGGAATCGTATAATAAAATCCTAGCAGAATCATCATCGTAATCGGCAAATTATAAGCCGTATAGGTTAAAACGATTGCCCAAGGATTATCAATAATCCCGGCATCTAGAAACATACTAAACAATGGAATGAGCGACGAATGAATGGGAATCATTAACCCGATCATAAACAGCCCAAGAACGAGCTTATTTAGCTTCCAATGCATTCTCGTAATAACGAACACGGCCATACTGGCAAAAAGTAGTGTAAAGAAAATCGATACTGTCGTAATCCAGACACTATTAAAAAAGTAATTACCAATACCCGCTTCCCAGACGCTGTAGTAATTTTCCCATTTAATCGCTTGCGGTAGCGCAAATGGATTCCCTGCAAAAATTTCACGGTTGTCTTTTAAAGAAAAGAGAAACAGCCACACAATAGGGAACACTTGAATGATGGCTACGATACTCAAGCTCCCATATAACAGGAAGTAACCGAGTTTTTTCATACAATCACCTCGTTAATATTGGATATCTTCTTTATTCGCAGTTAATCTGCGAACGATATAGGTGACGATTAAGGTAATAACTAGAAGAGCAAAACCGACTGCACTACCGTAGCCAAAGTTATAGCTGCCAAAAGCGAGTTTATACATATAAGAAGCCATCACTTCGCTTGCTCCGTTAGGTCCTCCGCCAGTCATGACGAAAATTAAATCAAAGTATTTTAGTGAGCCTACAACGGCTAGAACGATTGTGACTTTAATCACACCCATAATTAATGGAAGCTTAATTCGAAGCGCAATTTGCAACGGACTCGCGCCATCGATCTTTGCTGCTTCAATAATGGTTTCTGGTATCCCCTTTAAAGCTGCATAATAAATCAGAATATAAAATCCAGCGTACTGCCAAAGTATCGGAATAAAGATGGAATAAAGAACAATCGATGGATCCGCAAGCCATAGCGGTGGATTTTCCACTCCGATCCAGCCCAACATGGTATTGAGCATTCCGTTTGAAGGGTTATAAATCTTAATCCATAGCTGAGCAATCGCCACGGAAGATAGAAGCATCGGAATTAAATACACTTTACGGAATACATTGGCACCTTTAATTTTTGACGCTAGTATAAGCGAGACGGCTAGGTAGAGAAGTAAACTTAAAGTTGAAAACAATGCTAGCAAAAACGAGTGACCGGCACTCTGCCAAAAAGTAGCATCTTGTACAACGTTTATGTAGTTGTCAAGACCAATAAAACTCATTGCGCCTATCCCATCCCAGCTCATTAAGCCATAATAGCCAGTCAAAAGAAGTGGGATAAAGATTAATACCGTCAGTAACAATAGGGCTGGAAGAAGGTAGAGGGTTATAAACCACTTATTCGACATCACTTTGTTCATTTCACACACCCCCAATTTCAAGAAATGAAAAGGGCTCTTCTTTATTAAAAAAGCCCTTTTGTTCGAAACGATGGATCATGTACGTGTACTATTCATCTGCTAAAGCGTTTTCATTTGCTTCTGCAAATTCTTCAGGTGTTATTTCTAATCCGAATAAGGACTGAATCAAATCAAGATGTGTTTGGGCTGTCGCTGCTGACATTTGAACATCTGCATAAAGGGTTAAATTCGTCGCTTCATTCAAGTCATTTAAAACATCTACATACATGTCAGGTAAGTCTAGAGCATCACTGTCTACTGTTGTTGCAGGAAGTACGCCAGCTTCAGAAACCGCTCGCTCTCCCCATTGCTCTACAAAATACGTAGCAAACTGCTTCGATTCTTCTTTTACATCTGAGTCTTCACTGATAAATAAACCAACACCAGGTCCACCAACATAGCTCTTTGCATCGCCAGAACCATCTACAGTCGGAAACGTAAAATACCCGACACTGTCTCTAAATTCCTGAGGAATGTCTTCATTTGTTGTAAAATTCGGTAAATCCCACGTCGCAATCATGTACATAGCTGCTTGCTCGTTCATAAACATGCTCTTCGCTTCTTCATCTGCTAATCCGTTAAACCCACTCACAAACGAATCATTCTCGACCATTTCTTGGATTTTTGCCGCCGCTTCAACGAGGGCTTCATCTTCAAACGAACCAGAACGATCAATGGCACTCGTTAAGGTTTCACTACCGCCAATTCGATCTGCAAAGTACATATACCACATGGATCCGGTCCAGCGATCGCCATTCCCTAAAGCAATAGGATTGACATTCTCTTCCTTCAAGGTGTTGATCACTTGTTCAAATTCTTCATACGTTTCAGGCACTTCTAACTGGTAGTCATCAAAAATGGATTTATTGTAGTAAATGTATACTGTGTTTAATTCAAGCGGTAAACCGTATGTTTCTCCTTCTTTTTCATAGGCTTCAAGTGTCCCTGCAACAAACTCTTCTCTTAGTCCGTCTTCCAATAAATCATCTAACGGCGCAAATTTATTCCCCTCCACAAAGGGGTCTAAATAACCTGCTGCCCACGTCATTCCAACATCCGGAAGACTATTGGAAGCAGATAAGATCGTAATTTGATCTTTGTACTGCTCGTTACTTAGTACTTGCATATCAACAGAAATACCGCTCTCTTCCTCAAAATCAGCTACGATCTCATTGACAATACGATGGTGTTCAGCGGAACTCCCTTGTGGCCATAGATGCATAAATTCAATTGTTTCCGCCCCCCCGTTGCTTGCTTCACCACCAGAACCATTTGAACACCCTACTGCAAGAAGTGACACTAAACTACAAGTCGACATTAATGTAATCGCTTTCTTTTTGTTCATGATCTTCCTCCTTAACGTATTTTGAGATGGTGGAACGAATGTCAAAATTAGAATAGCATGCAAAACTTAGTTTGTCTAGTAGATAAACTAAGTGTATAATGAATAAATAAAGTATCATTTTCGATGGCGTTTCGTGTTTTCGTACATTATAGTGTACCTAATAGTACTCGTTATCTTGAAGGGATTGATTTTTTGATTAAGACGTACAATCAGCATGTAGTGAAACAGCGAAACAAGTCCATTATCTTGCAACTCATTAAGGAATCTTCCCCGATTTCAAGGGCTGATATAGCAAATCAAACTGGCCTCAACAAAGGAACTGTTTCATCGTCCGTTAGTGAACTTCTTGACAATGAACTCATACTTGAATTAGGTCCAGGCTTATCAAATGGCGGACGCAAACCCGTTATGCTGTTGTTTAACCAGGAAGCCGGCTACTCAATCGGGATTGATATTGGCGTTAACTATATTCTTGCGATTCTCACGGATCTACAAGGAACAATTGTTTACGAAAAGCAAATTGATATTGACGAGTTCCCATTTCCAACGGCAACACAAGTCCTTTTCTCTTTAATTGATGAGTTACTCTCTGTTACGCCTAAAAGTCCGTACGGGGTTATTGGGATTGGGATTGGTGTCCCAGGCATGATAAACAAAGATGGTGAGATTTTACTTGCTCCAAACCTGAATTGGAAAAACGTCACGATTAGTAAGCTCGTCGAAGAGAAGTACAATATTCCTGTTACGATTCATAATGAAGCCAACGCAGGTGCTTATGGCGAAAAACGATTTGGTGCTGGTCAAGAGTACCGAGATGTTATTTATATCAGTGTGGGCATCGGGATTGGTGTAGGGCTTATCTTAAATAACCAACTTTACCTAGGACAACACGGACTGTCAGGTGAGCTTGGACATATGACCATTGATAAAGACGGACCTGTTTGCACCTGTGGAAATAAAGGGTGTTGGGAACTATTCGCTTCAGAAAAAGCGTTAGTACGTAAAGGAAAAGAAGCTGGGCTGACCCCTCTCAACCAAAAATCACTTTCACTCGAGACCATTGTCCAATTGGCAGAAAAAGGCGACGTACAGACCATTGAACTTATTCAACTCATTGGAAAAAATTTAGCTATCGGTATTACGAACATTATTAATGTCTTCAATCCTGAGCAAATTATCATTGGGAACCGCCTAGCTGTTTTGCACAAGTGGCTTTCAGATGACATTATGGCTCATCTCGAACAATCGTCTCTGTCAAATCAAACATCGGCTACGCAGCTACAGTTTTCTAAATTGGAAAAACGATCTGCCGCGCTAGGTGTTGCTGCTTTTTCCAGTGAGCATTTTATCAACCATTTTCTAGAGCACAATTAACTCGGTTGTTTAAAGTCATGGATGGAGGTGATCAGTCGTTCTTGCTCGTACAAAAACAGAAGGAGTATAGCTTGTTCATACAGGAATCCCTAGAACTGGCTATTTCCTGCTCACCCTATTGTTAGCGCTTTCAACTATTATGTAAAGGTGGAATTATTGCTATGACAACGATTCAAAACCCTATTTTAACTGGATTCAACCCTGACCCAAGTATTTGTCGAGCTGGAGACGATTACTACATTGCCGTCTCGACTTTTGAATGGTTCCCAGGTGTAGGCATTTATCATTCGAAGGATTTAAAAAACTGGAAGCTCGTTGCAAGACCCCTTAATCGACTATCCCAGCTAAATATGAGCGGAAATCCTGATTCAGGTGGTGTATGGGCCCCTGCTTTGTCCTATTCAGACGGGAAATTCTGGTTAATTTTCACAGATGTTAAGGTCGTGGCCGGACAATGGAAGGACTGCCATAATTACCTCGTTACGTGCGATACAATCGATGGCGACTGGTCTGATCCCATTCACTTAAACAGTTCCGGCTTTGATCCATCGCTGTTCCATCATGAAGACGGTAGAAAATATTTCGTTAACATGGTATGGGATCACCGTATACCCAATCATTCTTTCTACGGCATTGTTCTACAAGAATACGACCCAGTGAAACAGACATTAGTTGGAATAAAAGAAGTGATTTTCAAAGGAACAGACATGAAACTAACGGAAGCTCCTCATCTTTATTTCATTAATGGCTATTACTATTTGTTAACGGCAGAAGGTGGGACGCGTTTCGAACACCAGGCAACAATCGCTCGGTCAAAAGATTTATGGGGCCCTTATGAAGTGCACCCAGAAAATCCATTACTGACGTCGTATCCATATCCTAAAAACAAGCTTCAAAAAGCTGGCCATGCGTCCATCGTCCACACGCACACGGATGAATGGTTTCTTGTTCACCTTACTGGCCGACCGTTACCTAGGAATGGTCAACCCTTACTGGCACCGAGAGGCTATTGTCCACTAGGAAGAGAAACAGCGATTCAACGCCTAGAATGGAAAAACGATTGGCCTTATATGGTCGGGGGAAATGAGCCCTCCCTTCAGATTGAAGGACCTGCTATGACAGAATACCCGTTTGAACAAGAAGACCAAACCGATCATTTTGACAAAGAGACGTTACCTATGAATTACCAAACGTTACGCATCCCTCTAGACAAAAAGTGTCTTTCTCTGCAAGATCGTCCTGGACACTTGCGTCTGTATGGAAAAGAATCGTTAACATCGAAATTTACACAATCATTTGTAGCAAGAAGATGGCAACATTTTCACTTTAAAGCTGAAACAAAGGTCCATTTTCAACCAGAAACCTTTCAACAAGCTGCGGGACTTGTAAACTATTACAACACAGAGAATTGGACCGCTCTGCAAGTCACCTACAACGAAGAAAAAGGCAGAGTGCTTGCACTTACAGCCTGCGACAATTTCTCTTTTTCACAACCACTAGGGAATCAAGAGATCCCCATCCCAAATGAAGTGGAAGATGTCTATTTACGTGTTACCGTCGAAACCGAAACGTATCATTACTCTTACTCGTTCGATGGTGTACATTGGACAAGAATAAACATACTCTTTGATTCTTATAAACTATCGGACGATTATGTTCGTGGGGGAGGCTTTTTCACTGGCGCTTTTGTCGGGATGCAATGCCAAGATACATCAGGCGAGAGTCTTCCAGCTGACTTTGATTACTTCACTTATGAGCCACTCGACTAATAAAGTGGAAGAGGCTGGGACATAACGAAAAGTAGTATTTGAAAAGACGAATAGTCTAAAATATGCTGAGTAGCACTGCTACAGGAGAATCCTTCGCTTTCCGGGGACACGGCCTCAGCCTCCTCCGTGGAAAACCGCCACTCCGAGTCTTCAGACACGTGCTGATCCCCCAGGAGTCTTCGGATTCTCCTTCCGCTCATTTTCATATAAAACAAACGACGAACGTTCCTATTTTTAGGAATGTTCGTCATTTTGGTCTGTCTATCTACTTTTGTCCCAGCCTTTTATGATTTTTAGAATAAGGTACAAGAGACCACCGACTACGACATAAATCCACCAGTCTAAAGAAAGCTCAGGCCCGAAACTTGGAACAAATGTATAGAACAAAAACAGCGGGACAAACCAAAGCATGCCATATAAGCCACCTTTTAGGATCATCCAAGTATCGCTTTTCTTCTGATCTGGTTTAAATAGAGACTGTCGAACGAAACCAAACACCATGCTAATTGCCAAAGGAATCGAAAACCCTACATAGATGGCAATGACAAGCGCGTTCCCTAGTGAAATCGTCTGGTTAAAGTCAAAAAAGAGTGGCAAGAGGCCATTTACTGCGCCTTGTATAATAAAAATAAAGGCAAGTGTACTGAAGAACGCATCAGCGACTACCGCTAGCTGGTGCTTCTTTTTTTCACGTGGTAAGTGAGCAATAAGTTCTTCTGCATAGGCTTTCGGATTCTCACCAAATAGATCATAAGCGGTCTTTCCTTCTTTCTCCGCTTCTAGTAAATGATCTAATATATCCATTAACAATTCCTCTGCTTGCTGTTCAGCTATTCTTAAATCCGTTCGAAAATACAAAAGGAAATCTTCATAAACCTGTTGATTCCTTTCAGATAACGCTTCTCGCTTTTCGTTGTTCAGTTCAATTAATTCTTCTGTATACGTCATGTTTCATCCTTCCTTCCAAGAAGCTCGTTCACAGGGGTAACAATCGTGTTCCATTGTTGAATAATACTGTTCAATTCCTCTTCCCCCTCCTTCGTTAAGTAGTAATACTTTCTTTTTGGTCCTGATGGGGAATCCTTTAATTCACTAAAGATAAAGCCTTTCTTCTGTAGACGAAGCAGCACAGGGTAAATCGTCCCATCGCTTATTTCAGGTAGCCCTACTTCTTGTAACCTCACTGCTAATTCGTACCCATAAACCTCGTCTTCTTTAATAATCGTCATCACACACGCGTCTAAGATTCCTTTTAGAATTTGTGTTCTTGACATCTAGTCACCTACTAACTATATGGTATTACCAAGTAGTAATGATTTTAGCAGCTACTCGGTATTACCAAGTAGCTGTCTTTATCTTATATGATCGGACCAACATTATCAAGAAGAAGTTTGGTTTTTTTACCGATCTCCTTTTAGCTGCTCTTTTAAAAATTGCAGCGTTTCCTCCCATGATTGCTCTGCTATTTTCGCATTTTGCTTCTTTGTCCCTCCAAACATTATCGTCATATTATAGTTGGTACTCGCGATTGTTTGTGGAAGATGAGGCAGACCGCTCGGAAACGCCGAAAAGTGTCCTGCTCCCGAGTGTTTAATATAGATGTGGTTGTCAGCATATTCGTGACCCTGTAACGCTTTTTGTATTCGCTCCATAAAAAATACCGCAGGTTGAACATGATCATCTGTACCGGCAAAGACCATGATCGGCGCTTTTATCTCTGTAACTGGAATCGAGTGTGCCTTCATTTTTTCTTCGTCTTTTAAATTCTTCTCCATTGTTGAGAGCATGGAATAAGGTTTTTTTGTTATCCAATGGCGGAAAAAGGAAACGGTATCTTTTAGGCTTCTTTCAGTTTTTAAGAAACCAAGCGGTACGTTATTGTGTGTCCAAGCTGACTTGGACGTAAGCTGAAAGTTGACCATTCCTGAGAACAGAATGGAGCTCGGGGCGCTTGCGATCACCGCTTTTAGTTTTGGATACTTTGAAGCATATAGAAGAGCCAATTCAGAACCTCTTGAATGTCCGATTAAACCGAATGTAGATGCATCAATAAACGGTTTGTTTTCTAAAAAACGATAGGCTCGATTCACATATTCGAGGGGAATCTCTTCAATCCCCTTTGGTAAATTCCCCTGACCAAAATACGCTAGTGCAATGACACCATACCCTTGTGCAGCAAGCAAAGCAGCTGCTCCTTCGTGCACACTACCGTCAGATCCTCCCAAAATCACAATACCTGGCAGGTTTTTTTTCTCTTTCGGATAATACAGAGATCCTACCAGCTTCCCTTCTAAACATTCTTCCACTACTTGTTCTTCTTTAAAAGTTCGTGTAAATGTTTGTTCTGCAATCACCTTTCCTCTTTCATCAGAAGCCTTTATGTAAAATGAAATTGGCGATGCACTATGTTTTTTAAATAGGTGTTCTTTTTGGTCTTTCGCCTTCATGGACCAAAATAATCCGGATGCGTCAACGGTTTGATAGTCTCCAGATAAAGGCGCTTGAGTCGCTACATCAAGCATCCCGTTTGAATTCGTTTTAAATGTTGCTTCTGATCGAAACATGCGATTATCTTCATCCATCGTTTGTACCATCAGTTTCACTTTCTCATTTGCCTGTTGTGTTTTTAACTTGATTGAAATGGAATCGACAATGTTTGCTGTTTCCGCCATGCAGAACGTAGGGTGAACCTCTATTTGATTCAAAATAAACCCCTCCTCATTATGAGAATACTCCGTATTTTACTCTCCTCTATTCTTACCCACTCACTACTTGTTGACCAATCCTATACGATGAACACTACTCCTACTACGAATCAAGCATGATATCGGTTTCAATACACCTTGAGCAGTTACGATGAGTTTAGTAAAACACTATCGTTTAAGGGGCCATTTACGCTTTCTATTCCCCTGTTTTACTTTACGCAAATGCTTGCTTAAACCGAGTAACTCTGCTATCTTCTAACTAAGTTGCAGTCTATCGAAAGAACTAGCTTATCTATAAAGAGATTGGTAGAATCGGACCTACGGGCATCTGATTGTCCCAATGAGCGTAACCACCCTTCGATAGGGACATCGACTTTGGGTGTTTTTTTCTGTCCTATTCCCCCTCTAAGAGACGATTTACTCAACCTTCTGTCTTCCATTCTTACATATGAACAACTAACAAAATTTGATATAATACTAACATAACTAACAAAATCAGACAGGTTCAGGCGGTGTAAATATGAGTCAAAGGAAAGTTACCATGCAGGTCATTGCCGATACTGTAGGTGTGTCTAAATACGTAGTGTCAAAAACATTAAATAATAAGCTTGGTGTAAGCGAGGCGACTAGACAGAAAATTTTATTCACCGCAAAACAACTCGGCTATTCTAAAGATGGTCCCTCAGAAGGTCCAAGCCTACCATTAGAGACAGAAATCGAAAATGGGTATATTCTAGTTGTGCTGCCAAACTATGAATATCAAAGCATCTCTTACACATATTGGGGGACTGTATTCCAAGGCATATCCCTTCATATCCAAAGTAAAAAAGCCGGTATGATTGTCATTACAAGTGAAATGGATTTAACCAAAAAAGTAGATGTGGCAAATTTAATTGGCATCATCACAGTCGGAACGCTAGATGAGCAAACCTTACTTGCGTTATCCACTTACAATCTACCTATTGTTACATTAGATCACGAAGCTAGGATTATTCGTACCGACAGCATCTTCATGGATAACCTCGGCGGTATTGAGCGGATGACCGATCATTTAATCGGTTTGGGACATAAGCAGTTACTGTTTATCGGTAATATCCATTATTCCCAAAGCTTCTACGAGCGTTGGACCGGTTTTCGCAATTCGTTAGAGAAAGCAGATATAGCGATTGCACAAGGCAACCAAAAGGTTCTAACGATTCCTTACAACGATGATATGGAAGTCGCTCTCCAACAACACTTTGAAGAACTCGGAATTCATTCTACTCATTTCCCAACAGCTTTCGTTTGCGCAAACGATCACATTGCAAGACGTATGATTGTACTATTAGAAAAGAACGGCTTGGCATGCCCGAAGGATGTTTCAGTCACTGGCTTTGACTCCCTTGAAGAAGACAAGCATCTCTCACCTACACTCACAACCGTTCAAGTATTAAAACAAGTGATGGGCCGCCGAGCAGTCGACCGCCTTATCTGGCGTGCTAAAAATAGAGACTACCCACCTGAAAAGCTCTTAATAGTCGGAGATATCGC
The DNA here is from genome assembly GCF_028735875.1 of Shouchella hunanensis. Lineage (GTDB taxonomy): Bacteria > Bacillota > Bacilli > Bacillales > Bacillaceae_D > Shouchella > Shouchella hunanensis. The sequence continues at coordinate 1,076,140 of NZ_CP117834.1, forward strand.
TTTTAACGAATCAATAGACACACCAAAAAAACGATGAGCCTTGTCTCATCGTTTTTTCACTATTTAAAAATAAAGCGTTTACATATTGATTGCGAAGTGATATGTTTATCAACAATAACAAAATAAACTAACAAAGCTAACAAAATCAGGAGGGGTTTATATGGTTCGTTCTGTACTTAAATCTTTAGTGGCGATTGGAAGTATCGGTTTGGTGGCGGCTTGTTCTTCCGGCTCTAGTTCAAGTGAGTCCACTGGAGGAGGAGACATTACATTAACAATGTGGCTTTGGCCTGGGATGGGGTTTGCGGAAAAAGCTGCCCAATACGAAGAAGAAAACCCAGGAATCAACATTAATATTCAAGAGGCTGAATACGCTGATGCACACCAAAACCTGATTACCGCACTTGCTGCTGGTTCTGGTGCTCCTGATATTTCTGGTGTAGATGAAGGGTACCTTGAGCGTATTAAAGAAAGCAGTCACTTGTTCTACGATCTATCCGATTATGGGGCTGCCGATTTAGAAGGCGACTATCTCGATTGGAAATGGAACCAAGCCTCTTCTGATGACGGTTCTGTTATCGGTATTCCTACCGATATCGGTCCAATGGCCATGGCCTATCGTGTGGATTTATTCGAAGAAGCAGGCTTACCTACAGATCCAGATGACGTTGCTGAAGCAATGGGTACATGGGACGATTACATCGAAGCTGGTAAGCAGTTAAAAGAAGAGACAGGTAGCTTCATGTTTAGCGATGTAGCAGATATGTATTCTGCGATTCGTGAGCAAGGGGATAAACAATATTTTGAAACAGACGGCACCTTAATCATTGAAGATAGCCCACAAATTTTAAAAGCGTGGGATAAGTCGATTGAAGCAATGGACATTCAAGCCAATATTGAACGTCAGACACCTGAATGGGGTGCAGCCATTGCAAATGGTGATTTTGCGACGGTTTTCCTTCCACCTTGGATGCTGCAAAATATTAAAAACGACGCGCCTGATACTGCTGGTTTATGGGACATCGCGTTAATGCCTGAAGGCTCAGGGAACTGGGGCGGCTCTTTCTTAACAATTCCGTCTCAAAGCGATCATCCAGAAGAAGCCTATGCGTTTATCACTTGGCTCATGTCGCCTGATAATCAATTAGATATTTTTGAAGCAAACGGGAACTTTCCTTCCACTCCTGGAATTTATGATGAACCAGCTGTGAAAGAACTCGATGACGGCTTCTTTATTCGAGATGATATTGGCGCTATTTTTGCAGAGGCCGCCACCCTTGTTAAAGATGTGTATCGAGCTCCAGATACCGCTCCGATTAACACGATTATGCAAGATGCTCTTGGAACTGTAGCCGATGGTGTAGCAGAACCTGAAGCGGCATGGGACAGTGCCATTCAAGAAGTGAACCGTCAAACGTCGCGTTAGGTAACAGTGGAGACAGCGTAGGTCATCTTACGCTGTTTCTTATGAACATTCATCAGAAGGGATGGACTCTATGAATACAGAAGTGCGCCAGCAACACCCACATACACCACAGAAAAAACAGAAGAAATATAATCAACGAACGAGAGATCGAATTTCCGGCTACCTTTACATTTCTCCTTTTTTCCTCTTATTTGGTGTTTTCGGGATGTTCCCACTTATTTTCACAGCCTATTTGTCTTTTCACCGTTGGAACATTCTCGGTGAAAGAGAGTTTATTGGTTTGTCAAATTACATCGGTCTGTTCACAAACGATCCACTGTTTTGGAAAGCAGTCGGAAATACGTTTAGCATATGGGCGCTGTCCACCATTCCGCAGCTCTTTGTCGCCTTAGTGCTTGCGTTTATTTTGAACCAAGCGTTTTTAAAAGGAAAAAGCTTCTTTCGCTTAAGTATTTTTATGCCAAACGTAACGTCGATTGTCGCCGTGGCCATCGTCTTCTCTGCTATCTTTGGTACCCAATACGGGATTATCAATTATGCCCTTAGCTTAGTTGGCCTTGACCCTATTAACTGGAAGGGTTCTTACTTTGGCACACATGTGGCGATCTCTTCCATGGTGATGTGGCGCTGGGTCGGCTATAACACCATCATTTATTTAGCTGGTCTTCAAAGCATTTCGAAAGACTTGTACGAGGCCGCTACGATTGATGGAGCCAATAAAATTCAACAGTTCTTTTATATTACGATTCCAATGATTCGACCCATTATTATTTTCACTGTACTCCTTTCCTCCATTGGAGGCATGCAAGTCTTTACTGAGCCGTTGCTCTTTGGAGTTGGTTCTGATTCACAAGGCTTAACGATGACTCTTTATCTTTACCAGGAAGCATTTGAACGATTCTCCTTTGGCTATGCTGCCGCCATTGCATGGGTTCTGTTTTTAATTATTATGATTGTCTCACTCATCAATCTCATCGTTACACGTCGTATCAAATCAACTTAAAAAAGAAGGGAGACAGCTTGAAATGAAAGAAGTTGGTCAAAAGAAACTACCCAAGATCTTCTTGTATCTTTTCTTAATTGTGAGTTCACTCGTATCTTTATTTCCGTTCTACTGGATGTTCGTCATTGGGTCCAACTCCACGACGTCCGTCAATCAATTTCCACCTGCCATGATTCCAGGAACACAGTTTTTTGAAAACGCCAGAAACGTATTTGAGCGAATCGATTTCTTTGGCTCGATGTTAAATTCCTTTATTATCTCTGGAACCGTCACGTTGTCTGTGTTGTTTTTTTGTTCCTTGGCTGGGTTCGCATTTGCAAAATTGAATTTTGAAGGCAAAAATATGCTGTTCGTTTTTTTACTTGCCACCATGATGATTCCACCACAGCTTGGGCTTATTCCTTCTTTTATGATCATTAGTCAATTAGGCTGGATTGATACCCTTCAAGCGGTCATTGTTCCTGCTATGGTTAGTGCATTCGGTGTGTTTTGGATGCGTCAATATATCTCTTCCGCCATTCCTGATGAGCTTTTGGAAGCAGCACGGATGGATGGGTGTAGTACGTTTCGCACGTATTGGAATATTGTTCTCCCAACAGTCAAACCTGGTCTTGCTACACTCGGAATTGTCACGTTTATGAATACATGGAACGATTTTTTATGGCCCCTTGTCGTATTAAAGGACCAGAGTGTTCACACCATCCAGATTGCCTTACGGACATTAAACGATGTGTTTTATACCGATTATTCGATGATTCTGGCAGGGACGTTTATGGCCACTGTTCCTATCTTAATTGTCTTTCTCTTATTTAGCCGCTACTTCATCGCTGGCTTAACAGAAGGCGCTGTTAAAAACTAATACAAAGGAGCACGTTATGTCTTATTTATTTTTTTACGATTCCACATTTCCATTTGATGGGGTGCGTCCATCATCTACTCAATTAGCCGCACTTACTGATGTTGTTGATACAAGCGAGATGGACGAAGCACTAAATAGCGGTCGGTATGATACATTTATTAATTTACATGGTTCCTATTTTCCTAAAGATACATGGCCGTCTCTGCTGCGTTTTCTTGAAACAGGCGGCGGGCTTGTACATATTGGCGATATTCCATTCCGATATCCTGTCTACAAAGACAATCATGAATGGAACATTGAAGTGGAACAAACCGCTTATCATCAGCAACTTCAAATACATGAAGCGTTGGCGGTTCAGACGGATCAAGTGCAAATGCTCGTACCATCAAGCGACCGCCCGCTCTTACAGCCATTTGTTAAGACCATTAGCATTCAACCGACCTATGGGTTTGTGCTTCACGTGACGAAACAGGATGATCATCCATCAGAGAACGGATCAAGCGGACCGATGGATGCGCACATTTACCCTCTTCTTGTAGGAAAGTCAGCTGATAACCGGAACATTTCAGCCCCTGTCGTCTTAATTGAAAATACGAAAGGCTCCTTTGCAGGCGGACGGTGGATTTTCTTTAATCAACGAATCGATTCATTGTTTTGGGAACAAGGGATTGATTTACTAAACAAACTTGCTTGGTATACTGCTGAAGGGGTTACGGAGATATGGATTAAACCGGGTTATGCCAGTTATTATCCGCAAGAAGTGCCGACTCTTACGATTCAATTACAAAGTCTTTCTTTGCATCATCGTCCTGATCAAGAGAAAGAGTGGACGCTTCACTTACGTGTGAATAAGGATCAGGATTGTTTGTACGAAGACGTCATCCATGTTACACAATCCCTGCATTTGTCTTTACTTAAAAGAACACTCCCTTTTCAAGTTCAAGAAGGATTTTACACTGTCGACATGCAAGCGACATCCACCGCAGGAGAAAAGATTGAACTCAATCAAGGTTTTTGGGGGTTTTCAGAAACATTGCTTGCATCTGGTACGCCGTTAAAAGCCAATCGGGATTATTTTGAGAAAGACGGAAAACCGTTTCCAATTGTTGGGATGACCTATATGACGTCAGATGTAGCACGCAAATTTCTATTCCTACCCAATGCTCACGTCTGGGATCGGGATATGGAACAGATGAAGAACGCCGGTATTAATCATATTCGTTCAGGAATTTGGACAGCATGGCGCCAAATTATGTTTGTAGACGGACACCCGTCTGAAGAAGTGCTGCGTGCCATCGATGCCTTTGTACTAACTGCGAAAAAGCATGAGCTTGATCTGTGCTTCACCTTTTTTGCCTTCACCCCTGAGACGTGGGAAGGAAGCAATCCATACTTAGATCCACGAAGCCTTGAAGCGCAGAAACGATTTATCGCAGCGATAGCGTCGCGCTATACAGAAGCGACTCATCTACACTGGGATTTAATTAACGAGCCTTCTATGTTTGATCCAAAGCGTATCTTTTCCGGACCACGTTCGGCACGCGACCCTTATGAGATAAAGGCTTTCCAAGATTGGACCCGGGAAAAATACGGAACGATCCGTCGTGTACAGGAAGCATGGAATTATTCATCAGCAGAACTGCCTGATTTCCATTACATCGCAACACCGGAACAGGCAGAGATGAATATGGATGTTCAAGATATGCGTAACCCGAGTAAAAACCTTATTTGGCTCGACTATACGTTATTTACGATGGATATGCATAACCGATGGGTATCCGATTTATCAACCGCATTGCAAGCAATGAACCCAAATCGATTAATAACAGTTGGTCAAGATGAGGCATTATGTTCACAACGACCTACTCCATTCTTCTATGCCTCAACCGTTGACTATACAACGAATCACACTTGGTGGCAGCAAGATCATCTAGTATGGGATGGTATCTTTACGAAAACAAATGGAAAACCAAATCTTATCCAAGAAACAGGCATTATGTATCTAGAGCAACCCGACGGATTAGCGAAGCGGACTGAAGAAGAATTACGCACTATTTTAGAGCGCAAGTATGCCTATGCTTTCTCTACTGGTGGAGCAGGAGCCGTACAGTGGCTGTGGAATACCAACTTCTACATGGACAACGTGAATGAGTCCAATATCGGAGCGCTACGTGCTGACGGAACGGAAAAACCAGAAGCAGACGTATCCTATGACTTTGGCGCTTTTATGGAGGTGTCTAAATCGCTCTTTGTCAATCGAACTCTTGAAGAAGTCGCAGTGGTTTACCCGTATTCAAACGATTTTTCTACACGAAAACTCGCCTTTGCCGCAACGACTAAGGCTGTACGAACGCTATCCTATGGATTAAATACCCACGTAAGAGGCTTGAGTGAATATCATTTACATGACTTGCTGGAACATCCACCTAAACTCGTTGTCGTGCCAAGCGCCCATAATTTTAGTGATGCAGCATTTGAACAGCTCATCACCTACACGCAACAAGGAGGTACACTCCTCTTCTCTGGACCGTTACGACTGAATGCAAGCTGGAAACATTCGGAGCGACTAAAAAAGGAGATCGGGAAAACGACACGGCAAAACGTTTTACGTGAAGAAGTGCTAACGATAAATGGCACGTCTTACGCAGTTAGCTTTGGCGCAAGACGCATTGCAGAGCTTGTAAAAGAAAAGGTTAATGGTTTGAACAAAAACGAAGTGACATCGCTCCCTCTTGGACAAGGAACCTTTATTTGGAGTCCCTTACCAGTTGAGTTAAACGATCGGTCGGAAGTGCTTGAAACGCTTTATCGCTATGCGCTTCAACAAGCCGATGTGACGAATGAACTTATTTGGCATAAAGGCGGAGATAACCCAGGCGTCTACGGTCGCAGACTTTCATATAAAGAAGGAGACCTGTTCATTTTCGTCTCTGAATTTGCTGAAGATGTAGAGATTGAAGTAACGAACCCTCATACAGGTAGAACCTATGCTTTTATCCTCGAACAAGAACGGTCTGTTCTTTACCATACTGATTTAACCGGTACTGTCGTGAACAGCTATCGAAACGTTACCATTAACCAACGAAAAACAACCGTCCATTCATCGTGATAAAAACTACTATTAAATAAGCGTTGGAGCACGAGACCATATCAGATGGTCTCGTTTTTTGGATGAATATAGAAGAGATTATCCACTAATTCTTAAGTTTTTCTAAACTCTTCGTCCGTCATATTGACGTCAATTTGCTCCATTGCTTATGATGAATCTATAGACTCTGCTCTTTATCAATCGTCCTTTTTAAAGAGCCTTGTGGTAATAGGAGCGTTGATTATGAAAAAGAAACGATTGTTTATTCCGTTAGCCATTCTCCTAGCACTCGGTTGCTGGGTACTCATTTCCATTACCTTACCGCCTAAATGGGTCGGCATGTCTGAAACGGAATTGTGGGTGGCAGACTTCAATCACGAATCTCTCGCACAAAAAGCGAATTGGGTAGGCCAGGTTTATTGGCATGGACATTTGAACGTATCTCTTATTGGCGTTGAATTATACCGTCACGGGAAGCTCTTATCGGAGACACGTAAGAAGAATACATACCTTGGGCATAATGATGCCATTGACTATAAGCATACAACCGATGCAGTATTTGATCGTGACGACCAGCTTGAATTAATTATAAAGTGGGAAGCAAATAATCACGTGTACGAAGAGTCAATCCCTCTTCAATCACGAAAACGCTTCTTTGCTCTTCCATCATTCTTGAACCCAAAAACCTCCGCTTACAGTATGTAAGCGAAGGTTTTTTCTACTATCCATCAAATCTCGGAATCTCCAATACGAGATTATAAGATCCAATTTCTTGATAAAGAGTATACATGTTATTCACTTGTTTAAACGCCCAGCCAATATCCGTCGCATATTGATGAGTAGGTCGACCATTCTCAATTAGCCCATCAATGTTCCAACGCATTTTATACAGCGTATTTTGTCCTGATTTTACATAGTTATTACCAATGAAACTTGCTCCACCAACAATCGCTTTATATGGAGAATCCCAACCTTCATTGTAAGCACGCTCTAGTCCACACTCGTTTGGACATGCATCAACAGCACCAATTCCAAACATATTGTAGACAATTGTACCATTGTACTCATTTCCTGATGCGAGAAACGATGTGCCATGACCTGTTTCAAGTAGTGCATGAGAAAGCAAATAAATTTCATTCACACCGTGCATTTGTCCAGCATCAATAAATGCTTGACCTTGACCGCTTAGCGTTCCCTTTCCTTGCAAATACCGATTTAGCACCTCTGCGGTTACACCACTTGATTGTGTTAAATCAAGAAACTGAAATTTTTGCCTCTCGTCATTTATGAAGTTATTGGGATTCATGTAGTACGCGATATCCTCTACGGATGCTCGAACCCAGTGAAGTTGGTACCATCCATTTTGCGGATTGCCACGAACCGTTACTCTTGTATCTCGCGTTAAACGGTCAACGACTGCATAAGCAGTACTTGGTCCACTACGTACATTTAACACGTCTGTATTTACATAGTAGTAATTCCCAGCACTATTATAAGAAATATACTCTGCCGAAACAAATTGACGATACGTGTCCGTTACAGCGTAAACCCCATGCTGACGCTGAGCGGCTTCTTCTAGGGAGATGTTATAGGACTTATATGTGTGCTCGTTAACATGGGCCGCCTTTATCCAAACTTGCTGGCCATTCAACATACCGCGATACCAGACCTCATTTCCAACTTGTTCAGTTAAGTGAACGTCAAAGCGTGCGTTTTTATGACTACTGAGATCAAACAGCTTGTTTGCACTACCGCCCCAGGCTGTGTTAAATGCAGCACCTTCCCCACTAACGTAACGCACTTTACTTGTTCGGTCAATTTGTACATGTGGTGCTGAAACGATCTCAGATTCGCGTACCCAACCAATAAGACCATTAACCGCACTTGCCTGCGTACTTAGAAGATAATACAATTCGCCGTTTACTGTTGCTTGTTGTTTTATAAAGAATGCACGGTTAAGATACGATCGGTTGTCAACCGTCCCACTCTGCCTAAGATCAGTAAAGATAGTTGTATTCATTGAGAGCATTCCTTTTCGACTTACCGACGAAAGCTCAGTTCCTGCTGGATTCAAATGGTTACTATGAATCCACATACGTTCACCATTTACATCCCCACGATACCAAATGTTATTCCCTATTGATTCCGTTAAATGGACTTGGAATGTTGCTCCTGCTAGATCACTAAGTTGAGATTTTACAAGATTTTGTTTTCCTCCCCAAGCCGTATTATAAGATACTCCTCGACCACTAAGGGTAAATGTTTTTGAATCACGATCTACAGTGCGATGCTCATGGGATGTGACTTCACTCGCTCGCGCCCAACCAATAACACCATTCACAGCGGAAGCCTGGGTACTTAAATGAAGATACGTTTCACCGTTATAAATTGCTTGTTCCTTTACAAAAAACGAGCGGTCTTGATGCGCCACATTACTAATTGGATTCGCATCACCTAGTTCCTTATAAATAAGAGTATTGCTTCGGATTTGCGCCTTTTTACTTACTGCTTCAATATCTTCCACGATCGGATTGGTATGCAAATGATTGCTGTGAATCCACATACGCTGACCATTCACGTCGCCTCGATACCAAATATTATTTCCAATCGACTCCGTTAAATGAACATCGAATCGTTCGCCTCTTAGTCCACTTAACGTTGTTATAAGCTGCGTCGTACCTCCCCAAGCTGTTGTATATGAAACACCTCTACCAGAAAGATAGAATGTCTTATTTTCACGATCAACGGTTTGGTGCGTATGCGACGTCAGTTCAGACGCTTTTGCCCAACCAACGACACCAGATGTCGCTGAAGCTTGTGTACTAATGAGTAAATAAAGATCCCCATTATACGTGGCTTCTTGTTTAACAAAAAAAGTTCGATTTAAATGAGGCGTTGGATCAATTGTCTCGTTATCGCCAAGATTTCTTACAACCGTTGTGTTGCTACGGACTTGTGCTTTCTTACTCGTTGCATTAGCTAGAGGGTCTACAATTAAGGCAAACGGTTGAATGTTTTCATCCTCTTCCATTGATTTGTCGCTTGGATCTTCTGCTTCAACCTCTTCTGTTCCCTCTTCCGTCGATTCTACAGCCTCTTCTTCGACTGTTTCTTCTTGCTCTTCTTCTACTACTTTTTCACGGTTCTCTTCTTCTTCAAACAGTTCTTCTTCAATTGGAAATTCTTCAACGTCTTCCTCAATCTCAACGTTAGGTGCTGTAACGCCTTCTGTTGGATCAAGATCATCTTCAGGGTTAAAGACTTCACCCTCTTCTAGATCTTCTTCTTTCACTAAAGAAAGTTGTTCATTTATGTAATGATCTAGTTGTCTTAGGGCTTCTTCTTCTGCCACATCATAGTTTTCTAAAATGACTGATACGTATTGCTCTCTAGCTAATTCGTCGTTTTGAATTGCGTTAAACAAACAATCATCCTTAAATAAGTCAGCAAACGTTTCTTCACGATCCTGTAAACATTTCTCAATTGACAGTTGTTTTGTTTCCTCAGCGGCTTGCATTAAATAAGGAAAGAAAAGATTCGTCGTTAATAGTGCGATTAAAAAAACCAAACCAATTTTTTTCATCTTTTTCTCCTCTTCTATTTTGTCCGAAAAAGAGAGCAACAACGTATTACGCTGATGCTCCTTTTTCCTTACCTAAAGTATTCGCCTACCCCAAGCAAAATGCCTCTTGCGGCACGATCGTGATAAACCGTTTGACGAAGCTTTGCAGCATCACCAGCATGGTCCATAAATCCAACCTCTAAGAGAATACTTGGTATTCTTGTTTCCCGCACAACGTGGAAGTTCCCTTCCGCAACGCGACGGTAGTTCGTATTTACTTGACCAACAACTGCATTTTGTACTGCATGAGCGAGACGTTGACTGTTCGCACTCTGATGACGAGTGTGGTAGAACGTTTCTGTTCCATTTGCCCGACCATCAAATGCATTATTGTGAATGCTAATAAAGATGTCTCCACCTGATTCATTTGCTACCTTCGCACGATCCGCTAATGTCACAAACACATCTGTTGAACGCGTCATAATAACTCGGGCTCCAGCTGCTTCAAGTAACGGTTTTGTACGTAAAGCCATGCTTAAGTTTAAGTCTTTTTCAACCATGCCTCCTGCACGTGCTCCACCATCAGTGCCGCCATGTCCAGCATCAAGAACAATCGTTTTGCCATCTAAACTCGTCACATCGTTTCGATGGATAAAGCCATTCTTCCATTCTCCATCAATTCGCACAGTTGCTGTATACCATTCACTGTTTAGGGTCTTAAATTTAAGTGTACTTCCAGTAGAATATGAACGTAGCACAGAAGAATTTCTAGATGTACTTGTATACACATTCACGTTTTGCAATGCTACTCCGTGCTTCGTTTCTTGCGCATTTGTCGGAATTAAATCACCTGCTGGTATAAAGCCTTGAACAGCACGGCCATTCAAAATAACTGTAGCGCTATGCCATGAGCTATTAAATGGACGATATGTTAGTACTTGCCCTGCATTGTAACTTCGTAGAACTTCTGAGTTCCGGGAGGGCTCACCATATACAGCTGTGTTTCGTTGCGCAATTTGTTGTTGCTGCGGACTCCGTTCGTCCATAACGTCTGACTTCGCAATATAACCTGTCTCCCACTTGCCATTAATCATGACTGTAGCTTGGTACCAGTTGCTAGTTAACGTTCGTACCTTAAGAGCATGGTTAAAGGTATAGCTGCGATACGTAGTGGCAGATTTAGAAGGGCTAGTGTACACGTTTGTTGGTTGTTTACCAGCAAAAACATTCCGCTCCTCTTGCGCATCTGTCAACAGAACAATATCACTTTTATGAATAAATCCATTTTTCCATTCACCATTTATTCGAACAACAGCAGAATACCAATTTTCGGTATACGGCCTAAACTTCAGCATTTGTCCTTCATCATAGTTTCGTAAAACAGTTGAAGTACGAGACGTTTGACTATATATAGATACTCGGTCTTTTGCATAACCCTCAAGTTGTTCGGGAACTTCATCAACAGGACGCAAATCATCTGCATGTATAAATCCTTGAGTAGCCGTCCCATTCAAAATGACAGTTGCACTGAACCATTCTGAAGTAAAAGGTCTGTATTTTAGAATTTGTCCTTCGTTGTAAGAACGTAAGATTGTGGAATTGCGAGAAACATCACTGTAAACGGCCGTTCTATTTTGCTTCGCAACCCCTTCTAACTGTGCTGCCCTTGCAAACTCAACATCTGTATGAGCAATATACCCAGTTTCCCACACACCATCAATTCTCACTGTAGCTTCAAACCACGAATCATTGTACTCTCTTACTTTTAAGGAATGTCCAAACGAATAACTTCGATAAGTAGAAGCTGATTGGGATGGACTTGTGTATACATAAGTTGGCTGCTTACCTGCAAAGACATGATGTTCTTGCTGTTCAGCTACACGTGCCAGTTCTTCTTCCTTTTTCGTAGATTCAGAGTTTTCGTGTGTAACGTCTTCTTCTTGAACCTCTTCTGGTGAGTCTGAAGCTTCTTCCTCTACTGCTTCTTCCGGTGCTTCTGAGGTTTCTTCCTCTACTGCTTCTTCCGGTGCTTCTGAAGTTTCTTCCTCTACTGCTTCTTCCGGTGCTTCTGAAGTTTCTTCCTCTATTGCTTCTTCTGGTGTCTCTGAGGTTTCTTCCTCTAATAATTGGTCTTTATGTAAATAATACTCTCTTGGTGTAAAAGCATCGTCACTTCGCCAATGTAGAAAATCTTTTACATCTTCCTCGAAGACGATGTAATTGCTATCGATGTAACCAGTCATTTCCTCTTCTAACTCATTTGTATATGTAAGCAAGAAATGATCTTCTTCAAATGCTAAAACTGTCGCCTCTGTTCCCTCTTCAATTGTAGAAAGTGCTACTGCTTGATCACGGCCTTCGTAGACATTTATGACATCCTCTGTATTCCCAAATACATAGACTGTCTCCAGATCACCACTGGTCCCTTGTAAAGGGTTTGCTTGAGCTGTCATTGTCGTCATTTGTAGAATAAGCATCGTAATGAGTAAATAGACAGTAGCTGAATACAGCTTTTTCATTAGTTTTGGCGTTCCTCCTTCACTATTTTTTACATATTCATTACATAAGTACCAATACTTACTACATATTGATACGCAATTCTAACTATAGCATATTTTCATTTGTATAAAAATAGATAATATTGAATGGTCAAGAAAGAACCTAGTAACATAATGACTAGGTTCTCTCTTTAATTCGTCTATTCTCGGGCATATTCTACTTCTTTTGACACAGCAGACATTGGCGAGAATTAAGCTTTTTGTACCAGTACTTTCGACCATCTTTCTTTCCCTCTGTTTTCACATTCGTTAGCTAACGCACACAGGTGCAAACGGTGCACTTCCATAAAACTTAAAGCATGTGAATGCGTAACAAAGTGACGTAAATATGTCGCAAATAATCGATCGCTAATGGAATCTTTCTTTTCACCTAGAGCTTTTAAACGAAATGGATAACGATTACCGTCTACAGACATGGATTGTTTCAATGAATCCCAATCTTGGTTATCTATTATTGAATCAAACAAGATAGTTAAAGCGGAATGGTTTGCGAACATCTTCACTAGTGTTTCGTCATACTTCGGATTAAAAATAAGCGCCTCTCCATTAAGGTTCTTCAAAATGTAGGAAGTAGATTCATTCACTTGTTCAAAACCGATTATAATAACACGAGCATAGTGAGAAGCAATCCGCTCTAATTCATCCACCTCTTCGTTTAGGTTTATTTTCACGGTCAGAATATCGACTGGTTCCTTCTTTAATGAGCTAATTGACGTTTTAACAGCACCTTTATAAACCCCGTTCTTCTCCTCAACGATTACAAGCGTTGATGTCCTATGATTTGTTTTGTACATGAGTATAGTTTCAGATAACCACAGTGGCTTATGAAAAACACGTTCTCCTACTCCATGTGACCAGCTCTCCGCCTCTTTCTTTTGATCAAGCATCATGGCAGCTGTTGCCATCGTTGCTTGACACGCTTTTGTAGCATCCTGTTTGTCACCAATTTCCGTCAAGAGTTGCTCGCCTCTTATCACTACAGCTTCCCAGTCTAGCTTTGTTGCAGCAATAAAAATAAGACGTTCGAGTAACCTTTTATCGCTTTGATAATGTATGAGCCCTTCATGTATGGTTTCTTCCGCTTGATTATACTGTTTTAATTCTGTCAATGCGCTTGCATAACGGTCTAATTCAGGAGGCTTTAACTGTTTATTTAAACGCTCAACTTTCTCATAGTGATAAATTGTCTGCTCCCAATCCCCTTGTTTGAAGGCGACTACTGCTGCTGCTAGGTGCAAGGTAGAATTATCTGGGAAAAGGATCAATCCTTTGTAAACTACTTCTTCTGCATACTTTAGCTTTTTTAAACGAAGCAAACATTCACTCATCCCAATAAAAGTTGATTTCAGATAGGCTTCTTTTTCTGAAGACTGTTGCCATACCGCTTTTGCTTTTTTGAAATCTTTTTTTAACAGATTAACAAGTACTGATTGACTCCTCAAGACCGTTGAGGAGGGGTTTGCGGTAGCACCATCTAACGCCACTCGGAGCGCTCCTTTTATATCCCCTTTTGCGACTTTCTCTTTTTGGTGTTTCAAGAACGTAGCAGCATCTTCATCTAAATAATTGAGGAGACGATCATATGCATGAAGAGCTTCCTTCCATCTCTTTAACTTCTTTAGTTGCTTCGCTTTGTTATACTGTTTTGAAATTCCTATATAGGCTGTCACTCTTATCCACCTCCTTTGCTTTTACGAAAAAAGCTTGTCTACAACACGTATCGTTGCCCGCCCATCCTCATACGGCGCATATGTTTTCCTGAACTGTTCATAAGAATCTTCATATGTCTCTTCTATTGAAGAAAGATTCTTAAGCTCTTGAATTAAATCTGTTGAATTGTAAACAAGTGGTCCAGGAGCTTCGTTCTCAAAATCTATATAAAAGCCTCTCAGATCATTTTTGTATTCCTCTAGGTCATAGGTGAAAAACACCATCGGTTTTCCTGTATTCACATAGTCAAACATTACTGAAGAATAATCAGTTACTAGTCCATCTGATAATAGCATCAACTCTTGGATGTCTGGATAATTTGATACATCAAAAACAGTGTCTTTCAGTTCAGCGGGAATGCTCAAACGTCCGGCAATAACGACATGCATACGTAAGAGTAGAACATACTCTTCTCCCAATTCCTCCTTAAATGATTCCAAATCAATTTTCAATTGAAAGGCAAACTTATTGCTCACTTTGTCATTGTCTCGGAAGGTTGGGGCATAGAGAATAACTTTTTTAGTTGGATCTAAATGTAATTGTTCACGAATGGCTTCTCTTTTATGATCCCTATCAACACGGTAAAATAGATCATTACGAGGGTATCCCACCTCAAGTATACGATTTCCAAAGTAAAAGGCGCTTGTAAACGATCGAGACGCGTAAGGAGATGGAGACAACAAGACACTCCAATTTTTGGCTGCAGCTGTCACTCGATCAACATATGAATCATCTCTTCCGTGAACTTGTTCAATGTCATTCGCCATTTTCTTTAACGGTGTCCCGTGCCACGTTTGAATGTAAGTTGTCCCACTGCGCTTCTTCAAATAGGTTGGGAAGTTCTGATTATTAACCCAGAACTTCGATCGCGCCAAATAATAGAAGTAACGTGGCGATAGACGCTCAATGACAGTCGTCTGCTCATTTTTTATTGGGAATTTATCGTTGTGAACCCAAATGTACTGGTATGGATAATCTCTTCGCAGTAATTCCTCGTATATAGCTCTTGGGCTATCTTCATAACGCTTCCCGACACCACTCTCAAATAGAATAACCTCTTTTTTCACTGGTGTTAACCATTTTAAAACCTTAAACATTGTTTTCATCGTCGGCAAGTATAGAGTTGAAGCTCTAAAATATCGGTACACATCTGCAAGTTGCCTCGATTGTGAAAGTCGATATGACCAATCGTTTCGTTTCTTATGATGACGAATGGCTTCCACTATCCGCGCACTTGCTTGACCATCCCGCTGATCAATAAAAGCGTTCGCTCGGCGTTTGTATAGGTCACTCATTTCCAAATCGTTGTTCACAACCGTTTCTAATTCTCTTAGTAAAGCTTCATGGTTGTAAACAATTTCTCCAGGTAAATCATTCTGCAAATTAAGATGTGAAGGATAGTTACCAAGGAACGCATCTTGGTCAAACTGGTAGTAGATGACAGGTTTATGAAGAATCGCAAAATCAAAAGCAACACTTGAATAATCTGTTATCATGACAGCACTTTCTTTAATGAGTTCCTGTACATCCCTCTCTCCTTGTCGCACAATTGTGACGGGTGCATCTTCAAAATAAGAAATGAAATTTTTCATATTTGGGTGCAAACAAAAAACAACCTCTAGGTTCCAGTCCTCTTTTAGTTGTTTTAAGCGTTGATCATGTAAAAGCGATTGAAAACGCTTAAGGTACTCACTCTCTTGAAAGCGCATGTCATTTACAAGCCATTCACGCCACGTAGGAATGATAAGAATTTGTCTCTTTTTTTCTACATCTTGTTTGAACAGACCTTCAAATCTCGGTATACCAGTAACAACAACATCAGATGAATCATACTTCAAATCATCTATTACAATTTCCGCCTCTTTTTTCGAACTCGTAACGAATAAATCCGTTATAAAATCACCAACATTTTTTTCGTACATATGCTTAATATTTTTAGTTCCTAAAATTCCGTGCTGGAGAAAGATCTTCTTTGTTTTCTCTTTCTTCATAAAACAATGAGAGCGAATCGGATATAACCCTTGCGGATGGTGAGTCCCGCATATATATTTTGCCTCTAGCATCTTCTCAAAATGTTCTTTTGATTTATAAATAAGGATATTTCCAAAAGGTTCTACATTTCTTCGTTCTGGTGAATCGTCATTAATAACATAATACGCCTCTACATCTGGAACGTGTTCTCGAAGGTATTTAAAGAAATAATAACCATTATCTTGTGCTTTATAAGGATATTCTCCAATAATCCATACGTCTTTTTGAACCCTTTTCCTGCTCACTGACCGCTTTTTATATAAATTGATATACGAACGATATGCTTCTTCATCATACTGATTAAATATAAAAGATAGATTTGTACTCTTTGTCGTTAAATAAGGAACGAGCGAAAGACGTTTATCGTCTCCTTTTTTAATCCAAGTTTCACCTTTTGTATAGCGATGTAACGTTAATCTCTCACCACCTAAACGTATCAGTAGAGGATCACCTAGTTCATCCGTAGCTACTTCTAAAAAAAGATCAATTACGTCTTCCCGGTACGGAATAGCCAGTAGACTTTCTCTTAAATCATCTGTCTTGATCGTTTCATTGTATTTAATTATATTATTTTTGAGTGTCCAAGATCGTATATTCATGCGAATCTGTTCATTATTTGTACGCGGGATAAACACAAAGTTCAATTGTTTAATGTTTAACAATTGAATAGCGAGCATACCTTTTAATTGAATATGCTTATCATTCATTGCAAGTTTGGTTAGTTTTCTGTCGGTTATATAATTTCTTATAGGTGCTTTATTATTAATTCGTACCGCTACGTTACCACGCATTGTTATGTATGGGTAAAATACAGCCCCTTGTTTCGTTTCATAAGCACTTAATAGTTGAACTTTATCTTGCTCTGGATGAACCTTTAGACGCTTTCGCGTCGCTTTCTTTCCTTTGATACGCACATAAAAATCCATTTTGCTCACTTCAGTTGTACTAACCTGAAATGTTTCAGCAAGAAGATCTAAATCGACTTTAAAAAAGCGGTCTGAATTCCTTCTAGCCGTGTTTGCAAATGTATGCTGAACCCCATTCATTCGCACCACAAGCTGATTAAAGGAATGTTCTTCTGCTGTATATGAAAACGTAAGAAATCTTCCCTGTTGACCAATTAAAAAACTCACTGCCATACTCTCCATTCCTCTTGATCGCTCATTCCATCACTCTATATTGTATCAAAAATTCCTTGAATTCATGAGATTAATTTGTCACATGCACCTCGTTTTTGTCACTTTTTATTCATATGCAATGACTTATCCCTAATTCCTCCTTCCTTTACCTTCACATTTATTCTTTTTTTCAGAATAATGCATTACAATAGAAAAAAGGAAGCGACAATATGTCATCTATTCGTGATTTAACAAGGATGATTGAAGTGATAAGGCAGTTGAAGGAAGTAAAAGAAAACGCCCTTTTAGAGCCTATCGCAGAGGGAAAATGGTCGATCCGTGAGATTGTTGGTCATCTTTATAATTGGGATGCTCATAACACATCGAATATGGTACCGTTTATGGAAAATGGCGCACAAGTACCCGCTTTTCCTAGCCACGACTCATTTAATGAGGCTGGTTTGAAGGGACTAGAAAACGTTGATGTCTATACACTTATCAACCACTTTATTTCACAACGTGCTCAATTCATTGAAACGTTAGAAGCGGTTGATCCATCAGCTCAATTTACCATTGGTAAAGGGAAGCGTAAGTTTTCAGTGGAAAGCTTTGCGAAGGTATTTGTTCACCATGATCAAGAGCATCGACCACAGCTCCACGAAAAGGCTGACCTCAGATGACTAGCTTAGACGTTTATTGGGGAAATGGTCTCGTTCAATTGACTTGGGTACCAATGACGACTCTCCCTTTTGCTGAGAAGATAACAAGTGCTCACGGATTTTGCTTCTATTAAAATCAGGTAATGCTCGTTTATTTAAAAAAGAGGGGCTGGGATTTGCCTGGAGGGCATGTGGAAAAAGGGGAGACACCTAAAGCCGCTTTCCAGCGAGAATGTTTTGAAGAAGGGTATGTCTCAGGTGATTGCACGTTGCTTGGCTGCATCAAAGTGAACCATGAAAAAAATAGTGCTTGGAATGAAACAAGCCCCTACCCTAAAATCGGCTATCAAGCTTTTTATCGAATGAATGTATCAACGCTCCACCCCTTTTCCGGACATTTCGAAGCAACGAAGCGAACGTTTGTGGATCCGAATCAGTATGGAGGTTGGCACCATGGCTGGCATCGTGTGTATGCGTCGGCGCTCACAGAAGCTCTACGCTTCTGACGCCTGATCATGTCATTCGTTAAAAGAAGGAGTGTAATAGGAAATGGTTTTGCCACTTGAATATGAAATTAGAGCGCATACAATTAGCGCTCTAACGAGAAAATCAAAAGACGGGGTTAAGTAAAGAAAGGATTACCTAAAGCGCAGGCAAGAGAACCGTCGCTTTAAAGAGATCACCGTCTACTTCAAGCTGTACATCCCCTCCATGTAATTGGGCAATCGATTTAGCAATAGCGAGCCCGAGACCTGACCCTTCTGTATGACGTGATGAATCACCACGCTTAAACCGCTCAAATAATTCGTCTACATTATCCCCTAATTCATAGTTTGTAACGTTTTTAAAGCTGATTTTTATTCGATTTTCTTCTTTTCGTGCGTGTATATACACCCGGGTTTCAGGAAGCGCATAACGCAGGATATTTGTCAGCAGATTATCAAACACACGCCAAAGCTTTTGCCCATCCACTTTTGCATACAATGGTTCGCTCTCCTCTTTTACGCGAAAATGGAGAGAAGAGGCTTCAATCGCTTGATTACTTTCCGCTAACGCTTGCTTAAGCAATTGATTTAAATCTACGGTTTCCGTTTTTAACTCTACGTTCCCACTCGCCATTTTTGATGCTTCAAATAAATCCTCTATTAACAGTTTAAGACGCTGTGATTTTCGATCAATAATATCAATATACGAAGCTCGTTCTTCATGGCTAAGGTTATCGTTTTTTAGAAGCTCTGTGTACGTAATGACTGAGGTAAGTGGTGTTCGTAAGTCATGGCTAACATTTGTAATTAATTCTGTTTTCAAGCGCTCACTTTTTAGTTGTTTTTGCTGTGAGTGCTGTAAGCCTTCTTTTAGTTGGTTAAGGGTTTGTGCTAGATCACTAAGAACAGCGCCTCCTTTAATTGGAAGGGGCTCAGCGGCTTCGCCTGCAACGATTTTTTTCGACTCTTTTATCAGGTTGTTAAAATAACCAACTCTTTTTAAAAGAAGGATGAACAGCGGCAATCCGACTAGTAACAAAGCGATAAAATAGAAAAGAAGAAAAATAGCTTCTATAAAAAAGAGTGGAAACCCTACTCCAAATAAAAACACTGTCCCGAGTAATAAGCTCAATTGTATTCCAACCGACCGATGTTCAAACGCCTCTTTTATCATCGTAGTGAAACGGTACATTATTGAACGCTTAGCTAATTCTTTAAGTGACTCCGTCTTCTTCATTGTCAAACATCTATAGACGACGATGAAAAGCAGCCCAATGCACAAAAGAAACATCGCTAGTGAAAAAAGAGTTGAAGCAGTTGAATACTCACTTAAATAGAGCAGATTGTTGGCAAACTGATCCCCAAAAATAAGCAACAAGATACTTAAGATGATGGCGATACCGAGTAAAAGATCTGTCGGGACACGTTCTAACTTTAACCCCTTCGTTGATTCGGCTAACTCGTTACGAATCCTTCTAAACGATCTGCCTGCTGTTGTGACCAAACCGACGCCTAAAAGAGCGAACCCTACTAAGGAAAGCTGTCTTTTTCTATAGTCATCAGCCGCTGATGTTATGGCGCTTGTTCGGTCAGATGGAATGCCAATTGCTCCTTCATAGCTCATGTTTGTTTCTTCATTAGTTGTAGCAGTAGCCTCACTTAAAAACCAGCCTTCAGAATTGTAGAATGGATAGTTACTCTCCATCAACCCATTCATATCCGTATAAGACTGGTACATTTCCATACTATCTTCATTGAACGATTCCTCCCAGCGGCTTTTGACAACGTGATCCATATTCGTGTAGACATCGCCTGTTTCGTGAGAGATAAAATAATAGTGAAAGGTTGATTCTAGTCGATGGAAAATTTGACGTTCTCTTTCAAGATAGACAAACTGATCTTTTAGTTGCTGTTCTTTTTCTGCTTGAATTCTAGCGGTAAGGGCCTCATCATCAAAGATTTCACGGACTGCAACGATGTCTTTATCCCGTTGTTCTCTTAAAACTTGAGCCATCTCACTCCCTTCGTCAAGCTCATTCCACTCTAATTCATCTTGGTAGTGCTGATGAATGGATTGAATGTCTCCGAACTCTGCCCCATACTCATAGCGGTACTCATTCAAATCTTCTTCCGTCACTTTAATTGCTTCTATCTCTTCTTCCAACGTTTGGTCTTTAAATTCAAACTGAACCACTTTGGTCAGAAAATCATCCAATTCATGTTGAAATGTTGGTGTTTTATAATAGTTTTTATACGTATAGGTGTCGCTATAATAAAGAACAACAAACAATGATCCAATTCCTGCGCTGAGAAGAAACAGCCAGCCAATTTGTTTCCATCTACTTTTCCATTTTGTAGCCAATACCCCATACCACCTTTATATACGTTGGATTTTTCGGGTCTAATTCAATTTTCTCGCGAATGCGACGAATATGAACAGCGACCGTATTTTCAGATTGGTAATGTGGTTCATTCCACACTCGTTCATAAATCTCTTCAATCGAAAAGACGCGCCCAGCATAGGTTAGCAATAGTTCTACAATTCGAAATTCAATTGGAGTAAGTTTGATTAGCCGATCATCAACACATACTTGTTTTGCGCTTTTATCTAGTGTGAGGCCTCGTAAATGAAGGGCTTCACTTTTTATGTATTGTTCGAATTTTACATAGCGGCGTAACTGTGACTTTACTCGGGCAACTAGTTCAAGAGGGTTAAACGGTTTGGTAACATAGTCATCTGCTCCAACCTGTAGTCCGATAATTTTGTCTGTATCTTCACTTTTTGCACTTAATAGAATAATAGGGATGTGCTGCTTGTCTCGAATTTTTAGTGTCGTTTTTATTCCGTCAAGTTTAGGCATCATAACGTCTAATACAATTAAATGGATGGTTTTCTCTTCTAGCATTTGAATAGCCTCAAGTCCGTCACCTGCATGAACAACGTCAATGTTTTCATGTCGTAAATAAATGCTAATTGCTTCTCGAATTTCAACTTCATCATCCACTACTAGTACTTGGTAACGATCCATTTGAATCTACACTCCTTTCCCCCTCTTAGTATAGCGTGTCTTTGTTCTTAACGTTAGTATAGCTGGTAAATCTTACTACAAAGTGACGATTTTTCTTAAGAATTTCTTACGAAAGCTGGTCCCTTCCATTATGAGAAGCACGCGAGAGACCAAGTGGAAAAGAAAAAAGCCGTACGAGCATACCGCTCATAAGGCTTTTCTGTCCTACATTCCAATTGATTGATCACTGCTTTTGCGTCGTTTGACTGCATTTCTCCACGTCGGGATCACAAGCGAGAGGACCGTTAACACAATTAATGATAAAGCAAGCGGACTTTGTGCGAAAATCGCTAATGAACCATCAGAAATGGTTAAAGATTGACGTAACATTTGTTCCATCATCCCACCAAGGATAAAGGCTAAAATGAATGGTGCTGCAGGAAAAGCAAAAATGCGCATAAGATAGCCAAGGATGCCAAACAAGACAAGCAAATAAAGATCAAACGTACTAAAGCTAACCGCGTACACGCCGACTAAGCTAAAGATCACGACAAGTGAAATCAGCAAAGGTCGAGGAACAGCTAAAATCTTCACGAAATATGGGATGAGCGGTAGATTTAAGATTAATAGAAAGACGTTACCAATGTACATACTGGCAATGACACCCCAAAAAACGGTTGGGTTTTCTGTAATTAAAAGCGGTCCCGGCTGTAAGCCTAATACGAGAAACGCACCTAGCATGACAGCTGTTGTTCCTGAACCTGGAATCCCTAGGGACAGAAGCGGCACAAACGCACCGCTAGTAGCGGCATTATTGGCCGTTTCAGGTCCAGTCAGTCCTTTAATAGACCCCTTACCAAACTCCTCCGGATTCTTCGCTAGTTTTTTCTCGGAAATATAAGCAATGAATGAAGAAATCGTCGCACCTGCTCCTGGTAAGATACCAAGGAGAAAACCGAGAAACGATTGTCTTGTCATTGGTCCTTTCATTTCATTTAAATCTGATTTACTCAGCTTCAAACTGCCAATATTTTTAAAGCCACTCATGGATTCTCGTCGATTTAAAATAAGGAAACACACTTCAGCGAGCGCAAAAACACCAAGGGCAATAATCAAGAAGTCAATCCCATCCAATAAGTTAACGCTTCCAAAGGTAAAGCGTGTCGTACCTGTTTGTGAATCAATCCCAATGGTTACGACCATGAAACCTAAAACAGCGGAAGTTAGTGCTTTTAACGTTGAGCCTTCGCTTAAACTGGCGATTGCCGTAAGACCGAGCAGCATAAGCGCGAAGTACTCAGGTGGTCCAAAATAAATCGCGACACTTGCAAGCATGGGTGCAAACAACATAAGTAAAATAACACTTACTGTCCCACCGACAAAGGAAGCAATTGCTGATATCGCAAGAGCTTTTCCAGCTTTCCCTTGCTTCGCCATCGGATAGCCATCAAATGCCGCAGCGACTGTCCCCGCTACCCCAGGAGCGTTTAACAAAATGGAAGAAGTCGATCCTCCATACATCGACCCGTAATACACACCTGCCATCATCACAAGCGCTATAGTAGGGTCCATTCCGTACGTGATCGGAATCATAATGGCAATGGCACTAATAGGGCCAAGTCCCGGTATCATTCCGATAATGGTTCCAAGCAACACACCAATAAAAACAAACAAAATGCCTTCCCAACTAAAAGCAGCTGAGAACCCTTGCATTAACCCATCAAATGAACCCATTACACGTCCCCCTTAAAACGGCAGGATTCCAGCCGGTAGGCGGATCGCTAAGCCATAATTAAACAAACTGTAGACACCCACTGAGAAAATGAGTGCGGTTAACATATTCACGATCCATTTTTTGTAGCCGAGGATACGTGAAGAGATAAGAATAAATAAAGCCGTCATGATAACAAATCCAACTACTTCTAAAACGGTAATATAGATAAGGACAAGCCCCATCATTCCAAAAAGCATATACGCCTCTTTTTTTGGGATCGTCCGCTTCTTTTTCTGTTCCTCCGTATCTACGTCTTTTGCAAAGAAGAAACAAATGCCGAGCACCAGTAAACAAGCCCCGAGTAATTTTGGAATTAAGTCCGAATCAACAGGCACAAAAGCATACTCAGGTAGTTGAAAGGCCATGATTAAATACGAAGCCGCAATAAAAATTAATACAAGTGAAATTCCACGGTTTACTGTTAGTTTCATCAGTGATCCTCCTATCCACCAAATCCAAGTTCATCTAATGCTGCTTGCAAGTCAACAGACTGCTCATCTAAAAATTCCGTAAATTCTTCATGCCCCATATACAGTTCATCCCATCCGTATGCTTCTCGAACTTCGGCAAATGAATCCGAAAGAGATGCTTGTTTAAATACATCCTCGTAGTAGGCAAGTTGTTCATCGGTCATGTCGGGCGGACCAAACACACCTCGCCACACAACAAATTCAGCGTCGATCCCTTGCTCGATAGCTGTTGGTAGTGTTGATAGATAGTCACCCTCTAAACGTTCAGGTGCTGTAATGCCTAGTATTTTCATTTTACCTGCTCGCGCTTGTTCAGCAGCCTCTGAGACACCTGTTGACACAATATCAACGCTTCCGTTTAAAACTGACGTCATCGCACCGCCATCTTGATCAGAAACGTAGCGAATTTTTGTAATATCCACACCAGCAGCTTGCGCAAATAGTATAAACTGCATGTGATCCATACTGCCTGGAGAGGATACACCAATCGTTGTCACTTGCGATGGGTCTTCTCGCATATCAGCAAACAGTTCGTCTAACGTATCCCATTTTGCGTCGTCTCGAACGGCAAACGCACCGTAGTCCGCTATTAAATTAGCAATTGGTGTAAAATCTTTGTAGCCATATTGTGACTGCCCAGCTAACTCAACAAAGTGAAGTGGAGGCGATCCAATAAAGATATTGTGCGGGTCATTTCGCTTATGAATGTATGCCCAGGCAACAGCCCCTCCACCTCCTGGCTTATTCACCACACCAAAACTTTGATTCGCGAGATTGTTTTCATCAATCGTCTTTGAAAGCATTCGAGCCGTCGTGTCCCATCCGCCTCCTGCTGCAGCCGGAGCAATGAATTCAATGGAACGATCAGGCTTCCAATTCCCACTTGCATCGACTGATCCATGTTGAACAGGCATGGAGCAAGCACCTAGAAGCACCGTACACGCAAGCGGAAGTAGCCATGATTTCTTCATACGAAACACCCTTTCTAGGATATAATAGGTCTATAATAACGATAATAAAAGTAGAACGATTATTGAATGGGTAGCTGCTTTGTCAAAAACAGCTACCTTTATTTTTAAAGCGTTTTCATTTTGTTGATCGCTTGTTCTTTAAGCTTAAATTTTTGAATCTTTCCTGACGCTGTCATCGGAAATTCCTCGCACACCTCGATATAGCGGGGAATTTTATAATGAGCAATCTTGCCTTTACAATAAGCGATTAATTCTGATTTTTCTATTTCCATTCCTTCTTTTACCCGAATCCAAGCCATCACTTCTTCCCCGTATTTCGCATCTGGAACGCCGATAACTTGCACATCTAGAAGAGCAGGATGAGTGTAAAGAAACTCCTCGACTTCACGGGGATAAATATTCTCTCCTCCACGGATAATCATATCTTTTAGGCGTCCTGTAATCGTGCAATTCCCAGCTTCGTCCATAACTGCTAGATCACCTGTATAGAGCCAACCGTCTTCGTCGATTGTGTTATCCGTTGCTTCTTGATTTTTGTAGTAGCCTTTCATGACATTATAGCCACGACAACAAATCTCTCCTTGTACACCTAGTGGTACCTCTTGTCGAGTCGAAGGATCAACAATTTTCGCCTCGATATGTGGCATGGCTCGACCAACTGTCTGCACACGTACGTCTAGCGAATCACCTGTACGTGTTTGCGTAATACCAGGAGATGTTTCTGTTTGGCCGTAAACAATCGTTAATTCGTTTGCTCCCATATCGTCTGAAACTTTTTTCATCACTTCGATTGGACATGTTGAGCCTGCCATTATCCCTGTTCGTAATGAAGATAAATCGTATGACTTGTAAGCAGGATCATTTAACTCAGCGATGAACATCGTCGGTACTCCGTGAACAGCTGTACAGCGCTCCTTCTCAATCGAGGTAAGGACATCAGCTACATTGAACTCTTGAACGGGCACCATCGTTGCTCCACTTGTGACACAAACCAACGTCCCTAACACACAACCGAAACAGTGAAAGAATGGAACTGGTATACACAAGCGGTCTTTATAGGTGAAATTCATCCCTTCTCCAGCATGCTTTCCTGTATTAATAAGGTTATGGTGCGTAAGCATGACACCTTTCGGAAAACCGGTTGTGCCTGACGTATATTGCATGTTAATGACATCACTAGGATCAAGCTGTTCAAGACGTTCGTCAAGTGCTGCATGCGTCACTTGATCTGCAAAAGCAAGGAAATCTCGCCAATTAAACATACCAGGGTAACGTTCTTCACTTAGCACAATAACATTTTTTAGGTAAGGCAACGTGTTCGATTGAAACTGTCCTGGAGTCGCTGTTTTTAATTCAGGAAGAATCTCATAGATGATATCTAAGTAGGAGACACCTTTAAACGATTCCATTAAAATAAGCGTTTTTGAATCCGACTGCTTGAGGAGATACTCTAGCTCTCTTGCTTGATAATTCGTATTGACCGTAACAAGTACCGCACCCATTTTCCCCGTCGCAAATTGTGTAGTCACCCATTCCGGCGTATTTGACGCCCAAATAGCTACGTGGTCCCCTTGTTTCATTCCGAGACCTATGAACGCTTTCGCAACATGTCTACACGCTTCATTAAACTGGTTATAAGACAGACGTAACCCGCGATCCACATAGACAAGCGCATCATTGTTTGGCACTTCTCTTGCTTTCGTCTCAAGCAACTTTCCGATGGTCGTATTCATCAATTTGCTCATGCGTTCCATTCCACCTCTTTTTTTGAAAGACTAAAAAAGACAGCTTCTAACTGAAAAGTCCGAAAACAAAAGACCTTACTACATTTAAAGCTGCTCTTTTACCTTTTACAGTTCTCCCCTTACCCTTCAACTCCTTCTAGAAATAAGAAGCAAGGGCATTAAGACGTTGAATTCACTTCAATCGCATCACTGAGTTTTATTTATCTTACACAAACAACGCACAAATGTAACCGTTTTCAATTTATTGTTCATTTTGTTCATAAAGTTTATATGGGTTGTATTTGAAAACGATGTAGAGGCGCAGAAAATACATGCATTAGCCTCTACTCGTTACTTTAAACTCTTTTGCAAATGATTCGAGTATATGGATAAGACGCTCAGCCATATCATTTGGACTAATGGGATATTCTTTTTCAATCCAATCGACTAATAAGCCTGCTGTACCGTGAGCCATATATAACTTATGTGCATCATAGTTAATATCTCGGTCTTGATTTACAGATACCAGCTGGAAGTGTTCTTTTAACACCTCATAGATCGCTTGCGGTAAGTCACGATGCAGACTCGGAATCGTATCTTCTATGATGTATAAATTAAAAAAAGGCTGGTTGGCATAAATGAAATGGGTCAATTCAAATGATCCAGAATTCATTGTACCCGTTGTAACGCTTTTTCCTTTTTCGTATTTATTCATGCTCGTATCTTTAATCTGTTGATACATCTGTGCTTTCAATTCATCTGAAAGACAATACTTGTCCTGATAATAAAGATAAAAAGTGGTTCGATTATAATCTGCTTTTTTCACAATATCTGTAACAGACACATGGCTAAACCCTTTTGCATGAACGAGGCTGATAAACGCTTGTTTAAAATTGTTTTTTGTACGTTCACTTTGTTTTGACGAACGTTTTTCACTTGAAGTCATGTATGATTCCTCCAAAATTCAACATAATAACCAAAGGTGTAGATTCTATCGACACATCCGTTCTGATTAACGATTGTTCTACACAATGAATCCGTTTACACTCGAAGTAGAAATTCCTTACCTTGTTTTTATTATAGCATCGCTGGAAGGAGACGTTTTTATGAATCGTTTTGAAGAAAAAGTTATTATTATTACTGGTGGTGGCTCTGGATTAGGAAGAGCAGCTGCAAAGCAAATGGCGTCTGAAGGAGCAACATTAGTCCTTGTTGATTTAAATATGGCAGGTCTTGAGGAAACAAAACAAGTCATTATAGACGAGAATCCAAACGCCACTGTGGAATTAGTGGAAGCGAACGTTGCAAATGAGGAAGACGTCCAGAAATATGTACAGTATACAAAAGACACATTTGGCAAGATTGATGGGTTCTTTAATAATGCTGGCGTTGAAGGAAAACAAAACCTTACAGAGGACTACGGCATTGAAGAATTTCAAAAGGTTGTCGACATCAACTTAAATGGTGTATTTTACGGAATGAAGCACGTCTTAAAGATTATGAAAGAACAAGGCTTTGGTTCGATTGTGAACACGGCATCTGTTGGAGGCATTCGCGGTGTCGGTAACCAATCCGGATACGCAGCAAGTAAACATGGTGTTGTCGGTTTAACCAAAAACTCAGGCATTGAATATGGCCAGTTCGGTGTCAGCATTAAAGCCATTGCCCCAGGTGCCATTATGACCGCTATGGTAGAAGGCTCTTTACGTCAAATTGGGGGAGATAACTGGGAAGAAGCAGGGAAAGAATTCGTTAAAGCGAACCCGATGCTCCGCTTTGGTAAACCTGAAGAAGTTGGCTACCTCGTTGCTTTCCTATTGTCGCACCAAGCAGACTTTATTAATGCAACCGTTATTCCGATTGATGGTGGTCAGTCCTATAAGTATTAACGATGAGAATTATTAAAAAACGAACCCACACACATGTTCATGGGTTCGTTTTTCTTTTTGTAGCCGGCTCAGTCACTCGCGTTTCATTTTTATAAAACACTGATTGCCACGCCTGTGCCATTTATAGCGCTACAGCTTCCAATATTTCCGCTCTGGTCTTCCGACTATGCCGTATTCTAATTCTGCTTTCGCTTCATCTATTGAAATCAAATATTCTAAATAGCGGCGGGAAGTTGTTCGTGATGCACCAAATTGCTTACCAAGAGCCTCTGCTGTTATCCCGTCTTGCTGTTCTTGAAGAAGATGACGAACCTTTTCTAATGTAAGCCGATCAATTCCTTTAGGCAATTCATCTTCTTTATCGCTATTGTCTTTTACACGGAGAAAAAAAGAATCCGCGAGAGCTTGGGTTATACGGGGAGACTGTCTTAATTGGTTACTTTGCGCCTGGGCCTTCTCAATGGCTTCCTTCAATCGTTCAAAGGCAATGGGTTTAATGAGGTAATCGATAACGCCAAGGTGAAGAGCTTCTGTAAATATCTCTTTTTCTGTAGCAGCTGTGATAAGAATAATTTGCACATGAGGGGCGACTTCATATAACTGCTCGACGACATCGACTCCTAATTGATCTGGTAAATAAACATCCAGTAAAACTAAATCCGGTTGATGTTGATCAACGAGCTGAATGGTTTCACTCGCTGTCTGGGCTTTAGCAATGACGTGTATGTCTTGAAGTTGTTTCAAAAATTTCTCATGAATACCAGCTACATGATAATCATCTTCTGCTATCATTACGTTCACTTCGTTCTCCCACCTGTTCTTTTGGAATGTATAAGCTCATAATGGTCCCTGATGGTTGATTGTGTTCGATTTCTAGTGTTCCGTTTAATTCCTTAAGCGCCGCTTTCACTAGTGCTAGACCATACCCTCTTTGTCCACTTTTTGTTGTCGTTCCTTGCTCAAATAATTGCGCTTGTATCGATTCAGCGATCCCTGATCCGTTATCTGCCACTTCAACAATTAGTTCTTTTCCAAGATCGGTTAAAAACACTTCCACTGTCGGTTTGTCACGTCCTATTACCGCGTCAAATGCATTGTCTACAACATTTCCAATAATGGTTACGAGAGGGGCAGCTGCTTCTGCTGGCCATTGCCATTCAACCGTGCTCGCTGGATCAAGAGTGAAGCTGATTTTTTTCTCAGAGGCTTTTGAACGCTTACCAATGAGAATGGCTTGAATCGTAGGGTCCTGAATTTGTTCGAAAACAATCCGGTCATCACGAGATTGCGTACCTGTTTCTTCTTCAATAAAATCAATTGCTTCATCATAATAGCCTAACTGAAGATAGCCAGATATGGCGTACAATTTATTTGTATATTCATGAGTCTGCGCACGAAGATCCTTTGAATACTGTTGAATTTCCGATAAAGCGTTCACTAACTCCTGTAATTCTGTCCGATTTTGAAAGCGAGCGACTTTCCCTGCATAGTGCCCATCTTCACTGATTATTTGATAGTAAATAATTAGACGGTCTTCATTAACGATCACTTCATTTTGGCCTGTCGCTTCTTCCGTTTGTAAGACTGCTGCAATCTCTGAATCTGGTAACACCTGATCAATCTTCTGCCCGATGGCCTGCTCATCTATCTGAAGCACCTCTTTGGCAAGTGCATTTAGAAGTGTGACTCTTCCATCCTGATCCGTCGCTAGTAGCCCTTCACTCACTGCTTCAATGACGGCATGTCGCTCTTTATACAATCGTGCAATTTGATACGGTTCCAACCCGAATGTATCGCGGCGAATACTTCGAGCAAGAGCATTACTACCTACCATACCTATCAAGAAGATGACGAGAATGGCGGAGGCAAATACGGTAAAGCCTTTTAAAAACGTTGCGTTTATGTATTCAATCATATACCCAACCGAGACTACACCAATAATCGAGCCGTCTTCCGCACGAATTGGTGTTTTTCCTCGTACAGCTTCACCGAGTGATCCTTGGGCAAGAGACGTATAGCTTCGTCCATAAAGGAGTGCATCATCATTATCACCACCTACCATCTCTTGACCAATTTGTTCACGGTTTGGATGGGTCAAGCGAACACCGTCACCATCACCAATGACTATATATTCTGCGCCTGCATTACGCTGGATTTGATCAATCATCTCTCTTACCTTATCGACATCTCCTGTACCAATCAATGCTTGTTTCACTTCTGGTATTTCTGCAACTGTCAAAGCGGTTGTTAGCGCTTGCTCGCCGATTAAGTTTCGTGCTTGCTCTCGTTCTAAATAGATATAAACGAATGTTATGAGTAGCATAATAAGAGCAATTAGCGCAGTGACGTATCTTCTAAACTTTTTTTCAAGGGTTCTTTTAGTCGTCGTCATACCTTCACCTATTATCTTAAAAGTGATCCTATTCCGTTTAGTTTACTATAGATTGGAACGGAGTGACTCTATTTTAAAACGCTTTTTTTGGAAAAACCAAATAAAAAAACGACCGAAGCGGCCGTTTTTTCTCAACGTCTAGTATGGCGTTAGATGCGGTGCCAATAAAAGGTCCATCTGTCTAGACGTATCATATGCAAGCGCTGCTGGATCATAGGTATACGGTGTTAATTCGGCTGTTAATGCTCCTCTATAGCCAATCTGCTGAAGTTCCTCCATTACAGCTTGCCAGTTTACGTCTCCTGCTAATAAATTCGTAAAACCAGTAATCGTACCGACGCTCGTTTTAAAATCCTTTACATGGACTTTTAAAATGCGCTCTCCTAATATCCGAATCCACTGCTCTGGATAGCCAAATTGAAGAACATTTCCAACATCAAAGTACGCACCTACGTGAGTAGAGTTCACCTCATCAATATAACGAACCATTTCAAGAGGTGATAACAAAAAGCGGTTCCAGACGTTTTCAATTCCTATTTTGACATTTAACTCTTCCGCTACTGAGGCAAGCTCTTTCACTGCCGCAATGCTGCGCTCATAACATTCATCATAAGGTACGTCTTCCGTCACAATCCCTGGAACAACAAGGACCGTACTAACGTCTAATTCATGTGCTAGTTCAAGCATTTTCCTTACAACGTATTTCCCTTGCTCTTGCATTTTTTCTTCAGCAGAAGAAAGGGGTGTTTGCCATAATAATGCGGTTGATAGGCTATCCATTTCAAGCCCGGCCGCTTTTATTTGCGCCTTTATCTTTTTCCCTTCTTCTACCGTTGTATCAAGGGTTAGTCCCACTTCTCCTGGCTTCCCTACATTTAATTCGATTGATGAGAATCCGGCCTGTTTTGTCCATTCTAGCACGCGATCAAGAGGTGTTCCTGCTGGATAGCACCATTGGTTTATCCCTTTTTTCATCGAGGTACCTGCTCTCCCTCACCTAATGCAACAACGTCACCTTTAGCTGCAGAAGCGTAAGCACCAATCGCCACTTCTAACGCTTTCAATCCATCAATACCTGTCACTGACGGATTGCGCTTTTTTCGAACACTTTCAATAAAATCTCGAACAAGGCTATCATCCATGTTGTCGCCCCAGAAATTGTATTGAAGACCACCGCTATGGTAAAGATCCAATTTCTGCGCTTGGGCATCGACTTTCAAAGTTCCTTTTGTACCGATAAATTCTAATGTCACGTCTCCCCAAATAGGGAAGTTCGGATTTCTAGACCAACTACAGTCTAGTGTAGCAAAGACACCGTTTTGAAACGTTAGCGATAAAACCCCCGCATCATCAATGGCTTCAGCCGAAAAATGTTGATCGATTTCAGCGTAAACATCGGCTACGTCTTCTTGTAAAATCCAGCGCATAACATCCACCACATGGACGGTATGGTCAATAACAGCCCCACCACCTGCGAGCTGCTTATCATTAAACCATCCTCCAGGATTCTTGCCTCGGTTCGTCCCTTTCATTGCTAAGATAGCGCCAAATTCACCTGCGTCAATACGGGCCTTTGCCCGTTTAATGGCTTCATTAAAGCGGACTGGAAAAGCGGTTTGCAGGAGAACGCCAGCTTCTTCGCATGCAGCAATGATGGCCTGTGCGTCTTCAACCGTATGGGCAAGCGGTTTTTCACATAATACCGCAGCTCCTGCTTTTGCTGCAGCGACTGCATGCTCTTTATGGCGTGCATTTTCAGATGTCACAACCACTGCATCAAGTCCTTGAGCCAACAATTCATGATACGATCTATAGTAGTCCGTTTTATAGTGTTGAGCCGCTTCTTGGCCACGCTTTTCATTATCATCGGCTATTCCTACTACAGTCACCCCATCAATGGTCACTAAACTAGATGCATAGGCATGGGCATGACCATGGGCAAAACTAATTATTCCTACTTTCATAACGTCTCCTCCTTCAAATTAGTGAGCTACTGTCTGAGAATGAATGGTGATCGGCTTCTTTTCCTTAATTGACTGTAAAGCAGCCATTCCAATCTCCACTGCTTTGAGCGCATCCTCCGCTGTCACGATCGGCTCTTTCCCTGATTGGATACACTGGATAAAATGACTCAATTCCGTATAGTAAGGGGAGTGCTGTAAAGGACTTTCAGGAACCGCTACACCTGGTTTCCCATCCGGGCTTGCTTTTTCCGCTACGAGCGCTTGGTTTTTTTGACTATCGTAGTGGAGGATGCCCTCTTTACCAGCAAGTTCAAATGATGTACGGAAGCCTTCATGCGCCCACGTACCTTCTAGGTGGGCAATGACACCGTTTGCAAAACGAAGGGTCACTAGAGCGTAATCCTTTCGCTCTTCATTTATACCTGCGACGCCTGCCAGATTCCTTGCATATACCCGTTCCACCTCGCCAAAGCACCACCGTAAGAAGTCGAAATCATGAACCATTAAGTCGAGAACGAGTCCACCACTCCGATCTGTGTTTGCGTACCAATCTTCCGTCGCAATAGGATAAGAACCTCCTCTTGTTGTTCGAACAACACCAACTTTTCCAACTGCTCCTTCATCAAGTGCTTGCTTTGCTTTTTGATATTCTGGAAAAAAGCGGACAACGTGACCAACGAAAAGGGCAACACCTTGTTTTCGGCAATAAGCAACCATCTCTTCTGCAGCTTCAAGCGAACGAGCTAATGGCTTCTCACAAATAATAGATACCTTTACA
Source organism: Shouchella hunanensis (assembly GCF_028735875.1). Lineage (GTDB taxonomy): Bacteria > Bacillota > Bacilli > Bacillales > Bacillaceae_D > Shouchella > Shouchella hunanensis. The sequence continues at coordinate 1,109,609 of NZ_CP117834.1, forward strand.
TCAGCCGCTTTTTTCACTAATGCTGGATGAAGATCAGTAGGAACACAAATTGAAATGACGTCAATTTCCTCTCCTATTTCTCTAATTGCTTCATCAAACGAATAGAAAGACTTGGCGCCTGATTTCTCCCCCCATTCGTTTGCTCGTTCTTCCTTCACATCAACCACTGCTGTTAGCTTCGTATCGTTCATTTTCATAAAGCTAGAGGCGTGCACTGCCCCCATCGTCCCAAGACCAACCACCATGACTCGTAACATTTGTCCCATCTCCTTTTTTTCATCTCTTATTATCTTCGCACTCCACCTAGGGCAATTCCTGCTATTAAATACTTTTGTAAGAAAAGAAACATAAGTAACATTGGTATAGTTGACATGAGTGCAGCTGCCATAAGTAATGGGTATTCTGTTGAATATTGCCCTTCAAAATTTGCAATCCCAACAGAAAGGACGCGCATATCGGCAGAGTTAGTCATGACAAGTGGCCACATAAAATCATTCCATGAAGCTAAGACGGTAAAAATTCCAAGAGCCACAAGTGCTGGCTTTGCATTTGGTAAAATCACACGCCAATAGACACCCCATTTAGAACACCCATCCATTATTGCCGCTTCATCCAGTTCCTTTGGTATCCCCATAAAAAACTGACGTAATAAAAACACCCCAAATGCACTGAATATACCAGGAACAATTAAAGCATAGAACGTATTAATCCAGCCAAACTGTGAGAGCAATGCATAATTCGGGATAAGTATGACTTGGATTGGCACCATTAAAACCGATAAGATCACAAGAAACAATGTATTCTTAAAAGGAAAATCCAATCGGGCGAAGGCATATGCTGCCATCGAGCAAAGAAATAACTGTGAGGCTGTTCGTACAACCGTCACAAAAATAGTGTTGGCGTAATACGTTAGAAAATCTGCACTCTCAAATACCCGCGCATAATTATCAAAGCGAAACTGCTCCGGAAAGACTGTGGGTGGTATTTGCATCGACTCTAAATACGACTTAAATGAGGTCGAAACCATCCAAAAGAAAGGAATAACCATGACAATTGCGCCAACTAGCAACAAGATATGAATCCAGCTTTTTTTCATACAACGCCACCCTTTCTGGCATTACCCATCATAATGCACCCATTTTTTCTGACCAGCGAACTGTAAAATCGTCATCCCAAGAATAAGTAAAAACAACACAAATGCCTGGGCTGAGGCGTAACCCATCTGGGAAAACATAAAGCCTGACTCATAGACACCATATACGATCGTTCTTAACGGTCCTACAAGGGCGGTTGTATCACCAATCATGACAAACAATAAATCAAATACTTGCAGAGAGCTAATCATTGCCGTGACCATAACAAAAAATAATGTAGGCGTAATGAGCGGTAACGTAATGGAAAAAAACTGCCTTATTTTTGAAGCACCATCGATTTCTGCCGCTTCGTAGTACCCTGTATCCACATTCTGAAGCCCGGCTAAAATGAGAATGACATTATTTCCTATTGTCATCCAAACGTAGACAGCAACGACGGATAGAAGTGCAATAGAAGGGTTAAACAACCACTCCGGTTGTGGTAAGCCTACCGCGCCAAGAATATAGTTGAACAGCCCATATTCGGTATTGTATAGCCATTTCCATACCATCCCTACCGCAATTGGCATTGTGACGACAGGGAGAAAATACAGAGCTCGATACACGATCATTCCTTTAATGCGTTGGTTGAGCAAGACAGCAATCAGTGTCGCTATTGCAATTGAAGCAGGGACAGCAACCAGCATAAAGACCAACGTGTTTAAAAGCGACCGCAAAAAGATAGGACTAGTAAAGAGTGCGATAAGATTATCCATTCCAGCAAATGAAGGGGCTGTTAGTCCATCCCAATGTGTAAATGATAAGGCAAAGGAAGCCATCGCAGGTCCAATGTAAAATGTCATTAACCCTAATACCGTCGGTCCAATAAACAAAAGTGCCCACCACGCATCTTTTGTCCATTTCTTCTTTTTCGTTGAAGGTGTAGACCTTACCGTTACCGAAGCGCGCGCCATTTACTTTCCCCCTTCTTCTTACTCATCTAATCCTTGATTTAACATTCGCTCCATTTCAAGACCCACTCGTTCAAGCACGTCTTCCATTGGTTCACCTGATAAAAACGCTCCTTGAATTTCAGTTGTCTCCATTCGCTGCCATTCCATTGTGTTTCGTGATAGCGGATAGGGAGAACCCGTTTCCTGAGCGTCAATGAAGACTTGTAAGTTCATGTCCGGTAAAGATTCCAACCATAAATCTGCTGCTGTTCGAGCCGCTGGTGTCGAAAAGCCAGTTTCTGCAATAATGGTGTTCCCTGTCTCACCTGTCAGTTCCTTCATCAGTTCCCACGCAAGCTCTGGGTGTTCTGCTCCTCTATTCATCGCCCAGCTAATGCCATGCAATATCGCTGTATCTTCTTTATAGCTTGGAAGTGGTGCAACATCTACCTTATCTCCAAGTTCTTCTCGATACATCACTGCCATAACGGATATAGCCGGCATCATCGCTAATTGGTTGGACATAAATAACTGATTATTGTCGTTTTGAATTTGTGATTTAATGCCTGGTGAAATTCCTTGATCGATTAACCGCTCTACAAACTGGAACGCTTCTACTGCTGCATCTGATCGAAAGCCTGACTGGGTTTGATCCTCGCTAACAATGGCCCCTCCAGCTTGATGAATATAATTATAGTAACCCGATTGATTGTGAACGATTGGGGCCAAATAGCCATAGATACCTTCTTCTTTATTCGTCAACTCGGCTCCGACCCGCTCAATGTCTTCCCATGTCCACGATTCATCTGGATAATCCACACCCGCTTGATCAAAAATGTCTTTGTTGTAGTAAAGCCCAACAGCATCCACGAAGTAAGGAGCGCCATAAAGATTGTCGTCGTAACTATATAAATCGATCATACTTTCGTAATAATCACTTTTTTCAAAGTCTGCATCACCCTCTATAAAAGGCTCTAAATTTTGGATTAATCCAGGCTGCGCATATTGATAAAAGTTAACTGCGTTCATCCAAAAGAGATCCGGACCCGCTCCACCTCCAATACTTGTCCTTAAGGTTGTCCAATACTGTGAAAACGGGCTGTACGTAACTGTTACCTCAACACCTGGATGTTTTTCTTTAAATGATGCAATGGCGCCATCTATGGCGTCACTTGCTTTTTCATCCCATAGCGCAATACTAATCGACTGATTTCCAGTATCGTCATTACCATTGCTACACCCGATTAGCCCTAACGCAAGAACAGAAAGACTTAACCATTTCGCCACCCTTTTCACTACTTCTCCTCCTTACCCATTTTGCTGTCGTAAAAATACATTGTATTTTCCAACCTGCATTTCATCTTGAAGCAAAACTGCCAGCGCTCCTAACAAGTTCATATCGTTACCTAACGCCGTTTGCCTCATCTCGAAATCCTTCTGGACGATGTTCATGGCTCTCTTTTCAATTTTCTCTCGCAGTATCGCTAAAAGTGGTTCGTTATTGACCACATGTGCACCATTCAAGATAACCGCCTGAGGATTCATAAAGTGAAGCACATTCGTAATCGCAACAGCAATGTACTCCGCCATCTCTTCAACAATTTTTAATGCAAAAGGATCGCCTTCACATGCTGCCTCCACAAAATGAATAGCCGTTACTTTTTCAGGATTAAAGTCCGCTCTCGCAACAATGGCGCCTCCCTCTTGTTGGGTAAACCATCCTGATAGAATACGTGCATAAATGGCCGGCCAGCTTACATAATTCTCTAAACAGCCCTGATTGCCACACGAACAACCTATTCCTCCTGGAACAACAGACATATGCCCAATTTCCCCTGCACTTCCGCTATAACCTCGAAAGATATGATCATGGACAACAAGTCCTGCACCTACTCCTTCATCAATGGAAAGATACAGCATTTCCTGATACGGCGCATCACCAAACAGTTTCTCCGCAACCACCAGTGCATTTAGATCATTTTCAACGAAGACTTGAAGTCCAAATGCTTCTTCCACACGTTGTTTAAGCTCAATTTGATACAAATCGAGTTTCGCATTATAGAGAATGACGCCATTTTTCGCATCAACAACGCCAGGACAAACGATGGAGATCCCAACGAACTTTGAGTGACTCTCAAGAATAGGATGAACAAACAGAGAAAGGGATTTTAAAAGGTGCTCGACATAGGCATCGCCTTTTACATTTTGAACTTGGTATACCATTTCGTTCTTTCGTTCACCCGATAAATTAAGAACCGCCATTTGAATAGAAGAATTACGTAACGATACCGCAATAATAAATGCCTTATTGGGATTAAACCGATAAAGCACAGGCTTTCTCCCACCAGTCGAGTCACCGGTCCCCTCCTCCATAACATAATCTTCTTTCATCAGTTTCGCTAAAATGGTCGAAACCGTCGTTTGACTCACCTGCACTTTTTCAGCCAGCTCTGCCTTTGACAAAGGACCTTGCGCACGAATAAGATTTAATACATTAACGCGGTTGACTTCATGTAATTTAGTTTTAATGTATCATCCCTCACTTCAAAAAGTATTTTTAAAAAGTTAGACGTTAAAAGCAGTTATTCTAACGCACACTAGCAAAATAATCGACTAATCCTTCGAAGTTCTTCCAATTGCTTTTAAATCTAGTTTACAATAGAAAGAAACAATAAGTAAATGAATTTTCTAATAATTATTTAGCGTCCATGCAAAAAAGCCTGTTGGGTAAGGGTGTCCCAACAAGCCCTTTCATCTAGCTTACCCTAATGATTTACTTAACGTACGTTTACACTTATGAAACCCGTTTGGTTACATGACGACGAGTCCCTCTTTCTAATTTGTTTAAGCTTTTCTTAAGAAGAAATACAACAAGAAGGGCGATGCTAACCCCTGCAAAGACATCCAGCGGATAATGATGACCAAGGTAAACGCGCGAAAGACCGATAAGCCCAGCACACAGAAGAAGTAAGCTACCCACTTTTTTATGAAAGACGGCGATTCCAAGCGCAATCGCAAAAGCAGCAAGCGTATGGTTGGAAGGAAAGCTGGACGCGGTATTATGTAAGACGAGTAGGTTCACATCATGCTCGATAAAAGGTCTCGGTCGATAAAACAGCCCTTTTACCACATACCCTATACCCATTGAAACAACAAGAGCCGCCCCTGTAAACAATGCGGTTTTCATATATATTTTTTTCTTTAAACCAACTATAAAAAAACCAAACAACGCGAATGCCAACAAAATCGTGACATATTCAGAACTCCATAACATAATCCTATCAAGCATCTTGTATTGGCCAGATAAGTCGTTTATTAAACGAAATAGATGATAATCCATGGTGCACTCCTTTACCTAGTAAACTTGCATATTACAAGAGAGTAGCACCTTTCATTTGATAGTGGAAGGGAAAAGATGCGGAAATGGTGTGTAAAAACATTGTCTTCACTAGAAACGTATAATGAAGGATGGCCAAGACACCTTTACCCCCAAATGAATATGTCATGAGTAGCAACCTCTTGTTATACTTATAGAAACATATAGAAAAAGGTGTGTTCATTATTGGTACCCTCTTTTTACTGACCGCTATAGCCATTAGCGGTATACTTTTTTTAATTTATTCTTTTACATCAAATCCAGATTCAGATCACCAAGTGGAAGTAGCCGAATTGGTGTATTTACTTCCTTTAGTTCCGGTTCTCATTTATCTTGTTTTCATTTATATGAAGTATAACAAAGGAGAGAAATAGCTCTAAAAGGAGAGAAAAGCGAGTGAACATATTTATTCATGGTCTTGGGCAAAAGCCTTCGAGCTGGAATCGCACCATTCAAGGATTATCGGTTGCTGAGACAGTCGAGTGTCCTACTATCGTTTCTTTGCTTAACGGGACAGAAGCTACTTATGAAAACGTCTATCAACGTTTTGTCGAATGGTGCAATCATTCAGATGAACCCCTTCACCTAACAGGTTTATCACTAGGTGGAATCCTTTCCCTTCATTACGCAAAGGATCACCCTGAAAAAGTGGCTTCCCTCTGTTTGATTGGCACTCAATGCGTCATGCCCAAACGGTTGTTACAGGTGCAATCTGTTATTTTTCGTCTATTACCAAGTCGTCTCTTTCACCAAGAAGGGCTTCAGAAGCGAGACTTTATTTCGCTAACTCGCTCAATGGAAGATCTGGATTTTCGCGCTTCATTGGCTGGGATTACTTGTCCTACTCTCATTCTCTACGGTGGAAGAGATTATTTAAATAAACGAGCGTCGTTTCAATTGGCCAACTCTATACCTAACAGTAAGCTCCTTTGCATTCCTGATGCCGGTCATGAAGTGAATGAAGATCAACCATTCCCCCTTGCAAATGCCCTCCAATCTTTTTACAAAAACCTCTCCTCTTAACGACCACAGGCTACTGACCTGTTACAAATTTAGTGGAAGGAAAAAAATAAAAGCAGTGCCTTTTGGCACTGCTTTTATCCACTCTTCAAAGAGGGACACTTTCCCCTCAGCCTCAAGAACATTATTGGTCAATCGAAATCTTTCCAAATGCTTGCCTTAATGAACTATAAATTTTCAAGTCTACTTTAATACCTAATGAAACCATTGTTTGAGCAATTTCAGGACGAACCCCACTAATCATTGTTTCGATTCCAATCAATTTTAGTGCATCGACAACTTTAAAGATTTGGGCAGCGACCATCGTATCAATGACACTTACACCTGACAAATCAAGAATAATGTATTTTAAACCAAGCTGAGAGCCTTTGTCTAATGCATTCGTCATCAAATATTGCGCTCGCTTTGTATCAATTTCACCGATAATCGGAATAATTCCCACTTCATCGGTTAACTGCACAAGAGGAACAGAGAGTTCGTCAATGGCATATTTCGCCACTTCAATATTGTTTGCATAATCTCTCATATAGGTTTGGCTCACCTTTTGGATCGCCAAGTCTACAATTTGATTAAATTTTGAAATGACGTCATACAAATGATTAAAGGAAAAGCCCCCTTCTTCTGCTTGATCTTTAATAATGACACCAATTCGATCACGGTAATACGTAATTTCTTTTAACGCTACATCCAATTTTAAATCAAGAGATACTAACAAGCCTGCAACAGCTTCTCCCCAGTTATCCATTGCTTCTTCAGATTCTTCTTTATCCTTTAAAAATGAATGTGCATAGACTTCAATAAGCTCGTGTCGCCACGGTTTTAGCCTTGAAACGAGTGTCGCTTCGTCTATATGATCATGCGACGGAGGCATGTTCGCTAATGCCATTTTCTCAGCTAAAATGGTTTCTGTAATGGGCTTTAAATAGTCTTTGGATTTGATCATATCTCTATCTTCTCCTGCATCTACATTCTATTATTCGCTTGATACTTTCTATTCTATAGAGTAACACAAAGTAAGCAGTAATACCTTATACCACCGAATTTCCTATCTATTTTCTTTTTCATTCCCCTATCGCTTTTCATATCGTCCTTTAGCAAGATGTTCCAATGTTTGAAGAGCTGTTTCGTAGCTGAATGTACTTTCTATTCTGTAATCTAAATCATCAATAATCCGATAATGTTGGCTTATAATATTCTGTTGAAGCCTGTAGCTCCCCAATGTTTTAACACTTTTCCACCAAATTTTTCCACCTTTTGTTTTTTGACGCACAATCGTTTCACGATCATCACTCAATAGCTTAATCACTTCTAATGGGTCGCCACCAAATAACCGTTCAAGAATCTCACTTTCTTGAAAAATGGCACAAATGGCACAAACGAGTGTCCACCCTGCCCGGAGGTGACCTGACTCTAACTGAACGATGGTTTTCTTTGTGATACCTAACGCATTTGCCATTTGCGTTTCAGTAAGATGACTTTCTTTTCTTAAAGCACCCACATTTCGAGATACGACAATAATGACATAGTTACGATCCATCTTTGACACTCCACTTTTTTCTCATTATCTTACTCTACTTTCAATTATCTGACTATAGAAGCTTCTGTCCAATAGCCAAACAACGATCTTATCCTATAGTTCTTTTCGAATTTATGCGTCTTTACCATGATGCCTGTTTTATGTAACTTCCTTACAAACCCTTCCCTAGACGCACCAAATCTACATACTATTTCCATTTTATCTTTCTTGCGTTCAATATGCGAAAGATTTTCGTCTTATTTTTATGATGTTAACTAAAAAGAAACCCTCCCTATGCAAGGGAAGGTCTCGTTAGTCATCAAAAGTGAGGTTCTGTGGCGCATCATCCATTTCAAATTGCCAATCAACATTTGTTGTAGGAACGGTCTTCTTTACTTCTTGAAAGATTAAACTGTCTAACCATACTTGTCCGGGGCCCGATACATTTAGACCAAAAGCAATTAAGTCACTCTCTTCCGGTATATCTAGAACGATACTATAGATATTCCAATCGGTATCTCCTACAATTTTACGGTTATACATATTATCAAATTGGAGAACATCTTGTTGCTTATTATCCACTCTCATCCATAATCCACAATATTCCTGAATGCCATTCGTTTTCACAAAGCCAGAAAGCTTCATGCGCTTTCCTACGTATTTATCTGCTTTGAATTGTTGCATAAGTGTAACAAATCCGCCAATTGGTTTTTCCATAATTCCCTTTATATAAGCAGACTGCTTTCCTTGATGGACAACTTTAGTATCAAGCCCGACCTCATAATGCTGTGGTTTGTCCCCTGCTAACATCCATCCTTTTATCGGTGTCACATCCATCGTTTGATCCCCTTCCTTTAATTCCTTTAATAGTGAACGATATCTTCCTGGTGGGAGCCCATACCCTTTTTGGAATGCTCGTGTAAACGACTCCTGACTCTCAAAGCCAACACTCAATGCAATTTCAATAATTCGTACTTTTGTATGGATTAATAAAGATGAAGCATACGCCAGTCGTCTTTTTCGTACATACTCAACTAAACTCAACTTAAACTCAGCAATAAATTTACGATGAAAATGAGAGGGTGAATACCCCATCCTTCTCGCAACCGTTTTAAGTTGAATCCGTTCAAATAGTATCTGTTCGATCTCTTGCATACACTTTTGCGAGAATGTAGACATTTAATCACCTCCACTTCTTACGCACAGTATACGCTATACTACATTGACAACATTTGATCTAAATTGCTTTCTTTTTTTTAAAGTCGAGCATGCTTTTGAGTAGATTGGAGAATCTAATGACACGACCTTAAAAAGGAGTGTCATCGATGCAATTGAACACATTTATTAAGCATACAGCCGTATGCTGTACGCTGATTATGCTTGTAACTGGTTGTGGCGTCCACCAAAATGGCGGTCAACCACACCCTTTAAAGGAACACACTGACCATTTTCAAACATTACATGAATCAAAAAATCGTCAGGACATTGGGACAATTCAACAGCACTATTCTGATGAGGTTCCACCTCACCTGGAAGCAGTGGAAAACCCAACGTATCCAGTCGGTTCTAAAGCAATCATTCTGTATGATGCCATTCCTGGAATGGCGTATGCCGTCGCAACGATTAAAGGAGCTTATGAAACAACGGCATACGAAGTTCAGTATGAAGCAGCTAGTCATTCTGAGCCTTTACATTATAAGTGGATCATACACGAAGATATTAACTCTGACGGGGAAACTTCTATCGAAAATGAGGCGTTTGTCCAGCTCAATACATCTATTCCTCCATTAAATGGAGAGAGGGTAAAAATTGTGGATCAACGGGAGACAACCGTTTATATGATTGATTTTATCTCTAATTCCAAAGAAGACGTACAAAATTTCAAATGGGTAACAGAAGAGGACTTAAAACCAATTAAACAGAAGAGTCGTTAAACTCTTCTGTTTCCTTTTACTTACGATTTAAAAAACGAATGCCGTAACTAGCAGATAGCTAACGAAGCCACCTATACTGAACAGGATGGCGACATGGCTAATTGAAAAATTGCTGTTCCCCAACTAATTATTTCTAGCGACAAAAGCACAACTCCCATTTATTTACAGTGTAACGCCATGTTGCTTGCTAGATGTACATAATGGAGGAAATACCCTATCTATCGTTATTCATATTTTGTTTAATCCTTGAGGCAAGTTCTGGTGAAACATTGTTTAACTCAGCTAACACATTTTGTTGTAAATCCTGTTCTACATCCTTTAACTGGCTACCAATGTTTAGAATTAAATCCTCTTGTTCTTTTTCTGGTAACGCTTCAAAGAATAGTCGTGGTTGAGTGTAATCATTTTGTTTCTCAATGTCCGATCGTTGCATAATTCCTTCTATATACCGGCCATCTCCACTCGTCACTAAATCTCCTGGCGTCCAGTTCGATTGCTGATTAACAGGTACTTTCCGAAACTCTGAACCAATTCGATGACGCTGTGAATCCCAATAAATATTGGCACGCCCTTGAAGCATTTTGTCATCTGAAAGCTCTACACCTTCTAACAAATGACTAGGAGAAAAAGCGGCTTTTTCCACTTGCTCTTCAAAATCATCAGGGTTCTTATTAAGGGTCATTTTCCCAATTGGAAGAAACGGGAACTGTTGTTCATCCCAAACTTTCGTATCATCCAGAGGATCATACGGTAAGTCTTTTGCAATCTCCATATCCATTATTTGTGCGTATAAGCCATATTCTACTTTTCCACCAGCTTTAATGGTGTCATACAGATCCTGACCTGCCACATCAGGATTTTCACCCGCTAACCGAACAGCCTCACTGTTTCGAATGTAGCGTTCCCCTGCAAGTGGAAACCACGCCAGCTTCACATAACGGCGCTCTCCGTTCGTATTTTTCCAGACGTAGGTATTCACGCTATGGCCGGGAATATGGCGGAAGCTTTTGACAGTCCCCATATTCGAATATAATCGAAGGACAAAATGCAAGGATTCTGGAGTACGTGCAACAAATCGCCAAAAACGATTCGGGTCAATTAGGTTATTTTCTGGTGATGGTAGAAAGGCTTTAATGGCTTCTGGAAAGCGAATCGTATCACGAACAGAGAATACCGGTATATGGTTACACACTAGATCATAAATTCCGTCTTGCGCGTAGAATTTCGTCGAGAACCCTCGCACATTTCTAGAAGTATCAGGGGTTCCTTTTGTGCTTACAGCAAGGGAAAACCGCACAAAGACCGGAAGCTGTGTCCCAGCTTGTTGCATAAAGGATAATGACGTATACGGAGACATCGAATAATACGTTTCAAAGTATCCGAAGGCTCCAAATCCTTTTACATGAACAGGTCGCTCTCTTAGCTTTTCGTGAATAAACGTTTGTAACGTTTCATGTTCAATCGTATCTTGCTTTAAGATCGGTCCACGTTCACCAACGGTTTGTGAATGAAGTCTTGCAGGTTGATCTTGCTCCCAGTCATAACGCCTATCTCCTGAAAATGGTGGTGGAAACGGTTGAGTAGCAGAATAGTTATCAGTCATATATACACGCTCCTTCATCATACGTTTTCTTCATACCTATGAAGGAGCAAGAGAGATTAGCCTTTCAAATACTCTATTTATTTTTTTACATAGCCTCCCATCTATACGTCAGTAGAACATTCCCCTCCCCATATTGAGGTACGGATTTCTCTCAATTAGACTTGCGCCCATTCGCTCATAAAAAGACTTACTACTATTCGCTTCTAATACCTCAACGGTTGCCTGTGTATGTTGTGAACCACGACTGGACATGTACAGACGCAATGCCATTTACGTCTGCTTCAGTTGCTTTACGCAGCATTGAGATCCTCCTTTAACTCGTTTATGTAGCTTAGTTATTCTTCCCTAAAGAAAACCCATCAAATAATGGGCCACCTGTTTCATCTAATACATGCTGTGTCAGCGCAACGACCTTTTCTTTTCGACCAGCTTGATAAAAGTATTCAAATGCTTGATAAAAAGACTCCGCAAAATGGCAGTCGTATGCATATAAACATCGATAGAGCCATTTTGATTGACCAATCCAGTGACCATTCATACGCAAAACAAACTCTCCTAACTGTTCCATCAAATGGTTAACGATGAAGAACAATTCTCGCTTTCTATGTTCGCCTATAAGATCTTCTAACGTATCTGTAAGAAAATAGCGCTTTTCCTTTTGGGTTTGTGAAGACCAAGGGTCAGGCCCTTTTTGTAAAACCAATTCTGATTCAGCTTTTAATTGTTCATAAAAGTCATGATTATGGTTGACTAACACCAATCCATCAACCATCATTCGTTGCATAGTGGGACTCGCACTTCGTTGATCTGCTTCAAAAATAACCCGATACGATGTGGTAGAATGAACAAACCACTCAACTGGCCAACCATCTTGGTAACGCGACTCTCGAAAAGATGAAGACACTTGATTATCAAATACAATCATATCTAAATCAGACGTTTTCGTGTGTTCATTTCGAGCAACGCTCCCTGCCAATAAGGCTAGCTCGCATGTTGGAAACCTATAAGCTACTAGCTCTTTTGCCGTTTTAATCGCTTTCGTGCGGTCAATCATCAGCGAACCCCCTCAACCTAATTGTTAACGCTTCCATTTTTATAGAAAAGAAACACTGTCACTTCGAGTGTTCTTTCTTGTTTAATCCTTTTTCAATGAGCTGATAGACCGCTTTAGAAAAAGTCGATATATTGTGTTCGACTTGATAGTTTTTTACCCTTCGAACAATTTCCTCAGGAAACTTTATTAGTTTCGGTATGCGATTCAACACCTGCATCTCCTCTGCATCCTATTCGCTCTAATATAGGAGATCATAGTGGTTTCCAATTTCATTGTCAACACCTGATTTTTCCCTTTGCCTCGGGGCGGTGCTTATAAATATGAAGAAACTTTTTACACTTTTTTCATAGTTGGATGTTAGCTAATAATAAACTCTTCTTTATCCAATCTGGCTAGTATGGGCAATATCAGCTTTTAATTCGTTTATGAATTGCGCTTCCACTTTAAAATGCCCTTTATTCGTATGGTAAATCGTTTCTTGCAATGCCTTTTCACAAGTAGCAAGTGCCCCTTTTGCGTTTTTTTCTACCTTCCATTGGTACCACGCTTGTAGACGTCGATCGATTAACTGCTTTCCTGTTAAAAATGATTGTTCAACGTTTAGTTGATCAAGCTGATTTGTCATAAGACGATAGAAGAGCCATTCTTTCTTCAGGCTTGGGTGATAGAAATGCTTTGTATCTAGCTGGTCCCACATGTCTTTTAACTGTATCCATGCTGTTTCATAAGCGCCTTTATCCAACTCTATGTAATAAGTAAGAAATTTAATAAACCATTGAAAGGGATCATCATGATCAATCGACATAGGTCGATTCAAAAAACGAGGATCTAATTCAGCATACCTTTTTCCTTGAGTCATCTCAGCGTTAACACGCAGTTGCACATAAAGCAACCACCTCATATCATGATTCTTTATACACTTCTTAAGTGTTGCACCGTCGCTAATGCTAATAGGTATAAGGTTTAAACACGCTATAAAAGCACCCAACGTCGCAGCTATTAAAATAGAGAGAGACTGAATGTTAAAAATAAGCGATAATCCAACTACCCCTATAGATACAAGCACATTCAGCAATACGCCTCCAGCTAAGTAAAGACGGTATGGAAACGCCTCTCCTTCTTTAAAGGGAGGTGGAATCATTAAACACTGTCCAATTATGCCTGGTGTCGTCAATCGTTTAAATCGAATTCGTTCTCCATCCATCACCCACATGTACGAGAATAGACGAAACGATAAAAACCGATAGCCCGATAGTTTCCCAAACAGTAGATGACCAGCTTCATGAATGAGAACATGAATGGGAATGGAGATAACTGCCACAATGAGCGCGATCACTAGATCTAACGGTGTGATGGTAACACCACTTATATACATGGGCAGGGAGAAACCGATAAAAGCGCCAACCATCATAAACAATGAACAAATTAGAACATGATATTTCCACATATAAAGAGCCTCTTTTCTTTTTCAGTTGTACAGACAGTCGCCGTTGCTTTGCTTGCCTTTAAGAGTAAACTGTACAAAGGAGGTGAATCCACCCCTCATGTACACCTATCTCGCAATAGGGGATTCACTCACAACGGAAGATTCACTTAGCCATCAACAAAATGGACTGATCACTCCTTATTTACAGTATTTAAAAAAAACCCTAAAAGAGCCGGTTTGTTTAAAACGTTTGGGTGAAGGGACTTTTACCGCCCGGAAACTTTACTGGTATGCATCAAACTACCAGCACGAACATCTCATTTATAACGCATCCATTATAACCATTACAGCTGGAGGAAACGATTTCCTAGACGCTTATGAGATGGCGAAGCTGATTCAATCGGATCGCCCATTCTTACAAGCGGAAATGGTAACCTTCCAAGCAATGGAAACACTTCTACGCTATATCTTGTCTATTAAAGAAGGCTCACGTCAGCCCTATTGTATACGAATCGTAAATGTATACAACCCGTACCCCCAAGAAGAAGAACTTGATCAAGCAATACAAAGCTACAACCACCGTTTGAAAGTGTTAGAAAACCGCGGTACCGTTCAAATTATCGATGCGTATCAAGCTCTACAAAAAAACACAAACCAACTACTCGCTATTGACCATGAACATCCAAATGAACGAGGTTATCAAAAGTTACTTGCACAATTAATAGCGTCAGGCATTTCTCCTATAAACGAATAGTAAAAACAGGGCATGAGGACTGTTTCTTACGATTCTTTTTGTAGGTGTGTATGGAAGAATTGAATGACTTCCTTCCAAGATTCTATACTTGCCATTGCTGTTTCTCTTTTTCTACCACCAAGATAAGAAGTAGCAAAAATAGGCAAGTAAGGAATCCCAATCTCATGTCCCGCTTCTGGATACAAGATCGTCTGAACATATTCACATGTCTCTGTTTGCGTTAGCACCTCTGCCGGAAACATACCATCTTCTTGTCCAGCAATGAGTAATGTTGGTTTACCTGATTGCTCAAGTGGAATTTTTGCCTTAGGAAAATGAGCAATTTGTTCATATAGCGTCTCATACCATATCTTGAACGGATTTTCCCCTTTTAAAAAAAGTTCCTTACATGCCATCGCAATTTTTTTAGGATTAAGAGGGGTCAAATAAGGTAAAGGAGCTCCTTGATACTTCCATGCAGGTGGTAGCCATTGCTCCTCTGACCAAGGAACAATGCCTGCCATTGAATACCTCATACCATTAAGTGAAACACAGGCGTTAATTTGCGCTACATATATACTTGACCATAGCGCAAGTTCACCACCTCGAGACGTCCCATGTATACCAATCTTACCTGTTGTCTCAGGGCGTCTTTTTAACCAATGTAAGACGTTTTCTATTTGGTCAAGATCAATATGAACTAATTGCACTGGCCCACCTTGAACATTGAAATAGCCTATTGCAAATGTATGAAACCCTTCATTTGCTAGAGCTGCTGCGTATTCTTCATAAATTCCCCCTTCCGATCCGCCGACAATAAGAACGGTTGGCTTTCTCACTCCTTTTTCGTAGAAGTATGTACCAATGATACCCTCTTCCAACACGGCTTTTCGGGTAATAGAAGAGCAATACCAATAACGACGAATAGAAATCGAATCGAGGGTTTCCTCTTGGTGTCTCAGTGTCAACATATAGTGCCTAGGAGCGACTTTTTGCTCTTTTTCTACAGCTTGTTTCCTATTTACTTTTTCCATCGACCAAAATAGGCCCATTGCGTCCACAGCCGAATAGGATCCACTTAGCGGTGGCGTTTTACTTGGATGAATCTCTCCATTCGCATCAGAACGGAAAACCGCTCTCGATTTTAATTGATAGGTGGGTAATTCCCTTGTTAAGGTAAGTTCATAGATTTGATTAGCCTTTAACCTGTCCACGAACCAATCAACCGCTTTTGTAACAAGTGAATTCTCACCTCTTTCCCTCACCCTAATCATCGGCATGTTCTTCTCCTCTCATCAAACCACTAAAAAAAGAGCGGATCACCCGCCCTTTTTACATTCGCTTCCATGTTTTGAGCCAGATAATAAAACAACCACTCAGCAAGAGTGCTGAACCGATATAGACTACACGTATGTCCATGGCATCCGCCAGAATTCCAACCAGAAAGGCTCCAATTCCGAAAGCGAGAGTCGACACAGCTCCTTGCACCGTATACACATATACTAGTTTTTCTTCTTCAATTTGTTGTTGCAAGATCGTGTGTAAGCCTACACTTCTCATTTGTTCACAAATTCCAACACCAGCAACTAAAAAAAGCGCAAGTAGCGGAATGGCATGCAAGGCAAACACTGTTGTTAAAATTGAGCCCCCGCTGAATCCAATTAAAAGTAGCAGCGGTAACCGTCTCTCAAATACATGAGCCATTTTCACAAGGATCAAGCCAGCAAGGATAAGACCGGCAAAAAAACTGGCGTTCATGAACCCCCACCACGCTTGTGAGACATGAAGGACCTCATCTACGAACACATAAACAATTGCCGCAATCCAAACCACACCGGCAATAGCCTCTAATGCAGTTGTTGCCATGACCCGTCTGAGCCATGGCGTTTCAAGGATTTTTCTCCATCCAATGCCCATACTGACTTTCCATTCAACTGTTTGGGAATGTTGATGGTCGTGCGGCGCTTGTAAACCCACTAGCGAAAAAAACAGTGCTGCAATGATGGAAAAACCAATAACAGCAATGAATACACCCTCTGCATAAAGCAATACTAGTAGGATTCCACCAACTGGCCAGCAGCTCATACTCACTGTTTCAAAGACCACTGACGCAGTGCTATTTGCCTTCATCAAATCTGACTTAGTTACGAGTCGCGGTAGTAACGCTTGACTGGCCGGATCAGATAGGCCGTCCAGGAAGGCAATTGTACTTACAAGTAAAAAAATAGGCATCACTTGCTCAAACGAAATCAAACTAACTAAACAAAGAAACAGAACACTCTTCGTCCATTGGCTACCCGCTAGAATAGTGGGTAGCGTGTAACGTCTTAGCATTAAAGGCGCCACCAAACTAGACACGAAACGAGTACCTGTAATAACCACAGGAACCAAACTCATCATGAAAACAGAGCCAGTATGTTCCCACATAACGTCCATAAGAGCAATGATATACAGCACCATGACAGCACTATTATTGGCTTGCCCGATTAGCAACCAATAGAACCCTTTTGAGCTCATGACAAAAACACTCCTTCTACTTATTCAGTTTTAAAAAGCTGAAAAGAGAAAAAGTGTTTACACGCCCTGATCGCTCCAATCCATATAAATTTCTTATAGAGACAGTGTACCATTTTCCAGTGAGAAAATTGACAAATTTTGTAGTAATTTTTTTTGAAACTTGCGATCAGAATTCTTGAAATTCCCAGGCTTCCTATGTTAGAAATAAAGAAAATCAAGTTTTCACTATCTCACTTTCGGGAAAAAATGAATAAATGAAATCAAAGGAGCGATTGTCATGGCAGAAGAAACAAAAATACAAAACTTACATCGTGTCATTGTCACAAAGGGAGAATTTAAAGACAAAAAAGCGCGTGTTATTAATATTTATGACAATACCATCTCTGTTGAATTTGACGACTATACTGGGCGTAACGACGAACTACAGCGCACAGTTATTAAACACGATGACTACGAGAAAATTGAAGATTAAGTAAAACAAATAGGTTGCCAAACCATTCATATGCTATAGTGAAGAAAGTAGTAACGCTGTTTGGTTGTTGCTACTTTTTTTCAATCTTACCTACTACTCTAATGCGATAAGGAGCGATGCCAATTATGTTATCAGAAAACCTTGCTTCTGCACTAAACAAACAAATGAACATAGAATTCCAAGCGGCGCATGATTATATGGCAATGGCAGCCTACTGCCACTCTATTAGCTATAATGGGTTTGCACAGTTCTTCCTTAATCAAGCGGCTGAAGAACGAGAGCATGGGATGAAAGTGTACACCTATTTAAATGACAAAGGTCACTTAGCCGTATTTAACGCCCTTGATGCACCAAAACGTGATTACGGTGCGTTACTTGACACATTTACCGCAGCACTTGCACAAGAACGAGCCGTAACAAAAAGTTACTATGAAGTTTATGCGATTGCCGAAAAAGAACGAGAATACCAAACCCTTTCGTTTTTAAACTGGTTCCTAGATGAACAAGTGGAAGAAGAAGCAACGTTTGAAACACATATTGATTACTTAACGCGTATAAAAGACGATGCGAACGCTTTGTACAATTACGAACAGACCTTTAGTAGCACTGAATAAGTGAAAGCAGATGAATGGAAATCCATTCATCTGCTTTTTTAATTTCCTAACTAGATACCGATATAGTTGTCGCACGAACTACTTTGACAGCACTTCTTCATCTTGCTATAGTTGTTGCACGAACTTTATGAAGAAGGGGTGTGATCCGCTTGGATTCATTCGACGAATCCATTGGGTTTGCAACGGCTCAAACCCACCGTATGATGTTTCGAGCCTTTACATCTTACTTAAAATCATTCGATATTACACCAGAACAGTGGACAGTTATCAAGCGACTTTACACCTATGGCGACCTCACTCAAAAGCAACTAGTCACTGCTTCTGAAAAAGATAAAGCCACGTTGACGCGGATTATTGACTTGCTTGAAAGAAAGACCTTCATAAAAAAAACGCAAAACGATGAAGATAAACGGTCACACTACATCTGTTTAACGAAACATGGAATTCAGCTGTATAAAACGGTTCAACCTGGTACAGAGCAATTCTATAAAGATTTAGTAGAAGAGATTTCAACGACTGATCTAGCAGTTTACGTTGACACGCTTAAGAAACTTCAACAAGCATGTCGCTATTATATTGATTAAAGAAGGGGTTATTTTGCACGTTTTTCAACGCTATTCTATGTTTGTACTAGGCATCTTTTCTATGGGATTAGGCATTGCTCTTACTACACGATCTGATCTTGGAACCACTCCCATATCAAGCGTTCCTTATGTATTAAGCCTTGCACTTCCTTTGTCCCTTGGTGCGTTTACTTTTTTGACATTACTGCTCTTTGTATTTGTTCAGAAACTCATTCTTAAAAAGGACTTCCCTTTCATTCAATATGCACAGCTTATGATTGCGCCTTTACTCGGTTTAAGTGTGGATCTCGGGATGTATCTTACCTTGTTTATAGAGCCGACGTTCTATGTAGAGAAAATCGGAATTGTAGTCATTGGCAGTTTTTTTCTTGCATTAGGAGTGACATTACAAGTAGAGGCTAAAACCGTCATGAACGCTGGTGAAGCCATTGTTCATGTACTTGCCAACCGCTTGCAAAAGCCTTTTAGCTCGGTAAAAATATGGTTTGACTGGATGCTTGTTTTAAGTGGGCTTCTTCTATCATTAGCGCTTCTTGGAGGGTTTTACGGCATTCGCGAGGGTACGTTAATTGCGGCCTTCCTTGTTGGCTTATTTGTGAAGTGGATTCATCTCTTTCGTACGATGCTCCATCGGCGATTCTTTTTAAAGGGTTCTGATTAAAGGTCACTCTTCACATGATGAAGGGGGAAGATCATTGAATGATCTTCCCCCCTTCCTGATCCAAGTACTAGGCAGCGAGCGATGTGTCGCTATGCTCTAATTCCCCGCCAATATACGCTCCAAGACTTCTCTGCTTGTTTACTAATTTCTTCTGGTGAATAAAAAACCACTTCTGTCACCAATCCTTCAATTAAAGCAAAGTACGTGTATGCCATTGTTTCCGAATCGAGCTCCATCGTTAAAGCACCTTGTTCTTGACCCTCTTTCATGACGTCTGAAAAAAGTGCACGTACCTTTCGTTCACTCTCACTAAGCATCTCTTTTAATGGTTCTGCTAGTTGTTGAGGTGGATACTGAAGAAAACGGCTGTAAAATTGATTTGCTGGGTTATCTTGGGTCCAGTCATGAACATACGTTATAAATGCTTGATAGAGTTGCTTTTCAATACTTACATTCCCTTGTCCAAGAGAATCTTTAATAAACGTTACGTAATCCAGTGACATGTCCATTACTAAATCCAAGAAGAGTGCCTCTTTGTTTTTATAATGCGCATAGAGGGAGGGCTTCTTAATTCCCACTCGTTCCGCAATATTTGCCATTGATGTACCTTCATAACCGAGAGTTGCAAATAGCTCCGTGCTTTCACGTTTAATTTTTTCTTTCGTGTGCATATCATTCTCCTTTACATCTTTAACTGTCTAGGTTATAATCCTTATCTACCGACCGATCGTTAGGTTATAGGTTCATTGTACTGATTTTTTTTTGTCTTGTAAAGCCAGCTCACCACCTCAACCTACCTAACGTTAGGTTTTGTACATGATAAACCTTTGTTCGGTCATACTATTCTTACTGTCTTAAAGGAGATCGACTCTATGGCACAAACACCATTAAGAAAAAATTCAACGTTCGTGCTCCTGCTCATTGCAGGTATCTTTGCCGTTGTAGGCTTTAGTATGTTTTTAACGACGACAACGTGGTATGTTGTAACCATTCTTGGATCAGCAAGCTCGCTAGGTATTGTCCTAATTGCAGCTACCGTCCCTCGTTTGCTTATGATGACTTTTGGCGGCGTTGTAGCAGATAAATATAAAAAAACGACCATTATGTTTGGAACCAATTTGGCACAAGGTCTTTTGCTCCTAACGATTTATGTCCTGGTCGATTTGGATCAGATGACGTTTTTCCTTTTGTTACTAACAGCTGCTGTTTTTGGTACATTAGATGCATTCTTTGGTCCAGCCAGTTCTTCGATG
Source organism: Shouchella hunanensis (assembly GCF_028735875.1). Taxonomy (GTDB): domain Bacteria; phylum Bacillota; class Bacilli; order Bacillales; family Bacillaceae_D; genus Shouchella; species Shouchella hunanensis. The sequence goes on from NZ_CP117834.1 coordinate 1,130,398, forward strand.
ATTCCAAAAATCGTCCCGAAGGAACAGTTACAAAAAGCCAATGCGTACTTCCAAGGGGTTGACCAAGTTTCTTTTATTATTGGTCCAATCCTAGCAGGGTTAATTATGGAAACAGGAACCGTTGCAACGAGTTATCTCGTCGCAACAATTCTAGTATTTCTTTCGGCTATTGTTATTTTTCCACCATTTATTAAAGAAGCACCTGTGGAAAACCACGTAAAACAAAGCCCACTAAAAGACTTACGGGAAGGGTTTCAATATATTAAAAGCTCTAACTTCTTAGTCGTTGGTTTAGCCGTGTTAATTACACTGAATTTCTTTGTTTTCGGGGCGCTACACATCGCCATTCCATTACTAGTCGATCTGCACGGCGGGACCCCCATTAACTTAAGCTACATGGAAGTCAGCTTAGGTGTCGGTATGGTTATTAGCACACTCATTCTAAGTTCAATTCCAATTCGACGAAGAGGCTTTACCTCATTAATGGGGCTGTTCGCTGCCGTAGGAACATTACTGTTATTCAGTATGGCGCCTAACTTGCTTACGCTCACAATCATTGTCTTTTTTATTGGTTTTTCAATGTCGTTCGTTTACATCCCTTTCTTTACAGCGGCACAAGAAAATACGGATGGCCGATTAATGGGTCGTGTGATGAGCATTATTTTTCTTGCTATGAACGGGTTTGACCCGATTGCTTATGGATTAGTCAGCGCATTGGTTGCAGCTGATGTTCGCATCCAGCTCATTTTGTTCGGTCTCGGGATTGCCGGCTTATTCATAGCATGCATAGTAAAATGGAAAGCACCGTACTATGCCAAATCTTAAAATCTGTCTAAACCACCTACCAATTATCTTGGTAGGTGGTTTTGCCTTTTTAGTTATGTCGAAAAATATTTATGTGCATCTTTTCTCTTTACTCGATGCAAGCGTTTGCGCTTACCGTATAAGGATGTACAAGGTGTAACGTCTTTTATTTCTAGATTAACAGTCCTCCTAAGCGTTGATATGACTGATGTTACCCAACATAAACAGCTTAATTCTCACATACACCTTTACTAATGAAAGATGCTTTTCATTACACGTAAGGGGGAGTCAAAAAATGGCGTTTAAAAAAACAATCGGTACACTTATTTCCGGGGCGCTGTTAACGAGCTTTTTAGTTGGCTGTACATCAGGGAATGAAAAAGAGCCTGAGGAAACGGCAAATGAACCAAAAGAGCCACCGACAGAAGAAAGTCTATCACCTGAAGAAGGCGCGCATCTCGTTCTCTGGGACAATGGAGACGAAGAGGCGGAGTGGGCGGCATTTGTAGCCGAAGCATTTGAAGAAACGTATGGTGTTCCAGTCGAGTTACAAGAAGTAGGGCATACGGATGCACCGACTAAACTGGAAACCGATGGACCTGCTGGTCTTGGTGCTGATGTCTTTAATGCCGCTCACGATCACCTGGGAAAAATGGTATCGGCAGGGCTTGTTTATGACAATTATTATGCAAGCGATTACAAAGAGACTTTTATGGATGCATCCGTAAACGGAACCTCCTATCTTGATCAAGATGGGCAATTAACAATGTATGGTTTTCCTCTCGCCATCGAAACGTATGCACTTTATTACAATAAAGACATTGTTGAAGAACCACCGAGCACTTGGGAAGAATTGTTCACTACAGCCAAAACGTTCCAAGAAGAGTCAACAAATAATGAGCGCAGGTTTGGCTTTATGATGGAGCCTGCAAACTTTTACTATACCCATGCATTTATGGCGGGGTACGGCGGATATGTTTTTGGTGACCAGAACACAAATGCTAAAGACCTTGGCATTGATAATGAAGGAGCCATCCAATCAGGGCATTTCTTAGCGTCTATACATGACGAGCTATTGCCGTTGGCTATTGAAGATATTACAGGTGATGTCATTTCTTCCTTTTTTAACGAGGGCAATCTTGCTTATCGCATTTCAGGTCCTTGGGATGTCCGCAATCACGAAAGCGCAGGGGTGAATTTCGGGGTGGCTCCTCTTCCATTACTCGAAAATGGAGAAGCACCACAATCGTTTTCTGGTATTAAAGCCTATTACGTTAACTCTTATAGCGAGTATCCGAAGGCAGCTACGTTACTAGCACAATTTGCATCAAGTGAAGAGATGTTGTTGAAGCGTTATGAAATGACTGGTCAACTTCCTCCAGTAAAAGCGCTTGTCGAAAATGAACTTATCCAGCAGGATGAGATTTCAACTGCATTCTTAGAGCAAGCATTGCAAGCTGTTCCTATGCCAAATATGCCAGAAATGATTTCTGTCTGGGGTCCTATGCAAGTAGCCTATACGTCTATCTGGAATGATGGTACAGATCCTGAAAAAGCGTTAAAAGCTGCACGTGAACAAATTGAAGATGCGATTGCGACATTAAGTCCGTAAAGCTTCTTTAGCCAGCTTCCTTTCAAGAAGTTGGCTTGCCATTTAAGCTAGAAAGGAGTGAGAACCGTGCGTAGTCATAAGAACCGTGGGACGCTATTGTCGATTATCTTTATGGGGTTCGGTCAACTGTATCACCGTCAATTTGTAAAAGGCGGGCTTTTTATCGCTCTAGAAATTTATTTGCTTTTGTTTTGGACATTACCTTTTCGAAATGCGATGTGGGGCTTATATACATTAGGAGAAACCACACAAACAAGGGTTGGCTTTACCATTGTTCAAGGAGATCACTCGATCTTTCTATTAATTGAAGGGATTATTTTTCTTATTTGCGGCTTGCTCTTTCTTTGGATGTATGTGCTAGCCATACGTGATGCACGTCGAGTCGGATTTCAACGAGATCAAGGAAAAAAAGCTAACACGTTTAAACAGACATGGACCGTATTAGCTGATAAGGGATTCCCCTATTTTCTATTAATGCCTTCTGTCTTATTTACAGCCTTTCTCACTATTCTTCCGCTTATTTTTGGAATCGCCATTGCTTTTACCAACTATTCAGCACCAAATCATATTCCCCCAGCCTCCTTAGTCGATTGGGTTGGCTTCCAGACATTTATCGATTTATTCAACATGAAAACGTGGAATCGTACATTTCTTGGTGTATTCTCTTGGACAATCATCTGGGCAGTGTTAGCAACTGTAACGACTTTTTTTGTTGGTTTATTTTTCGCCGTACTGTTGAATTCAAAAGGCATTCGGTTTCGTAAATTTTGGCGTAGCATTTACATTTTGCCTTGGGCGATTCCTTCATTTGTCTCCATTTTAATTATGCGAAATTTATTTAATGGAGAGTTTGGCCCGATTAATCAATACGTTGAATTTTTAGGTCTTGCTGCCGTCCCTTGGCTTAGTGATCCAAACTGGGCTAAGTTTACCCTCGTTCTCGTAAATATTTGGTTTGGTTTTCCGTTTTGGATGGTATTAATGAGTGGCGTCATGACAAGCATTGATCGTGAATTATATCAAGCTGCTGAAGTAGATGGCGCAAGCGGTCGTCAACGATTCTTAGGCATTACGCTCCCAATTGTTATGTTTTCCACAGCACCACTGCTCATTATGAATTTTGCAGGAAATTTTAATAACTTTAATTTGATTTATCTTCTTACTCAAGGCGGACCTGTTAATATCGATTATTCTTACGCCGGTTCGACCGATATTCTCATCTCATGGATTTACAAACTGACATTAGAACAAAGTCAATTCGCCATTGCTTCTGTTATCTCGATCTTAATCTTTTTCGTACTTGCCGCCGTATCGATTTGGAATTTCAGACGAACCCGGGCATTCAAAGAGGAGGACACGATGCTATGAACCGCAAACAAAAAAATCGTTTCAGCACGTTTTTTAAGCATCTCCTCTTAACGTTCGTTGCCTTATTCACTATTTATCCAGTGATATGGATTGTCATGGGTTCGTTTAATCCTGGAAGCTCCCTTTTTACCGCTCAAGTAATACCAGGGATGAACTGGTCCCTCTTTTGGGAAGGCATGCGCGAGTTTAACTTTCACACTGTTATGGAATCCTTTCGTTCCATTCGTCTTACACTCTCCCACTATAGTCATTTATTCCAAGAAACCAATTACCTACTTTGGTATAAAAACACATTGAAGATTGCTTTTTGGAATATGGTTTTATCTACCTTTCTTGTTGTCACCGCAGCTTATGCATTTAGTCGTTTTCGTTTTCCCGGTCGTAAGCAAGGTTTAATGACTATGCTCGTCTTACAAATGTTCCCAGGGTTCATGGGAATGATTGCGATTTATATTTTGTTGTTGCAACTGAATTTGCTGGATAATCACTGGGGGCTGATTCTTGTGTACGCAGGTGGATCTATACCTTTTAATGCTTGGCTCGTAAAAGGGTATTTTGATACTTTACCAAAAAGCCTTGAAGAAGCCGCAAAAATTGATGGAGCAGGCAACACTACGATCTTTGCACGAGTACTTATGCCTCTCTCTGTACCGATCCTTGTCTTTGTCGCAGTTTCAAACTTTATTGGGCCGTGGATGGATTTCATCTTTGCCCGACTAGTCTTGCGTTCAAATGAAAATAAAACCCTTGCCATTGGCTTATTTGAAATGGTTACAGGACGAGGAAATACGGAATTCACTCTTTTTGCTGCTGGCGCCGTTCTTGTTGCTGTACCCATTACGATTCTCTTTATGACATTTCAACGGTTTATGGTGGAAGGTCTCAAAGCAGGAGCAAATAAATAAAGGAGAGTGCATAGACTTCATGTAACTTCCATACTACTAAGAGAAATGATGGTAGAAGGGGCTAACGCACAATGCACATGGATGCACACGAAGTGAAAACATTGAATCAGTTGTTAGAAGGGCAGTATATGGGGATTCACTCATACGAGCACTTTTTAGAGCACCTTTCAGCAGGATCACCCTTATACGACACGATGACTGCCATTCATCATGACTTGGAAAAACACGCTTCCTTACTCGCCACACGTATTGAAGCCCTTGATGGTGTACCTGTAAAAAGTGAAGGCGCCATTGGAACCATTCAACGCTGGCTAAGTGAACTGTTTGATCGACCCCATGGTGAGGAAGATATTCTTAAACATGCTATTAAGGGGGAGAATTTGTACGGTATCCGGATGTCCGAAAAAATTGCACGACAAGGCTTGGATGAAGAGAGTTTGCAGCTCGTTCATCGTATCATTGATGAACAACGCGAACACGTCGATCAATTAAAAAAGAAACTCCACCATTAAAAAAACCATCCAGCTATGTAGCTGGATGGTTTTTAATGACTAAACACGACGGTTGAATACGGTGCCATCTGAACGCTTTGCCCATTCTGTTCACTATCTCCGTTACGGTAATATAGATCCACCCATTGTTCTGGCAGTTGAACGTCCACACGGGCTCCTGTCATGTTATGCAAGACAAGAACGCTCTCCTCGTCTAATACACGCTCAAACGCAACAAGTCCTTCTTTTTTCACTTCAGAGACCGTCACCTCACCATCCATTAAAATAGGATGACTTCGCCGTACCGCAATCATCTCTCTATAATGATGAAGCAAGGAATCTTCATTTTCTAGTTGAGCTTCTACTGCTACTTTTTCTCGATTCGTACTATAGCGACGCTCAATCCATGTCGTTTCTTCAGGACTTTCTTCTTTCGTCCATATCATCGGTTCTCGGATATGCTCATCTGGCTTCATCCCCTCAAGCCCCACTTCTTCTCCATAATAAAGATAGGGGTTTCCTGGTAGTGTGAGTAAGAGAGAAGCGGCCATTTTCGCGTGGTCTTCGTTTCCGTTAAGTTGACTCATCACTCGGTCTATATCATGATTCGTTAAAAAGGTACTATCCACATACCCTTCTGCTACAGATGAAAAATGGTTCCGCACTTTCTCCAAGCCAGGCGCAATCCCTGTATCCTTCTCCTGCTGGACAGAGGAGAGAATACGACTAGACAAGTCAAAGTTAAATCCACTATCAATTCCTTGTAAGTACTGCCCTACCACGGATGCACTGTCCCACACTTCACCAACAAGCATGGAATGAGGTTTAATCCCTTTCACGTGAGCATTAAAATCCTTCCACAACGCAACATTTTCTTCATGATGATCATCCAATTGATAAGCGCTATACAAGTATTTGGCTGCGTCTAATCGAAAACCATCAATACCAATTTCCTCTAACCAAAATTGACTTGCTTCTTTAAATTCAGCCATTACCTGCGAATTAGCGAAATTCATGTCAGGCATACCGTGCCAAAAAACGCCTTCATACTTTGGTTCGCCCTCTCCATGCCACACAGGTTGTTGCCAATCCCCCACTTGATTAAGATTTGTTGAGTCGTCACTCCAAACGTAATAATCACGGTACGTTTCATCCCCTGCTAACGCCTGTTGAAACCATGGGTGTTCAGACGAGCTGTGATTCATAACGAAATCAATAATAACGTCGATTCCACGATTATGTGCTTCCTTTACGAACGTTTTCATGTCTTCTATCGTTCCATAATCAGGATGAACATCTGTATAATCCGTCACGTCATACCCATGATAACTCGGCGATGGGTTAATGGGCATGAGCCAAATACCAGTAACACCAAGATCGTGCAAATAATCAAGCTTACTCGTCGCTCCTTTTAAATCACCGATACCATCTCCATCTCCGTCTGCAAACGCTCGCACAAAAATTTCATAGTAAATTCGGCTTTCCGTATCTTCTACGAACGGTGTTTCTTGTGACCACTTCATCGCCTCTTCCTCCCCAGAAAAAACGTTCGTACAGCCGCTCACGAGCAAAATCGGAGCGATCCATGCGATTCTTTTTTTTACCATATATAGCCTCCTATTTCTTGAAACTAAGCCTTTCTTCTGTATATATGAACTGCTTACTTCCTCTATTCCTGTGCAAATGATTTCCCAAATTCTAACTCGAAAGCGATCTCATTTTTCGCTTCTCCAATTTTTCAATCAAAAGGCTAGACAATCGTCTTTTCTTCCTGTATCTTAGGAACTTGTTTGCGAGATCAAAACAGCGAGGGAGGAGTGGAGATTTATGTTACGTTTGATGAATAATCGCCGCATAGTATTAACCATTTTTATGCTAGGTACTTTTGCTATAGGGATGACGGAATATGTCGTCACTGGTTTATTAACCGAATTTGCACGTGATCTCGATGTCGCTGTGTCCACAACTGGATTATTGCTAAGTGTATATGCGATTAGCGTAGCTGTCTTTGGACCTCTCTTGCGCATCATTACAATTAAGTATCCACCAAAACCATTGCTTATAGGGCTGACTGCGCTTTTTGTTATTAGTAATATCATCGCCGCAACAGCGCCTACTTTTGAGATATTGCTACTATCACGGTTACTGTCCGCTACTATGCATGCGCCATTTTTCGGCCTTGCCATGATGATGGCTATTAACATGTCACTACCTGAAAGACGAACACAAGCTATCGCCATTGTACAAGGAGGTTTAACCATTGCGATTATGATCGGTGTTCCCTTTGGCTCCTTTATTGGTGGAATAGTAGACTGGCGCTTAGTGTTTTGGTTTTTAGTATTATTAGGGGCACTCGTTTTAATTGGATTACTTCTATTTGTCCCGAATGAAAAACAAACTGTAGCACCTAATTTAAAATCAGAGTTACAAGCATTAGCGAACAAAAATGTCTTGTGGGTCCTTGCCATCATCGTCTTCGGCTTCTCCGGTGTCTTTACGGCTTATACGTTCAAAGAGCCGATGTTACGGGAATTTGCAGGGTTTGGTGTTCCTGGTGTGACACTTGGACTATTCTTTTTCGGTCTCGGTGCCGTAATCGGTAACTTCACATCTGGTCGTGTGCCTCCACGCTTATTAACAAAAACATTAATGGCTTCTTTAGTGGCACTCGCACTCGTTTTATTTACCTTTACATTCCTTCTGCAAAGTCCCGTGCTTGCAATTGTAAGCTGCTTTTTATTCGGGGCCGGAACGTTTGGAACGACACCATTACTAAACGCAAAAGTGATTTTAGCAGCAAAAGAAGCACCGATGCTTTCAGGAACAATTGCTGCATCTATTTTTAATGTTGCTAATGCTCTTGGTGCTAGCCTTGGTACAATCTTCCTCAATATGGGGTTCAGCTTTACGATGATTACATTTGTGGCAGGTGGGATTATCCTATTTGGACTTGTGTTAACCATCATTACAAGTAAAGTGGAAGATAAAGCATTATACGAATGAATAAAAGGCTTACTGCCTATCAGTAAGCCTTTTTACTAGCAACTCGATATGAATGCACATCATAAATAAAAAGGCATCGTCCCAAAATCGATGCCTGCTCTTTTACACTTCAATAGAGTTTTCTTTCCTATCGTTTTTTTTATCAATAACAAAAGCCAGCCCAATTAACCCTATTGCTAACGCTCCTAAGGTCACCCCACCAAACATAAGCAAGATCGCCGCAAGAAGAAAAATCCCTCTGTTTAACCAAGACCATCTTCTTACTAAATAGCCTTCTATACTAGCAACCCAACAACAGACTCCAATCAGAGAAGTAATCGAACTTACTACAATTTCGCTAGCGGATCCCTGAAGAAGTAGAGCTGGTGAAAAAACAAACATAAATGGGATGATATAGGCTAATAACCCCAATTTAAAGGCCTCAATAGAGGTTTGATTAGCATCTGCACGTGCTAAAGCGGCTGCTGTAAAAGCTGTAATGGCTACAGGAGGAGTCAAAGCAGCCAAAGTCGAATAATAAAAAATGAACATATGTGCAACTATAGGTGGTATTCCTAATTGAACAAGTGGCGGAATAAGAATAGAGACCAAAACGACATAAACTGCTGTTGGAGGCATACCAAACCCTAAGATAATGGTTATGAGCATAACAATAACCAAAGCAATTCCTACATTGCCTTGCGAAAAGCTAAGTAAGACAGATGAGATCGTAACCCCTAAACCAGTAATTGATATCACACCTACAATAATACCAGCAGCAGCACAAGCAGCAGCAATAGTCATGACATTTTGTGACCCAGCTCTAAGTGAATGTGTTAACACACGGAAGGATGGTCGTGTCTCTTTACTTAATAAAGAGATAAGTACACCAATGACAATAGACCAAAATGCAGAATTAATCGGACTTCTTCCCATTGCAATCATGACCAATAAAAATAAAATAGGAATCGCAAGGTGCCCTCTTTTCAACAATGTTTCTTTAATTGGTGGAAGCTGGTCTTTTGGTAAACCCCACATCTTTCTTTTATACGCAATTGAGTCTATTCTTAACAGCAGTGATACGTAAAATAATACAGCTGGAATAATTGCAGCCAATGCAATTTGTTGATAAGGCATCCCCAAATAGTCTGCCATAATAAAAGCTGCAGCTCCCATTATTGGAGGCGTAATCATCCCTCCCGTTGAGGAAACGGCTTCAATGGCTCCCGCCTGATAACCTTTAAATCCTATTTTTTTCATGAGGGGAATGGTGAAATTTCCAGTTGTAGCCGCATTTGCGACTGGAGATCCAGACAGCATCCCCATCAAAGCACTAGCAAAAATAGCCGTTTTAGCAGGTCCACCTCGAAAGCGTCCCGTCAATGAGAACGACATATCAATAAACCATTTCCCACCACCAAGTTTTTCAAGAAACGATCCAAATAAAACAAAAATGATGATAAATGTAGCTGAAATTCCCATTGGAACTCCAAAGATACCTTCAGACCCTAAATACAAAAAAGTTGACAGTCTTTCTATTGACTGACCTCTGTGATCGAACGGCTCTGGAAAATATGGTCCTAATAGCGCATACGCTAGAAATGCTAGAGTAATAAGCATTAAAACTTTCCCAGCTGACCTTCTCGCAGCTTCCAGCACGACCACTATCATTGTGATTGCCATTAACAAATCAAAGATGGTATTCGTTCCCACAGTCAGAACCCTTTGCTCCCAAACAATGAGTAAATAAACACCACTTATGCTCGCCATCATAATAAATAAAAAAGTCACTGTTTCACTTATGGTTTGTTGCACTTTAGAAAGCTCTTTCTTTGGCTCGTACATAAGAAATAGACTTACAGACATCAAAAGCCAATGTATACCCCTTTGATCCATTGCAGAAAGCATGCCAAAACCAGCAGTATATAAAGCAAACAATCCATTCACAATAAGTATGATTGCACCCAGCCGAAATCGTTGTTTTAAGATTATCTCTGCCACAGCTCATTCTCCTCTCACATTTCGGTTTAAGGATTCAGTTTAGTAATCCAGATTCCTCAAAATATTTTTCTGCTCCTGGATGCAAGGGAATGGGAAGATTATTCGTTGCAGATTCAAGACTTAATTCCCTGGCTGATGGATGAGAATCCTGTATCATTTCTATATTTGAAAAGAAATCTCTCGTCATTTGATATACCGTGTCCTCATCTACTTCTGCATTTACGATAACCATATTGGATATATTCACAGTGGTAATATCATTGTCTGTCCCATAAAGATCCGACGGAATTTTAATTTCTTCCAGATAAGGGAATGTATCAAGAAGCTCGTCCATTTCATTCTCCATAGAAAGAATCCTGAAATTAGAAACTGTCGCAGCTAGTTCAACAATAGCGGAAGCTGGTATAGCAGACTGTACAATCATAGCGTCTGTTGTGTGATCACTTAGCATTCCCACCCCTTCACTGTATGACACGTACGTTCCATTAACATCGTTTAACTGAAGTCCATAGACACTCATAATGTCTGCAACGACATTTGTTGCCCCACCTCCAGCTGGACCTAATACAATATTTTTCCCTTTTAAATCTTCCACACTATAAATATCAGAATTGCCTGACACTAAAATGTGAAATACACCTTTAGATAATCCGCCGAACATGCTCCTTATATTCGTATTTTCCCTTTGATAAGGAGCTTCTCCATGATAACCTGCATACACTAAAGCAGTTTGACTTATAGCTATTTCCAACTCTCCTTTGTCAACTAAATCTACATTTTCTAGTGCTCCACCTGTCACCTCGGCAGATGACCTACTATCAGAATTAGATGAAATAATGTCGGCCATTGAAATTCCGATGGGATAATAGGCACCCCCGGTAGCTGCTGTTCCAACATTAATATAGGTTTTAGCCTCCCCTTTTGAGCAAGCGCTTACAAAAATAAGAAGGGAAATTGCTACAACAATTCCCCTGAGTTGTCTGTTCATTTTGTTTGACCTCCAGTACATGTCATTACTTGAGCTCTTTAACAGATTGACGTTCAACTAAATCCATTTGGAACAACCGTTTCTTTTTCCTGAGATTACTTCCATTTATTTTTGATATGAGCATCTGTGCAGATGTCGTCCCTAACTTTAATAGGTTCGTGTGCATTGTAGTTAATGTCGGATTTGTGAAGCTTGAGAATGGCACATCACCAAATCCAATGATTGACAGATCTTCCGGAATACGAATACCATGTTCATTCGCTGCTTTCATTACACCGAATGCAAGATAATCTGAAGAGCAAACAATAGCCGTTGGTAGATTACTAGCATCGTTAATCCTCTGAATAAAGTGATTGTAGCTCGCCACTGAATCATATTCAGGAACCTCTATTATTGAATGGGGATCCAGCGAATGAGCTTTCATCGCCTGTTCGTATCCTTCTAAACAAAGACGACTTTTAAAAGCGGTTTTTGGACCATTTACTAATTCAATCTCTTTATGTCCCTTCGATACCAGATACTGAACCGCCGAAGCAATTCCTCCACTGTCATCTGGACAAACGTTAGGAAAATCTTCCTCTTCATAACTCCCAACAATAATAGTGGGAATTCGCGATTCTCGCAATTGCACTAGTAGAGAGTCATCTTCTCTAACTGCGAAAAGTAAGATGCCATCTACCACATGATTTTCAACTAGATATTGCTGATGCTGATAGGTAAATGACGAAATCATATTGTATTGGTTTTTATCCAATACGTTCGAAATCCCCTCAAAAATTCTTGTAAAGAAAGGATTTCCTAGAACCGTGTTTCCTTCTCTCGGAGAAACGATACCAATATTGTGCGTCTGTTGGCTAGCCAACCCCCTCGCACTCATATTTGGCCGATACCCCATCTCAGCAATAATTTTTTTTATTTTCTCAGTTGTTTCCACCCCTACCCCGGGTTTACCAGATATAGCTCTAGAAACCGTGGCAGTTGACACGTTTGCGGCTTTTGCAACATCTTTAATGCGAATTCCCATGGTATAACACTCCATTTGTTTAAACTAAGAGGTTCACCTTATCAAGCCCCTGTTTAATCTCTTCTTTTTCTTTTGTCGATAGTGGTATAACAGGTGGTCTTGCAAGCGCACTCGGTACTAAACCTCTCTGATACATTGCTTCTTTCATTCTAGCATGTGCCGTCGAGGATGGTTCACCCATTTTATAAACAGCCTGTTTTAACTCATAGATTTCATCGTATACCGCTTGAGCCTTAATAAGGTCCTGCTCCTCCACTGCCTTGACTAAAGAAACAATTAGATCAGGAACAAAACATCCAAACCCAACCAGTGCACCATCGATTCCTTGTACGAGAGTTGGAAGTAGATATTCATCGTGACAAGTTAAAATCGAAATGTCTGGCGCATGTTTTTTAAGTGCTCTTACATCTACTTCGTACTGCGCAATATCGCGGGTACCAATTTTCACAGCTTCAACATTTGGAATATTCACCATTTCCAAAAGTTGATCCGTTGTGTACGTTGCTTTCGTCCAATTAGGGTATTGATGAACAACAATTGAGATATCAACAGATGCGGCTACATCTTTGAAGAATTGAACTGTTGATTCTGGCTGCATGCCAAAACGCAACCACGAATGTGGGGGCATTAAAAGGATTCCTTCTCCACCCGCCTCTTCAATTGCTTTTGCATGTTCAACAGCCTCTAACGTTCCCTCTGCAGACAAGCCTGAAATAACAGGAACTTTTCCATTTAACTCTTCAACAGCAATTCTTACAGCCTCTGCCCGTTCATGTGGCAACAACGAGTTAATTTCTCCTGTATGTCCATTTACAACGATACCAGAAATGCCATCATGACTGGCAACCCAACTGACTAATTTTCTAAATCCTGCCTCATCGATACTGTAATCATCTTTAAAAGGTAACAATACTGCCGGGTAAACTCCATTCCACTTTTTTCCCATTGTTTCACTTCACCTCATCATTAGATTATGATCGTACAAGTTCATGCAGATATTAACGTAAGCGGTTAACGTAAGCGGTTACGTTAAGGCAATCGTAATGCACATTGATCAATTCGTCAATAGAAAGTTTTAAATTGTCAGAAATTTAACTCTCAAAAAAAATGCAGATACTACCTATCTATTCGCCATTTTCCTAGTAAAAGAGGGGAATCCACCTTATTTATAGAAGGAAGTACGTTGTGAAAAAGAACTTGTCTAGAGCACGACATTGGAGGCATAAAAATGAAGAAAGGTTGCACAATCTGTTTTGTTGGATTAGGTTTATTGTTTAGTGCTTGTTCACAGGATAGCGAAACTCATCTTGCTAACAACGAAATCGAAGAAAGAATTCATTTAGAGGAAATTGTGGTTCCGACTGATATTTTCATTTCAGACACTGTCGCCACGGAACTAACAGAAGATGAACTCAACGCTAGTATCGAATTCTATTTAAATGCTTGCGGTGATTTATATGCAGTGATGGATCAATTCGAGAATGCTACCGATTCAGGCGTCCTTCTTACAGAAGAAGAAACGAAACTACTAGCAGAAACTCTTACATTGTTATACGACAATGACAAAAATTTCTCAGCATACATCGGAGAAAATACTGTACCTGCTAGCTATGAAGAAAATGTAGAGCTCATTCAACAATATGTAACAGGGCTTAACCAATTTCTTTATCATTTTGATGAAAAAATAGGTCGTTTTGAAGATGCTGTTGAGAATTTAATAGGCGGAGTGATTCGACTAGAAGATTTTATGCTCGTAGGCGACCTTCCCAGCAATGTGAACGGAAAAGCACAACAAAAAATTGAGAATTTCCTCAAGGAAAAAGGAATCTCCACTCATTTATTCGATCAATAACGTAGAAGCGTCCGTTCTAATCGGCGCTTCTACTTTAATTTTCTTTGCATCATAGCCAATGCTTCCTCTGTCTCTCGCTTCAATGCTCCGTGCAAATAAGCTTGAGAGGTAAGATCATGATATTCTTCCAACGGTACTAAATGAACGTGAAGATGGTCAATGTCAAATCCAACAATTGCCATACCTACTTTTTTCGGGTTTAATGTGCTTTGAAGATGTCGGCTTCGTTCCCTTACGACTTTCATTAAGTGGATATACGAGTCGGTCTCTAGTTGATGGATATCTGTCACATGTTTCTTCGGGATTACGAGGGTATGGCCTGGACGAATCGGGTATATATCAAGTATCGCCAGGCAATGCTCATCTTCATAAACGATTTTAGCATCCTGACGGCTCTGACTGATTTCACAAAAAAGACAGTTCATTGAATAGGCACCTCTTTCATTTCATCTGTCCTGTTTCTAATCACCTATACGTTCATGGTAAACTAAACCATATATACAATGGTCAAACACAGCTAGAAAGGGAGTTTTTGCGATGACTGAACATCCATCTATTCAAGAAATGTGGAACGCTTTTACATCTCAACACCCTACGTTCACTCATTCTACTTACACAGCGTGGGCTTTTGGGGATGGTACAAAAGAGATGGCAGATGACTTATGCAAACTTGTATTGGAAGGAAAGAAGCAAGGTACTTCCTCTTATTATGCAGCCTATGAAAAAGAAAATGAACTTTTACCATTCGAAGGGCAATGGAACATTATTTTAGATGGAGACGGTATTGCTCAAGCCATTATGCAAACCATTAAAGTGGATGTTCTTCCTTATAACGAAATAACGGAGAGACACGCCTATGCGGAAGGCGAAGGCGATCAAACCCTTTCCTACTGGAAACAAGTCCATGACCCATTCTTTTCTCAGTTGGCACCTACGTTAGGGCTAACGTTTCAAGAAAAAGATTTAGTTGTATACGAATGGCTAAAGCTCGTGTATAGAAAGGAAGCAAAGGAGGTTTCCGCTTAAAAAATGTTCATGTTGAGTCAAAGTAGCTACTCAGATAAAGCCTATTTAGCACAGTTAAGAATGAATGTTTTAAAAGCGGATTTTGATCGCCATCAGCTTCCTTACGAACGCGTTTCTAAACGCTTTGAAGAGAATTTCCAGCCTGAACACATTTACTTAATTAATGTGGACGAGGTAGGCACAATCGGATGCATTGGCATCGTTGAGCACAAGGATCTTGTTGAATTGAAGAACTTTTATATTGAACCGTCGTTTCAAGGGAACGGTGTGGGTCGTACTGTTTTTCAGCATGTTGTGGAGCAATACAAAGAAAAACGTGAGATTTCGTTAAAAATTTTTAAAGGCAGTCGAGCTAAAACGTTCTATGAATCGTTTGGCTTCACAGTCAAAGAGCAAAATGAGCGAGTTGAAACGATGTCTTTAAATCAAAGAGTACACACGTAAGAAGAAGGTATGACAACCTTCTTCTTACTTTGTTACTTCTTCATTTTTAATCAAGTCTATCTTCAATTCCTCTTCCGATATAGCAGCAGCTGGCGTTGTATTATCGGTTAACATGTTCTTTACATGACTCACTTCCATCAGAGGTTCTCCTTGGTCAAAGCGATTCGGAAAATCAGGGTGAACAAGAGCTTGTCTACCTAATGCGATAAAATCACACTGTTCAATGGCAACAAGTTTTGCAGCTTCAGCCGGATTTTCAAGACTTCCACACGCAATAATCGGTTTGTTTGAATAACGTTTCGCCGCTTCTGACATAAGCATGGAATCTTGTCCAAATGCCGGAATCTTTGCGTCACTCTCAGATAAATGAATATAATCGACGTCTGTCTCTCCTAAGATTGAGAAGATCGCAGCTGCCTCTGCTTCGCCACCTTCCCATGTATAAGACGGGTCCGTCGCTTTCATTTGTGAAATCCTTACGCCGAGCAGCATCGTAGCCCCAACGGCTTTTCGCACTTCTGCGATCAGTTCGACAATCAGTTTCAGTCGTTTATCAATTGAACCACCGTAAGCATCCTCACGTTGGTTACTTCCTTCTGAAAGAAATTGATCAAGCAAATAACCATTAGCACCGTGTAGCTCTATGCCATCAAACCCTGCCTCTTGCGCTCGTTGCGCTGCTTCGACAAACCCTTTTTTAATTTGTTCTATCTCTTCAATTGAAAGGGGCCGTGCCTCAGGGAAAGGTCCTTGTCCACCATATAAGGCCACTTTATCTCGAGGGGGCGTGAATACGCTTGGAGCCACAGTCTCACTCGTATAAGCATTCCCTTGGGACTGAGCCCCTGCGTGCATGAGTTGAGCAATGAATAAACTTCGATTTTCATGAACCGTCTCGACGATGGGCTTCCAAGCTTCCATTTGTTCATGACTAGCTAAGCCAGGTTGATACTCGTACCCTTGACTATGTTCTCTATCTGGATAGATCCCTTCTGAAATAATGGCAGAGAATCCACCTTTTGCAAAACGTTCGTAATAACGGCGCACCGTCTCGTTCGGCTCTCCATTTTGTGATGAAGACACACGCGTCATTGGTGCCACAATGTACCGATTTTTGAAAATGTGATTCCCAATCGTTCCTTGATTTAGCAAGAGCTCTTTTTCATTTAACATCGACATCGACTCCCTACTTTCTTATAACGTTTGCTAACCTCCCTTTCCTTTTGTCGATTCATGTTAAACCTACTCTGCGTTTCTCTCATTCTTCTCGTCAATAAATTCAGCTAGCCATTTCATATCAATAGGACCATTCATGACTTGATACGTACCGTCATCCACTAAATGAACACCTGCTTCTCCTATAAAAGCAACAGATGGTGTATGAGAATAATGACTAACAAAAATTTGTTGTTGTGTTCCATATAAGAGTTGCCTTTGATAATGGGTTTGGGACACTCGCTTTACTTGATAAGCAGAGAGAAATTCCATTAACTTTTCCATTTGTTCACGGTCTTCCAAGTAAAATTCATATTCATTTGCTTGTTCAACCTTTGTTATATCTGTGGTTACAGCCATAATCATTACATCATCTTCATTATAGTAAATGAGACTTTCTAACGAACGCTCTTCGTAGTAATAAACCAGTTTGATAGAGAGACATACGATCCCCCCAATAGAAGCAATAAGAAGCAGCCAGCGTTTCATCCGCATCACCCCTTTATAATAAGGTATACGGAACTTATTGTCCTTACGACAAGATTTTGGGGCAAACGTACACCATCATATCTCTCCCTTACGCTTTATCATTAAGTGCTTTTATTTTTTCCACTTTCAGTTTTGGCTTTCGATTTTCATCAAGCAACCCGTTTACTTCTTGCTGAACATCGGTAATTTGGGTGTAACAATAACCACTTACATAAGGTAAGGCTTTAATGGCATCTGTTATACTCTCATAGCGAGCTAAAAAGTCTTTTTCAGACTTCACTTGATTTCCATATCCCCAGCCATCTTCTGTTGTAAAAGCAATGCCACCATATTCACTGATGATGACCGGTTGCCCTTTGTATTGATAGCCTTCTGCAAATGCATACTTATCGTTGTTATGAGGATACGCGTTTCCTAAAACTGCGTTCTGATCTTCATAGCGCTGGACTAAACGATCTGCAAATTCTTCATAGTCGTGAAGCGTAATAATGTCAGATACCGTATGCTCCCAGCCATCATTGACAATGACCGGTCTCGTCGCATCGATTGCTTTTGTTCCATAGTAAATACTTTCAGTGAATGCTTGCTGTTGAGTATTCGTAAAGATTTGCCCAACACCCCATGACTCATTAAACGGAACCCACGTCACAATAGATGGATAATGGGCGAGTTGCTCGACAACATCCAACCATTCTTCAGTAAACGCTTTCACAGCTTTCCTTGAATAAGAATAAGAGGATGGCATTTCTGCCCATACAAGCAACCCTTTCTGGTCGCACAGAGCATAGAATCGTTCATCTTCAATCTTTTGATGTTTACGAATTCCGTTGAATCCTAATGCTTTAATCGCATCAATATCTTCTTCAAGGGCTTCAAAAGAAGGGGGTGTCAAATGACTATCTTTCCAATAACCTTGATCGAGAATGAGCTTTTGGTAAATGGGACGATTATTTAACAAAACGCGTCCATTTTTAATTGAAATTTTTCGAAGACCAAAATAAGATTGCACTCGGTCAACCTCTTGTCCATCTTTTCGAACGACAAAGGCCACCTCATATAAATTTGGTTGCTCTGGTGACCAGACGGCTACACGCCATTCATGAATCGCTGACGCTAAATCAACTTTAAAGAGAGTCTCTTCTCGTTCGGGTGTCAATGAAAACCGTCTTACTTCATACCCTTTAAACGTAATGATCGTTTCAATTTCAACTCCAGTGACGCCGCCACGAAGGTCGTACGCAAAGCTCACCGCTTGTTCATCTAAATCTGGCTGAATATCCACTTTGTTCAAGTGTTGCTTGCTCACATATTCAACCCATACAGATTGCCAAATGCCTGTTGTTTGGACATACCAACAGCCAAAATTTTCTCCAATCCAGCGCTGCTTCCCTCTTGGTTGGTCCATGCTCATGCTATCTTCTACCCGCACGGTTATCTGTTGTGTTTGTGCTTCTACTAGATACGGAGTCATGTCAAACGAAAACGATGTGTAGCCACCTTCATGTTCTCCAGCAAAGCATCCATTTATCCAAACGGTTGTTTTGTAATCGCTTGCTTGGAAATGAAGAAGAACCTGTTTCTTCTGGTTCTCTTTGGCAATCGTTATATGGCGCTCATACCAAACAACTGGATGAAACTGTTCGTCTTGAATTCCACTTTGTTTTGTTTCATACGTAAAAGGAACAGCAATCGTTTGATTTAGTTTATCTCCTTGGAACCAACGTTGCTTAAGACCTACATTTTCATCGTCAAAGCCAAATGCCCATTGGCCATTCAGCAGCTCCCAGCCTTGCCTAACAAATTTCGGTCGAGGACAATCCACTATCGCTTTCATCTTCTCAGCTCCCTTTTGTTGACATACCCTCCATCAATCAGATACGTTTTTCTTATCAAAGATTGTTTTAAAGGAAGTATGAGCAGTTTTTGCGGAATTGTCAAACTATTATTAATGAAAACGAACGGGGGAATGCTTAGAATGAACATTCATTTTGATATACCTACCTATAAAGCGAGTCTAAAAGAAATTCATGTAAAAAGCGACGAAGCAACAATTGGCACATTTCGTCGATTTACAAAAAGCGATTTAAAGAAAACATTCGGACGTCACCTTTCTTCAACATTTGTTTCAAATCTAATGATCCAATCATCTAATTCTCAATTTCAATTTAGACTGAACAACCAAATCCGGGCATTTCTCTCCAATGCATCATGGACGATTAAAGAGCAGGGAATGACAATTGGAGAGATACGTGAACAACCTGTGGGGAGAACGTTAATTGTAACCACTGAACAAGGGAATGTAGAAGTGAAGTCTACGCTTATAGCATTAAGGGAGATTGAAGTGAATCTGCTCTCAGAAAAACCGGTAGCAATCGCTAGAGGAAAAAGAAATGGAAGCATTCAAAACCCAACGTTTGATCTAACGCTACAGCCCCATTCATTGACGTTTCCTCCTGTGTTTTTTGCCGCTCTTTGTTTTTTGCATATTCATCAAGGATAGGTCAAATAAGCCAACGTCTCAGAGACCATGCCTTACGATTACTCTTGTATCCAAATCCCTTCTTCATTCAAGACCTGCTTAAACCTAACCGAGCCTTTAACTAAAAAAGGGTTTCCCGTTAAGATCTCTAGTCCTTCCCTCTCCATGCTCGTCTACCTCTAGACACTTATTCGTTGCATTTCAACGTGATTCCCTGCATATCTACTTCTTTCCATGCATATTGTACAAGAAATGAAGCAGGACTTTCTTTACCGATCAAGAAGAGTTATGTAAGCGCTTACTATATCTTCTCGTGGAGGGATTGGAATGAGGAAAAGGATTCAAGCAGCTTTACTTATCCCTATTGTGACAAGTGTATCTCTGCTAGCGAGTTGTTCAGATGAACAAACGTCTGGAGGAGGAGATGTCGTACTCACTTGGCTTGTCCGTAGTGATCCGAACCTTATTGAATGGGAACATCGAGTGATTGAAGCATTCGAAGACGAAAACCCTGGCATCCGCGTCCAGTTACAGACGATTCCTCAAGGTGAAATTGATCAAAAATTGCAGACGATGATAGCTGGTGGCAACGTCCCAGATGTCTGGTCACCGAACTGGGCAGACTCAGGGTTTGGCAGTTACTATGCAATGGGAGCACTTAAAGACTTAACGCCTTTTTTAGAAAAAGACCCCCATGTCCTAGATGGTATCGATGACACATTAACCGATGTCTATAAAATGGAAGATGGTGTCTACGGCATTCCAATATTATCAATGGGCTCCTTTCTTTATTACAATCGGGATCTTTTTGATGAAGCAGGTGTGGCCTATCCTCCGACCGATTGGAACGACGAAAGTTGGAATTATGAAGCCATGATTGAAGCAGCACAAGCGATTACACAGAATGACCTTCCTCCTACACAGCGAGTCTATGGTGTCTTAGATGAAGATTCGCCTAATAAAAACGCTTGGGCATTTGGCGGTGATTTTTTTGCAGAAGAAGATTATGAAACCGGTTTGTTAACAGAGCCTGTTATTACGGAAAATCCACGGAACCGTGAAGCGATCCAACAGCGTTCTGATCTCATTAACGTCCATGAAGTAATGCCACCACAAAGTGAAATTGCCGCTCTACAACAGCTAAGTGATCCGTTTTTAAGTGGACGCGTTGGCATGGTAATGAAAGGTGGTTGGGGCACACGCCAGTATGCAAATACAGACTTAAACTGGGGGCTAGCCGCTTATCCTTATACAAACGATGAGCGCCAGATTTCCTTGTATGTCGACCCTTGGGCAATGAGTGAAGGTAGTAAGCATCCTGAAGAAGCCTGGGAATTTCTTAAGTTTCTATTAGATCCAGAACAAGCCGCGAAATGGATGGTCGAGATGACATTAGAGAGTCCGGCTCACTCTGATTTAAAAGAATTATGGTTTGAGCTTATCTCGGAAAGAACAGGCATACCGGTTGCTGATTTACGCATTGCAGAAGAAGGCGCATTGCAATATGGGCGACCAACTGATAACCACTTGATTTCAAACTTTGCACCTATTTTAAAACACCAGAACATGACAATCAATGCGATCTACGATCGTCGAAAAAGCGTTGATGAAGGCATAGAAGAACTTCAACAAAATATGACGTCACTCACCTACTAACGGGATGGAGGGGATTACAAATGGAAACGAACACAGCGCCCAATCGGAGTCGAAAACCACTTAAACATACATCTATTGGGGCAAGGAGAGAAGAAAAGTACTTTTGGCTATTTATTTCACCGTGGTTAATCGGTTTTACTGTATTTATCGCTGGTCCTATGATCGCTTCGCTTTACTTTAGCTTTACCGATTATGCCATCATGGGTGAAGCTTCGTTTGTAGGCTTACAAAACTTTGTGAATCTCTTTTCTGATCCATTGTTCTATCGCTCCTTATTTGTCACGACAGCTTACGCTGCTCTCGCCGTTCCCTTTTCCATTGTTTTAGCCATTGGGCTTGCTTTGTTACTGAATGCCAAAATTAAAGGGCAGGCCTTTTTTCGAACCTTCTTTTATGCGCCCTCCATCATTTCAGGAGTGTCTGTCGCCTTTCTATGGATGTGGATTCTAAATCCTCAATTCGGAGTCGTCAATTCCTTTCTATATGAAGTTTTTGGCTTGACAGGACCTGGCTGGTTTACGGACCCTTATACCGTTATTCCTTCCTTTGTCCTTATGCAGTTGACTGCAGTCGGAAGTACGATGATTATTTTCCTCGCTAGTCTGCAACAGCTTCCAAAAGAGCTTTATGAAGCTGCAGCTATAGATGGAGCAAGTGCTTGGAGACGGTTCAGAAACATCACGATCCCATTGATTTCACCGATTATTCTTTTTAATGTCATTATCTCCATCATTGCGTCGTTTCAAATTTTCACTCAAGCGTACGTGATTACAGATGGTGGACCCGATTGGATGAGCTACTTCTACGTTTATTATTTGTTTGAAACAGCCTTTTTCCAAAATCGTATGGGGTACGCATCTGCTCAAGCTTGGATTTTATTTTTAATCATCTTTGTTCTTACATTCCTAGCTCTTTACGTATCTCGGAAAAATGTCCACTACGAATATGACAAATAATCAAGGAGGTCAAGCACATGAAGCACCTATTTAATAAGACTCACTATTCTCCTGGCGAGCTATCTAAAGGTGGGAAAATTCTTACGTATACTGGTTTAATGGCTTGTCTATCTTTGTTTTTGTTTCCAGTAGCTTGGATGTTTTTTACATCGGTGAAAAGTTTGGATGAGATCGTTTCAAATCCACTCTCTTTTTTTCCTACTACCTGGAACTGGTCCAACTATCTGGAAGTCTTTCAGAACCACCCGTTTGCAACCTACCTCTGGAATACGTCTTGGTACACCGTCGTCACGGTAGTCGGTACCGTTTTCTTTTCCGCCATGATCGCATTTGGGTTTGCTCGATTTCGCGCTAGAGGGCAAACGTTCTTGTTCGCTATTGTTTTAAGTACGATGATGCTGCCGCAACAAGTAGTGATGATCCCACAATATTTACTGTTTAATTCGATTGGATGGGTGGATTCTTATTTACCCTTAACCATTCCAGCCATTGCTGGGAGTGCATTCTTAATCTTTTTGTTACGACAGTTTTATCTCGGCTTACCAAAAGAACTGGATGAAGCTGTGACCATTGATGGCGGCGGCTACTTAACGATCTTCTTTAAGATTATCCTTCCTCTCTCCTTGCCTGCGATGGCAACAGCTGCCATTATTGAATTTATGTTTCGCTGGAATGATTTAATGGGTCCACTCATTTATTTAAATTCACAAGAGCTTTATCCATTGTCTCTAGGGTTAGCAAATTTCACTGCTGCGTACGCGGCTACACCTTGGCAGCTACTTATGGCCGCTTCCGTTATGGCTGTGCTACCACCTCTCACTCTGTTCTTTTTTGCACAAAAATATTTTATTCAAGGGGTGGTAATTTCGGGTACAAAAGGCTGATAGAGTGGAACAAGACAGCACCTGCCAAGGAGCTGTCTTTTTTCTTTTATCGTCATGACAGCTTTTCCTGCTGAATAGGTTGTAAAAGCGACGGTTCGGTGGGAGGGTTTGTATGAAGATTCAAGCAGCTATGGAGGCATTAGTTGCAAAGCTTCGGGAAGACCAACATGAAGATGGCTCATGGCAGTATCCATTTGAAGCGGGAACGTTTACGGATGCTTATATGATTATTTTATTACGTACGTTGGAGAAGGACGATGAGGCACTTATTGAAGCATTAGCCGAGCGCCTTTTAAGCTTACAGGAGAAAAGCGGTGCTTGGAAACTCGTTAAAGATGAGCACGAAGGGAATCTGACGACAACAGTTGAATGCTATTATGCACTCTTGTATTCTGGCTATCTCTCAAAAAATGATCAGCGCCTGCAAAAAGCAAAGCATTTTATTGTTGCAAATGGTGGTATGGAACAAGCAACGTTATTAACAAAATTTGTCCTTCTGCTAACAGGACAATACAAATGGCCTTCTTTCTTTCCTGTTCCTATCGAACTCATTCTATTACCAGTTGCTTTTCCATTTAATTTATTTAGTATGTCTGTCTATGGGCGGGCTCATATGGTACCTCTCTTGATCGCTGCCGATCATAAATTGCAAGTCACAACATCAAGAAGTCCCGACCTTTCTGACTTGTATAGCCAGTCAAGAAACGACCCTTTTGTAGATTGGGTGAACGGAGAGGCATCTCGTAAACTTCACGGCACCATACACTATTTAGTTAAAAAAGTAATCACCGGTCCAACGAATATCCATCAACTTGCCATTAGTCAGGCAAAGCACTATATGATGAACGGAACTGAAAAAGATGGGACACTCTTTAGTTATTTCACATCAACGATGTTTATGGTATTTGCTCTTCTTGCTTTAGGTCATCCCAAACACGATCCACTAATTGAAAAAGCAATTGAAGGTTTAAAGTCTTTTCAAACTACAGTCAATGGGAGACCCCATATACAATTTACAACGGCAACGATCTGGAATACGTCGCTCATTAGCTATGCCTTACAGGAAGCCAAGGTAAAGCCATCAGACGAAATGATTCAAAAAGCATCAAGCTACTTAGTAAAGAAACAGCACGATACGTACGGAGATTGGGTTGTTCATAATCCAGAAATACTTCCTGGTGGCTGGGGATTCTCTACCATTAATACGTTCCAACCGGATATGGATGATACGACCTCTTCACTTCGTGCGATCACAGCACCAGCCGTGAAGAATCAAGAAATAAAAGAAGCGTGGAAACGAGGTACCCTCTGGGTCACTTCTATGCAAAATCGCGACGGTGGTTGGGGTGCATTTGAAAAAAACACCAATAGTCGTCTGCTCGCACTCCTCCCGATCCAAGAAAGCAAAGGCATTCTTACTGACCCAAGCACCCCTGATTTAACCGGTAGAGCCATAGAGTTCCTCGGAAATTTCACCCACATACAAAAAGATGAAAAGGTCCTTAAAAGAGGCATTCGCTGGCTTAAAAAAAATCAACAAAAAGACGGCTCATGGGAGGGACAATGGGGTGTAAATTACATTTATGGTACGTGGGCAGCTTTAACAGCTCTTGGCGCAGCTGGAGTGTCTAAACATGATTCTTGTGTAACGAAAGCGGTGAGCTGGCTTAAAAGCATTCAGCATCTAGATGGTGGTTGGGGAGAATCATGCTTAAGTGATCGAAACAAGGGGTTTACCACCCTCCCTGCAAGCAACATCACCCAAACAGCTTGGGCGATCGATGCACTCATTGCTGTACTGGACTATCCTGAAAAGTCCATTCGAGATGGGATTCGTTATTTGCTTGCCCATTTAGATACTAATTCAGACTGGACAGATGCATACCCAGTCGGGAAAGGATTAGCTGATCGAATCTATTTCCACTATCATAGTTATCGGCATTTCTATCCACTACTTGCTCTTGCTCATTACCATAACAAATTTAATCAAACATAAACTTCATTCACATTGCCCTCTCACCCATCGCATATCATTTAGAATGAAAAGCTCATAAACACGACGAAAACCCTTCTAAACAGGGCTTTCGTCTTTTGCTTTACTTTATACATGCTTATTGGGGCGATAGGCCATCCAGTCGCCATTTGGTATCGGTTCCACAATATGGTTAAAAAAATCCGTCGCTATATAACCAAACGCCTGCACCGTTTTCCCATCTACAATAACGTTGATTTTTACACGTTCGTACTCATTCCCAGTGAGTCGACCTTCTTTATACCCCTCTAATTTATCTACAGCTTCCAATACTTTAGGAGACACGCTGTAGAGTTCACCACGTATAAACTGGCCCTTTTTAAACCGTGCGATTGGATAGCCATATGGAGTCGCATGTAGTTCTCCTTCTACATAACAATCCCTTTTCAAGCAAGTTGCCGATTCTAGATAGTGTGCATTTGTGCCCCCTTTACGCAAGGTCCCATATACGAACAAGTAGATACTTCGCACACTGCTCCACCTTTCTCTACGTTTTTACCCTATGATACTTTTTTCATTGTATGCATACAAGATAACGATTGATAGATTACATGGAAGCGCCTGTTCCAGTTCCTTTTCTCCATTTAAATAGCTTCAAAATAAGAGGATAACTTAAGGAAAGCAACGTTAAGAAGAACAATGTCGTTGCAATTGGCGAGGCAAAGAAAATCGCCTGTGGACTCTCATAAATAATGGAGGCTCTACGCATGTTTTGCTCCATTTCTCCACCAACGATAAGGGCTAAAATCAATGGTGCTACAGGGTAGTCTAATACGCGCATAAGTAAGCCAATTAAGCCTGCAATAATGAGCAAGTAAAAATCGATGGTACTATACCCAAGTGTATATGCACCAATAAACGATAAAACCAACACAATAGGATACAGCACATTGGCAGGTGTACGTAACACCTTAATTAACATGCCTACCATTAAAATATTAATAATGACTAAAATTAAATTTCCTATAAACATACTGTTAATGAGCGTCCATACAAGATCCGGGCTATTTTCAAACAATAAAGGTCCTGGAGTAATACCAATCATGACTAACGCCCCAAGCATAACAGCGGTTGTACCTGATCCTGGAATACCCATTGTTAACATAGGAATGAGTGACCCTACAGCAGCTGAACTGTTGGCTGATTCAGGTGCGACAAGTCCTTCTACTGCCCCTTTACCGAATTCATCCTTTCGCTTCGATAGTTGTTTTTCGGTAGAATACGCAAGTAAAGAGGAAATCGTTCCACCTGATCCTGGTAAAACACCGAGAAAGAAACCAAGTGGTCCACTTCGAAAAATCGGTCCCAGCGATCGTTTCCATTGTTCTTTTGTAAACCATTTGCTACCGATGGCTTGGTCATTTTTTGGTTGCTGTCCTTTTTTCTTTGGAAACATATTGTATAAGACTTCTCCTAGCGCATAAATCCCGATAATAATGACGATGAAGTTAATACCATCTGTAAAATGCGGAACACCAAATGTGAATCGATGCACACCTGATTGGAGATCAATTCCAACCGTGCTTATCGCTAGACCAGCAAACATGGCAACAAACCCTTTGATCATTTTTCCTGTTGAAAGGGCAACAACTGCTGATAATGTGAAAAGAAAAAGCATAAAATACTCGGCTGGACCAAAGTTTAACGCAAATTGAGCAAGGGGAATGGCAAGAAAGATAAAGCCAAAAATCGCCATGATGCCACCAAACAATGACGCCATCGCTGCAATCGACATGGCTTGACCTGCTTGGCCTTTTAATGTCATTGGATAACCGTCGAACGTCGCCGCAATGGACGAACCATCTCCCGGTGTATTAATAAGTATGGAACTCCTCGATCCACCAAAAAGCGCTCCGTAATAAATTGAAGACATTAAGATTAATGCGCTTACTGGATTCATTCCGAACGTTAGTGGAATTAAAACCGCTACTCCAGTTGCTGGACCTAGACCCGGAAGAATTCCAACGATTGTACCTAACAAGGCACCAAAAATGAGCCACACCATATTCATTGGTTCGAGTGCGGTAAAAAGCCCATCGATAATGATTGACCACTCCATGCCTTTACCCTCCAAATCCCGGCAAGCTAATTTCAAGCAAATGACTAAATATAAACCATGTGCTGAACGAGACAATGCCTGTTACAAGTACATTCATACGCCATTTCTTTAAACCGTTTAAATAAAAGAGCAAAACAACTAAGAATACGACGGTAGACAACAAAAAGCCTGCGTAGTCAAATAACAACGTATAAGCGAGACAGAGTAAAATGATGACGCCAATGGTTATCAGCGTTGATTTCTGAACGAGTAATTGTAAATCCTCCGTATCCTTTTCCCCTTTTTCTTTCATAACTTGAATTAAATCAATGATGGCAAA
This sequence comes from Shouchella hunanensis, assembly GCF_028735875.1. GTDB lineage: Bacteria > Bacillota > Bacilli > Bacillales > Bacillaceae_D > Shouchella > Shouchella hunanensis. The sequence goes on from NZ_CP117834.1 coordinate 1,157,984, forward strand.
CAAAAAAAGTCCGATACAAATAGCGAGTGGAAAATAAATCGGTGCCAACGGGTCCCCCAGTGTAGCTTGTGGTAGCTGCAAGATTAAGAGCGCATAAGCCACGCTCAAAACAATAAAAAAAAGTGGCATTGATAATCGAACGACCTGCATACTGTTAACCTCCTTTTTAAGGTGCAAGACCTGAGTCCACAATAATTTCTTCAAAAAATGTTGCTTGCTCTTCCATAAACGCAATCGTCTCATGACTATTCATATAAAAAGCGTCTAAGTCATTATTTTCAAGGATAGTATTCCACTCCTCTGTTTCAACCATTGAAGAGAGCCATTCATCCCATTGCGCTACCTCTTCTTCAGCCATTTCTGATGGGCCCATAATACCGCGCCAGTGAGGGAAGACCATTTCCGCACCCATTTCTGTCCACGTTGGAACATCTGGAAAAGCATCCAGTCGCTCTTCTGATGTGATGGCTAAGATTGAGACCTCACCGACTTCATACTGTTCGGCAAAACCGGACACAGAATTTGTAGCTATATCAATGTGCCCACCTAATAGGGCATTCATAATATCGCCTCCGCTACTATAAACAAGAAATTGTAGCTCGGTCGGGTCGATACCATACGCAACAGCTGCTTGAACAAATGCCAAATGATTGCCTGAACCAAGTGAAGGACTTACACCAATCGTCAAGGAAGTAGGGTTTTCTTTTAATTGCTGCATCACGTCGGCACCGTTTTCAAATGAAGTATCAGATCTGGATGCAATGGCGAGCCATTCTGTCGATAGCATCGCAAGCGGTGTAAAATCTTCGTAAGATAAATCACTTTGTCCGAGCAGGTTACTCGTAATTAATAGGCTAGAGTTTACCGCTGCATAATGACTGTTTTGTTGGTTAAGGTATTGCCAGCCTACCTCTCCACCGCCACCTGGTTTGTTTAAAACGGTGACACTTTCTTCTAGAAGTCCATCACTGACTAGCGATCGCTGTATCGATCGCGCCGTCATATCCCAGCCCCCTCCTGGCGTTGCTGGAGCAATAATTTCAACTGTCCGATTTGGGAAGTCAGCAGTTGACTCTACATTCGTCGAACATCCAACCAAAACGACTAGAGTACATGCAAGCATCCATTTCTTCATCTAAAAACCTCCTTAAAGTAACCGCTTTCAAAATTACTGTTTATGCACTATAGCATGCAAATGATTCGTAAAACAAGCATACATCTTTAACATTCTTTATATCTTTTTCAGTCATTTCGTCCTTTTTGTCCATTTGGAAGCCAAGCTATGTAGCAGCAAATAAAAAACGCTTGCGACTATGATGAAAAAAATCGACACCATTGACGCAAACGTATTTTTATAGAAGTAAGTAAAACGAACACTTTGTCAAAAAAGCTCTTAGTGATGCTTTAATTGATATCGCCGCTCAGGTCTACCGATCTCACCATAGCTTAATTGTGTGTAAACTGTGGACTCTCTTACAAGATGCTCTAAATAGCGCCTTGCTGTTGTTCGCGATACACCGAGTTCTTCACATGTTTTTTCAATCGTTAGTCCTTCTTCAAATTGTTGAAGTAAATCATTCACCCGTTGAAGCGTAATCGCATCAATTCCTGAAGGTAAATCTGAATGTAAAGTTGAAACAGGTTTTAATGACAGACTTCCACCTAACACACGTGCTGCATCTTCATTGTAAAATGTCGCATAAGAACGGTTAAAAAGAGTTTGCTGTGCTGCATAATCGTTTAGGGTTTGCTTGAACAGCGCTGCATCTACTGGCTTTTGTAAAAAAGCAAACACACCACTTCGTTTAGCCTTTTGAAGAATAGCCATGTCGTCTGATGCAGAGATGATGAGTATATCTAAATCCGGGTAGTTTCTACGTACGTCTTGGAGCAGCTTCGCCCTTTCAATATCAGGAAAATACAAATCAAGCAGCAATAAATCGACCTGCTCTTCTTCATCAAGTCGCTTAAACAATTCCTGTCCATTTAGTGCATATCCTAGTAAATGAAAACCGCTACATGCGTGGACATACTCAGAGTGAATCATCACTAGCCGATAATCGTCTTCTGCTATTAGTACATTCATCTCTTATCTCCTTCTGTTTTTGGAATATAAATCGAAACAACTGTGCCTTCCTTATCAGAGATTCCATTAACTTCCATTACACCATTCCACTTCTCCAATACTTGTTGAACATTTGAAAGACCAAACCCTCTTTCTTCTCCTTTTGTCGATCTACCTGGTTGAAGAAGCGGTTTCAGATCTTCATTAAAGCCTTGTCCACTATCATAAACATCAATGACCCACTCATCACCTGCGTCACTTGCAAAAAAAAGCACGTCTTTCTTTTCTGTGTCTGCCACTGCTTCAATCGCATTATCTAACACATTTCCAATGATTGTGGACAAATCGGATATGGGGATTCGCTCAATCGTATGCAATTCACTAGACTCTTCTATCGACAAATGGACATGCTTTTCTGCCGCTTTTGCCATTTTTGCAAGTAAGAGTGCTTGTACCCCGACGTCCGTTATTTTTTGAAAAAGAGGAACGGTCTGGGCGCGTTGTACACTCGTTTCATTTACAATAAACGTCAGCGCTTCTTCTTGCTTTCCAAGCTGTAAAAGCCCCATTAAGACATATAACTTGTTGCGAAATTCATGAGCCTGAGCTCTTAAACCATCAGACTGTGCTTGCATCTGCGCCATCGTTTCTTTTACTTGCTTTATTTCTGTAAAATCCCTAAAACTACAAATAGCGCCGACTCTTTTTTTATTTTCGTAAAGAGGCTGGCAATTCACAACGAGCGATTTTCCAGAAATGTTTCGCATATCATCAAAGAGCGTCTGACCGTTATGTAAAGACTCAAATAATCCTAACTTATGCAAAACGCCTTTATTTGCCTGTTCAGTTCCCAAGATAAAAGCTGCTGCCGGATTAAACAACGTTACGTCACCATGTTCATTCACCGCACAAATTCCTTCATTTAAAGATTGAAGCAAGGCTTCTCTCTCTTTGTAAAGCGTTGCAATAAGAGCGGGCTCATGACCGAATGTATCACGCTGTATACTCGATGAAATAATACCTGCACAAAGTAAACTTAATGCTAATCCCGCGAAACCGACAAAAGCATTGCGCCACAATCGTTCGTATAACACCTCGTTTATTCTTTCTAATGGGTAGGACACGCGAACAGCTCCGATCAGTTGTTCTGCATCACCTATTTGGTCATAGATTGGTGCTGTCGTTTGAATCACTTCTTCTCCATGCAACACCGTTCGTTCTGTCCGATAAGAACCAAATACAAGCGTTGCCTGTAAACTATGTCGTGTCTCATCTTCTTTTCCAGACAACATTTCTTTTCCATTATCATCTATGACAGAGACTAGTGGGTTATATGCTTGAAGGCGTACTCGATCAATAATACCTTGAACTTCGCTTACATCGTTTTCATGTAGGGCGTTCGCTAATGCCGGCATGAAGGAGAGGGCATTGGCGGTCTGTCTTGATAATTGTTTATATTCCTGATTTAAGTTAACGCTTTCAAAATAAGCATGAACAAGCGTGAATAATGAGATAAGTATCACGACAAGAATAGAGAACACAAGCAAGACACGTGTTCTTATCGTCATACGTTTCTCTCTCATAGGGTATTGCCGACCTTTGTTTATTACAGATCCTCCTCCCCTCTCCACCATAGTGTACCATGAGATGCAGAAGAAGGTGGGACAGAAGCAAACCTTTCGTGCAATGGAATAAAAAGAAAGCAGTCCTAAGACTGCCTTCACGATTCCTTCTTTGCGCTTACTACTTGTTCCCGCAATGCCCGCTTTAAAAACTTACCTACTGACGTGCGTGGAAGCTGATGCATAAAGAGAACATCATCAGGCAACCACCATTTCGAAAATTGAGTCGCCAAGTAGTCATTTAATTCTTCCTTAGTCACGACACCGCCTTCTTTTAATACAACACACGCTACAGGACGCTCCTGCCATTTCTCGTGAGGAACGGATACTACCGCCGCTTCAAGAACGGCTTCATGTCCCATAATGGCATTTTCTAAATCAACAGAAGAGATCCATTCGCCACCACTTTTAATTAAATCCTTTGTCCGATCAACAATTTTGATAGCGCCCTCTTCATCAATCGTCACAACGTCCCCAGTATGAAGCCAGCCGTTACGAAAAGCTTCTTGACTTCGCTCATCATCGTGGTAATGATCGGCAATCCACGGACCACGAATAAGTAGCTCACCCATCTCCTTCCCGTCCCACGCAATGTCTCCGTTTTCGTTTACGCCCTTTATATCAATAAGGGGAACAGCCATCCCTTGCTTTGCCCTGATATGATATCGCTCCTCCTCTGGCCAGCTATGTTGATAACTTTTTAACCGAGCGTAGGAAACAATTGGGGAGGTTTCAGTCATTCCATATGCGTGGAAAAAAGGAATGTTTAATTTTTTCTCAAAGCTTTCAATCATACTTTTAGGGGCTGCCGAGCCACCGCATATGACCGCTCTAAGACTACTTAAATCATAGTTCCCTTTTTCTATTACTTGCAAGAGACCAAGCCAAATCGTCGGCACACCTCCTGTAAATGTAACATGTTCACTTTCGATTAACTCTGCGAGCAGTTGTGGTGTAAACTGAGGTCCAGGAAGAACTTGAGTCGCCCCATAAAAAGTGGCGCTAAAAGGTAATCCCCATGCGTTAACATGAAACATAGGCACAACGGGCATGCAGACGTCATTTTCCGATATAGCTGTTGTATCAACCATACCTTGAACTAAACTATGAAGCGTAATTCCTCTATGTGTATATAACACACCTTTTGGTTTCCCGGTTGTGGCAGACGTGTAGCACATCGCCGCAGGTTCATTTTCAACAAGATCCTCGAGAAAAGCAAAGTTCGGGTTTCCTTTTTCTAGTAGCGCTTCATATGAATACAAAGGCTCGAGGGTTGATTGAGGCACTTCTTTTTTATCCGTTAAAACAATATAAGTATGAACCGATGTCAGCTGGTCTTTCACTGCTTCTACAATTGGCAAAAGATCTTCATCAATTAGCAGTATGCGATCTTCAGCGTGATTAATCACATAGACAAGGTGATCTGAGGAAAGTCGCATATTAATCATATGCAGCACAGCACCTAAACCTGGGGCAGCAAAATAGGCCTCTAAATGGCGATGATGATTCCATGCAACCGTCCCTACGCGCTCCCCGCGCTTTAGTCCAAACTCGTTAAGTACACTTGCTAAAGCTCTTGTGCGCCTGCCAATCTCTCTGTAAGACAGTCGGTGCATGTTATCCAACGTTCTTGAGATTACTTGCTTAGATGGGAAATAACGCTCCGCGCGTTCTAACATTGGCGGAATGGTTAAAGGTGTGTTCATCATTTGCCAAAAACCCCTCTCTATTTGTTTGCGCTTTCATTTTGATTTAACTATTATTTTAGCAATCCCATTTCGAACAAGCAAATTATTTTTAAAAATTCTAAACTTTATTTATATAAAAAAAGAAACTCTACTACAGAGCTTCTCAAAGCAACCATTAAAATAATCCAAATAGCTTCTTTCTTTTTTTTGTTACTCTTTCAGGAGGCTCAAGGTAAATATGCTTATTTTCAACAATTAATCGAGCATTTTCCTTGTATTCAAACAGTAATTGGGAACCAAATCGATCTTCTACGACTTGATATGCTTCCTGCATACGTAACGTGCGATTCGATGTATTATGAACATCGGATGCGATTACATGAACGAGATTCGCTTCAATCAGTTGCTCGCTTAACGTTTGAATGTCTTTGCCAAAATAACCAGTTAAACTAGATGATGTTAACTGAGCAAGTGCACCGTTTTTAATCAGCTCATACAGTTTGTTTGGTGATTCCATAATCACCTTGTTTCGCTCTGGGTGTGCAATAATTGGAATATACCCTTGAGAACCTAGTTCATAGAATAAACGTGTTGCATAGACAGGTATATCATTTGAAGGAAATTCCACAAGAACATATTTGCTGTTTGCTAAACTTAAGCTTGAACCGGACGCTAGGTCACTTGGTACATCTCCATACAAACGTATTTCCTGACCGGCCATAACCGTCAGAGGAATACCTTGTTTGTTGAGCTCCTCATTTAACTCCGCCACCGCATCGTGTAAAAACGATCCATCTAGCAGAGGAAAATTCGGGTGCTGATGATGAGGCGTTGCCACCATCGCTGTAACCCCTTCGCTCACTGCTTGCTCGGCAATTGCGATACTGTCTTCAATCGTTTTTGCCCCATCATCGAGCCCGGGTAAGATATGACTATGAATGTCAATCATCCAGCTCTCCCCTTTTTCCTTTATTGATAATAATAATACGTATTTTGATCAATTGGCTTATTGTTAAGTACTACACCTAGTATGTTGGCTTTTGCTTTCACTAGATTCCCTTTCGTTTGCTCAAGCTGATCGCGGTCTGTCTTTCCGCTTGACGTTACAATAATAGTGCCATCCACTTTACTAGATAAAATTTGTGCATCCGCTACAGCCATAACTGGTGGCGTATCAATGATGACCATATCAAAGTTCTCACATGCTTCTTTAATCACTATTTCCATCATTTTTGAGTTTAACAACTCAGCTGGGTTTGGCGGGACGGGTCCGCATGTTAGCAAGCTAACGTTTTCAATGGACGTTTCCTGCGCAACATCGACTAGCTTCTGCTGCCTTGTTAATACATTGGTTAAACCGTGTGTGTTCATTAGGCTGAATGTATAATGTGCGGTAGGCTTTCTCATATCAGCATCAATTAATAAAACACGTTGTCCGTTTTGTCCCATTACAACTGCGAGATTAGAAGCCGTCGTTGACTTCCCTTCCCCTGGACCGGCAGACGTAATTAAAAGAGAATGGATGTCTGTATCGATAGCAGAGTATTCAATATTTGTACGGATATTTCGATATTGCTCTGTTATTGGAGAATGTTTATTTACATCTGCAATAAGCTGGCGTTTCTTTTGTCCTTGACCTTTTTTCGTACGAGTTGACCTGGCCATAAGTCACCTACTTTCTTAAGCTATGACGATTTCCTCGCCGGTTCAACAGCATCCATCGTTGAGACTACTCCAAGAACAGGAAGGTTTAAGATCTTCTCAATATCTTTTTCTGATTTCACTGTTGTATCTAAGTATTCAAGTAAAAATGCTAATCCTACTGCTCCCATTAATCCAACAACAAACGCAATCGCCATATTTAAAATTGTATTAGGACTCGATGGTGATGGATTTTCACCAACTACTGCTTCTGATAGGATTGTTACATTATCTGTGCTTAGAATATCGGGAATTTGCGCTTCAAATACAGTTGAAATTTCATTTACAATGGCTGTTGCTTCTTCTGGTTTGTCAGCTTCAACCGTTACAAGTAGCACTTGGGAATTGTTTTGATTTGTCACAGACACCATATTTTGAAGTGTACTAAGACTATAATCTAAGTTCCCATTTTCAATGACATCATTTAAAATACGAGGGCTTTTAATTATCTGCGTATATGTACCGACGAGCTCTAAACTTGTTCGGACATCGTTTTGAGTTACGCCTTCCTCTGTACCTGCTTGATAAATTAATAATTCTGCAGAACGTTCGTATTTTGGAGTAAGGACAAAAACACTTACTAACGTACCAGCTAACATTGCTAACAACGGAATCGCAACGAGCAATTTCCAGCGTTGTTTTAATGTTTGAAAGATTTCTTTCAAACTTATCGTTTCTTCCATCTAATCGCTAACCTCCTAAACGTATACCATAACTCAAATCGAATTATATCATAATTTGACTAACAATATTGATAAATCATCGTCATTTTTATTGCTAATTCTACTGTTTCAAACAGGATTAGACCGCATCTATTGTATTTGTAGACCAGGAAAGCGAACTTTTCACTAAAAATTATAACAAAATGTTCTTGTTCTTATGATCAGCTTCTTTTATCCTAGTAAGAGAGAATGAATACATACATCGTTACATTTACCATTTTAATAGTAGAAAGGCGTTTTTAAATGAAGAAAAAAACGGCACTGAAAGTAACCGCATTAATCTTTGGAATCCTTTTTTTAGTCGTAATTGGAGTAGGCCTTTATATCTTTAATGATATACGAAACACTGCTAATCAAATGTATGAGCCACTTGGTGATCGTCAAGGGTCTTCGCCCATTCGTGAAACCGAGATTCAAGAAGGAGAGCCTATTTCCATTTTACTAGCTGGTGTTGACCATACACCTGGTCGTGAAGAAGATGTCGTAGGTCGTTCAGACTCCATTATTGTGATGACATTAAATCCGGTAGAACGATCTACGAAGATGCTTTCTATTCCGCGCGATACACGTGTGAACATTGTCGGTAGAGGGACAACAGAAAAAATTAACCACGCCCACGCATACGGCGGGGCAGAAATGTTAATTAATACGATTGAAGAAGCGTTTGATATCCCTATTGATCACTATGCCGGAATTAATATGGAAGGGTTCACTCGCCTTATTGATGCTTTTAATGGCGTCGAAGTCTACAATGACCTTTCCTTTACAATGGACGGCTCTCAATTTCCAGAAGGGACCATTTCTTTGGACGGCGAAGAAGCACTAAAGTATACACGCATGCGCTATGACGATCCTCGCGGCGATGCAGGACGCGCTAATCGACAACGGGATGTAATCGAAGCATTAATGAACGAAGCGGCTTCCCTTAGTTCGATTACAAAAGCAGGAGATATTCTTGATGTATTAGGCTCTACTGTTCGAACGGACTTAGCATTAGGCGATATGTGGTCTTACCAGTCCGATTATATCGATGCACTCGATCAAGTAGATCAAATTGAAGTGAATTATACAGGACAGACGATTGACGGCTTGTGGTATGCGATTGTAAATGATGAAGAAAAAGCGCGTGTACGAGACGAAATGCGTAGCCATCTTGATTTATAAAGCGACACAAAAAAGGAGCGCAAGAGCGCTCCTTTTTTAATTCTAAGATACTAACCGTAAACCAATTACGGCAACAACAACGAGACCGATAAAGAATAGTCTTAACCGATCTTTTGATTCATTGTAGAAGAACATACCAACTAGCGCACTACCGACTGTACCAATTCCAGTCCACACTGCATATGCCACACCGAGGGGGATCGTTTCCATTGCTAACCCTAAAAGGGTGAAGCTTATAATAAAGCCAACAATTAAGATACTAAAACCCTTTTTCTTTTCGCCTGTTGCAATCATCTGAATCCCACTTACGCCTACTACTTCAAAGATACCGGCGATGATTAACATGATCCAACTCATGCTTCATCCACCCCTTCAACCTTTTTATTACCTGTGACAAGTTTTAACCCTAATACCCCTGCGAGTAAGACAACAATAAAAAAGAACATCCATAGATTAAACGATGCACCAAATAGAAAAATATCAACAAATACTGTCCCAACAGTACCAAGTGCTACAAATATTGCGTATACTGTACTCGTCGGTAAAACCGTTGCAGCACGGACAAGTAACGTAAAGCTAACGACGATTCCAATGGTTGTCAGACCCCATTCAAACGGTGTACTGGCATACTTAAGACCAGTTGCCCAGCCGACTTCAAAGATACCTGCTATAATTACGAACATCCACATATAGAGTCACGCACCTTTATTTATTCATTATACTAACTACCGGTAGTTAGTATAACACGCTTTAATAATGTTGACAATCTTTTTTCCGAAAGGATGACACAATGAATACAAAAGCACGAATCATGGACGTCGCACGTCACTCTTTTTCAAAACATGGGTATGAAGGAACCACTTTAGCTCAGATCGCAAAAGAAGTTGGCATTCAAAAACCCTCTATGTACAATCACTTCAATAGCAAAGCCGAGCTCTATTTACTACTATGCGAACGAATCACAAGCCAGCTTGTTGATACCATTGCATCGACTGCCGCACAGTATGAAACGTCAGAAAGTAAAACAAGGCTTTATCATGTATTGAAAAACAGCTGCGATTTTATTATGTACGAACAAGAAGGTGCTATGTATAAACGATTCATGTTGTTTCCACCAGCTGATCTCAAACAAGACGTTCTTTCCATTGTTCTAAAGGGAGATGAAGCGATTCATCGCACCCTTCACGAGCTTTTTCAACAAGGACAAAAAGAAAAGCGGTTTAAACCTATACCTGAACAAATGTTTCTTTCAGCGTATTTCTGCTTGCTTGATGGGCTTTTTACCGAAAGTTTTATTTATGAAGACGATGACTTTCAACGGCGGTTTAAAGAAGCTTGGACCATTTTTTGGTACGGTATATCCACCGACTCGTTATAAACTTAGAGGTTTTAAATAGGTGCTCCTTGGGAATCCATACACACATCAGTGAATACCTTAGGAGGAATAACATTCATGAACGTACTCGTTATTGGAGCGAATGGACAAGTCGGTAAACACCTTATTCAACAATTGCAGGAAAGCGAACATACATCAATTGCCATGGTTCGAAAAAAGGAACAAGTCGAGACGATGAAGGAGCTAGGAGCAGATGACGTCGTGATTGCCGATTTAGAAGATGATTTCAGTGAAGCATTCACACAAGCGGATGCGGTACTATTCGCAGCTGGTTCTGGTGGTTCAACCGGAGCTGATAAGACGCTAACCGTTGATTTATGGGGTGCCATAAAAGCTTTTCGTTACGCAGAAGACGCATCGATTAAGCAGTTTGTTCAGTTAAGTTCCATCGGGGCAGGCAACCCAGATGCCCAGCCAGACAAAATTAAACACTATATGGTTGCCAAAGCAGTCGCAGATCAAGTACTAATGTCCACATCCTTATCTTATAGCATTGTACGCCCAGGGGTTTTAACGAATGACAAGCCAGCAGGCACTATTCAAGCTAAAGCTGAATTTGAGCAACTCTCGGATAGCTCTATATCAAGAGCCGATGTGGCAGCTGTATTAATTGAATCATTAACAAATGAAGCTACTCACGGCAAAGCCTTTGAAATTATTGGAGGCAGCGAACAACGAACAGACGCATTATCTACACTTAACTAATTGCACAAAAGAAAGCTTGCTATGCCAGGGCATAGCAAGCTTTCTTTATGCGTGTCTTCCTCTTAATTCGTCTAGCCTCGCCGCTTCTTTTGAAGGTTCAAACATATAGCTTTTCTGCCTCATCCCAATATTTAAAACAATCCCAATCGCAATCATATTGGTCATCAATGCACTTCCACCATAGCTTAAAAACGGTAGAGCAATACCTGTGACTGGCATTAAACCAACCGTCATCGCGATGTTTTGAAAAATTTGAAACGTTAGCATCCCAGCAATACCTGCAATCATATAGGTTCCATATAAATCTTTACACGCCATCGCTAACATAATCATGCGATAAATAAGCAGAAAAAACACACAAATAACGAGCGTTGAACCAACGAACCCAAACTCTTCCCCTATCACGGCAAAAATAAAATCTGTATGCATTTCGGGGATCGCAGCATTTGCTGCTTGCACACTGTTTAAGAAACCGACGCCTAATAGTTGACCAGAGCCAATACCAGTCGTTGCCCCTAGCGTTTGCATCGCGTAGCTCGTCGCATATTCTTCTGGATATAACCATCCGTAGATGCGTACAAGTTGATGTGGTTCTAATAGCTCCCATTGAATAAGTAAATCGACATAATTAAAAAATAAATAAAAGATAAGGGCAATAAAAGCTGTTGCCATGCCTGCTAACATAAGAATAATCTTCATCGACATATTGGATACAAGTATGGCTACTGCCACAATTGATACGAGTACAAGGGCTGAACCAAGATCAGGTTGTTTTAATACTAAGAAAATAGGTGGTAGGCTAACGGCTAAAATCAGTCCCAGTTTCATTAAGTCTGTTTTTAGATTTTGCTCTTTATAGCGTTTGTTCAAATACATAACAAGATGCGCTAACGCTAGCACTAATATAATTTTCATAATCTCTGACGGTTGATAGATAGGCGTATTATTAATCCCAATCCATCTCGTTGCTTCGTTCCTTGACACCCCAAAAAATTCAACAATTAACAGTAATATCATTCCAAATGTATAAGCCGGTATCGTTAAATATTTAAAATATTCGTAATCTAAAAACATGATAATGACAATTAGCACTACACCAATAAGCATCCAACGCGCTTGTGATAACATATACACATGCCGATAAGCCTCGTCCACATATTGACTAGTCGTTCCTGCATAGATAGCCATTGCACTTATACATAAAAGCAAAAAAACGAGAAATAGTAATGTGTAATCAATCCGGTCATGCCACTGTTTCTCTCTCTCCATGACGGTCCCCCTTTAATTCCACTTCTTTCAATCTATCATACCATGTTTTTTCCTAACCGCGTATGAAATAGCCAGCTATTTTGTTGTTTCCTTTTCTTTGCTATACTGAACATAATCTCATTTATAAAGAAGGAGTTTTTGTCCATGTCGATTCTTGTCACAGGAGGCGCCGGTTATATAGGTAGTCATACATGTGTAGAGCTCTTACAAGCTGGCTATGACGTTATTGTTGTTGATAACCTTGCGAATAGTCGTGAAGAAACGTTAAGGGAAGTTGAAGCGATCTCAGGTGAATCACTTACTTGCTATTCAACAAATTTGTTAGACACAAACGGTTTGGATCAAGTCTTTGAAAATCATACGATTGACGCCGTCATTCATTTCGCTGGATTAAAAGCTGTTGGAGAATCCGTTGAAAAACCACTACACTATTACGAAACAAATTTACTAAGTACGATTCAACTATGTAAAGCAATGGAACGTCATGGCGTACATAAATTGGTTTTTAGTTCATCTGCCACAGTATACGGCATTCCTGAACAAGTGCCTGTTCATGAGAATGCACCCATTCAAGCACTCAATCCATATGGTCGTACGAAAATTATGATTGAAGAGATCTTGCGCGATCTTGCTGCTACGGATGAAAAATGGAGCATTTCGTTGTTGCGGTATTTTAATCCGATCGGTGCGCATAAGAGCGGCAGAATTGGCGAAGAACCGAGTGGTATTCCAAATAACTTAATGCCTTATATTACGCAAGTTGCCGTTGGTATAAGAGAAGAGCTTTCCGTTTTTGGTGATGATTACCCAACAGAAGATGGTACGTGTATCCGCGATTATATTCACGTGGTTGATTTAGCATTAGGCCATTTAAAAGCACTTGAAAAACTTGAAGAGACAAGCGGTGCTCAAGCTTATAACCTTGGTACAGGTAATGGGTACAGTGTATTAGAAGTTGTTGCCGCTTTTGAAGAAGCATCAGGCAAAACGATACCTAAAAAGGTCGTCGAACGACGCCCAGGCGATGCACCTGTTACGTATGCAGACGCCTCGAAAGCAGAGCGCGAGCTAGGGTGGAAAGCAGAGCGTGGGTTAGGAGAAATGTGCGAGGACTCGTGGAGATGGCAGTCTCATCGGGCAAAACAACTAGCAGAATAACGGTTATAGCTTTGGGGCCTACTCCAAAGCTTTTTTGATTTTTCATGTATAGGCTTCATTTTTATCGTTGACACTATTCTAGTACGATTAAATGATAGCGTGACGGGTATAAGAGATAAATAAACACGATAGCGAAACTGGCTATTCCATTCGTATTGAAAATCTAACAACAGAAAGAGTGACACGTCATGGAGATACAAAAGTCGCCTCAATGCTACTGGATTGAAAAAACGGCTTCACAACCAATTGCAGAGCTCACTTTTACAAAAGAAGAAGAAGTCCTTACTATTACTCATACATTTGTCGATCCAGCGTACCGAGAACAAGGATTAGGAGCAGAGCTAGTTTCATCTCTCGTTGATGATGCTCGCACACACAAGCAAAGGATTAACCCTGTATGTCCTTATGCAAAAAAACAGTTTGAGCAACACCCTGAATACAAGGATGTGCTTTTGTAGCACGTACAAAATCTTTCATACTTTCGCATCCGTTTTCATGGTAAGATAGGAAAAGATTTTTAATACTAAAATTTGACTTAGACGGAGGAACTTTCGATGAAAACACCCTTCACTGTTCGCGCGCAATTGCGACTTGTGAGTGTTCTTTTTGGTGTGATGATGCTTGCTGCATGCACAACACCCGAAAGTAGTCCTGCTCCAGCAAATCCCGATGATTCATCTAATACCTCTCCCATTGACGAGGGTAACCCTCAAGCACCTGTTGAAGAGGAAGATGTTCCCTATGACGAAATGGAAAATGAGCTTTCGTTCTCGGCTGGAAATGAAACAAAAATACTCTCTGCACAAGCCGTAACGGCACCTTTTGATGCGACTTATATCGTACCTGAAGGAATGGATGTATTAGCTAATGATGATTCCTTAACGTTTACGGATACACCAGACCTCCCGTATCATTTACAGGTCTCTGTTCGTACTGAATCACTTCCATCTGATTTTGATCTCGCTCGACAACGGGACTACACATCGCTATCCTTGCGTTCAAATGTAAATGAACCGAGTGACATTGATCTTGAACGCTTTCCGGAGCTACTATTTGACTACTATTACACCATCGAAACAACGAATGAAACCATTCATCGTCTCGTTCACTTTGATGAACAAGCCGACCATATGTATATCGCAACATTGAACACACCTGAATCGAGGCAAGAAGATCCAAATTCCTACGCAGAGGTTGTCAGCCTGTTTCATGCTATTCTATCTTCTGCTAATGATGAAGAAATAGAAGTTGAAGCTGATACTGATTCTCTTCTTGATAAATTACAAGATCGATCTTCTTATTATGATGAAGAAAATCAGGCTCATGAAAAAGAACGATCCGTCTTCACCGCGCTTTACGAAGATGACGAATACGCATTCTCTGTTGAACATTTCACCCTTTTTCATACCTTTAGCATTTATTTACCTGAAGGCTATCAAAAGCGTTCTTTAGGAGAGCACTCTTATAGTTTTACGAATCGCGAAGATGAAGATTTTCAACCAATTACGTTAATTATTGGACTTACGCATCCTGATATTCCACTGGATTTGCATATTAGCGCTTTACGTTCTGCCAATGAAGAATTGTCTGCTGAAGAGTATCCTATGTTCGATTTCTTTGACTATGTATTTGTCGAAATGAATGACGACGACACATTTAAAAGTGCGACGCTCATTAAAGAACGTGAAGATCAACGCATTTTTGAAGCGTCTATTCGTACAAGCCAAGAATACCTTGATGAGTTAACCTTTATTAAACTTATGACTGCCCTTTTAGAAGTGGACGATCTTGTAGAAGAAGTGCCCGTTAAATAAAACAGGCACTTTTTTTATTTGTAATGACCACCAATTTTTTTGCTTCGGTCTAGTAGTTGAGAAGCCTGTTTTAAAGATGAGGCTCGCTGAATTGCCACTTTACCATATTTATCACGAATATGATCCATAACATAGCCAATTTGCGACAGCCGATCACGGTTTTGATTATCGTCCAATAAGCTCATCTGCCAATTCTGGTCGCTTTGGAGATTTGTCATACCTACACTGACTCTCCTAACCGGAAACCCATCCCAGTATCGTTCGAGAAGTTGATTGACACCGTTAAAAACTTCCATCGTAATATTTGTTTCAGTTGGAAGCGTTAATTGACGATGAAAACTACGCTTCTCCACGTGATCTGCACCATTTAATCCTAAACTTATTGTTGCGCCCATTTTACCTGCGTGTCGTGCCCTTGAACAAACCTCTTCACATAGCTCTAATAAAACTACGTGTAAATCTTCTTTCGTCGTATAGTCACGTGGCAACGTCATGCCATTGCCAAACCCTTTTCTACCAGCATGCGCTGCGCGAGTGACAGGAGAATAATCAATACCGTTTGCTGACATCCACAACACTTGGCCATGTAAACCGAACTTTTCTTTTATGCGAGATCCTTCTGTTTGTGCTAAATGACCGATTGTCCGAATGCCCATGCTTTTAAAGTGAATATCCATTCGTTTTCCTACACCAAATAAATCACTAATAGGACGTGGCCAAATCGCTAACTCCATCATGTCTTCTGTTAACGTATAAATACCATTTTTATTTTTTTTTGCAAATAAGTCACAGGCAAGCTTAGCAAGTACTTTATTTTCGCCAATTCCTACTCGAGCTCTTAAACCCATTTCTTCTTTAATACGGGCTTGAATTTCTGATGCAATCTCTTGAGGCGTTCCAAACAAACGTTGACTCCCGGTGACATCCATAAATTGTTCATCAATGGAGTAGGGTTCAATTAAGTCTGTATACTCCCCTAACAGCTTAGAAATACGTAAAGACACATCGACATATTTCTGCATTCGGGGCTTCACAACAACTACATCAGAACATTTCTGTTGCGCTTCATAGAGACGCTCGGCGTTCTGAATCCCTTTTTCTTTCGCAAGCGGGCAGGCAGCCAAGATAACACCACTTCGTCGATTCGGGTCACCTGATACAACAAGCGGCTTGCCTGCATACTGAGGGTTTTCCGCGTGTTCGATCGAAGCATAAAAAGACTCCATATCCAGTAATAAAATTGCCTTTTCGTTTGTCATCTGCCTACCTCCTTCCTCACATTATACCCGAATGCACGTTCTGTAACCAGATAAAACGCGTGTGTATGTTCGGTTTTTTTCTGGTATACACTCCGAGGATTTCCAGTGGTAGCGATTTCTTCCTAATTTAAAAAGGAAAGCAGAAGATCCCTACTAAAAATAAACAGATGATGCATGCTTATTAAAAAAAGCGGGTATAGATGAGGAATCATCTATACCCGCTTATCTCAGTAATCTTAGTGTAAACGTTTAGCGCCTAAATATCTTGGAGCCCAATAGGAGTTGTTTAAGTCAGAGACTTCTACACCGCGAGAAGAACCAGTGTGAATAAACTTGTTATCGCCAATATAAATCCCATTATGAGTTGGACCAGCTGCGTATGTCTCAAAGAAGACGATATCGCCAATGCTTGGTGAACTTACTGATGTACCAGCGTTCCACTGAGCTGCTGCTGTACGAGGAAGTTCGATTCCATTTTGACGGAAGATATACTGAATCATTCCACTACAGTCAAATCCTGCAGGAGATGTTCCTCCCCATAAGTAAGGTACGCCAATAACAGATTGAGCTGAAGAAATTAAACCTGATACAACGTTACTTGAACTTGAAGTAGACGTATTGCTTGTGTTTGTATTCGTTACAGGTGCTGCGTTATTTGTATTTGTATTTGTGTTCGTACTTGGAGCCGGTGCTGCCGCTGTATTATTTGAACTTGTACTTTCAGAAGCAGTTGAATCATTTGAAGATGAGTTCGACTCAGTGCTCGTGCTCTCGTTTGAAGATGAGTTTGACTCAGTGCTCGTGCTCTCGCTTGAAGATGAGCTTGATCCAGTGCTTGTGCTCTCGCTTGAAGATGAGCTTGATCCAGTGCTTGCTGCAGCCGGGCTACCGCTAAGCGTACGTACTGTAGCTGGTCCAGCAATTCCATCTGCGGAAATGCCATTTGTACGTTGGAATTCCATTACGGCTTTTTTCGTAATTTCGCCATAATAACCAGTCGGCTCTGCATTAAAGTACCCTAATGAACGAAGCTGTTGCTGTAAATCCGTTACATTCTCGCCACGAACGCCTACACGCATAGAAGAAGATGCCGGTGTTTCTGCCGGTGCTTGTTCTTTTTCTACTGTTTGCGTAGCTTCTTGTTTTGGTTCTTCCTTAGCTGGCGTACTTGTTTCTGTTGATACCGTTTCAGAAGCTGCTGGCTTCGCGTCAGCTGTACCTAGGGCACCGCGTGTTTCTGGACCAACAATTCCATCTACTAAACGTAAGTTTTGCGCTTTTTGGAATGCAACAACAGCATCACGGGTAATGGAACCATAATAACCAGTAGAAGATTGGTTAAAGTAACCTAAAGAACGTAATTCGTCTTGTAGATTTGTAACATCATTTCCTCTGCTACCAATTCTAAGTAAATTCGATTGAGTAGTTGTCGTTTCTTTTTTCTCTACTTTAGTAGTAGATTCTTTTCCTAAAAGTGAACCGAACGTTTCTGGTCCAGCAATTCCGTCAACGCGAAGGTTGTTTTCTTTTTGATAATCCAATACAGCGTCACGTGTATATGTACCAAAATAACCTGTTGCTTTATGGTATGTAAAAAAGCCTTTTTCTTTAAGTATGTTTTGCAGTTCTGTTACGTCCTGATGAGACATACCTTGTTTTAACGTTTGGTCACCTACTGCTGCTTCCGACACTTGTGGAGCAACTGCTACAACTCCAGCAACAACAGCTGAAGAGAATAAAAATTTGTTTAGATTCGATTTGCTCAAGAGAATGCCTCCTCAAAATTTTAAAATAGATCTAGTTTGTTATGACATGAATGATTATGATTAACTACTACATGATCTTCTTCGACAAGATTGACTAAATTTTACACGATATTTCGCTCTTAATCTATCAATGTAACCAAAATGTAATATTACATTTGTAATAATACAGACAAAAAACGCATAATAGCACGTATTTATGCGTCAAAAAAATTTCCAATTACTAGTTTACTAGGACAAAAAAAGTTAGCTTACATGCTCCTCTTAAGAGAACATGTAAGCTAACTCACTTACGTACGATTTCCTTTTGTTTGAATATGACCTGCTAAAGCGTATAACACAAGGGTTGAAGCAAAATGTGAAGAAACATCGTTCGCATCTTGCTGCGGGTAAACCTCAACAAAATCCATTCCAATGACTCCCCTAGACGTAAATTCATGTACGAGAGTCAGTAGTTCGTATGATGTAAGACCATTCGTATCAACTGGTCCTCCCGGATTAAACGCTACGTCTAATACATCACTACAAACCGAAAGGTAAATCATATCAACCTCTTTTGCAGCTTCTTCATAAAGGCTAGCTGCATAAGCGCGTAAGTTCGTCGCTTCTTTTATATCTGTACTGGTAATGGTCTTTGCCCCTGCTTCATGTGCATATCGACCTGTTTCTGGTTTATTTCGCGGCCCGTGTATACCGATGTGCAGTAAGCTCTCATTTCGTACTTGATCAAGCTCATACAAACGAGCAAAAGGGGTTGACCGTGCATACTTTTCCCCTTCGTGATGCGGCATATTATCATAATGCGCATCTAAATGTAGAATGCCAATCTTTTTATCCGGAAACTGTTCAGCTAAACCAGCAAGAATTGGATACGTAATCCCATGATCCCCACCTAAAGCAATGGGAAAAGCCCCTGTTTGCCAGACATTTCGTGAAAAGGTTTGAATTCGCTTCATCGTTTCATCTACATCTGCCGGAACAACATCAATATCACCTAAATCCGCTAATTGTAAGTGCTCAAAGACGTCGATATGGTCTAACTCTGGCAAATACCCAGAATATCGTGCTGAAGACAGTCGCATTACTTTTGGACCCAACTCGCACCCTGTATAATCACCCCATGTGACTGCCCCTTCCCATGGAACCCCATACACAAGTACATCTGCGTCATTTATATTCTCAACTGTTCCATTCTTAGCACCTAAAAAAGGCGGTGTGTTTCCATAAATAGGCTCTGTCATTTGTTCATCTCTCCTTTACACATCTCTTCTTTCTCATTCCTGTTTTCCTGAAAAGAAAACCTTTTTATAAGGAGAGATGAACGAAAGGCTTTGTTTAATCAATCATTCGACTTGATTTTGATTTAGCAGTAGTCTCTTGCATTCGCTTTGCTAGTGGTTTTTTCAGTAATAAACCAAACGACAGAGCCAAAACGAAGACAAGAAGTAGCACGCCAATCATAGTAGCTGCAGTTGACCAAACAATACCTCCAACAGCTTCCCTCAGCAAATTAATAGCATAGGTAAAGGGTAAGAATGGATTAATTGCCTGAAAGAACGGTGGTGCCACTTGAATTGGAAATGTTCCTCCTGCACCTGACAGCTGTAAAACCATTAGAACGATTGCTAGCGCCTTCCCAATATTTCCGAATACGGAAGCCAGAGTGTACACGATTGTCATAAACACAAATCCAGTTAATAGCGTAAATAGAAAGAAGTAAACTGGATGAGCAGCATACGTCCCTAATAAAAATAGGTTTCCGAGGCTGACGATCGTTCCTTGTAAAAAACTAACGATTAAAAAGAGTACTAAACGGCCTAAATAAATGTGATGGACCTTATACTCTTCACGCATATCTTCTGGATGAACATCTGTTTTCAATAAGTTGACGAGAAGGAGAGAACCTACCCAAAGCGACAGAGCTGTATAAAAAGGCGCATTAGCAGAACCATAATTCGGTACTGCATAAAGCTGTTCTTCAACCAGCTTGACGGGCTCTCTAAAAAAAGCACTTTCCTCTTCAATGTCATTTCGAAGTAGCGCGACCATATCATTCAGATTATGATTTTCATCAAAGTCACGAATACGATCGGCTGCGTTCCCAACCGTTTCTTCTAAATCCGGCAGTTGTTCATCTGCAAATGCAGCGACTTCCCCTAACGTTTCTTCAAATTGAGGAAGGTTCGTTTGAATAAGCTGTATGACGTTTGACAATTCATCTTCTATCATCGGCAAATCAGTACGAACAAAATCAGCTGCGCCGTGGATGTTCTCTTCAATACCTGGAAAATCAGTAGCAAAGAACGTATTCACATTGTGAATGAGTCTCTGAAGCTTCGGTAGCTCCTCTTCAATAAACTGTACGCCTTCTTGCAGCTGTGCTCGAACAGTTGGCAATTCACCAAGTAGGTAACGAATTTGCTCTTCTCCAGCCACACGAACCTGATCTGCTTGATTAATGAGTTGTTCAAGTTCTGGTAGACGATCCCGTTGCTGTTGAATGGTTCCTTCAACAGTTATTACATCTTCTTTTAACTGCCCAATCCCCTCTTTCATCGTTGCTGCTGCATCATTGGAAAATAGACCTTGGGCACGACTCGCACTTCCTTGTATGGCCGCAACACGATCGCGTAATGATTGAAGCTGGTTCTCTCCAATCGATCCAGATGATTTTAGAACATCAAGCCCGTCATCAACTTGCTGTTGTAACGCATTTAATTGTTGATTAAGGGATGCTAATGAATCAATTAGTGCCTCTGTGTCTGTATTTGGCGATAACTCATTTACTTGTTCAAGAAACGATATGGCATGCCCAATGGCCTCTTGATTGGATTCGAGCAAACGACTTGCTTGCTCTAATTGTGGGATAACGTGCTCAATGCTTTCACCTGATTCCACTTGTTCTAATGCAGCTAAAATAGAACTTGACGTTTGTTCGATGATTGTGGCTTGATTGGATATGAACTGAACAATTGGATCAACGGAGCGTTCCAACTCATCTAGAACGTCCACCATTTGTTCCGCATACTGCTCCATATCCCCACTTATTTCGGTTGCTTTTGGAAGTGCATCTTTGGCTTTCGTGAGCGCTTCTTCCGCAATAGTGAGCAACTCTAATGTTTGCGTCAGCTGACTTTCTATTTCATCTAATCGCCCGTTTACTTTTTCCGCTTGAACAACAATATCATCTACCTCCGGCAATACTTGCTCGACCTCTATTAATCGGTCTGCTATTTGGTGGACCATTGGCAAGTAACCTTCGACTTGGATAACAACATCTGCACCTTCATTAATTGCATCGAACTCTTCTTCCACCGCCAAAAAACGATCCAGCTTTTCTCTTAATTCTGGCCAGTCGTTTTGAAGTTCAATAACCGTTTCACCTAACTCATTAATCTCTGGAAAACGATCCTCTAAATCAAAAATTAAGTTTTCAATACGACGAATAGTTGGCAACTCATTTTCAAGCTCTATGCCAATATCGTTCAATTGTGTAAACAAAGATCTAGAAGCTTCTTCAAGAAATTGCTGACTAATCTCATCCACAACAGCCGATGCACCAGCAGAGGTCATTTTAGGGGCAATCGCATTCATTTTTTCGTTGACTTCATAACGAACTTCTGGTGCATGTGGGTCACCGTTAATGACGCTCGTTAGTTGCTCAGAAAATCCTGCATCAAGATACACACTTGCATAGTACTCACCATCTCGTACCCCTTTTTCCGCTTGTTCTCGATCAACAAAAATCCACCCCATCTTATCGTTATCGGCCAAATTTTGAACAAGTTCGTTTCCGACATTAATGGGCTCCCCTTCTACAGTGGTTCCTTGATCTTCATTAACAATCGCCACTTTAATGCCCTCTGTATTACTGTAAGGATCCCAAGAAGCAGCAATATTAAACCAAGCATAAAGAGCTGGTAGAAAAGCGAGGCCCACTAATAATAGCGCAACGAGTGGTACTCGCTTTAAATTTCTAAAATCCTGTTTTATAATATCGCGTATTTGTTTCATAGCGTATCTGTCTCCCTTAAGGTTACTGATACATATCATACAAGAGAGTTTTATAATAGACAATGAATATCCACAAAGAGAACAATCTTACATATTTGCATATGTATCAAGGGGTTTGTCTTTAACGACTGGGCTTTTTCATTCATAAAAAAATATGTGAAATTCCTCTAAAATGTACGGATAACATAAAAAAGAACGAGGGGTTAACCCACGCTCTATTCTATCCGTTCTATTAAGAGAAAAGTTGAAGAACCTGCTCTTACTTAAATGCAAATGTCATGTCAGCTTGAGCAGCAATTTCACCATCAACGTAAGCAACACCAGTCGCTTTTGCAACAGGTCCTTTCATACGTGTAATCTCAATTTCTAACCGAAGCTGGTCGCCTGGGCGAACAGGACGTTTAAATTTACACTGGTCAATTGCTGCAAACAAACCAATTTTTGTTGTGTCTTCTTGCGCTTTCGCTACTGCAATACCAGAAACTTGTGCTAAAGCCTCAACAATTAACACACCCGGCATAACAGGATATTCAGGAAAATGCCCATTGAAGAACTCTTCATTGACCGTAACATTTTTAATCCCTACTGCTCGCTTTCCGGCTTCTAATTCAAGAACCTTGTCAACTAACAAGAATGGGTAACGATGGGGAATTAACGCTTTAATTTCTTCTATTGATAACACGAACGCCACCTCCTCTTTCTTTCTATTCGACTTATTTTATCATATTTTTCGCCTTAAACTAAGCAAGAGAAGGATTTATAGAATGACTAGCGAATAAGGATATGTGAAGGACCATTTTAAAAGGAGCGAATATCGTGGCACTAATTCATATGACAATGCATGCGACTACTATAGGAAAACAAATAGGAATTCAACTCATCCTACCTGATAACGCTACACCTCCATATAGAACACTTTATCTTTTTCATGGCTGGAGCGATAATGAGACCGCTTGGTTACGTAATACAAACGTTGAGCATCTAGCAAATGAGTATAACCTTGTCATCTGCATGCCTGATGTTGGACTGAGTTATTATAATGACATGTCCTATGGCGGGAACTATTATTCGTTCATTCAAGACGAGTTGCCAACGACGATGGAGAAACATTTTACTCTTTCTAAAAAAAGTGAACATCGCTACGTTGCGGGCTTATCAATGGGTGGATTTGGTGCATTCAAGTTAGCGTTAAACGAACCAGAGCGGTTTCGAGCAGCGGCAAGTTTCTCAGGCGCTCTGCTTATTGAAGACTTAGTTGCTCTTCAAGAGAAGAACCAAGATACAGAGAGAAAACCTTACATGCAAGCCATTTTTGGGCTTGAGAGGAACATTGCACAAACGAAGAATGATCTTTTATATAAGCTAGACCAAGTTGACAAACAGTCTATTCCATTACCATTGTTTCAATACTGTGGGACAGAAGACTTCCTCTATCCGATCAACCAAACATTTCGTAAGCATGCTGAGAGGACTTCTCTTCCTTATCAATACATCGAGGGACCAGGGGATCATACATGGGACTATTGGAATGCTTGTTTAACTAATTGGCTAAAGCGGCTAAACGATTTGCAGCTTTTATAATAAAAAACGCATGAAAGGATTGTTCTCCTTTCATGCGTACCTACTTTATTAGAAACGTCCAGCTGCTGTTGCAACGTTTGTTAGTCCTTCTTCAAGAATGCGCTCTTTTTGATCTGGAGCCGCATTATGCCCTTCAATAACAATCTCTTCCGGGTTCACAATACCCCATAAAGAAATAGTCTGGCGGACAAGTTTCATTGCCATTTCTGCACTTTCCATCGGTGTGCCTTCTGAATAAATGCCACCACGAGCACTTAGAAGAACGACTTCCTTATCTCCAGCTAACCCTATTGGGCCATTTTCAGTGTACTGGAATGTAAAACCAGCTTGAGCTAAATACGAAAGATACGTAATAAGGGGAGCCGGTACTGTAAAATTCCAAAGAGGAAAAGCAATCATTAGTTTATCTGCTTTTGAAAACTGATCACGGTAATAGCTAATCGTATTAACCAATTCCTCTTCTTCAGCCGTCAAATCAACTTGTTGCGCTTTCTTTGTTAGTGCTGCAATAGCCTTTTCACCGTAGTAAGGCAGATTTGCTTCGAAAAGGTTCACCTCTTCAACTGTATCTTGCTCATGAGTTTCCTTATATGATTGAACAAATTGATTATACATTTTTACGCTGACGCCATGCTCATGACGATCACTAGCATTAATCATTAGTACATTAGCCATTATATTTTTCCTCCTACTAAAAAAATGAACGTCTTCCATTGTACCGCTACACGGTCATTTGTAAAGTAGGTACTTTAAGGATATATAGTATAAAAAAGATACTGTTATTGGCTAACGCCTGATTCAACAATCTTCACATCTACTTTAACGTGTACATCCATTTGTTGGAACGCGTTATACCACTCTTCCTCACTTATCTTCTCTTTCTCTAATTGCCTAGCTCCTAACCCTATTGGATCGACCTGGTTTTCTTGCATTAATGAAACAATATCACGAATTCCAGAAGCAATATTGGCTTTAGCCGCTTCTACAATGTCCTTTACTTTTTCTTCAGTAATAAGCCCTCCTGAATATTCACTAATACGACTTTTCACTTTTACATCAATGTGAATCACGTTTTGATCCATATCTGTTTTTAAATCTAAGTTAGATCGTATTTCTCGGAGCACCGCAACTCCTTCCCCTTGATCCATCGCAACTTCAATTAATCCTCCATGCTGATAACCATCTTGAATTAATTTCAAATAAAAGGAGTCGTTTAAATCAACTTCTGCCACAAAGCGATCGTCTTTAAAAAGAGCCATCCCCTCTACTCGTAGTGCATTTTCTGTATAAGATAATATCGGCATAATAGGGTCTTTGCCCTTTTCATAGTAAGCTCTCATAAATAAGTGCATATTCGTTAGCGGTAAGTTTCCATAGTCTACATTGTGGGAAAGCATATCACTTAAGTAAGTACCTATTTCTGTTTGCAGAGGAAATTCACGGTTTAACATCGTCTCTGCCTTCCCTCTCGTCACACAGAGATACGACTTTAGTGCAATCGTTGGATCTCGATAATACGTATCCAAAAGAGAGAAAATACCGGACTTTGCGAGCTCATCTTGAACAACAATGGCAGAAATTTTCCCACCGTGTATAGGTCTTGAAGACATGGCATTCAGCTTTAAACGAAGCTCTCTCGTTGATGTTGACACAGCAGAAAGCGTTACGTTATTCAGTTCCTCTTCCATTGAATAAGCGGATAATGTTACCGTACCACGAAACTGATCGTCTTCTGCCCGATCAAAACCGACTATTGTCACGAGTTGTAGTTCATCAATAATATTCGTACGCACCCCAGAAAAGAAAAGGATCACAACCAATATCGTCACAAAAAAAATAAAAATCTTCTTTTTCATGCCGAATGCCCTCCTTTCTTTCTTCGTATATAACTAACGATTAAAAGTAATGGAATGAAACCGAAAATAAATACTGGTCCAATATAGTTAATGCTTTCATTGAGCATATTAATCTCATCACGAGTCGTAAATTGAATGGTCGTTATAAACACTAATATAAGTACGAAGAAAACCGTCTTTCTGTGTGTTATACGAAACTGAAGCTTGAGAAGACGACTGGACGCCCAGATCGTTAAGATGATATTTGGAAAAATAACAAGTAGCCACATCGCGATTCCGATATATTCAACCCGCTCAATAAAAACGAAGGAAGCAATTTTCCATGCGCTTAAAGTCGGCCAAATGGTCAGCTTCAACTGCTCGGCGCTATAGTAGATAAAGGTTAAGAACGTAATCACTAAATAAGCGATGGTTGTAGCGAAACTACCTAAATGAGCGTACTGCTGCGCTTTATCCTTGTCTTGCAAAAATGGATAATAAACAAAAATTAGCTCCGCTCCTGCAAAACTTAATGTTAATATGAAACTTGCTTTAAGAATATCAAGAAACGTCGACGACATCACTGGATACAAATGAAACCATTCGGCATATTCAAGAACTGGAGCAATAGTAGGTGTTAACAAAAAAGGAAGAAACGAAAACAAAAACGTCAAGCCAGCTATTACTCGAAACCCCTTTACAATGGCATAATAGGCAACTAATAAGAAGGCAAGGGCAATCGACCACGTCGCTAGCTCTATGTAAATCCACACTTGGACGATCTCAATATAGGTGCGTAAAACGACAACCGCTAGAATGGCAAAATAAAGGCTAAAAAGAATCGTCATGATACTACCTAGCCATTTTCCATATAAAGTCTTGTTGACCATATAAAGATCAGGCTGTTGCGTTCGTTTGATTGTCTTAAACATCATCCAAATAATAAGTTGGTTGGCTGCACCTGCAATCACTACTGCAAGCCATGATTGGTAACCTGCTATTTCAGCAATATAGCGTGAAAAGCCTAATACTCCCACTCCAAATTGTGCGCCATGCACAAGGAAAAAAGCCATATAAGCAGGAACTTGTAGATGATTAGGGGGCGTTTGTGCCATTACAATGCTCCTTCTTCTAATAACCGTCGTCAATATCTTTAGTCGGCTTAGAATGTCTGTTAAATGGTCGCTTCTTTCTCTTCGTTTGCAGAAATCGCGGTCGCGTCCCTTGCATTGATTGCGGCAACCGTAATAGAGAATCTTTCATATCTGTGAAGGAAAAGGGGTAAATAGGAGCCATATATGGTCTACCTAATGAAGTCAGCGATAATAAATGGCTCATACAAATAACCGAAACAAGTGCTATTGCAATTAACCCCCATGCTTGAGCAGCAATGATAAATGGGAACCGCACAAAACGAATCGTTGTCCCCATGCGATAAACAGGGATTGTAAACGATGCTAAAGCAGCCAATGACACAATAATGAGCAGGACATTACTTGTTAAACCTGCTTCAACAGCAGCTGTTCCAATGACGATCCCTCCAACAATCCCGATAGTTTGACCCACCTTTGTTGGAAGACGAGCTCCAGCTTCTCGAAGTAACTCAATTGTTATTTCCAAAAAAAGCGCCTCCATAATTGGTGGAAACGGAACCGCTGTTCTTGAAACAACTAGACTAGAAAATAAGTCTTGCGGAATGATTTCTGGATGATACGTTAAAATTGCTACATAAAGGGGCGTTGCGAAAATAGAAAAAAACACCGCCATAATACGTACCAACCGTAAAGCAGAAGCTGTTTGCCAAGAGAGAAGATAATCCTCGAAAGCGGAAATAAATTGAAATGCAGTCACAGGTGTAATGAGTGCTTGCGGTGAACCGTTTGTTAAGATGATGATCTTCCCTTCTAACAACGCTCCTGCCGATCGATCAGGTCGCTCCGTATCAATGATCTGTGGAAAGATTGATCGTGTATCTTCAAGCACTTGTAGGAGCATGGAAGCATCTTGAATTTGATCAACGTCCAACTCACTCATGCGTTTTTGTACAGTTGCCACATTTTCCTCATTCGCAATCGATTTGCAGTAAACGACGTATACATCTGTTTTTGAATGACTGCCTACGGTATATTTTTTCATGTATAAATCTGACGAAGGAATACGTCGTCTTAATAAATTGATATTTACTTCAACCGTTTCAATAAACGATTCTTTCGAGCCAAAAACACTGAACTCAATTTCCGGTACAGTTACTTCACGATCTTCTTGATAAGACAAATCCACTAACAGATAATTCTTTTTTCTGCTTTCTTCAACGAGCAACAAGATCGACCCTTTTAAAAGCCCCTCATCCGCTTCTAAAGCCGTGTGACAAAGCTTCATTTCAGTTGTATACAATCGTTCTTTAAGTTGTTCAAATGTATAGTGAGATAGCTTACCCATAGGGTGCAGAACATGAGAAGGCAACTTTTGCATGTCGATCATGGATTCAAAATAAAACATCGTCACTTTTTGTTTTGCGCCTTGCCAATCTTCCCTCTTTACGAAATCATCAGATTGACTTGCATGTACGATGACCTCTTCAATGGTTTGATAGGAAGCAATATGCTTTTTGGGTTGGTTCGGCGATTTTTTATTGGAAAAGACCATTGATTCCTATCCCTCCACACTTTTCTCTAGTATGTGAGACAGATTTAAAATCATACATGTTTCTTCTATTGCAAGAAGAGATCTAGCTAAAAGCTTGTTAATAGAAACGAACGAACCTAAAAAGGCACGGAAGGATTTTGTTCATCCTTACCGTGCCTTTATCATTGACCTCTTATGGTATCAATAATGTTGTACCACAACTCTGGTCTTAATACTTCAAATGTATTCTCTTCGCCACCGATAACCGAAAAACCAATTACTAATCCGATTATGAGCGCAGCGCCTGCTAATACAGCTACAACGATAATTCTTAACCAAATGGGAATGAGTCTTATACGACCTCGTTTAAATGGCTCATTCTCACGATGGGTATTTTCTTCCTCATGTTGTTTTCGCTTTCGTTCTTCTCTCGTCAGCGGCTCTTGCGTGTGAAGAGGGGCAGCACCAACAGATTCTTCATCGATCAACGCTTCTGTCGATTCAACAACTTCCTCTTCACTTTCCTCAAGCAAAAGCATCTGTTCCGAGTTTTCCGCATTAGTATGATCACCTTCTTCTTGAACGTGATCGTTATGATCTTGCACTGGTTCTTGGACATTTTCTTTCTCAAACGTCTCCGGATTGGCAAGTTGCTCTTGGTCACTCTTCTCGAGCATTGAGTCTGAAGAAGATTCATTATTAGGTTTTGCTTTAGACTCATTTATTTCTTCCTGCATCGAGGACTCTTCTATTTCTTTATCAGAAGTGTCGTTGCTTCGATCACTCAAGTCCGCACCTCCCCCTCGCTTTAACGTCTAATATTGTTTACGAGGCCAGCCATGTCATCGGAAAATGTAAACGCTCTTGCTTGTAGCTGAATTTGCCTTTGTGTTGAAATAAGTTGAGTCATCTCTTGACTTAAATCCACATTCGATTGCTCAAGCGCTCTTTGTTTTAGTTGATTTGCTTGCGCTTGTCCAAAGATAGCATCTTCTTGAAGGTAGACATATTGATTTTCTCCAACTGCTTCTAAAGCCTGAGGCCGGTCAATCTGTGTTAACCCGAATGTAGGAATAACTTGTTCTTGTCCGTCAGCAAGTTCTGCAGTCAATCCACCCTGCTCAAGTCTTAGTGAAATAGTGGATGCAGGTAAAAGAATAGGCGTTCCATTTTCATTAAGCAGTGGTTCTCCACTTTTCGTTACGAGCGAAAGTTCTCCTCCTGCTGTTTCAGAGAAATAAAACGTTCCGTCTCTCGTTAAACGCTGACCATCGTTTGTTGCTATTGTAAAGAAAAGTGAAGGCTCCGTCAAAGCAAAATCGAGAGCTCGATCGGTTTCTTTCACATCCCCTTGCGTTGCAGATAGAGAAGTTAGTGATGCTCTCGCTCCAGTTCCCACTCTTAAGCCATGTGGTGTTGAGCGATTTTCATTAGGTTGATTCGTATATTCTGATGAGAGTACATCCGAAAAAGAAACTGAGCGACTTTTAAACCCAACGGTATTAGCATTTGCAATATTGTTTGACAGCGTCTCCAGCTTTATTTGTAGCTGCTGAAGCGTTGCCGCGGAACTATATCCGGATATCAACGGTGTACCCCTCCTTAACTAATTCGCCCAACTTCATTCACTGTTTTTTCTAAGCTTTGATCATACGCTTGAATAACCTTTTGATTTGCTTCAAACAACCGATAGGCTTGTAACATCTCATTCATCGTGCTCGTCACATCAACATTGCTGTTTTCTAGTGCATATTGTTGCACTGAAAACGTTACGGTATCTACATTATAAGCGGATTGCATATCCGTTTGATCATTACGTACGTATCCGTTCCCCTCTTTTATGAGGCCATTGACATCATCAGCGACAACAACTTCAAGAGAGCCAACTTCTTCTCCACCTACTACGACAACACCAGAAGACTGAATCGTAAAGGATTCGTTTCCTACTTGCAGCGGATTACCGTCGGTGCCTAGTACCCGTCCACCGCTAGCCGTAACAAGATTGCCATTCAAGTCAACTTGAAAATTTCCGTTTCGTGTATAACGAATACCATTTTCTGTTTCAACCGCAAAAAAAACCGCTTCTCCATCGGTAGCTCCACCCTGAACCAACGCTAGATCAGTGGCTTGTCCAGTCTGTTGAATATCGCCTTGTTGAGCGTTCATCATATGTTCCTGCAAGTAAACTGCAGTAGGCAATTCACCGACAACTTGTCTATTAGGTGATTGATAAGCATTGTTCGCCTGCATTAGCATTGTTGGAAACGACCGTGTTACCGACTGATCCGCTTTATACCCAGGTGTATTGGAGTTAGCCAAATTATTCGTTAACTGGTCTTGGCGATATTGCATCGAAAGCATGCCACTTGTTGCAGTATAAAAACCTTTTAACATACGCTACCTCCTTAAATATGAACTTTCTTATTTGACATGCGATCAAGATTTTCAAGTAAAATACCAGTACCTGTAGCCACACAGTGCATCGGTTCTTCTGCAATCAAGACAGGGATTTTTAGCTCCTCTGCTAGTAACGTATCAATTCCATGTAAATAAGCTCCTCCACCAGTAAGCATGACACCGCGATCAATAATATCAGCTGACAGCTCAGGAGGCGTTTGTTCTAATACGTGTTTAGCAGCTTGTACAATGTAGTCGACTGATTCTACAAGCGCTTTTTCAATTTCTTCTGAACGAATCGTAATATTGCGTGGCAAACCTGACACCATATCGCGACCGCGAATGTCCATTTGCTCATTTCTCGCTCCTGGAAATACCGTTGCAACTTGTTTCTTAATTTCTTCAGCAGTCCGTTCACCTATAAGAAGCTTGTACTCTTTTTTTATGTAAGATAGGATATCAGAATCGAATCGGTCACCTGCTACTTTAATGGAAGAGGCTGTAACAACATCACCCATAGATAGAACAGCGATGTCCGTCGTACCACCGCCAATGTCAACGACCATATTTCCACTAGGTTGAAAAATGTCCATTCCTGCTCCAATGGCTGCGACTTTCGGCTCTTCTTCCAAATAGATATTTTTGCTACCTGTCTTCTCTACAGCTTCGCGTATCGCTTTCTGCTCTACCGATGTAATATTTGTTGGGCAGCAAACTAAAATCCGAGGTTTAGAGAATAAACCTTTCACATTGATCTTGTTTAAGAAATGTTTTAACATCGACTCTGTCATCTCAAAGTTTGCAATGACACCGTCCTTCATTGGACGAATAGCTACGATATTTCCAGGTGTACGTCCAACCATGCGAAAGGCTTCTTCTCCTACAGCCAACACTCGTTTTGTCGTCGTATCAAGGGCTACAACTGATGGTTCATCTAATACAATCCCTCGACCTTTAACATAAATTAATACATTCGCTGTTCCTAAATCAATTCCAATATCACGACCTAGCATGACTTTGTTCCCCCTTCTTTCTCGTTACAATTTATATGGTGATGTGCGCAAAACATCCGATTCTTATGTAATGTGTACCTGATTCTCTATTTAAAGACGCACTTTTTACCTATTATAAATAGTAACACAAATTGGGGAGAAACGACTCATCTTGTCGAAAAATTTATCTCTGAGTCTTGACAGCTGGTTGTTCGACTTTACGATACTTTACTTTTGTCGCTTCACCACCTCTTAAATGGCGAATCGACTTGTGATACTCAAGAATCTCTTTCACGTCGTTAGCAAGCTCTGGATTAATCTCAGGTAAACGTTCTGTGAGATCCTTGTGTACAGTACTCTTTGAGACTCCAAATTCTTTCGCAATCGTACGAACAGTCTTTTTCGTCTCAATGATGTACTTCCCTATCTTGATGGTTCGCTCTTTGATGTAATCGTGCACACGACTCGCCTCCCTATTTCTGTTAAGGTGATTGATAAAGTGTATTAGCAAGTCGCGCATGATATACCACATTTTCACAGAGTTTATCTGTTTTTCAAAAAAATCTAATTGACTATACAAATAATTCAGACCCTATAAATGAGTAAAAGCATAGCCCATTTAGCACGAGCTATGCTTTCCATCAATCTTTATTCCGTTTCGCCTTCAAGTTCTTCACCAACAGATGGCTTGTTTTCTTCCGGCTTTTCATTTTCATCAGGCTTTTCGTTTTCATCTGGCTTTTCATTTTCTTCTTTTTCGTTCTCTTTTTCTTTTTCTTTCTTCTCACCTTGTGGAGCAAAGGCAGCAATGTCTTCAACTGATTTTTCCATTGCGTCAGTCGGATTAACTGCTACACCATCATGGCGCACTTCAAAGTGAACATGAATTCCTGCTTCTTGGTTGTATGAATTGGCACCTGCTTCACCAATGACATCGCCTTGAGAAACCTCTTTGCCTTCCTTCACTTCTAGAGTTGAAAGACTAGAATAATGTGTCACAACACCATCACCATGATCGACTTCTACGACAAAACCTAGTAACGAATCTTTCATCGCTTTTGTGACAACACCGCTCATCGAAGCCATTACAGGAAACGCTTCTCCGTTCTTACTTGCAAAATCAACGCCTTTGTTTTCTACATACATGTTGTTAAAATAGACAATAGCTTGCTCTTGCTCTTCCACTTCTGCTTGTGCATCATAGAAGATTCCTACTCTATCAAAATCTGTTTCATTTTCAACAGGTAGGTGGAAGGATTCATTTGCAACGTTTACAGGAGCTGTTGGCTCTTCTGTTTGTTCAGGTCCTTCACTAATCTCTAATTCTCTTTCTGTATCTTCTCCACTTTGAAGAAATAAAACCGTACTCAAAAGACCAGCAGCAGCAGCAAGATAAACACTCGGTAACACCCAACGCTTACGCATCAAATCTTGAATTTTGTTTGAAGAATTTTTTTCTTCTTTCATTTTCTCATCACCTCTGCCAATCATTCTGAGCAAATTAATAGAAATATATACATGCCAGCGAAAAAAAGATTTAATTATTTTTCAGTAGCCGTAACTTCGTTCATAGCAAGGGTTTATTGAAACCAGACAAACAAAAAAAGACTGGCTCTTTCATGAAGATGCGCAGTCTTTTCAAATCTATCCTTCTATTTGTTCCATCGTTTCAATGGATACACCTGAATAATAGTGTGAAACAATCTCTTTATAGGTTTTTCCTTCTTTTGCCATTCCGTTTGCACCAAATTGACTCATTCCTACCCCATGGCCCCAACCTTTTGTTTGAATGACAACAGTATTTCCATTTATATACCAAGAAAAATCAGACGAATCTAAGTTCAATGCTTCTCGAATATCCCGCCCACTAAACCGCTTATCAGCGATTTGAACACGCTCCACTCGACCACCTTCTGTTCTCGATTGAATTTCACCAATGGAGCCGTCGCCCCTTAACGTTACGCCTAATTTTTCTTCAAATTCTTCTATTGTCAACGTCACCTCTTCATCAAACCGGGGAGAATTCTGATCCCACGGACTTTCTACACTTTTTAAATAAGGAATTTCTTGTGCCCAATAATCCTCTGAATTCTCGGTATACCCATTACTAGTCGAAAAAAATGCTGCCGTAATAGGTTGCTCGTTATAGACGATTACTTCTCCTGCTGTCGCAAGAACCGCTTTTTCTACCTTTGCCCAGTTTTCATCAAACTTGTCTCCCCACTTTTCCTTCAGTTCTTCTTTATTTTGATACACTTGATGCGTTACGGTGTCTGTTACAAGTGCATCTCCAGGAACATTGCGGCTGTCATCAGCTATATTCTTCTGCGACATGAGATAAGTCTGAGCTGCTAAAGATTGAGCTTTTAAAGCCTCAAGCTCATATTCTACAGGCATCTCCGAGGCAACAACACCTATTACATAATCCGTTAAGGCGACGGCTTCTACTTCTTCCTTTTGTGAGCGGTACACGTCAATTGTCGGTTCTGGCTTAATAACTTCTGATTGTACAATTGGCTCACTCGCTTGGCTTGTCTTCTCTAAAGGCGCTAGTTTAAATGGTTCCTGAGCGGTTTGATTGCTCTCATTTATACTTACCATTGCTGCGGGAATGAGAAGGATGACAACAATTAGAAGTACAGCTGGAATCAAAATCTGTTTCATGGCATTCCTCCTACATTAGACAATTACCTACTTTAGAGACTATGTCCATGAACGGAAAAAAAGACGTTTTTTTCACAGCAAAAAAAGCACACCGCCTGGTATGCTTTTTCGACTAAAATCCCAGCAAAACGACAAGATTTCACTATTTCCCCGGAAATACAACCTTATAGCAATTCTGCTGTTTTTTCAAATTCATTTTCTAATTGCTCTTCCACTCGTTCAATATCAGCACCTAATGCTTTAAGCTTTTCCGTTAAACCCACGTAACCGCGGTCTAGGTGCTTTAATTCTGTAACACGAGTATATCCATCTGCTACTAATCCTGCGATGACCAATGCGGCACCCGCACGTAAGTCTGTTGCACCTACCTCTGCACCTTGTAATGACGTAGGACCGGATACAATCGCAGAACGGCCTTCGATTTTAATGTTTCCGTTCATTCTACGGAACTCTTCAACGTGCATAAAACGATTCTCAAAAACCGTTTCTGTTACAACACTTGTACCCTCAGCTCGAATAAGCAATGCCATCATTTGTGCTTGCATATCCGTTGGGAAGCCTGGATGAGGCATTGTTTTAATATCTACGGCTTTAAGCACTTCAGGACCAATAACACGAAGTCCTGTTTCACCTTCTTGAATCTCTACACCCATTTCGCGCATTTTTGCTACAAGAGGACGCATATGCTCAGCAATTGCACCTTCAACGAACACATCTCCACCTGTAATGGCAGCAGCAACCATAAATGTTCCTGCTTCAATGCGATCAGGAATAACCGAGTGAACCACACCATGAAGCGCAGCTACACCTTCAATTTTAATAACACCTGTGCCAGCGCCTCTTACCTTTGCGCCCATTGCGTTTAAATAATTTGCTAAATCAACAATTTCAGGCTCTTCAGCGACATTTTCAATGATTGTTGTTCCTTCAGCCAGAACAGCCGCCATCATAATGTTTTCCGTTGCTCCAACACTTGGAAAATCAAGATAAATCTTCGTTCCTTGAAGCTTTCCATCGATGCGAGCTTCAATAAAGCCATTTCCAATTTCTACTGTTGCACCCATCGCTTCAAACCCTTTTAGGTGTTGCTCAATCGGGCGTGAACCAATGGCACATCCACCTGGCAATGCAATTCTTGCGCGACCAACACGTGCAAGTAAAGGACCCATTACTAGGAAAGATGCACGCATTTTACGAACGTATTCAAACGGTGCTTCCGTTTTAAGCGCACGATTAGCATGAACAACGAAACGTCCATCTTCATAATCAACTGCTACGTTCAAATTTGTCAAAACTTCCTTCATTGTATAAACATCTGTAAGAGATGGTACTTCCTCGATAACACTATTTCCGTTTTCCGCTAAAATTGATGCTGCTATTACAGGTAGGACGGCGTTCTTTGCACCCTCTACCTTCACGGAGCCGTGCAGCTTGTTGCCGCCACGGACAATGATTTTTTCCAACGTATTCCCCTCCGCGTCTGATATTTGTCTCTTCTATATTATCAATATTCAGTCGTAATTATAGGCGTTCCAAAAGTTACTGTTGTTCTAGAGCCCAACTCTTGATGTTCGCGTAATGCGATTTGAACGTTCATCTCTTTATCATCATTTGTCGCAATACCATTGGTCCATCCTTTATGATATGCAGAGATAGATACAAACGTTTTTTCTTCTAGGCCCTCTAATGTGGTCGCGCCCAATTGACTTACTAAATCCTCGGCCTCAATCATTAAATCTTGAGGCGTATCGTCCATTTCTGCCGTTAGTTCATAAAACGACATAGACGATTTTAAATCAAAACCTAATGTACGTAATCGATCTTTAAACAATTGTTGATTCTTGAGTTCACCATTTCCATTTGAAAGGAGCTCATACGTTTTTTCTACTTTGTAACCTTTTGTTGTTGAGGTCGCTATCCATTTAACTTTTTCCAGTAACTTTCCCTCATAATCGCCATTTATAAACGTGACATGCACATAATTATTGTCTTCTTCCAAAGAAGCACGTTCAA
Source organism: Shouchella hunanensis (assembly GCF_028735875.1). Lineage (GTDB taxonomy): Bacteria > Bacillota > Bacilli > Bacillales > Bacillaceae_D > Shouchella > Shouchella hunanensis. Next base: position 1,194,431 of record NZ_CP117834.1, read on the forward strand.
ATTCAGGATATTCCTGTTCGAACTGGTCTAGCTGTGTATAAAAATCATCTACATGTTCGCTTTGATTTTTTATGCGGACTTGCCAATCTGTCATTGTCATTTTATTTTTCTCAACAAGGTCATTAAAGGCATTCATTTGATGATAGAATGTATCTTCTTTTCCTAAGGTATCTTTCTCAAAAGCAAAAAGAACGCTACAGAAAACAACGATAAGCAATAGAAAACAGACAGAATACATTTTATTCATATCAACATTCCCCTCCAGGACCAAAAGGTTTTCTTACTACCATTTTTACCTGAAGCAGAAAAAGCATACATAAAAAACAAAGGTTCTTATGACATTTTTTTACTAGAAAAGATAAGGTAGGTACCGAACAGCTTGGGCATACTCAATAAAAAAACGAGCAAGTAAATGTCCCAATGTAATTGCCACTAACACTTTTAAAACAGTGGCTTGGGTACTTTTTGGATTTTTCACGAACAAATCAAAGCGGAACGATTGTAACGCCCACCATGCTATGACTAAACCGAGAAGATTTAATAGAATATGTATAAACGCTTCCAAACCTAAATCGCTTGTCAACCTTATGACCCCATTTCCTATTCAATCCCGGCAAACAAAAAGTCAAGCTAAAAGTTCGCAATCCATTTTCAATGATAACGGATTTACGCATAAAAAGCTACCGCTTTCGTTAAGGAATTCATTCCACTTTCATAACAAAAAATGAAGATTTGGTTACAGTTTAGAATGATCTTTATCTAAAGCGCATTCATATGCACTTTACCCTTATTTGCCATTTTTCTAACATGATTTTTTTGTTAAAGGCATTCTCTCAAACAACACTGTAAATATCCTTCTTCTGGAGTATATGCTTACTGTCGTTATTTGTACAATATGGTGCCTACACGTGCACCTAAAAAAAATCACCATCTGTTGATAAACAACAGTCTGGTGATTTTTGGTTTAGTTTGCTTTAGCAACACTAAGACGAGTAACAGCTCTCATTAAAGCCGCTTCTGCACGTGCTTTATCAATATGGGCACTGTCATCATTTAAGCGTTTTTCTGCACGGTTCTTCGCTTTTTCAGCGCGTTCCGTATCAATTTGCTCTGGTGTTTCTGCAGTCTCGGCTAGTATGGTCACTTGGTCTGGACGAACTTCAATAAATCCACCGCTGACTGATACTTGGTCTTCTTTGCCGTCTTTCAAAAAACGAGCCCTTCCAACCGTAAGCGGAGAAACGAGGGGAATGTGCTTTGCTTTAATTCCAAGCTCCCCTTCTGTTGTCTTCACAACAACCAGCTCAGCATCACTTGAGTATACTGCACCGTCTGGAGTTACGACACTTACTTGCACGGTATTCATAGAACCCCTCCTCGTCGGCTAGCTTAGAAAAGGAAACGGCTTAACCGCTCCCTTTCTTTTTTATTACTGGGCCATTTCTTTCGCTTTTTCTACAACTTCTTCAATGCGTCCAACTAAACGGAATGCATCTTCTGGAAGATCATCGTATTTACCTGCAAGGATGTCTTTAAATCCTGAAATGGTTTCTTTAACTGGTACATACGAACCAGGTTGACCAGTAAACTGCTCTGCTACGTGGAAGTTTTGTGATAAGAAGAACTGAATGCGGCGCGCACGCGCAACGATTAACTTGTCTTCCTCTGATAATTCTTCCATACCGAGGATGGCAATAATATCTTGTAACTCACGATATTTTTGTAATGTTTGTTGAACCCCACGTGCTACACTGTAGTGCTCTTCTCCAACAACTTCTGGGGAAAGGGCGCGTGATGTGGACGCTAATGGATCAACTGCAGGGTAAATCCCCTGCTCCGTTAATTTACGCTCAAGGTTTGTTGTTGCATCTAAGTGAGCAAATGCTGTTGCCGGAGCCGGATCCGTATAGTCATCCGCCGGTACGTAAATTGCTTGAATGGATGTAACAGAACCTTTTTTCGTTGAAGTGATACGCTCTTGTAATTGTCCCATTTCCGTAGCAAGTGTTGGCTGATAACCTACCGCTGATGGCATACGACCAAGTAGCGCCGATACCTCAGAACCTGCTTGTGTAAAACGGAAGATGTTGTCAACAAACAAAAGTACGTCTGCACCTTGTTCATCACGGAAATATTCTGCCATTGTTAAACCAGACAGGGCTACACGCATACGTGCACCTGGTGGTTCGTTCATTTGACCGAATACCATCGCGGTTTTCTTAATAACGCCTGCATCCGTCATCTCATGATAAAGGTCATTTCCTTCACGAGTACGCTCTCCAACACCGGCAAATACAGAAATACCACCGTGCTCTTGGGCAACGTTGTTAATTAATTCTTGAATCAGTACCGTTTTCCCTACTCCGGCACCACCGAATAGACCAACTTTACCTCCTTTTGTATAAGGAGCAAGTAAATCAACAACTTTAATTCCTGTTTCAAGGATTTCTGTCGTTGTTGTTAATTCTTCAAAGCTTGGCGCATCGCGGTGAATAGGGTCACGGCGTGTTCCTGCTGGTACTGGTTCTTTTAAGTCAATCTCTTCACCAAGTACATTAAATACTCGACCAAGTGTCTCTTCACCAACTGGTACAGAGATTGGCGCTCCAGTATCTACTGCTTCTGTTCCACGCATTAAACCATCAGTTGAACCCATGGCTACCGTGCGAACTGTATCATTTCCTAAGTGTAAAGCTACCTCTAACGTTACTGTTACATGAACAGCATTCTGTGTATCACCTGATTGGTTTACTCGAAGTGCACTATTGATTTGAGGTAGTTGACCACTTGGAAATTTAACGTCCACGACCGGTCCTGTAATTTGAATAATACGGCCTGTTGACATCGTTTTCCCTCCTAATTCACATACGTTCTATTCTAAAGCGGCTGCACCGCCAACAATTTCAGTGATTTCTTGCGTAATTGCAGCTTGTCTTGCTCGGTTATAAGAAAGCGTCAAATCATCAATAAGTGAAGAAGCGTTGTCGGATGCAGCACTCATTGCTGTCATACGTGCACCGAACTCACTTGCCTTTGCATCAAGCAAAGCCCCATAAATCAAGCTCTCTGCATAACGAGGAAGAACAGCTTCAAGTATTTCTTTCTCAGATGGCTCATATTCGTAAAGGCCGACGCTGGATGACTGTTGCTCTCCTGTAGATCCAAGAGGAAGAAGCTTTTGTTCTGTAACGGTTTGCGTCATTGCAGATACGAAGTGGTTATACCAAACATATAGTTCGTCAAACACGCCATCAGCAAACATCTCAACAGATGTTTTGGCTAGTCCCTTAATATCCGAAAAACCAGGCTGATCAGGAATTTCAATCATTTCTTGGATAATCGGTTGATTTCGTGTACGTAACAGATCCCGTCCGATTTTACCCAAGACAATAATTGCATACTCGTCTGTTGATGAGTGTCTAGATTGAATGGTTTTCATCATATCTCTTAAAAGACTTGAGTTGTAACCGCCAGCTAAACCAGTATCCGATGAAATAAAGATGTACCCTGTCTTTTTCACTGGACGTTCTTCAAGCATCGGATGACTGACGTCACTTCCGGCCGCAGCCATGTTGTTTACAACCTCACGCATTTTACTTGCGTATACTTCATAGCTTTGTGCTTTTTCTTGCGCACGATTTAATTTCGCAGCCGACACCATTTGCATCGCTTTTGTAATTTGACGTGTTTTCTTTGTTGAGTTAATACGATTTTTTATATCGCGCAAAGAAGCCATTTGTTCACCGCCTTTCTAAGCAAAACTTAAGAAAATAAACTATTCATTCGATGGAACGAAACCTTTTTTGAAAGCTTCAATCGCTGCTTTGAAATCACTTTCTTCTGGAAGATTTCCTGTTGTGCGAATGTGCTCTAGCAATTCATTGTTATTGCTTTCAAGGTACGTAAACAATTCTGCTTCAAAGCGTAGGCAGTCACTTACTGGGATATCGTCTAAGTAACCTTTTGTTAATGCATAGATGATTGCCACTTGCTTCTCAACCGGAAGTGGTTGGTTCAAGTCTTGCTTTAATAACTCAACTGTTCGCTGTCCACGATTTAAACGAGCTTGTGTTGCAGCATCTAGATCTGAACCAAATTGAGAGAATGCTTCTAGCTCACGATATGCTGCTAAGTCTAAACGAAGCGTACCAGCTACTTTTTTCATTGCTTTGATTTGTGCAGATCCACCAACACGAGATACTGAGATACCAGGGTTAACGGCTGGACGTACACCAGAGTGGAATAAGTCAGACTGTAAGAATACTTGGCCATCTGTAATCGAAATAACGTTTGTTGGAATGTACGCTGATACATCCCCTGCTTGTGTTTCAATAAATGGAAGAGCTGTAATGGATCCGCCACCTAAATCGTCATTTAATTTCGCAGCACGCTCAAGTAAACGAGAGTGTAAGTAGAATACATCTCCTGGGAATGCTTCACGACCTGGAGGACGACGAAGAAGAAGGGACATCTCACGGTATGCTGCTGCTTGTTTTGATAAATCATCATAAATAACAAGAACGTGCTTACCATCGTACATAAATTCTTCTGCCATTGAAACGCCTGTATATGGTGCTAAGTAAAGCATTGGAGCTGGATCAGATGCACCCGCAGATACAACAATCGTGTAATCAAGTGCGCCACGTTGACGAAGTGTTTCAACTACGCCTGACACCGTTGATTCTTTTTGTCCAATGGCCACATACACACAGATCATATCTTGATCTTTTTGATTAAGAATCGTATCAATTGCAATCGACGTCTTTCCTGTTTGACGGTCACCGATAATAAGTTCACGCTGTCCACGTCCGATTGGAATCATTGAATCAATTGATTTAATTCCTGTTTGAAGAGGCTCATGTACCGATTTACGTGCCATAACGCCTGGCGCTCCACCTTCAACTGGGCGTGTCTTTGTTGTGTGAATCGGACCTAAGCCATCAATTGGTTGACCAAGTGAATTCACAACGCGTCCAAGAAGTTCAGTTCCAACTGGAACTTCCATAATACGTCCTGTCCGTTTCACTTCGTCTCCTTCACGAATGTTGTCATATGGTCCTAAAATGATAATACCAATACTATCTTCCTCTAGGTTCTGAGCCATACCCATTACGCCAGTAGAAAACTCTAAAAGCTCTCCTGCCATAACATTATCTAAACCGTAAGCGAAGGCAATTCCGTCCCCAACGCGAATAACGGTACCAACGTCTTGTACATCTACACTGGTTTCAAATTGTTCAATTTGCTGCTTAATAAGCGAGCTAATCTCAGTTGCTTTAATGCTTGCCATTCGTTTTCACCCCTAACTGACAAATTGTTACTTCCCTGCAAGAATTCCTTTTTCAAGGCGATCAAGCTGTCCTTTTACACTGCCATCGTATACGCGATCGCCAATACGGACTTTTATTCCACCAACGAGTTGTTCTTGTACGACATTTGAGACCTCTAAAGAGCGTTTTCCTACTTTAGGTGCAAAAACAACTGCAACTTGTTCTTTTTCTGAATCACTGATTGGTTTTGCTGAATAGACAGTTGCTTCAGCGATTCCTTTCAGTTCGTTATTCAATCTCTTATACTCTGAAAGTAGTTCTGGCATCGTTGTATAACGATTCTTTTCGACTAACGTCAGTAATAACGCTAACGTTGTTTCTTGTACATTTCCTTGAAACGACTGCTTGATAACCTGAGCCTTTCGCTCTTGAGAAAGTCCTGGTGTTTCAAGTACCTTTAGCAATTCCGGTGTTTGATTAAACACGTCCCTTACTAAGGCTAAATCCTGTTCGTATTCATTCGCTTGACCTTTGGATACACCTAACTCAAAAAGAGCAACAGCGTAACGATTGGCTACCGCTTTGTTGCTCATAGCTCTTCGCCCGCTTGTTTAAGATAGTCTTGAACAAGCTTATCTTGTTCACTTGCATCCAGTTCTTTTTCAATCACTTTCTGCGCAATTAAGACAGATAAAGAAGCGACTTGTTCACGTAATTCCGTAACAGCTTGTTCTTTTTCATTACGAATTTCAGCTAGTGCTTGATGCTGAATTCGTTCTGCTTCAGCTTTTGCTTCTCGGACAATATCTTTACCTTGCTGCTCGCCAACTTTTTTGGCGTTTTCAATCAATTCACGTGCTTCTACACGTGCTTGTTTTAATTCTTCTTTTTGTTCCTCGATCATTTTCTCTGACTCTTTACGGTTGCGTTCAGCAGAATCAATTTGATCGTTTATCATGTCTTGACGCTTTTGCATAACACCAAGAAGCGGTCTTAATGCAAACTTCGACAGTAGCCATAAGAGTAGACCAAATCCAATAAGTTGGAAAAGGACCGTACCCCAACCAAAATCACCTAAGTTCATTTTTACACCCCTTATTCTCAAAAATCAGCCTTACATAAGGAAAGGCGAGAGGTTCTAGAAAAGAACGCTATCGCCTCTCAATGTTGAACGATTATTGACTTTTTGTTAACTAAAGATGAGGATTAATGACACAACGATTGCGATGATCGGCACAGCCTCCGCTAGTGGAACACCGATAAACATTAATGTTTGAAGAGTTCCGCGTTGTTCTGGTTGACGAGCAACTCCCTCAAGTACTGCTTTAACAATTAACGCAACGCCAATCGCGCCGCCAATTGCTGCTAATCCAGCTGCAAGTCCAGCTGCAAGATGAGTGTAACCAATTGGATCCATCATTCTAAAATTCCTCCTGTTTTGTGTTGTAGTTTTTATTTATAAATCGCCTCGGGAATAAGCCAAGGCAGGTATTAATGTGCTTCAACTTTATGAGCCATGTAAACCATTGCTAACATCGCGAAAATGTATGCTTGAATGGACCCAATAAAGATACCAAATGCTTGCCATGCCATTGTTGGCACCATCGTAACAGCTGCTAAAATAACGCCTTGTCCAAATCCATAATCAAATCCCATAACCCCTAATCCAACAAGTAGAATCATAAGGATTTCTTTTGCATAGACGTTTCCGAAAAGTCGCATTCCAAGTGTAAGGAAATTGGCTACTTCTTCAATTAGTTTGAACGGTAGCAAGAACCACTTTGGACTTACAAATGACTTTAAGTACGCTCCAGGACCAGCAATCATGACACCATAGATGTGAGTCAGCACAATCACAAGACCAGCCATCGTTAGCGTCAGTAACGGATCTGATGTTGGAGATCGCCACAATACGTAGTGATTTGAATCATTTGTTGCAAGCTCAAATGGAATTCCCATCATATTTGCAACAAACACATAAAATAGTAAGGCGTAAGCTAACACGATAAACCGTCCGCCAACCTTCCAATCCATGTTCGCTTTAACAATCCCTCTACAGAAATCAAGAACCCATTCAATAAAGTTCTGCATTCCTGTTGGTCTCATCGCAAGCTTACGGGCGCCAATTACCGTCACAAGAAAAACAATAATAAATGCCACTGTTGACGTGAAAATAGTTGTCAGGTTAAATGTTAAACCAATCCAAGGATCTTCCCATATAATATTTTTGTTATTCATTCTTTCACCTCTTTCGCCTTCATACTTTTCATTATCAAATCTACTAACATAACGAGATACATCAAGCTAAGACCAACAATCACAGCAAGAAGATGGAAGTGATCTGGAAATTGTAAGGAAAACCACACTGCGGCGAGGGCAAGAATAATTCTGAAAACGAATCCTAAACTTGCTAATAGCATCGAGGGCCATTTAGATGGCGAGTGGTTCCCGCCAATAATGCGTGCATTACGATAAGTTGTCCACAAATTCAAAAAACTAGCCGAAAACCCCAAAATTAAGCCTAAAAAAACGGAGTGGTAAGGTGTCACGCTATAGCCTACAATCAAAATCCCAAGTATGACTAGTGCATACACAAGATATCCATTCATTCGTGCACGTATCAAGTGTGTGCGCTCTTCCTTATTTGGCATCTTCGTTATCGTCTCCTAAAAATGGCTGAACAACTTTGGAAATGCTGTATATACTCGTTAACATTCCAACTAATAGGCATATGATTAAGAAGACTGGGCTTGCGTTCAATAGCTTATCCAGCCATATCCCTAAAAATAAGCCTCCGACCGTACCTCCAATCACGCATGATAAAATGGTTGAAACTAGCATGAACGCTCGCATTGGATTCTTACTTTGTTTCGACAATGAAATAGCCCCTCTCAATTAGAGTGAAAGCCACTACAATCGCATATGTAACCCTTATCATGGTAACCCTTAGTAATCGTACAATAGCTACTTTCCTCTGTCAACGAATTTTGAAAGAATCTCAAAAGAGTTTAAAAAAGGGGATTGATTGTTCACATAACTGTCAAAAAAAACCGCGGACTGGATGAGAGTCGTTTAAGTACAGTACTTTGAGTATCAATTATTTCTATATGCCTTTACAAAACCTTTACTTATTCTTAACATTCAAACCACTCCCACTAAGTAAATGCATTGACTTTCTCTTCCAGTTATGTCCTTCTTTTCGTCTTTACGAATGGACACAACATAAAACGTTCACCACTATTAGCTAAACAATGTGCTCACTATCAAAAATAAACTAAAGACTCAAGGCCATTGCCTTGAGTCTTTACATGTACCTCTTATTACGGACCAATCCACTCCTCTCCAATGTCAATCATGGCTTCAAGAGTATCTGTTTTCCCTTCATTTTTAGCATAAATAAGCGCTTTATAACGACCAGGCGCAATCTGTAAATTGGTAATCTCGCCGTTTACCATACCTCTACTTTGATCTTTATTTTCAATAATTGTCGCTACAAATTCTAACGTATCTGGGTCAAATAAATGCACACTCGACTCTTCCGCTCCGCTTGGTAAATAGTATTCATAATAGTATCCGTTCGCTTTATCGCTGTGAGCCATTTGAAAGGCCATCACTCGAGGGTAATTTGGTTCCTCTATGAAAAGCATATACGGAAGGTCAATTTCCTCCTCATGATTACGAACGGTAATGTAGCCAGTATGAAGCCCTTTTTGAATTGCTTGTTGATCAATGGTCGCTGTGAGTGTAAATGCCTTTTTTGACTGACCATTAACTGTAACACGTTCTTCAAATTCCCACGAAATACCGTCTACCTCACCAATTGGCGGATCAATGGTGTAGTCTTTTTGAGATTTGCTGATGTTTTCGATAGAGATGGTCACCTCTTTTTCCACCACATGCTCTCCTTTTTCAAGTTCTCCAAATGAGAGGGTTGCTGGTGAGATAAGGGTGCTTGTTTGGATTGCTTTATCTACTTGCAAACGACCTGCCCCTTGTTCAAATGGCAGATACTCTTTTCCTTGTTCATCTTGTAAACGCTTTGTAGAGTTCAGTAGTGCCGATTTCACTTGTTCTGGTTTCCAATCTGGATGTTGTTCAATTAGTAAGGCCGCAGCCCCTGCCACGTGTGGACTTGCCATGCTTGTTCCGTTTAAATCTAAATAGCCTTTCGGTACGGTGCTTTGAATCGCTACACCTGGCGCAACGAGGTCAGGCTTTATTTCCCACGTTTCTGTAACCGGCCCTCTAGAGCTAAAAGGTGCCATTAAGTCTTGTTTGACGCTATAGTGTGTGTCCACTTTCACTTTATGTTTATGTTGTTTCAATAGTGATAGAAGTGCTTCACCCTCGGTTTTAGAAAGAGTTGCTCCTATAATAGGAATCGGTTCTGTTACAGCTCCTGCAAAAGCACCCTCTAAATTGTTGTAAATCAGGACCCCTTTCGCTCCGGCTTTAGAGGCAAACGCTAATTTTTCTGCGAAATTCGAGCGGCCTCTTTTAATGAGAACAAGCTTGTCTTTAACATCCTTCCCTTTATAGTCTGTCAATAGTCCGTGACCAACGTCCACCAGTTCTAAACTTGCCTTTAGTTGCCAACTTTTCGCACCTAGAATAGGGGTTAACGTTAATTCATCCTTTAACCCACTTACGTTGATGGCTGGCACTTCAACAGGCGGCAAAGAAGCGCCCACGGAAATGGCTTTTGTTGAAGTTCCAGGTGAACCAACAGACCACATATTCGGTCCGCTATTTCCATTTGATGTTACCGCAACAATGCCTTTCTCTACGACTCGATCAAGAGCTAAACTCGTTGGCCAGTCAGGTCCGTTAACCGTATTCCCTAATGACAAATTAATCACATCGACATCGTCTTTAAACGCTCGTTCAATCGCTTCTAATATATGTTCTGTTGTCCCTTGTCCACCAGGTCCAAGAGCCCGGTATGCGTAAATTTCAGCTTCCGGAGCAACCCCTTTAATCCGTCCATTAGCAGCAATAATCCCTGCCACATGTGTGCCATGTAACGTAGGTTCTCCTTGTGATTTTTTTGTTTCCATCGGATCATCATCCTGATCGACTATATCGTAGCCACCACGATAGTTCGCCTCTAAATCAGGGTGCTTGTAATCCACACCTGTATCAATCACACCAACTTTGACACCTTTACCAGTTAAGAGGCGCTCTTTCCCGTCTTGTTTATCCATTAAACGGTCCCCTGCACCGATAAAAGGGATGCTTCCTTCAAGACTTGGCTGGTAATGAGCCACATCATCTACACGGGCAATGACACTTAACTGCCTTAACCGCTCAATATCTTTTTCAGCAATCTCCAATGAGAACCCACCGTAAACATTCGCATAAATATTTCTAATTGTTGCTGAGGAAATGCGGTTTTCTACAACGCCAACAGCTCGATTTACATCTCCGGACGCCGACACAATCACAACTCTTTTACTACTATCTAGTGTCTGTTGTTGCTTTTCAGCCGCCAAGGCTACTCCGTTTACTCCCGTTGCCATACTCATACCTTGCAAGAGCATTAGAACACTAAGTATTCCTACTACTAACCGATGCACTCTACCTCGTTTCGTCATACGTTACGTCTCCCCTACTGCTTGTCGTATCGGTTAGTATGCGAATGGAGCTGATTTTTTATACAAAAAAGAAGAGAGGACTAGCCCCTCTTCTTTTCACGGTTTTTCTGTTTTATTTCGTACCAAATAGTCGGTCGCCTGCATCGCCAAGCCCTGGTACAATATAACCTTTTTCATTTAATTTTTCATCAAGAGCCGCCAGATAAATATCAACATCTGGGTGTTCTTCTTGTACATACTGAACGCCTTCAGGTGCCGCTACTAAACAGATCAAACGCATATTTTTTGCGCCGCGCTTTTTTAAACTGTTAATGGCTTCGACGACAGAGCCACCTGTTGCAAGCATTGGATCAATTACAAGAAGTTCTCTCTCTTCAATATCTTTTGGAAGCTTAACATAGTACTCAATTGGTTTAAATGTCTCTGGATCGCGATAAAGTCCAACGTGGCCAACTCGAGCTGCTGGAATCATATTTAAAATTCCATCTGACATCCCTATGCCTGCACGCAAAATTGGAATAAGACCAAGTTTTTTTCCAGCTAGTTTTTTAACACGTGCTGGCCCTACAGGTGTTTCAATGTCTGCATCCTCTAACGGCAAATCTCTCGTTACTTCAAATGCCATTAACGCCGCTACTTCATCCACGAGCTCGCGAAACTCTTTTGTACCTGTTGTCTTATCTCGTATATACGATAACTTATGCTGAATTAGTGGATGATCAAGTACATGAACCTTACCCATTTTCGTCACTTCCTTTTTAAAAATCGTCATTTCTCGACACACTCTGAACGATTTTACCTGAAAAGCACCTCTTCATACAAGTGTTCAAAGAAAGAAACCTGTGTTAAATGTTCCCTTAACGAAATAAATCATGTAAAAAACAGCAACGACATGTATGTCGCTACTGCTCTTTCTGCCTTATAGATTCGGGTACATAGGGAATTTAGCTGTTAAAGCTGCTACACGCTCACGGACTTGATTTAATACTTCTTCATTTTCAACATTTTTCAATGTTAAAGCAATCAACTTCGCAATTTCATCCATATCGTCCACACCAAGTCCACGAGACGTTACTGCAGCTGTTCCAATTCGAATACCACTTGTAACAAACGGCTTTTCTGGATCATATGGAATGGTATTTTTATTTGTCGTAATACCGACTGAATCAAGGGCTTTTTCAGCAACTTTACCAGTCAACTGTAACGAACGCAGATCAAGCAACACAAGATGATTATCTGTTCCGCCTGATACAATGTTGACACCTTCTTCTTGCAACGTTTGCCCTAGACGCTGTGCATTCTCAATAATCGCCTTACCGTATGCTTTAAAATCATTAGCTAATGCTTCGCCAAAAGAAACCGCTTTGGCTGCAATGACATGCATCAGTGGACCACCTTGGATACCTGGGAAGATTGATTTGTCAAGCTTTTTACCAAATTCTTCACCTGTCTCTTCATTACAAAGAATCATTCCGCCACGTGGTCCACGTAATGTTTTATGTGTCGTTGTTGTTACGAAATGTGCATAAGGAACAGGGTTTTGGTGAAGACCAGCCGCTACCAATCCAGCAATATGTGCCATATCAACCATCAGGTAGGCGCCAACTTCATCTGCAATCTCGCGGAATTTCTTGAAATCAATTGCACGTGGATAAGCACTAGCTCCTGCAACAATTAATTTCGGCTTGTGCTCAATCGCAATTTGACGAACAACATCATAATCAATGCGCTGATCCTCTTCACGCACGCCGTACTCAACGAAATTGTATTGCACCCCACTAAAGTTTACTGGGCTACCATGAGTGAGATGTCCACCGTGAGACAAATTCATGCCAAGGACCGTGTCTCCATGCTCTAAAATGGTGAAATACACACCCATATTTGCTTGCGCACCTGAATGGGGCTGAACATTCACATAATGTGCATCAAATAATTTCTTTGCACGATCACGGGCGATATTTTCAGCAATATCCACATATTCACAACCCCCGTAATAACGTCGGCCAGGGTAGCCCTCAGCATATTTATTTGTTAAAACAGAGCCCTGGGCTTCCATTACAGCTTCACTAACAAAGTTCTCTGAAGCAATTAACTCAATTTTATCTCGTTGGCGACCAAGTTCTAATTCAATTGCTTCAAAAAGCGTTGGATCTTGTGTTTTTAAATTTGTCATCTCTTCTCCCGCCTTTGTTCGTAAATAATTTAATTTATTTATGATTTTAGCTCATTCTAAGTAAAAATAACAGCTTTTTCCGTAAATTAAGCAACTTTTTAAATAAATCATTCACCAATTTTATACTGTGCACGTTCTCCGCCAATTAATTTCGGTCGCGAAGTCGCTACCGTTACATGAGCGGAACCAATGGTCGTAAAGCCAATTCTAATTGGTACGAGAACTGGTTTAATGTGCATTCCAATAAACGTATCGCCTATATCTATCCCTGCATCGGCTTGAACCGATTCTACTAAAACAGGTTCTTGTAGTTGTCGATAGGCATAAGTGGCCATTGCTCCACCAGCATGACGAACAGGTACTGCACTCACTTCGGTTAAGCCTTTTTGCTCTGCTACACTTCGCTCCATTACTAACGCACGATTTAAGTGCTCGCAACATTGAAAAACAAGGTGAACACCTGTAATTTTTTGGAATTTACTAAACCCGCGGTACAACTCTTCTGCAATGTCCATTGAACCTTCTTTTCCAATTGGCTTGCCAGCTATTTCACTTGTGGATACACCAATAACAAATAACTTGTTTTGCAAAGCAGGAACACGGTTCTGAAACGCCTGTAAGCCGTCGAATAAACGCTCTTCAATAGTCATTAGCGATGTGTGTCTTCATAGCTTAAAATTTTGCCAATTCGATTCGCATGCCGTCCGCCTTCAAACGCTTCCCCTAGCCATGTCCGCACAATTTCTCCAGCCAGTCCTGGACCAATAACGCGTTCACCCATTGAAATCATATTCGTATCATTATGCTGTCTTGTTGCTTTTGCACTGAACACATCGTGTACAAGGGCACAGCGGATGCCTTTCACCTTGTTTGCCGCTATCGACATACCAATTCCTGTACCGCATACGAGAATTCCGCGATCAAATTCACCTGCTGCTACTTTTTCAGCAACAGGAAGAGCATAATCAGGATAATCAACGGACCCTTCACAATTACAACCAAAATCTTCATAAGCAAACCCTAAGTCTTTTATTACGGCAATGAGTTCGTCTTTTAAACGAGTTCCACCATGATCGGAAGCAATAGCTATTTTCATCTCGTACACTCCTTCGTTTTTACCACTACAAAAAGCGCCTGTTTAGGACGCTTCTATTGGTTTGATTCTATTGTAAACTTTTCGATCGTTGTCTTCAATTCCTTGGCTTGATTTGATAAGTCTTTTGATAACGTTTCAATCTCACTTAACGCCACCGTCTGTTCTTCTGTCATCGCCGTGACTTCTTGTGCACCAGCAGAGGTTTGCTCTGCAATCGCAGCTACTTCCTCTGTTTTCACCGAGCTCGCTTCAATGGATTGCTTCTGCTTGTCCGACAAAGTAGAAATAATTTCAATTATATCTGTAACGGTTTTGGCAGATGATTCCATCTCCAAAAGTGCCGTTGTCGTTTTTTCACCTTGCTCCGTCTGAATTCTTGCAACATCTACTTGTTCTTCAATGTTCTTAACAACTTGTTTCACTTCTTCTTGAATAGTCGTAATTAATTGATTGATGGATTCAACCGCTTGTGTGCTTTCGTCAGCCAGCTTCCGAACTTCACTCGCTACCACCGCGAACCCGCGCCCATGCTCCCCAGCACGAGAAGCTTCAATAGAGGCATTTAAAGCAAGTAAGTTTGTTTGCTTAGCGATGGCACCAACAACTGCCGTAATCCCTTCTACCTCTTGCGCTTGTTCTTCAAGACGGTGAACCGAATCAAGTGAATGCTCTTGCTTCGTTGTTAGGTCGCCTATTCCTTTTACAAGATTCGTCGTCATGACCCTACTTGTTTCAAGAAGCTGCCCCATTTCTGACGCTTGCTTTGATGACAAGGAGGCTTTTTCTTGCATCTCGTTTGCCATTTCAGTAGTCGTTTCGAGAGAGAAGACGGTTTCTTGAATGGCTTGTGCAGCATTTTCTGCTCCACTAGCAATTTCGCCCATTGTAAAGCCGATTTGCTCCGCTTGAGAGGAGGAAGTAGCTGTAGCTATACCTAATTGCTGAACTCGCTCATCTGTTTCAACGAAGTTCCGATCGATTTCACGAACCATTCCATTCAAATTTGTGAGCATTTTATTATATGCGACACCTAATGCACGCAGTTCGTCATCTGACTTTGATAATTCGACTGTTTGATCTATGACACCAGCTGCCGCCTCTGTAACCGCTTGTTCTAACTGGGCCAAAGGTTTCGTTATAATATTCGATAGAAAATAACCGAGTATGCCACTCCAGACTACACCCGCTAGCAGAACAAGTAATGTGAGCCAAGCTGGATCTATGTTAAGGAACGAAGCAAAAAAATCTGCTAAAAAGTACAGGATGATGGCACTGCTAGCAAACGTGATGACCGCAACAGTACTAACCCCTAATACAATTTTCTTCCGAATACTGAATCTGTACCTTTTAGAGACACTTGTTTCTGCTTCCATTCCCATTCATCCTTTTCTATTTTAAGATTGCCGCAGAAAGTCTTTAACGGCTTTTTTAATCATTTTCGCAGTTTGTTCATAATCCTCATCCGTACCACCGAAGGGATCCTGTATATCATAGCCTTCTCTTCCAGCCGCCTCTTGTAGCGTAGATACATTCTGATAAGGATAACGTTCTTCTACGATTCGTTTATGGGCAGAAGACATCGTTAGTACTTTGTCCGCCCATTGAATGAGTTCATCCGATAAAGGTTGCGACGCGTGATCTAGTTCAATTCCTTCTTTTTCTAAAACCCTTTTAGAACCGCTAGAAATTGCATGTCCATACGCAGCACTTACGCCTGCAGATTTAACATTTACGTGCTCACTTCCATATTTCTTTAAATAAGCTTCAGCTAATGGTGAGCGACACGTATTTCCTGTACAAACAACTAAAACATTTTTCTTCTTTTTCATGGTTCCACTCCTTCACTTTACATCAATGTTTCACTAGTTTAGCACATGTGTACCAGTTGATTCATCAAAGTGGGAGCATGATTTTCAAACCAAATCCAATTAAAATAACCCCGCCTAATAGTTCTCCATAAGAACCAATGAGTTTATGAAATTTAGAGCCAATTAACAAACCCAACCAAGCTAATACCATACTGACAGCTCCAATACTTACTACTGTCAACATGACTTTCGTTCCTAAAATACCAAACGACAAGCCAGCGGAAAAACTGTCTAAACTTACACCCAAGGCAAACAATAATAACCCAATACCTACTGGCTTTAATTTTGAGTTTTCTTCTTCCGAAAAAGAAGCTAACAGCATTTGCACACCTATAACCAGGAGAAGACCTCCACCTATGTAGGTTGCGATAACATCATACTTACCAGAAAGCCATTGACCCGTAATCATACCGAGTAACGGCATAAAGACGTGAAAAGCACCGATCGTAAGACCAATGCGGAACACTTGCTTTCCCGTAAGACCAAGCATCCCCATTCCTAAGGTTACTGAAAAGGCATCCATTCCTAAAGCTGCTGCCATAATCATTATCGTCACAATCTCGTGCATTGTTTAACTCCTCCCGCAAAAACATGCTATTCGAATGTATGCACGTCCGAGAGATTTTAGACAGGCTAATAGGCATGGTCATAAAAATGGTAACAGCAAAGAACCTCCCATTCGTAAAATGAGAGGTTCCATCTATAAGCTAGGTAGCCTTAATCCACCATTGCTCCCCAGCCGTCTATTTTCACTTCGTATTTCGCCGTTATTTCTTCTAAATCGTGTTGTTGCTTCACAATTTCAGCATGAGTGAGAGAAATCACTTTTTTGCACACCAGAACAAATTCCTCATGTTCTTCATCTTCGTCAACGTCAACTACATACCCTTCAAGTTCAACCAACTTCGCTACTTTTCGAGCAATTCGTCGATTAGGACAAAGCAAAATAAACTCCACTTCCCGTGGCTTACTCATATCAACACCAGAGTCTTTTAAACTCTGCAAAACAGCGCCATCATCATCATTAGGGAAATCAACAGGGGTAATATAGGTTACATTGTAAAAGTAAAATGATTGCTGTTCTTCTTCTGAAGAAAGCATTTCTTCAAATCCTAATTCTTCTAGAATCATGCAAAAACGTTCACTTTCAGCTTGTTTATGAGAGACGATAAAGCCAATATCTTTCACATTGGAAAGATAGAAATAGCGCTGCCATTGCTGTAACCAATCTGCAAATGATTCCATCCGAATAATGTCATCACGCATTTGAGGAAACACGACAACGGTATCGAGTAAACGATCGGATTCCGTATAAAAAAACTCAAGCATTCCCAATAAATCATTAACACCGGGCTTGTCTGCAAAAGAATCCTCGTCTACTGCGAATACTTCATCCGATATTAAGTAATATGGAACATCCATCGCTTTTCGATCCGTCATAATCGTTACATGGCCATAAATGATTTCTGTTTCCGGATCCACTTCTGTTTTATAAGAAAACACTTGTTTTGAACGCTCCATTTTCCGCTCCTTTTCATCATAATGTCGTCGTTTTTCTTCATGCAGATTCAGTTGCGTGTGCAACTAAACAGGGAGGCTATCTAATCATTCTTTTCTTTCTTGTTATCGGCAAAAACAGGCTTGTTTGTTAAGGTGTGAAAGCCAGCCTTCTCTACACTATTCACCTTGTCCTTAAACCATTCCTGTTAAGTCCATACTCTTTTTCTTTATAGACGCTTGCCACCCGCTGCTTTTTCGAGTCGATTCATTATAGCGGCTCCAACACCTAGTGTCGGAACTGCTTCTACGAAAATAACCGTTACTGCTTTTTCATCAAATAAACGAAGCGTATAATAGAACGTCTGAGCTAAGTCATAAAGGGAGTGGACCACAATCGATTCATGTGCTTCTTTATAACTCTCGCTCGCCAATACACCTACCCGTAATCCACTTGCTTTTGCCCTTTGAATAGCGGAATGAAAATGCTTTGGCTCCTCCACAATATACACGTCGGCTTCAGGTGCATAATGCGTATACTTCATTCCTGGTGATTTAGGTTGTTCATTTGTGCTTACTAACGCTTTATCCACACCAATTGGTCCAACAACCCCTTCAATTTCTTCTTTCGTCACACCTCCAGGCCGATAAAGTACAGGGGTATCTTCAACGATGCTTAATACCGTCGATTCTAAACCAATGCCTGTTTGTCCCCCGTCAATCACGCCATCGATCCTTCCGTTCAGATCCTGTAACACATGGGCTGCTGTTGTAGGTGATGGGCGGCCTGATTGATTTGCACTAGGAGCGGCAATGGGCAGTTGGCACGCTTTTAAAAACGCTCTTGCCACCGGATTAGACGGCATCCGTATACCTACCGTTTCTAAGCCCGCTGTTACATGGGTCGACAAGACCGGCTTCGCTTTAAAAATTAACGTAAGTGCTCCTGGCCAAAAGGCCTCCATTAAACGATCCGCAACTTCAGGAATGTCTGCTACTAATTCATTCAGCTGTGTTTTATCTCCTATGTGGACAATCAGTGGATTGTCACTCGGTCTTCCTTTTGCATAAAAGATTTTGCTGACTGCTTCATCAGATAATGCGTTCGCCCCTAAGCCGTACACCGTTTCAGTAGGGAACGCAATGAGCTTATTGTCCCTTATCCACATTGTCGGTTCTTGTAATAATAAGGGTTCTCCCTTCTCTATATCATTGTTATCCACATTCCAAACCTTCGTCTGTTTATAACTCACGATCTGTTCGCCTCTTTCATTCTAACGAAACTTTTTTCTTCAAATCTTCAAATGCCTATCCTATAAGGGTTCACTCTATTTTATCAGACTAATCTATCGATTGCACCAAAAGAAAAAACAGTTTATCCACGGCTGTGGATAAACTGTTTATAAGTTGATAAATTCAGCTATAATTGAACTTTTCCGCGCTTATACACAAAACTTATACACAAATCCACAGGTCTTACACAATATGCGAACAGTTATAAGACCATGCAATCGTGTCATCTATGCTCGTTATATGTTGATAATGCTCTAATTGCTTGATTTCTTCAGGAATCGACTGTTTTGATACTTGTTCAAAACCTAATGGCTCAAATAAAGACGCCTTTCCACTACTCAATGCATACACATGGTTTACACCTTCAGAATGAGCAAACGCCAATGCTAATTGAATGAATTCAACTGCTGCCATGGCATGGGTTTTTTCGCTATCAATGACAAGTGTGCGTAACAGCCCTAGATCTAACACTTTGTCTAACCCGACTGTTCCCACTAACATTCCTTCTTCATTCTCGACGACAACAAAGCTATCTATTTGATTCGGCGTTTTAGCAGAGCCAACCCGTGCAAATAAATGTTGAACTGCCAATACATCCGTTTCTTCCATTTTTCGAACCGTTAATGACATATGAGACGTCCTCCTTTTTGTTCATTCTATGAGGAGGCTTGTACATATATGACTATTATCCAAATAACCGATCCCATACAGATTCAAACATATCAACTATAAAAAAAGATGTTTCGACTTCAGGATCTTCTTCGTTGGATTCTGATTCTACCTCTTTCGCTTCTGCATTGTCCATATCTAGAAAACATAATGGTGGAAATAGTACACACCACCAGTTTTCGCCTTCCCCTTCTCCAAGTGTTACAAGAACGGCTTGATAGGCTCCTGCGGGGTAAACAAGGTTACCGTAAAGCTTTGTCGGAAACGCAACCTCTTCGTTAAATTCAACGGTATAGTCTTGATTCTTGTTGTATTTGCTCAACTCACGCGCAACGATCGCTTCCATTTCATCCATGTTGCTTTCAATGATTGCTACTGCTTCCTCAAACGTTTTCACTTCTTGAACCCATTTTGTAATTTCTGCATTTATTTCATCACGGATATCCCGTTTTAACATTTGGTCACTAACGGAATCACTGTTTGCTAAAATGCGTAAGCGAATTGCCTCTTCTTCATTTACTTCTTGATGAAACTGACTAACTGCTTGTGCATTTTGTGATTCCCAACTCATTAGTCCTACAAATAAAGAGATTAATAGATAAATAATTGCTTTTGCCTTCATTACGAGCACCGCCCCTTCCCTCCTAGCATGGTCAGGGCAAGCACCGTTTAAACACAAAATCGTTCGACATTCTCTTTAGCTATAATCGAACATCAATCAATACAATTCGATCTTTTTCATTAATATCAAAACGGACTTCAATAGTGGCTTTTGGAAATTGTTTCTGAAATAACTGCTTGACCGCGCTTCCCTGTCCTGCTCCGATTTCAAGAGCGATGAGTGATCCATCATGGACATACTCATGAAGTTCAAGCGCTAAACGACGATAAACAGCTAGTCCGTCATCTCCGGCAAATAAAGCGAGCTCAGGCTCATATTCCCTTACTTGTTCAGCTAATGAAGCACGATCTCCTACCGGTATATAAGGAGGATTTGACACAATGACGTCGAAATACTCCCCTTTAACGGGTCTACATAAATCACCTAGTTTAAACCGGACCTTCGCACCTAATGTTTTTGCGTTTTCCTTGGCAACGTTTAAAGCCTTTTCTGATACATCGACCGCCGTCACTTCTGTATGTGGAGATTCTAATTGTAGAGTAATAGCAATAGCTCCACTTCCCGTACCTATGTCAACAATTCGTTCCGTTCCCTTTAGCCTCTCAAGAACCGCTTGAACCAGTTCCTCAGTCTCTGGTCGAGGAATGAGCACATCCCCTGATACGTTAAATATGCGTCCATAAAACGATTCAGAGCCAATGATATGCTGCACCGGTATACCTGAAGTTAACGTCTCGACATCTGCTTTAAAAGCTAGCCAAACGTCATCACGCACTTCATCGTGAAAACTGGCTAATAGGGCGGCACGATTTGTGTTCAGATGGTGACGTAGCAACCACTCTCCTGCCGGCTCCTCAAGACCATGACTTCGTAAAAAAGACGAAGCCCAGTTCAGAGCTTCGTATACCGTCTTCTTCATTACGATTCCGCATTCTTCATTGCTTCAGATTGCTCTTCTACAATAAGTGCATCAATAATTTCATCGAGTTGACCTTGCAAGATTTGCTCAAGCTTTTGAATCGTCAAGCCAATGCGGTGATCCGTTACGCGACTTTGAGGGAAATTATAGGTACGAATCCGCTCAGAACGATCGCCAGTGCCGATTGCGGTTTTACGTGCATCTGCGTATTCCGCCTGCGCTTCTTGCTGCACTTTATCGAAAATACGCGCTCGAAGCACTTTCATTGCTTTTTCTTTGTTTTTAATTTGTGATTTTTCATCTTGGCACGAAACAACTGTATTCGTAGGTAAATGAGTTAAACGAACGGCTGACATCGTCGTATTTACACTTTGCCCACCAGGACCACTTGAAGTGAACGTATCCACTCGAATGTCTTTTTCATGAATGTCAATTTCCACTTCTTCGGCTTCAGGCAATACAGCCACCGTTGCAGTAGACGTATGAATACGTCCGCCAGATTCTGTCTTTGGTACACGCTGTACACGGTGAGCACCGTTTTCGTATTTGAGTTTTGAGTAAGCCCCTGTTCCATTGACCATAAAGATGACTTCTTTATAGCCGCCAATTTCATTTGCCTGGGCTTCAATAATCTCTGTTTTCCATCCTTGCATCTCAGCAAAACGATAGTACATTTTAAATAGGTCCGATGCGAAGAGCTGAGCTTCGTCTCCGCCAGCAGCTCCACGAATTTCAACAATAACGTTCTTGTCGTCATTCGGATCTTTCGGTAAAAGCAAAATCTTCAAACGAGCTTCCAATTCTTCTTTTCGACTTGAAAGCTCATCCAGCTCTTCTTTTACCATTTGGTACATCTCATCGTCTAATTTATCTTCAAGCATGG
Organism: Shouchella hunanensis; assembly: GCF_028735875.1. Taxonomy (GTDB): domain Bacteria; phylum Bacillota; class Bacilli; order Bacillales; family Bacillaceae_D; genus Shouchella; species Shouchella hunanensis. The sequence continues at coordinate 1,216,315 of NZ_CP117834.1, forward strand.
CTTTTGCTTCATTTAATTGTTCGTGAACTTCTTTATAGTCACGGTATGCTTGCACGGTTTCCTCTATTTGTGCTTGTTCCTTTGAGTACTCACGTAATTTATTGGTATCACTAATTACATCTGGATCACTTAGTTGTTCGTTTAAAAAATCATAACGATCTTCAACAGATTGTAAACGATCTAACACGACGTCACCTCATCTTTATTTCCGCTACATATCCTTACCATTATAGTATATGGCACTTCTAATGGTCAATGCACCCTATTCGAACGGTTTGCACGCACTTCCTGTTGGGAATACTACATAGAATAGATTTGAGTTTTCTAAAAAGGCGGGATAAAGGTGAACTATGTCATTATAGGCGGTGATGCCGCAGGAATGAGTGCAGCGATGCAGCTTGTTCGAAACGACGCTCAAGCCGACATTACAGTGCTCGAAAAAGGGCTTTATTATTCATATGCACAATGCGGTCTTCCTTATTGGATTGGTGGCGATATTGAAAAGGAAGAAAAGCTCGTTGCCAGAGATGCAGATACGTATCGGATTAAGCACGGCATTGACGCCAGAACAGAGCACGAAGTAACATCAATCGATGTGAACGAAAAGCGTGTCATCGGAAAGAATTTTGAGATTGACTATGATAAATTATTGATCGCTTCTGGCGCTAGACCTTTCGTACCTGATTGGAACAACAACCACCTTAAAGGAATCTATACATTAAAAACAATTCCTGACGCAAAGAAAATCATTCAGCGACTAAAAGGGAAACGACGAAATATTACCGTTATTGGCGGCGGTTCCATTGGGCTTGAAATTGCTGAAAATGTATGTAAAGCAGGTCATAAAGTTCGAATTCTTGAACGTTCAGCTCGACTTGCAATGAACTTTGATAAGGAAATGACCGATCATATCCACGAAAAAGCGATTGAAGAAGGGATTCAACTTGATTTAAATCATGACATTATCGGTTTTGAAGGAGATGAGGAGGGCAACGTCACCTCCGTTATCACCAATCTGTCTACATGCAAAACCGATTTAGTCATTGTTGCTGTTGGCGTTCGTCCAAATACCGACTTTTTAACAAATACAGGTATACACCTCGATGAGCATGGTGCCATTAAAGTGAATCGTTATATGGAAACAAACTTGAAAGATGTTTATGCGGCTGGGGATTGCGCCACTCATTACCATCGTATTACCGACAAAGACACGTACCTCCCCCTCGGTACGCACGCAAATAAGCAAGGGCGTATAGCGGGATTAAACATGTGCGGAAAGCCACGGGTGTTTAAAGGCATTGTCGGCACACAAATTTATCAGTTTTTCGACTTAACGTTGGCGAGAACAGGATTATCTTCCCGTGAAATTGAAGAACTAGGATATGCCTATAAATGCGTGCAGGCCAAACTTCCCCACGTCGCTGCTTATTATCCTACACACGAACCCATTTTGATTCGTCTTCAATACAACGAAAAAACAGGGGAAGTATTAGGGGGACAATTTATTGGCACAAAAGGTGTCGATAAACGATGTGATGTATTGGCGACAGCCCTCTATCACCGAATGACCATGCAAGATCTAGAGGAATTAGATCTTGGCTACTCTCCCCCATTTAACAGCGTCTGGGATCCACTTCAACAAACCGCAAGAAGACGATCGTAACGATAAAAAACTGACCCGAAGATGAATAATCTCGGGTCAGTTTTCGTTAACGAAGATGGACTTGGTAGCGTGGAATTCCCCTCTCGAGCGCCTTCTCTAATTCTCTCGTATGCTGCTCTTGTTCTGCTTTATCCCATTCATGGTCTGGATGAGCTTTTGCATAGATATGCCCACCATTCACAATGGCAATGCCAGATCTGAATCCATGCTCCTCAATTATTTCTTCAACAAGCTGCCCATCTTCTTCTAACGTTCTGTGTTCGGCACTCGGATTCACATAACTTGCGCCAAGATTCGTTTGTCCTTGCGGGTATGAATCCTGTTCATGCTTCATATGCTCAAAGTTTAAAGGACCTGGTCCAAAGGCACCCATGCCACGATCATGCTTCTCGTGAACATCCGCTGCACCCATGTCACTCCCACAACCTGCCATAACGAACAAAGCAACGAAACCAGTTGCGATCTTCTTCATGCTTCTCCCCCTTTTGCGCCGTACAGTCATACGGCTCCTTTAGGGTTCCACAAGAACTTTTTTTCCATACTCCTATACTAAACTTACAAAGGCGGATGACGGTGACATTTACGGCAGACAGGGTAGTATTGGTCATTGCCACCAATTTGAATTTGATCCCCTGTATAAATAGGTTTTCCATGTTCATCTACACGTAAATTCATAATTGCTTTTTTATGGCAGAACCAGCAGATGGTTTTCATTTCTTCAATTTTATCTGCTTGAATGAGCATTTGCTTACTTCCTTCAAATAACTCATTTTGAAAATCATTTTTTAGTCCAAAAGCCATTACTGGAATTGTCAATTCGTCCACAATTTTAGCTAATTGCAGCACATGCTCTCTTGAAAGAAACTGCACCTCATCAATGAGTACACAATAAGGTTTCTGCTCAGCATGCTTTACAACGTCAAAAAGGTTAGTATCGTTAAACACAGAAATAGCTGCTCTCCTTAATCCTACACGACTTGATACATAGCCAACTTCATCTCGCGTATCAATGCCAGAAGTAAATAGTAAAACAGGTTTATTCTGCTCTTCATAGTTCGAAGCCACCTTTAAGATTTCAAATGATTTTCCACTATTCATTGCACCATATTTAAAAAATAGCTGTGCCATTTGTCCCTCCTCATGCGCGTGCGTCATAAAAAAAGACAGGCATTATGACTGCCTGTCTTTTGCTGCTTATAGGTTGTATTTCTTTTTGAATTTATCAACACGGCCACCTGCATCAGCAAGCTTTTGCTTACCAGTGTAGAATGGGTGTGAATCCGAAGAAATCTCAACTTTAATAAGTGGATAAGTGTTGCCATCTTCCCACTCAACTGTCTCATTAGAACCACGAGTAGAACCAGTTAGAAACTTGAAGCCCGTGCTTGTATCTAAGAATACAACTTTTTGGTACGTTGGATGGATTTCAGCTTTCATTGCATTTCATCTCCTTTTGCCCTGAATCTATTCGAAACAGAGTTTTCCTCACATAATCGAAATTATATCAAGCCCACACCAAATTTGCAAGATCAACTTTTACGATCGACGCTTGCCTGTCATTTCTGCTTGCATTTCCTCAAAAAACTCGACGTTTGTCTTCGTTTCCTTCACACGGCGAATAAATTGATCGGTAAAATCAGGTGATTCGTTCATTGTTTTACGAATTGTCCACAGTTTATCAAGCTGAGATTTTGGCATAAGCAGCTCTTCTTTTCGTGTACCAGAACGACGAATATCAATTGATGGGAAGATTCTTCTTTCAGCAAGACGGCGGTCTAAATGAAGCTCCATATTACCTGTTCCCTTAAATTCTTCGTAAATGACGTCGTCCATTCTTGAGCCTGTATCGACCAGGGCTGTCGCTAAAATCGTTAAACTTCCACCCTCTTCGATATTTCGAGCTGCTCCAAAAAAGCGTTTTGGACGGTGAAAAGCAGCTGGATCAATCCCCCCAGATAACGTACGTCCACTTGGTGGAATGACAAGGTTGTACGCGCGAGCAAGACGCGTAATGGAATCCATTAAAATAACGACATCTTTCTTATGCTCGACGAGACGCATCGCTCTCTCTAACACAAGCTCAGCTACCTTAATGTGGTTTTCTGGCACTTCATCAAATGTTGAACTTACAACTTCCCCTTTGATTGAACGTTCCATGTCCGTTACTTCTTCTGGACGCTCGTCGATTAACAGAACAATCAGCTCAACAGAGGGGTGTTTTTCCGCTATGCTATTGGCGACTTCTTTCATTAATGAAGTCTTCCCTGCTTTCGGCGGCGCAACAATTAGTCCACGTTGACCAAAACCAACTGGTGACACCATATCAATAATACGCGACGAAACACGACCGGGCTTAGATTCTAAATCGATCTTCACATCTGGATATAAAGGGGTAAGTGCTGGAAAATGAGGACGGTCTCTTGATGTTTCAGGCGAATCACCATTAACCGCTTCTACATGTAGCAGCCCGTGATAGCGCTCATTGTCTTTTGGTGGCCGAACCTTTCCAGAAACCTTATCTCCATTTCTTAAATCAAATCGACGAATTTGCGATGCGGAAATATAAATATCTTCTGTACTAGGCAAATAATTAATTGGTCTCAGAAATCCAAAGCCTTCACTTTGAATAATTTCTAATACACCTTCCATAAATAAAAGCCCGTCTTGCTCCGCTTGTCCTTTTAAAATAGCAAAGATAAGTTCTCGTTTTGTTAGTTTGCTGTAATAAGAGACTTTAAACGTTTTCGCTTGTTCATATAGCTCTTTTAACGTCATATTCTCTAATTCTGTTATATTTACGCTCATCAAAGTCACCACGCTTTATCATTATCGTTCTACTTATTCCTTTTTATAGACAATGAACGAAATCGTCTTTGTTCTCATATAAAATTTACTCATTTAACTTTAGTCATGAATTTTTAACAGGGAAGGAAAATGGAGAAAAGTTATTATAGAAGGAAAGTAACTAAACTTTATTTTAACCATATTTAGTAGAATTAATCAATAAAAAAAGGGAGAAAACCTCCCTTTTCACTATTCGACAAAAATTCACACCAGCTTCAAGAAACCGTTGTGTTAGCGCATAACCAGATCAGGCTTCTTTTTCATACTATGTGTTCCCTCGACGAAGCGAACTGTACCTGATTTTGCTCGCATAACAATGGATTGCGTATTGGCTTTTGTCCCTTTATACCGTACGCCTGTTAGCAATTCACCATCGGTTACACCTGTTGCTGCAAAAATACAGTCATCGCCACGCACGAGATCTTCCATACGAAGAATTTTATTTACATCAGCGATGCCCATTTCCTTACAACGAGAAAGCTCAAGCTCCGACTGAGGCAATAATTTCCCTTGAAAATCTCCACCTAGACATTTTAAACCTACCGCAGCCAAAACGCCCTCTGGCGCACCACCCGAGCCCATTAACAGATCTACACCTGTGTCATCAAAGCCTGTATTTACAGCAGCAGCGACATCTCCATCAGATAGTAATTTAATTCGCGCACCAGCTTTTCGAATGTCATGAATTAATTTCTCATGGCGAGGTCGATTTAATAAGACAACAACTAAGTCTTCAATATCCTTATTTTTTGCTTTCGCAACAGCCTTTAGATTATCAAGAACAGGTGCATCAATATCGACATTTCCAACCGCTTCTGGACCAACGGCAAGTTTATCCATGTACATATCAGGAGCGTGTAATAAATTTCCGTGATCTGCAACAGCAAGAACAGCAAGTGCATTCCACTGACCGTACGCAAGAATATTTGTTCCCTCAAGTGGGTCAACCGCTACGTCTACACGAGGACCATAGCCATTTCCTAATTTCTCTCCGATATAAAGCATTGGCGCTTCATCCATTTCACCTTCACCAATAACGACCGTACCCTTCATTGGTATCGTATCAAAAACATCCCTCATTGCTTCTGTTGCCGCTCGATCAGCCTCTTCTTTATTTCCTCTGCCCATCCAACGACCTGAAGCAAGTGCGGCTGCTTCTGTTACTCGGACAAGTTCCATTGACAAACTGCGTTCCATACTCTGTTATCCTCCCGATTCTAATACCCCTATGATTGATTCACTTGTTCAATTTCTTCTTCATTTAACTCTTCGCGCCATACAATCGCACCTAAGTTTCGAAGTTTCTCTTCTAAATGTTCATATCCGCGATCAATATGCTCAAGACCGGAAATCTCCGTAACCCCTTCAGCCATTAATCCCGCTACGATAAGCGCTGCTCCTGCTCGTAAATCACTAGCACGGACGTTAGCCCCTTGTAATGGAGAGCGCCCATTCACAATGGCGGACCGCCCTTCTACTTTGACATTGGCACCCATGCGCCTAAGTTCATCTACGTGCTTGAAACGCGCATCGTAAATGGTGTCCGTCACAATACTAGTACCCTTTGCACTAACTAAAAGACTTGTAAATGGTTGTTGTAAATCAGTAGGAAAACCTGGATAAACAAGCGTCTTAATGTCGACACCTTTTTTGTCCAACATTCCTTCCACAATCATTTGATCATCTTTTTCTTCAACCCTCGTGCCCATCTCTCTAAGCTTTGCGGTAATGGAATCCAAATGAGTTGGGATAACATTATCAATTTGCACTCGTTGTCCCATCGCCGCAGCCATTATCATGTATGTACCAGCCTCAATCCGGTCTGGAATAATAGAGTGGGTGCAGCCCTTCAGATGATTCACGCCTCCTATTCGTATCACGTTCGTTCCAGCGCCTTTAATTTTAGCACCCATGCTTGTTAAAAGTGTGGCGACATCAATAATTTCTGGTTCTTTTGCGGCGTTTTCAATAATGGTTTGCCCTTTTGCTCTGACAGCAGCAAGCATAATATTAATCGTTGCGCCTACGCTGACAACGTCAAGGTAAATCTTCGCTCCTTGTAGTTCATCCGCACGCAAATAAATGGCTCCCTGTTCATTTGTCACACGAGCGCCAAGTGCTTCAAATCCTTTTATATGCTGATCAATCGGTCTTGGACCTAGATTACACCCACCAGGCAAACCAATAACAGCTTTTTTAAATTTCCCAAGCATGGCACCCATTAAATAATACGATGCGCGTAATTTTTTCACTCGTCCGTTTGGCAATGGCATAGCAACCATGTTTTCTGGTTTAATTTCCATCTGTTGATCGTCCATTGTAACCTCTCCACCGATCTCACGTAAAAGCTCCGCTAAAAGCTCTACGTCAGATATAGATGGTAAGTTGTCAATCACAACTGGACTATCTGCTAGAATGGCAGCGGGAATAAGTGCGACTGCACTATTCTTTGCGCCACTGATCTGCACAGAACCTTCAAGGGTTTGCCCACCTTTTATTAGCAGTTTATGCATGATAATCCCTTCCTTTTATACCTAGTCCCTTTTGAGTAAGTATGTTCAGAGTTATTCTTGATGCACAAATCCAATTTTCTCACATTATTTATTCCAGTCAGAAAGAAATTGCTCAATGCCTTTATCTGTGAGTGGGTGTTGTGTCAGTTGTTTGATGACTTTGAGTGGAATCGTCGCAATATGTGCGCCACGTTTTGCAGCCTCGTTTACATGAATCGGGTGACGAACACTAGCAGCGATAATTTGAGTATCCAATCCATGAGTGTCGAAAATGGTCCGAACATCAGTAACTAAATTGAGTCCATCATGTCCAATATCATCTAAGCGACCTAGAAATGGTGACACATACGTAGCACCTGCACGCGCCGCTAATAATGCTTGAGCAGCTGAAAAGATCAGCGTAACGTTTGTTTGGATTCCAGCTTCCGTTAACGCATGAACAGCTTTCAAACCATCGACTGTCATGGGAACTTTTACAGTTATGTTCTCTGCAATCGCTGCAAGCTCTTTTCCTTCACGAATCATTTCTTCTGCCTCTAATGAAATAACCTCTGCACTTACACTTCCTGGAACGACCGCTGCAATTTCTTTGATGCGATCATGGAATTCTACATTTTCTTTTGCTACAAGACTAGGGTTTGTTGTTACACCGTCCAAAATACCAAGTTCGTGTGCTTCTTTAATTTCAGAAAGGTTTGCCGTATCGATAAAAAATTTCATTTCATATCCCCCTATAAAAAAACGGTTACATTCATAAATGGAAATAAAAGCAGTCATGGACTGCTTTTATTAAGTTTCGTCTCGCCTTACGCTTTATTTGAAGAACCAAATTCTCTCATTTTTCCAGCGACAGTTGCTTTAATCGCGTCACGAGCTGGTCCTAAATATTTACGTGGGTCATATTGCTCAGGTTGAGCTGCCAATGTTTCACGAACAGCTTTAGCTGATGAAATTTGACTTTCTGTATTTACATTGATTTTGGCATGGCCAAATTCAATCGCTTTTTGAATATCCTTTGTCGGAATTCCAGTTCCGCCATGAAGGACAAGTGGAATACCAACAAGTGAATCGATCGTTTTCATATGATCGAAACCAAGGTTTGGTTCACCTTTATACGGTCCATGTACAGAACCAAGTGCAGGAGCAAAGCAATCAACGTTGGTTGCTTCGACTAGCTCTTTACACTCTTCAGGAATAGCGTATGCCGCTTCCGCATCATCCACAATTAAGTCGTCTTCTTGTCCACCAATACGACCTAGTTCTGCTTCAACAGAAACACCAAGCGCGTGTGCAACTTCAACAACCTTTTTCGTTAACGCGATATTTTCTTCTAATGGGTAGTGAGAGCCGTCAATCATAACAGATGTAAATCCAGCATGAATGGCTTCTACACATTTCTCAAAGCTTGAACCGTGATCTAAGTGAATCGCTACTGGAACAGTTACATTGTACTCTTCCATTAGGTTTTCTACTAATCCAACGATTGTTTTAAATCCACCCATGTAACGAGCCGCACCTTCGGAAACACCAAGAATAACTGGTGATTTCTCTTCTTCTGCAGCTTGTAGGATTGCTTGAGTAAACTCTAAGTTGTTTAAATTAAATTGACCAACCGCGTAGCTTTCTGCTTTCGCTTTGTTCAACATGTCTTTCATCGATACTAAAGGCATGATTGTCCTCCTTCATTTCTCTTACCATAGGTGGAATAAGTCCATCTTCATTTATTGTTAAAATAACCTTATATTCGAAAGTTATGTAAAGAAATAAATATAAAATAACTATTCTACCTAGGCACACGAATCTTTAATCGAATCTATTATAGCATATCTTTTTTCGATTTGACCTAGGAAAGAGTTAGAAATTAAATGTAAACGGATCCATTTTCAAACTTTGACACTTTTAGAGATTATGACGAATTACTTGCCTTACATCTTCAATGTCAAACGGCTTGGCCATATAACTAATTGCTCCGTTTTCCAATGCTTCATTCACCATCTTTAACTCACCGTAAGCTGTCATCATGACAACTTTAATACTTGGTTGGCGTTCTTTCATCTTTTTGAGAATTTCTACACCGTCCATACCAGGAATCTTCATGTCTAACAGAACAATGTCAATTTCTTCAAGTTCTTGTATATCAAGCGCTTCTTTCCCGTTAGCTGCTTGGTACATTTGATAGCCATCTTTTTGCAAGATTTCCGTTAATAATACTCGTATTCCAAATTGATCATCTACAATCATAACATTATGCACCATCGTACACTCCTCCTAGTCATCCTCTCCATTGTAAACTTATTCGTGTTGTTTCGTGGGTTTCCTTTATTAATTTGCATTTTATCTATCAGGAAACTAGAATAATAACAAGTAATTCGTGAGAGAGGTACAGATATGGATAAGATTTACACAACTCAACTTATTGGTTTATTAAAAAAGATAAATGATACTCAACCAGATGAACTCGAAAATGCCGCTAGACTCTTATCACAATCGATCATGGCAAATGGCACCATCTATGTCAAGGGGATAGCAGAACTTAAAGCACTAGAATATGCAACGACAGCAAGCTTTGAATCATTACCAAATGGAGTGATTTACAGCAAGCAATCCTTTTCTTCTACCGACCGCTTCCTTCTCTTTTCACCTGATGCAAGCGACTCTGAAACAAAAGAACTTTTAAAGGTTTGTAACGAAGAAAGCGTACCTGTCGTATTGATTGTCACTGGGGCTTATGGTGGTAGCGAGGTCGATGCTGATAGCTTAATAGAGCTTGGCCTTACAAAAGGGCTGACTCCTAACGAGCAAGGAGAACGTGTTGGACACCCTGGATTGATTGCCACACTCTTTATGTATAATCAGCTCTATTTAAACACGCTTGATATTGTAAATGAACTGAAAGACTAAAGGTGGAACAATTTCCTTTAGTCTTTTTTTCACTCTTCCAACGTATTGTTCTCCTTTAACCACTGACACCATAGACTGAACTGGGTTAAAGCTTCACCTTAGCTGCGGACGGAACTTTCCGATTAAAAAGAGGCTGAGCCTATAAGGAATGAAACATCACCTTTTGACCCAGCCTCTTGACTACTTTTATTGTTGTTCTTTTACCTCTAATGATTTTGCTACGAATTCTCTAAATAACGGTTGTGGACGCGTTGGACGTGACACAAACTCTGGATGGAATTGACTTGCAATAAAATATGGATGATCCGCAACTTCAATAATCTCCACTAAACGTCCATCTGGGCTTGTACCGGAGAAAATAAATCCAGCCTCTTCCATTTGTTGACGATATTCATTGTTAAACTCATAACGATGACGATGACGCTCATAAACGACTTCTTCACCATAAGCTAAACGGGCAAGAGAACCTTCTTTTAATTTACAAGGATAGAGACCTAAACGAAGGGTTCCTCCTAAATCTTCAACATCCTTTTGCTCTGGCAGTAAATCAATGACAGGATAAGGTGTAGTTGGATTTAATTCAGCAGAATGTGCTCCGTCCATTCCAAGTACTGTGCGAGCAAATTCAACAGACGCGAGCTGCATGCCTAAGCAAATCCCAAGGAACGGTATTTTATGTTCTCGAGCATAACGAGTAGCAGCAATTTTTCCTTCAACACCACGATCGCCAAATCCGCCTGGTACAAGAATGCCGTCTGCATCCTTTAATCGCTCGGCCACATTCGCGTCATTCACTTGCTCTGAATACACCCAGTCAATTTCAATATCAGCATCGACATTATAACCAGCGTGACGTAACGCTTCTGCTACAGAAAGATACGCATCTTGTAATTCCACATACTTACCCACTAACGCAATACGAACTTTCTTACTTAAGTTGCTTACACGGTTAACAAGTGCACTCCACTCATCCATATTTGCTTCTGGACATTGTAAGTGCAAGTGGTCACAGACAATCTGATCGAGCTTTTGCGCTTGCAGATCGAGTGGAACTTGATAAAGCGTATCTGCGTCCCCTGCCTCAATCACAGCTTCTTTACGAATGTCACAGAATAACGCAATTTTATCTTTCATTTCTTGTGGAACTGGACGCTCGGTCCGTACTACGATGACGTTTGGTTGAATTCCTAATGAACGCAATTCTTTAACAGAGTGCTGAGTCGGTTTTGACTTCATTTCTCCAGCAGCTTTTAAATATGGAATAAGCGTACAATGTAAATAAAGGACATTCTCCATCCCAACATCACTCTTAATTTGGCGGATTGCTTCTAAGAACGGTAAGCTCTCGATATCACCTACTGTACCACCTATTTCCGTAATCACGACGTCTGCGCCCGTTTCTCTACCTGCACGGAGAACACGCTCTTTAATCTCGTTTGTTACGTGCGGAATAACTTGAACCGTACCGCCAAGGTAATCACCACGACGCTCTTTCTTTAATACAGTTGAGTAAACTCTACCTGTTGTAACGTTTGAATTTTGACTAAGGTTAATATCAATAAAACGCTCATAATGCCCTAAATCTAAGTCAGTTTCAGCACCATCGTCGGTAACAAACACTTCCCCGTGCTGATAAGGACTCATTGTTCCCGGATCGACATTTATATATGGATCAAACTTTTGAATGGTCACCTTTAACCCACGATTTTTTAGTAGTCTCCCTAATGAAGCAGCTGTAATTCCTTTTCCTAATGAAGAAACTACGCCACCTGTAACAAATATATATTTCGCTGACATCCTACTTCCTCCTTTTAGCTTTTAAGGGGATCTTGCTCGAACATGTCTATCAAAAAAAAAACAAAAGTGACACGTCGCCATAGGCATACTATGGGGCGCACTTTTGTTTATTATTTCCATTATATAAGCTCATGATAAGCCCAAAAATGATTTTACCTAGTTATCACGTAGAAGTCAAGCAGACTTTTTAATCTTCCTCTTCTTCGCTTGAAGCTTCCTCGTCATCGTCAAAATCACCTAAGTCTTCATCTTCATCTTTATCCGTGAAATCATCGTCATCGTCTTCTTCTTCGTCATGGTCTTCCTCGTCAGCCAATTCGTCGAGCTCATCTTCCAAGTCTTCAAATTCGTCCTCTTCAAGCTCATCAATCGCATCAAAGTCCTCTTCATCATCGTCTGTTTTACGACGCTTCGGTTTAACAGAATGCGTAATCTCTTCTTCAGACTGCTCGTGTGGGTACCATGCTTTCAGACCCCATTGGTTATCACCAAGCGTTAGAAAACGCCCATCGATATTTAAATCAGTATATAAGAAAGAAATTCTAGCCTCTGCTTCTGATCTCGACAGACCTTTTAATTTCGCTACTTCCTCTAGTAAATCATAGAAATTAAACGCCTTTTTCTGATCCACCATAATTGCAAACGCTGCTTCTACCATGGACATTTCATCGAGCTGTTCTTGATTCAAAGATTGCAAATCAACCATAATCGGGCACACCCTCCATCATCTTCATAAATCGTACCATCTATTAGTGTAAGCCATTTACTGCTAAAATCATACGTTCCATTATAAACAAGATTTACGTTTATTTCTAGCCATAATGAAAAACTCGCAGCAACCAATTACTACGAGTCTAACAAAACATACGAAGAAAGTAACTGTTTAATTTGTAAATCACTGTATTCGTCGATATCCAACTGCTTTTGCATGGACCAACGCCTAAACGTCCACATCTGTCCTAAAACGAGAATATTATGAGCCAGTAAATGCTGCTGCTTCTCACTTATTTGCATATCTCCATTTTGCACACAAGCCCGAATAAAGGATTCCATTAGTGTTACCATCTCTAATTCTTTCTTTAAAACATATGGCAACGTTTCCTTTGGAAGAGACTTTGTTTCTTGATACATAACAAGCACTTCGTCTTGCTTTTCATCGACAACCGCTAAATACGCGCGAATCGCAATTTTTAAGCGATCTAACGGGGTACCGCTCTCATCAAGCAGCCGCTTCACACTCTCCATTACTTCATCGTAAATGGAGTCACAGACAAGATAGAGCACATCTTCTTTCGTCCCAATGTATTCATAAAGCGTGCCTATACTGAAACCTGATTCTTTTGCAATTTCCCTTGTTGTCGTTCGATGAAATCCTTTTTCTATAAAAAGACTTACAGCACCTTTAATCATTTGCTGACGACGTTTTTTTATTAGTTTTTCATCTTTCACCATTGAAGGAATTACTTTTTTCCCAGCCACTACACCCACTCCTGTCAATACGATTCTACCATTTTAACACGGAGGGAATAAGCGCAAATCGTCTTTACGAGGAAAGTTGTCTCGATATAACCATTTGCTGGATTTCACTCGTCCCTTCGTAAATCTCGCAAACCTTGGCATCTCGGAAATAACGCTCTACAGGGTATTCTTTCATATAACCATACCCACCATAAACTTGAATGGCTTTCGTGGCAACATCCATTGCGGCTCGAGAGGCAAATAACTTAGCCATACTCGCTTCTTTTGCACAAGGAATATTCTTGTCTTTAAGAAACGCAGCAGAATACGTTAATTGTTTGGCTGCCTCTGTATCTGTTGCCATATCTGCTAATTTAAACGCAAGCCCTTGATGCTGATTTAATTTCTTTCCAAATTGTTTTCGTTCATTTGCATAATTTGTCGCCGCTTCAAGAGCAGCTTCTGCAATTCCTAGAGATTGCGCTGCGATCCCAATGCGCCCTGAATTCAAGTTAGCAAGGGCAATTTTCAACCCTTCGCCTTCTTCTCCTAAACGTTGGTCCTTTGAAATCCGACATTGTTCTAAGATAATTTCCGTTGTGGACGAACCGTACAGACCAAGCTTCTTTTCTTTTTTGCCAATAATGAGTCCTGGTGTACCGTCTTCTACAATAAAACACGATATTCCTTTTGAACCCGCTGTTGGATCAGTCACGGCAAAAATAAGGTAGGTCCCTGCCTCCCCACCATTTGTAATAAAGACTTTCGAGCCATCTAGCACATAGTCATCGCCGTCTTTGACTGCTCTTGTTTGTAACGCCTTTGCATCACTGCCTGCATTTGGCTCAGTTAAACAAAACGCACCAATCCATTCCCCTGCTGCAAGTTTTGGGACGTACTTTTTCTTTTGCGCTTCTGTGCCATATAAAACAATTGGAATGGTTCCCACTGAAGTGTGCACACTCATAATTAAGCCAATACTTGCGCTTACTTTCGAAATTTCATGAACGGCAATGATATAGGAAACAAAGTCCATTCCTGCGCCACCATATTTCTCGGGTACAGGAACCCCCATTAAACCTAGCTCACCCATTTGTTTGAGAATATCACGCGGGAACCAGTCTTCCTCTTCCATCTTTTCGACTTTAGGCGCAATTTGTTCTCGTGCAAACTCTTGCACCATTTTTTTCATCATTACTTGCTCTTCATTAAAGAAAACACTACTCATATTGGAAGAACCCCCTGCCTGCTTTTTTTCCAAGCCAACCTGCTTGCACGTATTTTTTTAGTAACGGACACGGGCGGTACTTATCATCACCAAATCCTTCATGCAGCACGTTCATAATGGATAAACACGTATCTAATCCGATAAAATCAGCCAGCGTTAATGGGCCCATCGGGTGGTTCATACCAAGCTTCATGACGGTATCAATATCTTCAGCTGTGGCAACACCTTCATAAAGAGTAAAAACCGCCTCGTTAATCATTGGCATTAAAATGCGATTTGAGACAAAACCAGGAAAATCCTCTGAACAAACAGGCACTTTATCAAGCTGATAAGAGAGCGTTTCGATCGTTTGAAAGACTTCCTCGCTTGTAGCTAAGCCACGGATAATTTCAATTAATTTCATCCTCGGTACAGGGTTCATAAAGTGCATGCCAATAACGGCTTCTGGCCGATTGGTTACACTTGCTAAGTCCGTAATTGGTAAGGAAGATGTATTGGTAGCCAGAATCGCGCCCTCTTTGGCATAGCGATCCAACTCCTTAAAGATAAGCTTCTTAATGTCAACGTTTTCTGTAGCCGCTTCAATAATAAGATCAGCCGCTGCAGCTTGGCGCATATCCGAAATTGGCGTAATCTGAGCAAGAGTTGACGTGACATCTGTCTGCTCCATGTACCCTTTATCAACTAGTCGTTGCAGCCTTTTTTCCATACCGTCCACACCTGCTTGCGAAAGCTCTTGCTTTTGATCATGCAGCAAAACGACGTACCCTTTTGCTGCAAATACTTCCGCAATGCCAGACCCCATTTGCCCGGCACCGATTACCATTATTGTTTTTGTTTTCATTAAGCAGTCTCCTCTACGTACAATAGCACGGCATCCCCTTGGCCACCGCCGCTACATATAGAAGCAATGCCATATCCGCCACCAATTCGCTTTAATTCATACGCCAATGTAAGAATGATTCTGGCACCACTAGCCCCAATTGGATGACCGTAAGCAACCGCTCCACCATTAACATTTACTTTTGTTTCGTCTAACTCGGCTAGTTGATTACTTGCCAGGGCAACAGCGGCAAACGCTTCATTAATTTCAAATCGCTTAATATCACTTAAGGACACAGACGCTTTATCAAGAAGTTTGTTAATGACCAGACCCGGTGTTTTCGGAAAATCCTTTGGTTCCACAGCAATACGTTCATGACTAACAATCGTTGCAAGTGGAGACTTCCCTTCTTTTTTAGCACGTTCATCACTCATAATGAGCATGGCGCACGCACCATCATTGACACCTGGTGCATTTCCAGCCGTAATCGTACCGTCACGTCCAAATACTGGTTTTAATTCGTTAAGGCTTTCCACTGTTGTACCTTTACGTGGGCTTTCGTCTTGTTCAATGATTGTCTTCTCGCCTTTACGCCCTTTCACTTCAACAGAAACGATTTCCTCTTTTGTGATACCGCTTTCAATTGCTTTGTTAGCTAATTCTTGGCTTCGTGCAGCCCAGCGATCTTGTTCTTCTCGTGACAGGTTTAGATCTTCAGCAGTACTATTCCCATAAACCCCCATATGGACATTTGTAAATGAACATGTTAATCCATCATAAACCATTCCATCAATAAGCGTGGTATCGCCCATCCTTGCTCCAAAGCGCGCTTTCGGCATATAGTAAGGCGCATTAGACATGGATTCCATACCTCCTGCTAGAACCACTTCAGCTTCTCCAGAACGAATCGATAGATCTGCCATTGTTACTGCACGCATACCGGAAGCACACACTTTATTAATTGTCTCTGTTTTCACTTCCCAAGGAATTCCCGCTGCATGCATTGCCTGTCTGGAAGGTAATTGTCCTACTCCTGCTTGGAGGGCATTGCCCATAATGACTTCATCAACAGCTTCCGGGTCTAGCTGACTTCGGTTTAATGCCTCTTTTAAAGCAAATCCACCTAAATCGGTTGCTTTGAATGAAGCCAATGCTCCACCCATTTTTCCAATTGGTGTTCGTGCACCATCAATGATTACCGATTTCATAAGACACTCTCCTTATCGAGCGAACGCTCGGTCATTTTATTAAGCAGATAAGATTCGCTTTACGCGAATCTTATTATGCTGGTTCTTCTAGAGACTTCTCTAAAATTTCAGCAACATCCATTGTCTGTACATCATCTTCTTTTTCCAATGCCTTCGTGCCATCGCTGAGCATGGTTAAGCAGTACGGACATGCACTACCAATCACAGATGGAGCAACTGCAAGGGCTTGCTCAGCCCGGGCAACGTTTACTCGTTGGCCTTTGTCTTCCTCCATCCACATCATGCCACCACCAGCTCCACAGCACATACCATTTTCACGATTACGCTCCATCTCTACAACATTCACACCCGGAATATGCTTCAAAATTTCTCTCGGCGGATCATACACATCGTTATATCGACCTAAATAACAAGAATCATGGAACACAATCGTTTCATTTACTTCTTTCGTCGGCGTCAGCCTTCCTTCCTGCAATAATGTTGCAAGAAGTTCTGTGTGGTGATAAACTTCGACATCTTCCAACCCAAATTCTGGGTATTCATTTTTCAATGTGTTGTATGCGTGCGGGTCAATTGTAACAATTTTCTTCACATTATGCTTCTGAAATAACTCGATGTTAGCGCTTGCAAGTTCTTGGAACAAAAACTCATTTCCTAGTCGTCTTGGCGTATCACCGGAATTCTTTTCTTTATTCCCAATAATCGCAAATGAAACACCAGCAAGGTTAAGCAACTTCGCGAATGATTGTGCGACTTTTTGACTCCGGTTATCGTAAGCACCCATTGAGCCCGCAAAGAATAGGTATTCAAACTCTTCCCCTTTTTTACTTAATTCTTTTACTGTTGGTACATAAATATCTTCACGCCCATCTCGCCAATTTTCACGTTCCTTTCGGCTGATTCCCCATGGATTCCCCTGTCGCTCAATGTTTTGCATCGCACGTTGGGCATCGGGATCCATTTTTCCTTCTGTTAAAACAAGGTAACGGCGCAAGTCAATAATTTTATCCACATGTTCGTTCATCACAGGACATTGATCTTCACAGTTACGACATGTTGTACATGCCCAAATTTCATCTTCTGTAATGACATCTCCAATCAAACTGACATCATAACTAGCAGCTGCTTCTTCATGGCCTTTCGCCGCTAAGGAATTGGCTGCTGTATTTGAAAATGCGTAGGAAGGCATCCAAGGCGAACGTGACGTAATCGCGGCACCTTTTTCGGTTAAATGATCGCGCATTCTTAATAATAAATCCATTGGCGACAGCATTTTTCCTGTTCCCGTTGCTGGACACATATTGGTACATCGACCACATTCAACACATGCATACAAATCAAGTAGCTGCTTTTGATTGAAGTCTTCAATTTTACCAACTCCAAAGCTTTCCGCATCCTCATCTTCAAAATTCACTTTTGCTAGTCTTCCGACTTTATGTGTCCGACCTAGAAAGACATTCGCAGGACCAGCAATTAAGTGCGCATGTTTTGACTGAGGGACATAGACTAGAAAGCTTAATAAAAAGAGAAGGTGCATCCACCAAAAAACAAAGAATAGTCCACCTGCAACCGTAACAGGGATCCAGCTCGTTACAAACGCCACAGAGGAGGCCAGAGGTTCAAAAAACGTTAATTCCTTTCCGAGCCATATCATTTCCATTCCTTTTGCAATCGTCTTTGAAACCATTAATCCACCGATAAAAATAAGCACTAACCCAGCTTTCCAATTCCGCTTGAGACGTACTATTTTTTCAACATAGCGTCTATAAAAGGCCCATACGACGGCAATTAGAATCATCGCAACGACGAGTTCTTGGAATAAGACAAAGAACGGATAAACAGGGCCTAAGGGTAAATGACTACCAGGGTTTAACCCTTTCCATATTAAGTCCATTGCACCTAGTTGAACCATTAAGAAACCATAAAAAAACATGAGATGAATAATGCCGCTTTTTTTGTCTTTCATTAACTTCTTATGGCCAAATACATTTTTCCAGATGGCTTGCATACGTTCGTTTAGCGTATGTTCAAATTCTGCTTTTTTGCCCAATTTAATAAATGTCATTCTCGTCCAGATGAGATTTGCAAAAAGATACACCGCGTAACCGGTTACAAGAAGAAATAAAACCCAATTCACCGTGAGTAGAGCTGTGCTAACTCCCATTATATACCTCCTCAAGTTTCGTTAAGCGTAGTATATCACAACTTTAATGAATGAGCATTCAGTCAACAAAACTTTTTTCTCTATTTTTGGATGGTTTACCTTCTCTTCGGTAACGATAAAGAAGCAGAAAGGAGCATTCCCTATGTTACTATTGCTCATGATCATCACCATTGGTTGTGCCATTTTCTTCTGGCTTCGGTTTGATTATCAGTTCGGACTAACCCATTTACGTAAGCATGAATCGGGTAACATTACCTCTTCTTATCCAAGCACAGCATCGTTACTTTCCGATGGTGAAGCGCTATTCGCCTGTTTACTAGCTGACATTGCAAAAGCAAAAGACCATATCCATATTCAGTTCTATATTTTTAGAAGCGATGGCATTGGTAAACGCGTGATACAGGCACTTTGTGATAAAGCTGAACAAGGCATAACGGTGCGCTTACTAATCGATCAATTTGGATGTAAACTTTCGAAATCAGATAAGAAAGCATTAAAGCAAGCAGGCGTACATTTTCAAACTTCTTCTAGAATACAAACGCCATGGATCTTTTTTTCAATGAACCGAAGAAATCATAGAAAACTTTCCTGTATTGATGGCCGTATTGGCTACATAGGAGGTTTCAATGTCGGGGATGAATATTTAGGTCGTAATCCATTTTTTGGCCATTGGAGAGATTTTCACATTCGATTAACCGGTACAGGTGTGCATGCGATTCAATCACAGTTTATGAGTGACTTTGAAAAAGTAGAAGCAATCCCTAATCAGTCTAGACTCTTTCCCCAATTAGAAGAAGGCTCTCAACACATACAGTTTTTCAGTACTCAAGGAGTGGGACTCGAAAAACAGTACTTAGACCTTATTCATTCAGCAACACAATCTATATCCATTGGAACGCCTTATTTTATTCCAACAAAGGCACTTCAAAAAGCGTTGGTCGAAGCTTGTCAGCGAGGCGTACAAGTAACCATCCTACTACCTGAAAAAGCCGATCATCCTTTTGTGAAACATGCTGCAACGCCATTTATCATTACCATCATCCAAGCCGGGGCTATTGTCCATCATTACTACCGTGGCTTCTATCACGTGAAGGTACTCATTGTTGACCATGCTACTTGTCTTATTGGTACTGCTAACTTTGATCAACGTAGCTTACATTTGAATAATGAGATGAGCTGTGTCACGAATAATGAAGCATTCATAAACGATGTCGAAATACTTTTTCAGCGTGACCTCGAACGATCCATTACCATAACAGAGGAATCGTTAAAAAAGCGACCCAAACTGGATCGCTTAAAAGAAAAAGCTACAAAGCCTCTTATCAATTTCTTGTAGCAAAGCGCTAGAGTCAGACGTTCTCACAACTGAATTCGTCGTCATAGCGCTTTTGTTTCTGTCTTAATTTAACCATACTTCAATAAAGAACCAAATGATCATCACCGTTTGTACAACGGCTTTAGCAAACGATCCGCTTAAAAACGCGAGAAAGGAAGCAAATGCAATTTTAATAGCTTCATTAAACGTTTTTTGCTGTAACAATTCCACTGCCAAGACGAGCACAAAGGGAACGAGAATTAAACCAAACGGTGGATAGATAAACGCACCAATGATTACACCGACTAACGCCATTCGTTCGCCCCATTTAGATCCTCCTGTACGTTTTACAAAGATAACATTTGCTAGAAAATCAACAACTAATAAAAAGATCGTCATCACAGCCATACCGACCCAAAACCATGTGCTTAGGCTACCTGACAACCCAAAAAGGTAAATAAGGAAACCACCCCATAGTACGAGGACAGATGGAATAATGGGTACAATCAGTCCGATGTAGCTTGCAACGAAAAAGACGACAATCAGAAGCCACCAAAGGATTTCCATTGTTACATCTTCTCAGGTGCATGAACGCCTAATAGAGCCAGTGCGTTCTTGATCGTTAGTTGTGTTGCTTTCATGAGTGCCAATCGTGCATAAGAAAGAGCTTCATTGTCCCCATCAACAACACGATTGCCGTTATAAAAACTGTGCAGTGTTTGTGCAAGATCGTACGTATAATTGGCCATTCGTTGTGGGTTTTGCTTCTTCGCTGCATCAGCAACAGCAATTGGGAAGTCACCAATTACTTTTAATAACTCGTATTCCTTCTCACCATTAAGCAGTGTTAAATCAGCTTGATTGTAATCGGTCATACCTGCTTCTTCCCCTTGGCGAAGGATAGAAGAGATTCGAGCGTGAGCATATTGAATATAATAAACCGGGTTTTCATTTGATTTTGAAACAGCAAGGTCCATATCGAAGTCCATATGCGTATCAGCACTTCTCATTGCAAAGAAGTAACGCGTCGCATCAATTCCCACTTCGTCCATTAAATCCCTTAGTGTAACGGCTTTTCCAGTACGCTTACTCATTTTCACTTTTTCGCCGCCTTGGTACAAGCTAACCATTTGAATAATCTCAACATCAAAACGGGAGGCATCATAGCCTAATGCTTGAATGGCTGCTCGCATTCGTGGGATGTAGCCGTGGTGATCGGCTCCTAGAATGTCAATTAAACGATCATGTCCACGATCATACTTATCGAGATGATACGAAATATCTGGCGTTAAATACGTATAGCTGCCGTCATTTTTTACAAGAACACGGTCTTTATCATCACCATACTCAGTTGAGCGTAACCATGTCGCCCCGTCTTGCTCGTAGGTTTTTCCTTTTTCTTTCAATACGTCAAGTCCTCTTTCTACTTGACCAGACTCGTAAAGGGATGTTTCTGAAAACCAGTGGTCAAACGACACCCGATACACGCTTAAGTCTTTTTTAATTTTCTCTAGCTCTTTGTTTAGTCCGTAGTGTCGCAAAATTTCTAGTCTTTCCTGTTCTTCTAATGTAGCATACTCATCGCCAACTTCCGCCTTTAACTGTGCGGCAATATCAATAATGTCGGCACCTTGATACCCATCTTCCGGCATAGGAAAATCATGCCCGAGCGCCTGCATATAGCGAGCTTGCAACGACAAAGCTAGATTATCAATTTGGTTTCCAGCATCATTAATATAGTATTCGCGTGAGACATTGTAACCGGCTTTTGCCATAATGTTTGCTAAAGAATCTCCAACCGCTGCGCCACGGGCATGTCCTAAATGCAAATCACCTGTTGGATTAGCAGAGACAAACTCGATTAATACTTTCTCTTGTTCACCAGCATCACTCTCACCATAACGCTCACCTGCAGCAAGCACCGTTGGAATAATGTCTCGTAAATAACTATTGTCTAAAAAGAAATTTACGAAGCCTGGTCCAGCAATTTCCATTTTTTCAATTTTAGCTTTTTCTTTATTTATTTGCGCAGTAAAGCTTTCTGCAATTTGACGTGGTGCTTTTTTCGCAATACGAGCCAGTTGCATCGCAATATTTGTAGCATAGTCACCATGGGCTTTCTCTTTTGGTACTTCCAAAAATACTTCCGGTACCTCTTCTTCCGTTGCTAGCCCGGCCTTTATAATGGCATGCTTAATTTCTGTTTGTAGTGACTGTTTCATTTGATCTAATGGATTCATGTTAGACTTCCTTTCCTTTACACTCATAGAAAAGGCAAGGGAACAATCCCTTGCTCTTTTGACCTGTCATTTATTCTTCTTTGCGCTCAATGTTCAACCGAATCTCATGCTCGCCTGTTGCTTGCCCTTGTAAGAAGAAATGGTAGCGCACATAGATCTTCCCTTTGTTTTTATTTGCTTTAGGAAGTTGCACAATAAGGGTTTCAGTAATCGCTTTTGTTTCCCATGAAGCTTCGGGTGTGACATAACGTCCAAACGTTTCTTGTTTCGGTGCAAAACTCTGACGCATAATAATCCCACCTTGGCGAATCAGCATCAGTTCTTCACCATCCCATTTCATTGTTGAATACACATCTTGTCCATGAGTATGGGCTTCTTTAAAACGCAAATAAGAGGCGTTGTTTTTTATATAATAATCGCCTTCCGTTACAAAAGAGAAGGAATCAGGTGGCTGACCTTCTAAATATGTCATGGTTTGAAAAGAGATCTGGACTTTCCTCTTCATGATTTGTTCATTCCATTCTATTATTCATACAATCATTACTTCCTTATCCATTTTACTTCGTTTATATACGTCTTGCAATTGAATAGAGTTTCCATTCTCAAAAAAAGGGCAATAAATGAAAAAGCGCTAGCAGTAAGTACTCCTCTACCGGAAACCTACCTTTAGCACTTAACAGGTGTATTTATCGTTTGTTTACCCATCCTAATAGCATTTCGCGCACAAACTTACTAGCTGCAATGGTCGTTTGTTCCGTTGGATCATAGGCAGGAGCCACCTCAACAAGGTCTGCGCCAACAATAGAAAGATCTGCTTTTGCTAAATGAATTTGTGCTTCAAGCAATTCTTTTGATGTAATACCGCCAGCCTCAGCAGTGCCCGTACCTGGAGCATACGCCGGATCAAGTACGTCAATATCAATCGTTACGTAGACATGTCTCCCTTTTAGCTTAGGCAATACTCGCTTCAACGGCTCAACAACATCAAACTTAAAGAGATTCATCCCTGATTCCTTTGCATACGCAAATTCTTCACGCATGCCCGAACGAATGCCAAATGAATAGACGTTTTCTGGTCCAATTAATTCACACGCCTTACGAATTGGGGTGGAATGAGATAATACCTCTCCTTCATACTCCTCACGTAAATCTGCGTGTGCGTCAATATGAATAATCGCTAAATCTGGATATTTACGATACATGGCTTTAAAAATTGGCCATGATAAAAGGTGTTCGCCACCTAAACCGAGGGGGAACTTGCCGTCATTTAAAAGACCTTCCACGTATTCTTCAACCATGTCTAAACTCTTTGCTGCATTTCCAAACGGAAGCGGGATATCACCAGCATCAAAATACGCAACCTCTTCTAAATGCTTGTCTGCGTAAGGGCTGTATTCTTCTAATCCAAGAGAAGATTCTCGGATGCGGACTGGACCAAAACGGGAACCTGGACGAAAGGAAACGGTCCAATCCATCGGCATTCCGTAAATGACAGCATCAGCTTCTTCATAAGTTGCCCGGCTCATAATAAAGACCTTGCCAGAATAAGATTCATCAAATCGCATACATGTCACTCCTTACTTCAATAAATCTTGCACAAATTTGGGTAATACAAAAGCAGCGTTGTGAATGTCTTTTGTATAGTATTTTGTGTCAATCTCATGAAAACGAGTCGCTTCCACTTTTAAAGGATCGTGTTTTTTTGAACCGATTGTGAATGTCCACATGCCACTAGGATATGTAGGGATGTTGCATGTATACAAACGTGTAATCGGGAAAATTTCTTGTACATCTTTATATACATTTGTAATAAGGTCTTGATGGAACCAAGGGTTATCGGTCTGCGCTACGAAAATCCCGTCTTCTTTCAATGCTTTTGAGATCCCTTCATAAAAACCTCGTTCAAATAATTTAGCAGCAGGACCAACTGGCTCTGTTGAATCAACCATAATGACATCATATTCGTTTTCTGATTTTGCAATATGCATAAACCCATCGTCTACTTGAACATCCACACGAGCATCCTCAAGGGCACAAGCAATGGTTGGTAAATATTTTTTTGAGTACTCAATTACTTTTCCATCAATATCAACAAGAGTGGCTTTTTCAACTGATGGATGCTTAATGACCTCGCGAATCGCTCCGCCATCTCCACCACCTACTACTAGGACATGCTTTGGATTAGGGTGTGTGAATAATGGAACGTGTGTCACCATTTCGTGATACACAAATTCATCCTTTTCTGTTGTCATCACCATACCATCTAATAACAACATATTTCCGAATTCTTCTGTTTCCACCATATCTAGTTGCTGAAACGCCGTCTTTTCAGAATGCAGCGTGCGTTTAATTTTCATCGTAATGCCAAATCGTTCTGTTTGTTTTTCTGTAAACCAAAACTCCACTATTGTCACCTCATTTAGTTAAAACCATGTGTACATGATTTCTTTGCTAAGAGCAAGTATAGCGGATGGGAGCGGAATTGCAACTCTTGTTTAAAAATCTGTTTTTTTTTCCAAACTAGTAAAGAGATGATGAACGAAAGGGTGAGCAAGTTGATTCCAGCAACAAGAGGTCAAAAAAAACGCTTTAAACAAGTAAAATCGCTGGCTAAATACTGCCTAATTGCGATTATGTGCATCATTATAAGCATCCTTGCTCTCTTATCCTATGCCAGAATGCAAGGTCCACCACCAATTGAACTTGCTTTCCCTAATCAATTCTTAGCGAACGATGGTTCCATCATTGATAGTGAAGAAGCAGGTC
This sequence comes from Shouchella hunanensis, assembly GCF_028735875.1. Lineage (GTDB taxonomy): Bacteria > Bacillota > Bacilli > Bacillales > Bacillaceae_D > Shouchella > Shouchella hunanensis. Next base: position 1,241,235 of record NZ_CP117834.1, read on the forward strand.
AAAATCGAAAAACCGTCCCGTTAAACGAGGTATCACCCTATTTAATAGATGCTACAATTGCTGTGGAAGACCGGAAATTTTATTCCCATTATGGATTTGACCTTAAACGTATTGGTGGAGCGCTCCTAGCGAACCTGCAATCTGGTTCAAAAGGACAAGGTGCCAGCACAATTACACAGCAATACGCTCGTAACTTATATTTATCCCATGAGAAAACGTATGTGCGCAAGTGGAATGAGCTTGTTTATTCACTTCGATTAGAAATGAACTATTCGAAAGACGACCTTTTGGCAGGGTACTTAAATACCATTTATTACGGACATGGTAACTACGGTATTGAAGCGGCTTCTTCTCACTTCTTCGGCAAAAACGCAAAGAATCTCTCTTTAGCAGAGGCAGCCATGCTAGCAGGTGTGCCGAAAGGACCAAGCTATTATTCACCATTAAATGACTTGGAACGAGCGACGTCCCGCCAGCATACCATCTTAAACAGCATGGTGGAGGCAGGCTTTATTACAACCGAAGAAGCTTCCTTAGCGAAAGAAGAAAAACTCCAATTTACCGATCAAAAGGATCTTGAAGCACAAGAGCTTGCTCCTTATTTTCAAGACCATGTAAAAGCCTTCATGAAAGACTACACTCAACTTACAGAACAACAGTTGAAAGTAGGAGGATTAAGCGTTCAGACGACACTTGACCCCACTCTTCAGCAACAAGCAGAAGATCTTGTTGCGCACTATATGCCGGAAAGTGATTTGCAAGTGGCACTTGTTGCAATGGATCCTCGAACAAGCGAAGTGAAAGCACTTGTAGGCGGAAAAGACTATGAAGATAGTTCATATAATCGAGCGACTCAGTCTAAGCGACACCCTGGATCAACAATGAAACCATTTCTTTACTACGCAGCACTTGAGAATGGCTTCACGCCAATGACAACATTCCTTAGTGAACCGACCTCTTTCACATTTGACGAAGGACGGGATTCATACGAGCCTAGTAATTATAACGATGTTTATGCGAACGATTTTATTACAATGCTGGAAGCGATCTCCTACTCTGATAACATCTACGCGGTGAAAACCCATCTGTCTATCGGGGAGGAAGAACTGGTTCGAGTTGCAGAAACCGTTGGCTTAGGTAAACTTAAACAACTACCCTCTCTTGCACTTGGTGCACAGCCCGTATCCATTATTGATATGGCAAATGCCTATACAGCGCTAGCAAACGGGGGAAAGATGAGTGAGCCTGTGTTTATTCGTCATATTACGGATGGAGAAGGTAAGAAAATCTTTGAACCAAACAGCCCACAACGGCAAGTACTTCGGGCTGACACGGCGTATATTTTAACGGATATGATGAAGGGTGTTTTTGAACCTGAACTAAATAGCTACACGTCGGTAACTGGTGGCAGTGTTGCAAAGAAACTGACTCATCCGACTGCTGGTAAGTCAGGGTCTACGCCGCGAGATAGCTGGATGATTGGCTATACGCCACAGCTTGTCACAGTTGTTTGGACTGGCTACGATGAGAAGAAAGACATTAATCAATTTACAGAAGGCCAAATTGCTAAACGAATTTGGGCAGATTTCATGCAGTCAGCCATGGAAGATGAACTAACGCTTCCATTCACTCGCCCTCCTGGGGTTGTTATGAAAACAGTCGACCCTCATACTGGATTGCTCACGAATGAATCTTGCCCTGGTGGAAGACCTACCGCTTTCTTAATGGGGACCGAACCGCTCGAACCCTGTAGTAAGCTGGAAGAATCAGAACCAATTGATGAAGAGCCAGAACAAGACAAAAGCATTTTTCGACGCTTCTTTCGCTGGATTGGTGGAAATGAAGTCGAAACAGATCAGTGGGAACGACGAGATCAAGAGTAGCACGAAAAAGAGTATGGATCTATTTAAGATTCATACTCTTTATTTCATGCTTTATAACGATAATATGCTTGGGCACCTTCTACAGTGAACCCACATTTTTTATATAATGACAACGCCTGCTCGTTTGAGGTCACAACATCTAACCAAACTGTTTTTCCGTTTCGAACTTCACGATGGACAATATCCGTTAACACAGCTCGACCAATACCTTTACCGCGCTCCTCTTTCTTAATGACGAAACCGTAAATCCAACTTTCATCTTTTTGACGCTGCACTCTTAATTTCCCAACTACTTCACCAGCAGCTTCAACGATATAAGTTCCATTTACTTCGTCTGGTCTCAAATGATTTGTTTCTTCCATCGATAAACCAAAACCCTCTTTATCTAAGCATTGAATGGATGCTTGATCACTCGAAACAGCTGGACGAATTCGAATGCCCTCCTTTGAACAAGGCATTGGTATTTCGCGACAAACCATTTGATGCTCAGAAAATTGATAGACAGCACCAACTGCCCGACAGAAAGCATGACCACTCGTAGCGTTTTCAGGAGTATTAATGAGAAAAGGCGCTGCCTGCTGATGCCAATTGCTGAGCGCTTGAGTCATTAAATGGCGGGCAATGCCTCTCCGTCTGTATTCTGGGTCAACAAGACACAAACATTCGACTTTTTTCCCAAATGAAAAAACCGCCAAATAACCAAGTAACGTACCTTTTTCGTCATAATGAAAGTAATCTTCCGTTTTCGACTCGGAACGATTTTGTTGTGCAAGCATATCCCAATTCATTTTTAACTTCGTCTTATCATAGTGTTCTACCTTTTGCTGCAGCGCGTGAATTGCTTTTCGTTGCTCTGGGGCAAGCATCCTTTTCACCACCTTTTCTCATCAGTATAGCACAGAAAACAATTGTAATTTTCTTTTTAATTACGTATGTTCATCTCTTTTTCAAAAGATTTGAATGTTTCCGCATCTTTTGTCAAGAGATTAATCTGCCTAAAATGTTGATTTCAGTGAGGCATATTTCCGTTTAAAAGAAACGATTCGTTTCCTTTTATCTAATCCCGAAGCAGTTTTAAAGAAATCTCTAATTAACAGGATTCCATTCTCTTAGTCAGAATAAAAGTTAGGATTTTTTAGCTATCCTTTATTTATCCGTTTCTTTGATCATTCACTTTTTCTTTATGCGCATAGAAAAATAATACGCCATATACTGGGATTACAGATATAAATATCATTATCCTATCTACTATTATTGATATTACTAGTGAAATTACAAGTATTACTATTCCTAAGTAAGAATACATCTTTGCTTTAGACATCAATTAACACACCTCTTTACAATAATGGAATAAGACGTAGATACAGCAGAATGTAGCTAGAGAACCATCAAAAATATTGGATCTATTTAAAATCGTATAGCTTCATCTCGATTCTTCTCACTGACGCAAACTTTTTATTTTTTGCTTTGATTCACTTACACTAGATATTTACGCCTCATAACAACTCTCGAACTTATAATAAAAGTTCAATATGTAACTCATTCAACGATAAAAAGTATATTCCTTTCTAATAAATACAAACGTTCAACAAAAACACTTTTTAGAAGCTGTCAAATTACCATAAATGTTTTTAAAATCTCAGATTCAAACATAATTTACCGCTTGCGTGCTACACTAGAACGAATACGCTATTAACTTCGAAGGGGTGTCTAGATGACGACATATTCAACACGAAAAGAAGTCCCTGATCACGAAAAGTGGGATTTGACCGATTTATTTAACAATGAACAGGAATGGCGCGCTAAATTAGAAGAATGCGAAAGCATCTGTGACAAATTACAAACATATGATGGCGCTATTACTAGTGGCTCCGATTTGTTAGCATACTTAAAAACACAAGAAGAGCTTTCGTTTCATTTGCGAAAAGTATTTGCGTACACTATGTTTTTAACCGACATTGATACGAGGGATTCTCATGCGCAAACGTTAAGTGATCGCACAACAAAGCTTGGGGTGAAAGTAAGTGAATCAACCGCTTTTTTTATGCCATTCCTCTTAAGCTTAAATGAGGAAACACTTCGTTCTTACTTAAAAGAAGAAAAAGAACTCGAATATTTCGAAGACGAACTATGGAAATCGTTTCGGTTTAAAGACCACGTTCTTTCAAAAGAAAAAGAAGAATTGCTTTCGCAACTGAGCGAATCGTTTCAAGCTCCTGGCGCAACATTTAGTATGTTGAATAATGCAGATATACAATTTGGTGATGTAACCGACGATAAAGGGAAAAAAGTTCAATTAACAAGAGGCATGTATGCAAAGTTGATTGAAGACGAGGATCGAAATAAGAGAAAAGAAGCGTACAAAGCTTACTATAAGCCGTACATTGAACTAAATAATACGATTGCTACAACACTCGGTGCGGAAATTAAAAAGAATGCAACCATGGCGAAAGTACGCAACTATGAGTCCGCTCTGCAAAAAGCTCTTTTTGCGGACGACATTGATCCAGCTGTATATGATCAGTTAATTGAGGCAGCGAGAAACCATATTCAACCATTACATGAATACAGCCGATTACGTAAGGAAAAGCTTGGTGTTGATGAACTGCGCCAATACGACTTAAATGCATCGATTGTACCTGGTGTCAAAGCAGACATTCCGTATGAGGAAGCATACAGCACGATGATTCACGCTTTACAGCCATTAGGTGAAGAGTACGTTGAGCGATTAAAAGAGTTTAAAGATAAACGCTATATTGACGTAAGGGAAACACCTGCAAAGCGTTCAGGCGCTTACAATATGGGCGTTTATGGTGTCCACCCATTTGTTCTTTTAAATCATCACGATGATTTAAATAGCTTATTTACACTTGTTCATGAAATGGGTCATGCACTACACAGTCATTATTCAAGCAAGCACCAGCCACAAATAACCGCAAGCTATCGCATTTTTGTTGCCGAAGTAGCATCAACGGTAAACGAAGTTTTGCTAATTAACTATTTGTTAAATGAAACGACGGATGAGAAAATGCGAGCTTACTTATTAAATCATTTCATCGAACAATTCCGCGGTACCTTTTTCACGCAAGTAATGTTTGCTGATTTTGAAAAGCAAACTCATGAAAAAGCAGAAAACGGTGAATCGCTAAATGCAGAAAACTTAAACTCACTATATGAAGAGCTTTTCCGCCTTTATAACGGTCCAGATATTGTATTTGATGATGAGGTAAAATACGGATGGTCTCGCATTCCTCACTTCTATCGTGCCTTTTATGTATACCAATACGCAACTGGATTCGCCTCAGCCATTCAAATTGCCACTAAGATTTTAGAAGGCGATAAAGACGTCCTTGAGTCGTATTTAACGTTCCTTAAAAGTGGAAGCTCAGCCGATCCATTGGAGCTCCTTAAAGCGGTAGGAGTCGATTTAACCACTCCTGAACCAATTGAAGCAGCAATGAAAAAATTCGCGGAGCTTGTAGACGAATTGAAAAAACTATAAAAAAACAGCCGAGGGGTATACGTACACCCTCGGCTGCTTTTTTGTCCTAGCACTAGTAAGCGTAAAACAAAGACCTAAAAAGAACAATAGGTCTCATCCTTTATTCACAATTTGTTCAAATTTTTAGCGCTTCTTGCAACGTTGACGACGCATTCCAAATGTCTTCACTATGACCTTTTAAGAAATCAGCTAGCACTTTACGAGAAGAGGCATCCATGTCTTCAACCGAGACCTTCCCTTTTAATGCTTTGTCCATCTGATTCACATGCTCTGGCATGCTTTTATAGCCACGTTTTGCCCCTTTGTTTACTGTCATATAGCAGGCCGCAACGCCGCTGTAATAAGGTTTTTTATCCTTTGTCTCAATTGTAATCCAGATTAACCAATAACGCTTCATGCCATCTGTTGGGACATCTTCAAGGGTTGGAATAAACTTCACCCGTTTTTCAACAGCAGAACGTGCATGAAGCGCCCCCATATCAACAAACGCTTCTTGCTCATCAATATTAATAAACAATGACGTCATATGATCTAAATTAATCAAGCCAGCCCCATATCCGCCATGACCATCTGTAGCATCAGAGTCGTTACTAAGAATCGTAAAGTTTGAAGACTTCTTCGCCTTCTTCAAATTATTATTATTGAGCAAATCCACGATCATCCGCCCTTTCTAGTTTCATCATTCATGATTTCATTGTATCATAAGTTGATTTTCAGATCAGCCAGTATGCCACACACGAATAATTTGGAGCATTTAGAAGGATTTTGTCGCATTTCTGTGCATATGCGAACTAATTCTAAAGTTTTTCTAAAATTTTCGATATTATGATGACAAATGAAGGGATATCACTATATAATTACCTTGCAAGAAAAATATGACAACTGAATATAGGGGGAACACATGAAAAAATTATTGTCCTTATCACTTATTTTTACATTGCTTTTATCTCTTATTGCACCGAGTCTTAGTTTTGCCCACTCATTAGATCAGGACGAGCTAAATGAGTACTTAGCGTACATAGACATGACTGAAGAAGAGCTTGAAATATATTTAAATGATCGCTGGCAAACCGCTTTAGACGAGTTTAGTACAGTCGAAGAATTAGAGGATTATTTAGGTGACTTATTAACTGAAGAAAGTTATTATCAACTTTTAGAAGATTACGGAGTTTCTGAAGACGACTTCTTAGCTTTATTAGAAGAGTTAATGATTTCAATGGATTACTTTATTTTCTATGATGACTTAGATATGTTCCTATGGGCACATTTTGGTGATGATGACTGGTATGAGTTTCCTGACTTATCGGGTTACTTAAAAGAGTTTAGCCTTAGTGATGAAGAATTATGGAACTTAATGATGCACTTCCTTAAAGTAAGAGAAACAAACCCACATTTATCAGCAGACTTAAACGCATTAAAAGAGCGTGGTTTTGCTTTCCGTGATGGCGCTTTTGAATCCATTACAGAATTAAACGCACAAGAAATCGCTGAACTTTTCGCAATTGGCGAAAAAGCAATTGATTTACTAAAATTACAACCAGCTTATTACGTTGACAAAGCTGGACAAGACAAAAAACCAGTCGATTTAGCTGCTTTAGCAAAATCCGGCATTGAAAAAGAATATAAGCTTCTTGTTGAATTGTATAATGAATCTGGCGACTTCTTAGCTGATTTTTATATCACTCCAGAGATGTTTAACTCCCATTTCATTAAAGATATTTTAGATGATGTGAACAACATCGGTAAAGAAGTAGAAGAATCATTAAAAGAAACGCCGAAAAACGGTGGCGAAGCACCAGCTAAAAAAGCACCTGTATCAGGTGGTCAAGATAGTAGCGACACATCTAAAAAGCTGACAAAAACGGTTGATGGTGCGAAAATGCCTAAAACATCAAGCAACTACCCACTTTTCGCTTTACTTGGTCTTGGATTAATGGGCGCTGGCTTACTTGTATTCCGTCGTTCGATGAAAAAAGAGGCTGTATAAGTCGTGGCACGTTTTAAAAAGCGGAAACGAAACGTTAAAAAGACGGTCTTAACGATTTTTGCTGTTCTGTTAATCGCTTTTGGTGCTTATCTTACAACAACAACCGGGTTCAAAATACTACATGGCTATGTCCTTTACAAGTTCATGCCTGCGGAAGAAACGTTGGTCGCCCACACCCTTTCAGGAAAAGGAGAGAGCGAGCCTGCTCTTGCCTCAACAATAAACCCTGAAGTGAGTGAGTGGCAGCCTGAAATCGGTGAAGTTATGGGGAAATTGAGCATTCCAGTCTTAGACTCAAGCTGGCCAATCATTCATGGCACTGGTGATGAGGAGCTTGATCGAGGGGTCGGGCATTTCGATGGAAGTGTACTCCCTGGCGAAAATGACAACAGCGTCTTATCCGGTCATAACAACACCGTCTTTCATCATTTAGGTGATGTAGGTGAAGGAGACGAGATTATCGTCGAAACGAAGAGCGGTGTGTTTACCTACAAAGTCCATACCGTTCGCATTGTTGACGAGGATGATCGGACAGTCATTGTCTCCACAGACGATGCGCAATTAACGTTAACGACTTGTTATCCATTTCACGTTGTCGGTTTCGCGCCTGAACGTTATGTTCTTGTTGCAGATCTCGTTGATTCACAGTTTAATCAGTCTTTAGCCCTTTTTACTGAATAAAAGAAAACTCCTTTCTGGTATACTCAACGTATGCTATAAGAAGGGAGTTTTTTTCATGCCAATTGTAACAATTCAAATGCTTGAAGGTCGCAGTGATGATCAAAAGCGAGCACTCGTGGAGCAAGTAACTGCAGCGGTCTCGGAAACAACACAAGCTCCAAAAGAGCGTATCTCGGTTATCATTGATGAAATGAAGCCGACTAACTTCGGTGTTGCAGGGGTTCGACAAAGCGATCAATAAAAGTAAAAAGGAGCGTTCCCATTATGGACACTCCTTTTTACTATGCGCATCTCTATGATGTTTGCGCACGTAGTGAGATATAAAAAACCAATTTAACAGAATGACCGCAACCACAGTCAATCCCATCATTGGTGAAGATAAAATTAAGATTAGAATTAACGGGATGCCCACAGCGAACATAAGTAGCATAAATGTAAAGCTGAGCAAAGATGGCGCCACCTTTCTTCTCTTGTCATGGTGTTCTCTTGCTTTTAGTGTATACAACGATACGCGCCATAACTACAAAACTGCTGTAAAATAAAATGTAAGACTATGAACCTTCATAGAATATTTGACGCTCTCTTAGCATTGTTAAATAGGTTTCTGCATGAAGCCACTCTTGATCTGAATAGCGAGAGATGAGATGAGGATCACGAACACCATCGCCTTCCATTTGCTGAAAATACAGCAATGCCGCCATTTGTTCGAGGGTCGCTAGCGGCTGCTCATTTAACGCTTTATACATAGGGGTAAAGCTGTCTTCTCCTCTCTTTGTATGTAATGTATGTAAAAACCCTTCACCCTCTTCTGTTAGTACATAAACAGAATCAATGTCATGCTGTTCCTCTTGAAGAAAGTGGAGGTTGCACAGCTCTTCCAATCGTACGAATAAATCCTCTGAATATGGACCTAATCGATGATAGCGATATTTTTCCGCAAAAGGGGCCCCAAAAGACTTAGCAATATAAATGATTTTCTGCAGTTTCTTATGTTCAATCGTATTCTCACATAAGGAAAAAAGGTTCAATACTTGTGCATGATGGGTTAGCACGTTAGCCCTCCTCACATTTGTTTCAGAATGGATTCGATTTTAAGCCTAATAGACGAATCAAGTGATGCAATCGTATCAGCTGGGTAATAAAGCTTATGATCCGTTCGTTTCTTCCCTGAGATCGATTCAACTACATCTGATTCGCTTGAAAGCTCCTTTAATTGACCGTTTTTCATTAGCAGTTGAATCGGTACCCTCTGTTCTTCTCCTGGCCTGTACACGTCGTATGGCAAGTCTGAAGAGGAATCTATTTCCAAATAATAATCGGCATCCATTCCAGCTTCCCAAAAAAGTTCTTGAAGAGCCATTATATCGGTTAACCGCTCGTTTGGATGGCATTCTACATATGCAAACAAACGACGATTTAAAAACCGATGACATAAGTCTTCTAAGATTGGATCATCTTCTTTTTGCCAACACTGAAAATAATAATGCATGACAGATTCATCTAATTGTAAGTAATCGTTGATTGTCATTGTGCCTGAGAAAATGGACTCAAAATGATGCGGAGGCTGTTTGAATGGATACCCCTCTTCGTGCAACGCTTTTACCCGTTTTAGAATTTTACTCAGGATCACTTCAGAGCTTCTCGTAACCGGATGAAAATATACTTGCCAGTACATTTGGTAGCGACTCATAATATAGTCTTCTACGGCGTGCATGCCACTTGCTTTCACAACGACTTGATCGTCCATCGGTCGCATCACCCGCAAAATTCGCTCCAGATCAAATTGACCGTAGCTCACACCGGTATAATAGGCATCCCTTAATAAATAATCCATGCGATCCGCATCAATCTGACTTGAAATCATACTCGTTACAAGCTTGTTTGCAGACGTTTTCTCAATGACAGCGGCAACTTCTTTCGGGAAGTCTGCATGCACGTGACGGAGCACTTCATTCACCTCTGTATCGCCGAGGATGATTAGCCTCGTCCATTCCTCGTGATCGGTATCAAATACTTTTTCAAACGAATGGGAGAACGGTCCGTGTCCAATGTCATGGAGTAAGGCTGCGCTAAGCGCTAGAAGTCGATCCTCATCATTCCACATCGGTTTATCGCTAAAGTTGGTAATCAATCGCCTCATAATCTCATACACACCTAAAGAGTGATTAAAGCGGGAATGCTCCGCACCATGAAAGGTAAACGATGTCGTCCCTAATTGACGAACCCTTCGCAAACGCTGAAATTCACTCGTCCCAATTAAATCCCATAGTAACTTGTCCTGCACATGTATGTAGCGATGAACAGGATCTTTAAACACTTTTTCTTCTGTTAGCCTTATGGACATGCTTCTCCCCCCTTTTATCCCTCTTATTATAAAGTTTCTCCTCCTTTAAAAAAAGGCTTGATCTCATAAAAAAAACTCAAACCGAAGGATCGGTTTGAGTCTCGTTATTCATGTTAAGCAGAGATTTCTCCCCGCCGCTTTTCGTTTCGATCAACAATAACAGCTAGAACCGCATCACCTGTAATGTTTACAGCTGTTCTCATCATATCAAGTAAACGGTCAATACCAATAATTAATCCAATTGCATCTGGTGGCAACCCTACTGAAGTTAAGACCATCGCAAGCATAATCATGCCGACACCAGGCACCCCTGCTGTTCCGATACTTGCCAGTGTCGCTGTTAAGACGATAATAAGCATTTGAGTGATCGTTAAATCGACCCCGTACACTTGGGCAATAAAGACTGTGGCAACAGCTTGCATAATGCCTGTTCCATCCATGTTGATTGTTGCTCCAAGAGGCTGAACAAATCCAGAAACCTGTTTAGAGACACCTAAGTTTTCTTGAGCAGATTTCATTGATAAGGGTAGCACAGCATTTGAGCTTGACAAGCTAAATGCCATTGTCATTGCTGGCGCAAAGCCTTTAAAGAACTTCACAGGACTCATTTTTCCTAAGAAGTACACAATCAACCCATATACGATAATACCATGGAAAATTAATACACCTGTAACGGTAAGGAAGTAAGACAACAGTGAACCAACTGCTCCCCACCCTGCTTCACCAAGAGCAGATGCAATTAGTGCAAACGCACCAATTGGAGCAAATGCCATGACAAACGTAACAATTTTCATCATAATGTCGTTAGCTTGTACAAAGAATACTTTGACTGTTTCTACTTTTTTACCGAGCATGGCCATAGCAAGTCCAACAAATATAGCAAACGAGATAATTTGAAGCATTTCCATATTCGCCATTGATTCAATTGGGTTATTTGGAATAATATTTACTAACGTATCCATAATTGGTACAGAATCGGCTACTTCATAATCCTCAGCAATACCATCACCAAGAAGGCCCGGTGAACCTGGCTGAACGATTTGAGCGGCAATAATTCCAATAGTTAATGAGATAGCAGAAGTAGCGAGAAAAAAGATAACCGTTTGTATCCCCATTCGTCCAAGTTGCTTTGGGCTCCCTAAATCAGAAATACCTACAACTAGCGAGAAGAATACAAGCGGAACAACCACCATCATTATGAGACGTAAAAAGACCGTACCGGCTGGATCCAGGAGGTACTGGTTTAGCCAGTTAAATGCATCTTGCGAAAAATAAGGTAAAATTAGACCTAGTAATGCACCAAATAATAAACCTAATAAAATATTTCGTGTAAGCTTATTCTTATCCACTTAATTTCCCCCAAACGTATTCGACATTCTTTCTATTCCGTTTACTATTTTCTACAATCTTCACAAACATTTACTAAATCGCTTACTTTTTGTAAAACTTTTTTCAGTATAACGGCTGGATTGAAATTGCGCAACTTCCTTTTTATAGGAAGGCTATTTACATGGTATACTAGTAGCGGCATGAAAGGAATGATTTTATTGGCTAATGTATCACCATTCCAGTCTAAAGTGAGTACGTGGAAGCTTGTTGATCACAGCAAAGAATACTTACAAACCAGTGCTTTACATTCTTTTGCTTATGACGATTTGCTGTGCACTCTAGCCGGCAAAAAAAACCAACCTTCCCTCCGATTTTGGGTTCATCAAAATACAATTGTATTAGGGACACAAGACTCTCGCTTAGACTCTATAAATGAAGCAATTACGTTTCTAGAAAAAAATAATTACCAAGTTGTTGTCCGTAATTCAGGCGGTTTAGCCGTTCTGTTAGACGATGGTGTTCTTAATCTTTCTCTTATTTTTCCTGGTGAAACAACATCCTCTATAGATGGTGGATACGAGCGTATGGTTGCGTTGATTCGGGCCATGTTTCCTCAAGCGACTATTCATACAGGTGAAGTGGTCGGATCTTACTGCCCTGGAAGCTACGACTTGAGTATTGACGGCAAGAAATTTGCAGGCATTTCACAACGGAGAATACGTGGCGGAATTGCTGTGCAAATTTATTTATGTGTCACAGGCAGTGGAGCCCAAAGAGCTCACATCGTAAAACAAATGTATGAGCATGGGATTGGACAGTCAAAGCCTTCTTATACCGTTCCTTCCATTGATCCAGCCGTAATGGGTTCAATAAATGAATTACTAAATACGACCTATACGGTCGAAGAAATTGTTCAACGTACAATCGACACTGCGCTAACCTTTGGTATTACGCTTGAACACCACGTGCTTTCAGAAGAAGAAGAGCTGCTTTTTGAAGCACAGCTTGAACGAGTAACGCAACGTCAAAATCGTTGTCTTCATTAAGAAAAAAAGCTTTCGGAATGTAATCCGAAAGCTTTTTCTTATGCTTTTTGCGTTTCTGTTTGCGTAATAGCTTGCATAGCTGTAATCAAACTTAACTTATACACATCGTCTACGTTACAACCACGTGATAAATCGTTCACTGGTTTATTTAAACCTTGTAAGATTGGTCCAATTGCATCGTAGCCACCAAGTCTTTGAGCAATTTTATAGCCAAGGTTACCTGACTCTAGGCTAGGGAAAATAAAGACATTCGCTTCACCTTTTAACGGTGAATCCGGCGCTTTCTTCTGCGCAACTGCAGGGACAAACGCTGCATCAAACTGGAACTCTCCATCAATAACAAGGTCAGGACGGCTTTCTTGAGCGATCTTCGTAGCCGCAGATACCTTTTGTGTTTCTTGAGACGATGCAGAACCAAGGGTTGAGAATGACAACATGGCTACCTTTGGATCAATCCCAAACAATTTAGCCGTGTCTGCCGTTGCCGTTGCAATCTCAGCTAACTCTTCTTCATTTGGTGAAATATTAATCGCACAATCACCGAACACAAACTTTTTGTCTTCCTTTACCATCACAAACACACCAGATGTGCGTTTAATGCCAGGTAATGTTTTAATAATTTGTAAAGCTGGACGAACCGTATCTCCAGTTGAATGGGCAGCACCGCTCACTAAGCCATCTGCTTTTTCCATGTAAACAAGCATCGTCCCAAAATAATTTACGTCCATAAGAAGTTCACGCGCCTGCTCTTCCGTTGCTTTTCCTTTACGTCTTTCAACGAAAGCTTCGACCATGGCATCAAGGTGTGCATACGTCTTTGGATTATAAATAGTTACATCATCGATCTTTACGTTTATTTTATCAGCAAGAGACGCAATCTCGTCTGGATTTCCAATTAAAATCGGTTCAACTACGTTATCCGCTGCAAGCTTAACCGCAGCTTCAAGAACACGTTCATCGGTTCCTTCTGGCAATACGATACTTGGTTTATGAGACCCTACCTGCTGCTTAATATCAGCAAATAAATTACTCACGTTAAATAACCTCCTTCAGTTTTCGTTCTTCCTCTATTTTAGGATACCCTGCTTTAGAAGAAAAGGAAACAGACTCCTATAAAGCGTTAATTTTAAAAATTGACACATTGATTACGCTTACACATAAATAAAGGGTTTTCATTTGTTATGATCGAATTATGTAGAAAACCATTCTAGGAGGATTTTATGAGTGACCAACTGGTAAAACTAGCTATTAAGAACAATGTCGCAACGATTACCTTAAATCGACCAGAAGTAAGAAATGCTTTAAACGATGAGGCTCACGAACAACTTTATAGAGCATTTGAAGAGGCCGACGAACATAGTGAGGTTCGAGTTATTGTGTTAACAGGAAGTGGAAATGCTTTTTGTTCTGGAGCCGACTTAAAATCCATTGACCCAGATGATCTAGAAAATGTAAATTACGGAAGAATTTTAAGAGAAACGTACAATAAATTAATTACCCTTATGGCTCATATTGGCAAACCCATTATCGCTCATATGAATGGTGTTGCCGTAGGAGCAGGTCTTAGTATCGCACTTGCCTGTGATTACCGCGTTGCAGATAAAGAAGCCAGTTTTGGTTTAGGATTTTTGAAAATAGGTCTTGTTCCTGATGCAGGAATGTCTTACTATTTACCCCGGTTAGTTGGCTATCCTAAAGCATTAGAGCTCGCTATAATGAATACCATTACTAGTGAAAAAGCATTAGAAATCGGTCTAATTAGTAGTATTGATGATATTGATACAACGATACAAAACTGTTTGGCGCTGCCACCAACGGCTTATCGGCTAATGAAGAACAATTTCAGGGAGAGCTTCGATCATCATTTAGCAGAGCTATTAGAAATGGAAGTAACCGCTCAACGAGAAGCTAGTGAATCAAAAGAACACCGTGTAGCTCTTGACTATTTTGTGAATAAAAGCAAGCGATAACGTTTCTCATTCAGTATTTATCCCTCCTTATGGTATAGTGTATAGAGAGATCGTTAGAGGAGGATTTGTACGATGAATGAAGCAGCTAAAACCCTTGATGGTTGGTATGTTTTGCACGATTTTCGCAAGATCGACTGGAGCTCATGGAAGGCGGTTCCACAAAGCGAGCGAGATGGTATGATTGAGGAATTCACGTCCCTATTAAACCAATGGAGCGATACAGAAGCAAATGGTAAAGGAAGCCACGCATTGTATTCAATCGTTGGTCAAAAAGCAGATCTTATGATCATGCTTCTTCGTCCAACGATGGAAGAATTAAATCACATTGAGCTTGCTTTCGATAAGTCTGGACTAGCCGATTACACGCTTCCGACTTATTCGTATGTTTCTGTTGTTGAATTAAGCAACTATTTAGCAAAAGAATCTGATGAAGATCCTTACGAAAACCCGTATGTTCGCTCACGTCTTTACCCTGAACTACCTAAATGGAAGCATGTTTGTTTCTACCCGATGGACAAACGTCGTGAAGGCAACGATAACTGGTACATGCTGCCGATGGATGAGCGTAAAGACTTAATGCGTAGCCATGGCATGATTGGGCGCAGCTATGCAGGCAAAGTAAAACAAATCATTTCCGGTTCTGTTGGTTTTGACGACTGGGAATGGGGCGTGACATTATTTTCTGACGATGTCCTTCAGTTTAAGAAATTGGTTTATGAAATGCGTTTTGACGAAGTGTCGGCGCGTTACGGAGAGTTTGGCTCTTTCTATGTCGGCAATCTATTAGAGACAGATGCGCTCTCTAAGTATTTTCATCTATAAGTAAAAAGGTTCATCGCCATAGGCGATGAACCTTTCTTTTATGCACGGTCTTTTTCAACATCTTCTTTATTCAAATTCGGACGTACAATAATGAAGTAGGTTTGAACAATCATAAAGATGTTACCAATTACCCAGTAAAGCGCTAATGCTGATGGTAATGTTAATCCGGCAATGATAATCATCACAGGCATAATCCACAGCATAATGTTCATTGGATTTGGCATTCCTTCACCTAACGGATTAGCAGGCATTTGACTCATCGACATTTTGAATTGAACAAAAGTCGTTATACCAGCAATAAACGGAAGCACTGGGTCCATTTGTCCGAGATTAAACCAAAGGAAATCACTTTCAGGTCCTTGCCCAATCGCTTCCGTTCGCATTATCGCAAAATAAAGCGCCATAACAATTGGAATTTGCACAAGTGCAGGTAAACAACCAGCGGCTGGATTAACGCCATGCTTTTGGTACATACCAATCATTTCTGACTGCACTTCTCGTTGTTTCTCAGGGTTCCCCTGTGCTTTTTTCATGCGCTCTTGAATTTCCTGCATTTCAGGTCTTAACGCCTGCATCGCTCGAGAACTCTTTTGTGATTTTAACGCAAGTGGCAAGATCAGCAAACGAATCAGGATTGTTACAATGACAATCCCCCAGCCAAAATGACCTCCCGTCAAATCAGAGAAGAATTGAATTAAGAATGACATTGGATAGACGAAAAATGAGTTCCAAAAGCCTTCAGAGTCAGCCGTTATAGGCTCGTCTATTCCACAGGCAGCTAGCACCACTGCCATAAAAAGTAAGCTTGTTGTTAAAAGAATTTTTCTTTTCATACGTTTCTCTATTTCCTCCTTTGTTGTCTCACATCGCTGTTTCTTTAGACAACAAAGTACAGTTCATCGTCATCTTGACAGCTCTTATCTCGAAAGTACGGAATCTTCGGGCGTACGCGAGTAGTAACTGGCGACGGAGGAAGATCAATGATTCTTCCTGTATTTAACGTTTTACGAACAGGACGTTTCATCTTCACATGCATTCTGTGGAGCTTAATATTTTCATATGCTAAACAAGCAAGAATAGGAAGCAATATACCAACATGAATCCATATAAACGATAGCTCTAGAAATAAATCAATCATCCTCCATCACCTCCTCCGATACCTTTTCACAATATTCCCATCTTACCATACTCACTGAGCAAGAACAAATCCGTTTTCATGTATTTATTTTTCTTTTTTAGACATCGCAAGGGCTTGTTTAATATTTTTCTTAAAGGACAACTTTCCGTACATGAGCACGCCACCTTTGTATACACGTGCTGCAATAACATTGATAATAATTGCGCTTATGACCATGATGGCAATTAACAACGCAATCTCAACTGGAGCAATTGAACCAACGCCCACACGTAAAATTAACAGTTGAGGTGTAAAAAATGGAATGTACGAGGCCACCGTAACAAAAGGAGCATCTGGTGAACCTTGACTGAATGACACAATAAAAAATCCAATCAATGCAAGGAAAATTAACGGCTGTACAGACTGATTAACCTCTTCCGTTCGACTGACAAGAGCGCCAAGCATAGCGGCAATCCCACCAAAAATAAAGTAGCCAAGAACAATCGATACAATCCCGTAACCTATAAGTGTTAAATCAATCACATCAGATGATAGAAACTCTGTAAGGTTTTCACCAGCAATCGTCATACCAATAACAAACGCAACAAGCAACGTAAGCAAGTTTACGACACCAGCAAGGGCAATTCCTGTTAATTTACCAAACATCTGGACAACTGGATTGACACTTGAAACGAGTAGTTCCATCACTCGAGACGATTTCTCTGTAGCAACCTCTGTTGCAATCATTGTGCTAAAAAGAATAACAATAAAGAAAATCACATACGTAATCCCGAAGACGGTAAAAAAGGAAGCCGCGCTTTCTTCTTCACTTTCTACTGCTTCGCCCTCTTCTATTGAAAGCTGTTCAAAGGCAATTGGCTGATAAACAGCAGCAAGTTGCTCTTCGTCAATATCTAGCTCACTCGTCAACACACCTTCTTTTAATCGCTGGATCTGCTGTTCGACATCCATAGCCACTGTAGTAGAATCATTATATAAAGAAACATTTAACGAATCAGTTGTACCTGTTAGTTGCACGACCCCATCATATGTACCTTCCTCAGCTTCATTTAAAGCGTCTTCTAGAGATTGATTATCCATTAGCACAAAGGTTGTCTCTTCATCAAATTCGCTCGGTGCTGTTAAACTTTGTGCGATAATACCTGCATCTTCGCTATCATCCACGACTGCGATCTTCGTAGCGCTATCGCCATCTCCATCCGAAAATAAATCTATAATAGTTGTAATATTCGTTAAGCCAATAATAAGAAGCATCATAAATGCCGATGATATTAAAAATGATTTCGTGCGGATTTTTGCGCTTAATGTATGTGCGACAATTGTACCGAAATTATTCATTTGCATCTCCTCCTACTTTGTCGATAAAGATATCGTGTAAGCTTGGTTCTTCCACTTCAAACTTACGGACAAACCCTTTGTCGGCTAGAGTGTTAAAAATCTCTTTCGCCGCGTCTTCATTCTCGACTTGAATTTTTACACCATTCTTCGTTTCCGTATAGTGGGTGACCTGGTGCTGGTCTTTTAAGAAACTCAAATCATAATCAGCAGAAATGGAAACGGTTTTAATACCGTATCCGCGTTTAATTTCGGTTAGATTTCCTTGCAGAACGGCTTTTCCACGTTTTAACATAATAATGTCTTCACACATCTCTTCTACATTATTCATTTGATGGCTAGAGAACACAATGGTTGTTCCTTGATCTTGAATATGTCGCACTGCTGCTTTCAACATATCCGAATTTACTGGATCAAGACCACTGAATGGTTCATCTAATATGAGCAATTCCGGCTTATGTAAGACAGCTGCGATAAACTGAATCTTTTGCTGATTTCCTTTAGAAAGCTCTTCTACCTTCTTTGTTTCATATTCCGTCACTTTAAAACGTTCTAGCCATGAACGCATTTCATCAATAATGACATTCTTTTTCATTCCTTTTAGCTTTCCTAAATAAATCAGTTGGTCTCTAACTGTAAGCTTAGGATAGAGCCCTCTTTCTTCTGGCAAATAGCCAATAAGATTTGTGTACTTGTACGAAAGCTTTTGTCCGTTCCATGTCACCGTTCCGTTTGATGGTTCTAATAGACCAATAATCATTCGAAACGTCGTTGTTTTACCTGCGCCGTTTGCCCCGAGCATGCCAAACATTTGCCCTTTTTCTACGCTTACTGAAATACCATCCACTGCTGTATGATTTCCAAACTGTTTTTCTACGTTATCAATAATTAACGTCATTCAGGTCATCTCCTTCTATTTTAAATTCAGCTATTCACCACATAAACGGCTATCGTTTATCAGCCTTCTTTTGTTATTACGGTTCATTTCCCATATAGGTTTCACTCTTTTAGTATCACTCCTTATTAACACTGCAATTGAAGATGGTCATTTTGGCTTAAAAAATGAATTAGCCCTTTCTATTTTACAGACTATTCTTCTTTTTTTCTATCTTAATTCATTTTTGATCTTTTAACGAGTAGACATATTTGTAACCCTTTATTCATATGATGGAACGAACCTATATGTGGTTTAACTCGACTTCCACTAACGAACAACGTCAGTCTATCTTTGCGGAGGTGTAAGGAATGGCCGTTATAAAAGCAAATTCCAGTGACATTGATGTGTTAGCACGATTAATGCGGGCAGAAGCAGAAGGAGAAGGAGAAGAGGGTATGCTCATGGCGGGGAACGTCATGGTGAACCGTACAAGAGTGAGATGTTTAGACTTTGGAGGAGTTAATAGCATTCCCGACATGGCTTATCAGTCCCCAGGTGGTTTTGAAGCTGTTCAAAAAAGCTATTTTTATCAGCGAGCTCGTGAGCGAGATAGACGTTTGGCGAGAAGGGTTATTAATGGCGAGCGGTTTTATCCAGCTGAATTTGCTTTATGGTTCTTCCGTCCAGACGGCCCTTGTCCAGCCGAATGGTGGGGACAGTGGAACACGGGGCGTTACAAAGCACACTGCTTTTATCAACCAACACCAGCTGAATGCGAAGAAGTCTTTAATACGTTTTAAGATAAAAAAGGAGTGATTACATGTACCAAAATCAGTGGCAAAATCAAGGCGGTCAACAAGGTCAAGGCAGCGGGCAGGAGCATCACCAAGGTCAGCCTATGCAAGGCCAACCCATGTATGGTCAGCAATCTATGCAACAGCAATCTCCTCAGCCTTACTTCTCCTCACAAAATTACCAGACTCCAGGCTTTGTTCAACAGCAAATGTCTGGTGTAGACGCAAGCATGTTGCCAATTGAGCAATCGTTTATTGAGAACATTTTGCGTTTAAACCGTGGCAAACTTGTAACGGTTCATCAGACATTTGAAGGCAATAGCGAATGGAATGCCCGAGTTTTTCGTGGGCGCATTGAAGAAGCTGGACGTGACCACATTATTATCGGCAATCCAGAAACAGGAGAGTATTATTTACTTTTAATGGTAAATTTAGATTTTATCACATTTGATGAGCCAATTGACTATACATACCAATATGGGTATGAACCAAGTTTATCCCAATACTCACCTCGATAACACAAAACACCCCCTTCTACATTGAAGAGGGTGTTTCTGCTGCTTTATTACAAGTGCCGCATAGCCGCAATCCCTAGCAATACCCAACCAACAATAAAAGCAAGTCCGCCAATAGGTGTAATGGCACCAAGCTTCGTTATGCCGGTTAGCGCCATAACGTATAGGCTCCCTGAGAATAGGACAATACCAATTAAAAACGCCCAACCTGCTCCATGAACCATTTGATTGCCGAGCATTTTTAACGACAGTATTCCTACAAACAGTAAACCAATACCGTGAATCATATGATACTGTACGCCTGTCTGGTAATTTTTCAACATTCGCTCGCTAATGCGCCCTTCCAATCCGTGCGCGCCAAATGCACCAATTGCTACTGATAACGCCATGACAATCGCACCAATGAAGATAAATAATCTTCCCATTTTCTAGCACTCCTTCACATTCAACACTTTTCACTCTTAAATCCCCATCCGTCGCCTTCCGTCAAGCCCCATGCTATGATAGGAAAAACGAAAAATGGAGGGAATGGTATGATTCGCGTTCGTCCTTATACTTTAGCTGATTTCGATGGTTTATTACAAGTCCAAAAAGAAGCATTTCCACCACCTTATCCAGCGGAGCAACTCTGGAATAAAGACGACATCTCAGCTCATGTTGACACCTTTCCAGAAGGGGCACTTCTTGCTGAATACAATAACATAATTGTTGGTTCGGCTACATCGCTATTAACAAATGCTGCTGACCGTTCTCATTCTTGGAGTGACATAAGTGATAACGGAACCATTCGACAAACCCATGACCCTAATGGTCAGACGTTGTATGGGATTGATTTATGTGTTCGCCCGACGTATCGAAAGCTCGGGGTTGCAAAAGCCCTTTATGATGCAAGAAAAGAAACCGTGCGAACGTTACAATTGCAACGCTATGCCGCTGGTAGTCGGTTACCAGGTTACCATCACTATGCACAAACATTAGCAATAGAAGAATACGTCGAACGCGTACAAGCTGGTAAGAGAACCGACCCTGTTCTTTCCTTTATGTTAAAACAAGGGTTAACCGTTGTTCGCATTGAAAAAGATTATTTACCTGACGAGGAATCACACCATTATGGTGTAATTGTTGAATGGCGGCCTTGAATATCCTGTATATGTAAAAAAGGCGACCATCCACTTAAGGATAATCGCCTTTTTTCCAATCAATCTTGTCTAAAAATCAAGCAAATTGCGTTTTTCTTCTCGTTCATCTGCTTCTGTCGTTGGTTGTTTAAGTACTGGTTTTTGTGGAGCAGGCTGCACAGGAGACTGCATAGCTGGTTTTTGCGGTGCTGGTGCTTGCAGCGGTTCATCTACTTGCTGACTGCCCTTTATTACGTGACAGTAACTTTCAATAATGGAGGCTGCTTCTTTAACATCCACCCAATTGTCCCTGTTTGTCGCTCCCTTCATGTTCTCTATTTGTCGTTCCATTTGTTCAATGAGATGTTCAACTTTAATGAGCATAGTGTCCTCCTTTCGAACACAGCTCTATGATAGCATGCTTCAACCGTTCAATGCGAGAGTGTGGCTACTTTTTAGCAGCAAGCGCTTTGTATAAGTCAGATAGAGTTGAGTAGCCAGCATGATCGGCAACCACTAGGTGCTTCACCCATAATTGAGCGGCCATATGCGCATCTGCAAGAGCATGATGACGATTCCCTACTACAATATCGTACGCATGACACCACTCTTCTAACTGTTCAAACGACTGATGTGCTGCTGTAAGCTGCGTCAAAAAGGATGTATCAATTAATCGATGTGTGAACGTTCGACCGAGTTCATGCCATGTAGCATGCCGCATAAATCGTCGCTCATGGGCAGCATGGTGAGCAATAAGGGTTGATGAACCAACAAACTGGTAAAATGCCAATAAAACGTCCTTTAACGCCTCTGATTGTTCTAACTCTGCCGTAGTTAACCCGGTTAGTTGTAAAATTTCTGCAGATGGGGTCCGTTTTGGCTTAATCGTTTTATAGAAATGGTCATGTAAGATTGAAGAACCTTTAATTTTCACTGCTCCGATTGAAAGAATCGAATCACCATAATCTGGCTGAAATCCACTTGTCTCTAGGTCAAAAACAACCATTGGTAGTTCATGTAGCGGTTCATCCAGCACATCCTTTTGCGCTTCCTTTTGATAATGACGAAAGCGCGCCATTTGACTTGCTTGATCGGAGTTTGAGGACGAAACACCTGAAGTAAATCGTGCCGAAATTTGCCGCATGATTGTCATTAAGTTCATCGTACCACACGCCTATTCATGACTTTGTTGAATGCCCCGATAAAACGATCGCCCTTCTCGAATACATGCTTTAAGAAATTTCCGCTCCTCTTTTGTAAGGTTATTCGGAAAAACATGTGTAAATGTTCCATGATTCTCTCCCCATAGCACACGTTTATTTTGAATCTCTAAAAAAGATGCCATTACATGTTGTTCGCTTGTCATAAATGCACTTTGCTGCATACGCGCCCATGTCGATGCCGATTCAATACCTTCCTGCAATGCAAGTAATCGCATCCCATTCACATAAGGAAAAAGCACCTGTTCTTTTAAATTGATCGTCCCTTGATACTCACCATAGTTATCTTCCAGCAATTGACCAAACCCATTCAAACCCTTAGGGATTCTACCTGTATTTTCCGTAAAGCGACTCATCGGAATGTGCCCTTTTCTTATCTCAAAAAAGAGACGTTGCTTTAGGCGCTTGAGCCACTGATCATCACCTAACACAGTCCTAGCATCAAAGAACGTTAACAAATAGCGGACATGCTCAAATTGATTCTCTTTTATCCAAAAGTTAAGTTGTTCATTCCACTCCTCATAGGATCGACACCAGCCCTTATTTGAGGCCATAACCCCTCCTGTACACCGTTCGTATCCCTTATCTTCCAGTGCTTTAACGATCTCCTCTCCTAAAAAGAGAAAATATCGTTGACACGCTTCTTCCCCGTCGTAAATGATGCCGTGATCTTGATCTGTTTGATAAAGCTGTTCCTCTCTTCCTGCACTACCCATAAAGAAAAACGCAAAGGGAGCAGGGATTTCTCCCAGCTCCTTAATCGTTTTATCTAAAGCAACTTGCACAGCATCGTTACGTCGCTGTTCTTGCTCACATAACCGCTGCTTCATTAATTCTGACATCTCCACCATTATGAGCCTGTCTTAGAAGAACGTTCTTGTTCTTGTTGCACATTTTCAGGATAGCCGTACGAACCATGTTCACTCATATCTAGACCAAGAATCTCTTCCTCTTCAGTCACACGTAACGTACCACCAACAAGACTCTTTGTAAGTAAAAGCAATACGTAAGAAGCACCAAATGCAAATGCGGCACATACTACAACGCTTAAAGCTTGCACGCCTAATTGATCGAATCCACCGCCATAGAATAAACCAGCTCGACCACCATTTAATGCTGCAAGTTCTGGTGTAGCGAAAAAACCTGTTGAAAGTGTGCCCCAAACGCCTGCCACTCCGTGTACGCTAAGCGCAAAAATAGGATCATCAATTTTTAACTTGTCAAACATTCTCATACTAACTACTACTATTAGTCCACCAATCATACCAATCACAACCGCAGCCCAAGGATCAACGAAAGCACACGATGCAGTAATGGCAACAAGACCTGCTAAAGCCCCGTTTAATGTAGTTGGAACATCAGCTTTACCACTCATTGCCCAAACTAAGAATAACGCTGCGATGGTTCCTGCACCTGCTGCTAGTTGTGTATTTAACGCAACAAAGCCAAAAAATGCTCCATCAAGTCCACCTGTTGAACCGGCATTAAACCCAAACCAACCAACCCAAAGGATTAATACACCTAAAGCTGTGTATACTTGGTTATGTCCAGATAAATCGTTCACTTTTCCGTTCTTACCATATTTACCGAGGCGAGGTTTTAATAAAATAGTCGCTGCAAGTGCCGCCATCGCACCTGTTAAGTGAACAACTGTTGAGCCTGCAAAGTCTTGCTTCCCTAAATCAGCAAGCCAACCTTGATCTGACCAAATCCAGTGTGCCACTAATGGATATACAAATGCTGAAAATAAAACCGCAAAGATTGCGTAAGCAGCAAGCTTTCCTCTCTCAGCAAATCCGCCGAAGGCAATGGTTAATGCAATCGCCGCAAATGTTAATTGAAAGAAGAAATCGACAGAACCAATTCCATCCGCCGCACTACCGTAAAAGAAATTAGAAAGACCTATAATTGCATTTCCTTCTCCATATATAAATCCGTAACCTACTGCCCAGAATACTAATGAAGCGACCCCTACCGTAAAAATAGTCTTTCCAGCAATATGACCAGCATTCTTCATTCGGGTAGAACCTGCTTCAAGAAGAATAAATCCCCCTTGCATTAATAGAACTAGGACGGCCGCAACCGTTAGCCACAAATTATCTACTAATACCAATGCTTCATCTCCACTCATCTACAATCCCCCTCGTATAAAATGGTTTATCTATAAAGTCATTATAAGCGGATGTCAAAATTGTTCCATAAGTCCGTCAGTTTATCTGACATTCTTTCTTCCTTTTTTTGACCAACATAGGATTGGTTTTGGATACATACACTATACTCGGCTTGATCAACACATTTTGCATAGGGGGCATTTAAATGATGAATCAACAACCATCAGGACACGTTCACTCTTCACAGGTAGCACCTACGTTAAACCACGGAGGACATGATTTATTCGACAGCCACGAAATTATAGCTGGGATGATCAATGTGCTTGATCAATATATGATCTTTCGCACGTTTATGACTGATCAAGAACTTATCTCTTTACTGGATCGTCAATATACCTTTATTGAAAGCCAGTATAATGTTCTTGCTGAAGCGTTCTCCACTGGTCAACCACCAAGCCAGTCAACAGGTGTATATAAAATGACGCTTTCTCACGATGTTCAGTTTGGTCTTACACCAAGTCAGCCGAAAAAGCCAAACCGAAACATTTCAGAAGTGAAAGAGGCAGGGTTGTCTGCTCATATGCTCGGTTTGATTAAAGGACAAGCATCATTAATGGGGATGGCTGCTTCTGAAATTACGAACCCAATTGTTCGCCGAATCGTAGCAGATACGGTACCAAACTTCATCGAATTAGCCTATGAAATTTTTCTGTATCAAAATAAGCATCAGTATTATCAAGTTCCACAGCTCAACGACCGTGATGCCCAAGCTATGACAAGTGCGTATCAGCCAGTTATTGGCCAAAAGGCAACAATGCCACAGCCAAAGACACCTATACAGTAATAAAAACAGCTGCTTTTCTAGGAAAAGCAGCTGTTTCTTTATTGTTTTATTGGTTTCTTCGCAAACCACTTTAATAAAAAAGGTAAGGCTAGAAACAGGCCAAGCACTCGTAACATTTGCAACGTCGCCACAACAGTCGCATCGAGCTGTAATGTCGCAGCGGTAGAGGCCATTTCAGCAGCTCCTGCTGGAACAATAGCTAGTAGCGTTGTATAAAACGGAAGCGGACTTAAAAAGAAGAAGATTAAAGCCAACCCTATACTCATGAAGACATACAACAAAAGCGTCACCGCACTAGCTCCACCAATTCGCTTTAATTCTTTCACTGTTTTCCGGTCAAACCTCATTCCGATCAACGAACCAATTAGCACTTGTGCCATCCCCATTACAACGTTTGGCATAGCATAATCTGGAACAACAAGTTGATGAGCAGTAAAGCCAAACAGAATCGCAACAAACATCGGCGCACCTGGAAAAGAAAGAAAACGACTAAGAAAGAACACCAGAATAGCTAAACCGAAGGCGAGTCCAATTAATCCTCCATCAGTCCACAGCCCTTGTGGCTCTTCTATAATAGGTACAGCGTTAGCCCTTGAACCAACGCCAACGATCAACGGCACCGAAAACACAAATAAAGTAATGCGCGCTGTATGAAATGCTGCAACAATTCGTTGATCAGCTTGGTACCGTTCACTAAGCGCAATGACTTCTGATGCTCCTCCTGGTAAACAACAAAAGAAAGCTGTATTCCCTTCAAGCTTCGTCCATCTACCAAACAGCTTCCCAAGAGCAATACCACCAATAAGCGTGAGTACTAATGATAAAAGGAAAGCTGGTAATAGTGTTCGATATGCCCAGACCTCTTCTGGAACAACCATAAACCCAATTACCACACCAACAAGAGCAAGAGATAACGTAAACAACTCGCTCCGAAAGATGAGCTTATCTATGAAAAAAGACCAAACCATTCCTGTTAACAGGGCACCAAGCAGCCATCCAGCTGGTAGCCCAGCCCATTGAAAAAGCCAACCGATTAAAAAAGATGTTGTAAAAAAAAGCAGCTTACTCCCCATTTGATCCTTTCCCCTCAATCGTTAATGGTAGCTGCCAATCAATGGGGGACTCCTCTATTGACACAAGCCACTCATTAATTTTTGAGAATGGGCGACTTCCAAAAAAGCCTCTATGGGCCGAAAATGGACTCGGGTGTGGCGATTGGATAATAAAGTGCTTGCTCTCATCAATTAACGCTAATTTTGCTTGTGCATGCTTTCCCCACAGTACAAAAGCTACTGGTTTCTCACGTTTGTTTAGTGTAGCAATGACGTTATTTGTAAAGACTTCCCACCCTTTCCCTTGGTGAGAACCTGGTTGTTTTTGACGAACCGAGAGCACGGTATTCAATAACAACACGCCTTGATTGGCCCAGGACTCTAGAAAACCGTGTTCGGGTGGTTGACAACCTATATCCTCTTCTAGCTCTTTATACATATTTTTTAAAGAAGGGGGTGTTTTCACGTCAGGCTTAACGGAAAAGCTTAATCCATGAGCCTGATTTGGTCCATGGTAAGGATCTTGACCAAGAATAACCACCTTTACGTCTTTATAAGGAGTAAGATGAAGCGCATTAAATAAATCATGCATAGGTGGATACACCACTTCATTTGCATATTCGTGCTTCAAAAATTCCCGTAGCTGAACATAATACTCTTTTGAAAACTCTTGACCGACATAGTCGTGCCAATCGTTACGTAAAATCGTCATCTGTTTACTCCTTCCCTATCCAATTCACTTCAATCATACGCCTCTCCGCATATGTTGACAAACAGAAGAGAACTGACGCGATCCGCCAGTTCCCTGTCTTATAAAAGCAAATGCCCCATTAAAACAATAATTGGTAACGTAATAATGGTTCGAACCAAGAAGATCAACACAGCATCTAAAAATGTAATTGGAATCTTAGAGGCAACAAGAACGCCACCTGTTTCCGACATGTAAATGAGCTGTGACACAGATAATGTTGCGATAACAAACAAGGTTAATTCACTTGTAATGCCAAAGGACTCTGCCAAGATAGCAGGCAGTAACATATCAGCAAACCCAATTAAAAGGGTTTGGCTGGCTGCAGCCGCTTCTGGTATGTTCATCCATTCCAAAACCGGTACGAACGGTACTGCTAACCATTCAAAGACTGGCGTGAAGTTAGCAACACCTGCCGCAATCGTACCAATTGCCATGACAACAGGCAGGACTCCAAACCATAAATCAAAGACCGTTTTGAAGCCGGTTTGAAGATTCTTTCCTTGTTTAAAGCTTTCTTCAGCACGTAAGGATGCCTGAGCAAAGCCATTTTTTATGACGTTTTTTTCTTTTGGCTCTTCTTGACCTTCGCTCCCATCAATATACGTATTGGCTTTACGCGATAACGGTGGAATCCTTGGCGTAATCACTGCCGCTACAAAGCCAGCAATAAATAGTGTTAAAAAGAATTGCCAGAACAAATGAGAAATCCCTAATCGACCTAATATCGAAATACTAAACGTAATGGAAACAACAGAAAAGGCAGAAGCAACGATAGCAGCCTCTCTCGCTGTATACTTTCCTGCTTCGTATTGGTTGTTGGACATCATTATACCTACTGTACCGTCTCCAACCCAAGAAGCCATAGAATCAATGGAAGCCCGACCTGGTAAACGGAACAGCGGTCTCATAACATTCTTTAACAATGAGCCGAAGAATTCCATTAATCCAAAATTCAATAGCAATGGTAAAAGCAAGCCTGCAAACAAAAAGATTGAGAATAGGAACGGTAGTAAGTCAGTTAACAATAATTGCCCTGTATCTTCCGAAATTAAGAATTCGGGACCAACGTTCATAAACACAAGGATAGCTAGTATAGCACCTACGATTCGAACGACAATCCAAACAGGTGTTGTCGCAAAGATGCTTACCCAGAAAGATTCCGTTTGGCTTTGTTTCTTCACACGAGTGGCAATGATGGAAACAATAGCTGTCACAATGAGGAGAATGGTCACAATAATTGTAATGACCTCAACCGATAGCAAGTCCATCAAAAAATCAGAAGCAAACATGACAGGTAGTTGAACGGATCTACCATCCTCTGTATCAATGGGGATTGGGGTCATAAATAGAAAAATTCCAAGTATAGACGGAATGATAAACATTAATGCATTTTTAACTGTTACGTTATTCATAAATAGTCCTCCGACCGGATAATAATAAGCAATAATGAATCATTATACAGTGTCTTTTCTTTAAGCGCTATGGGAAATCTCAAGATTTAAGTTTTCTTTTTCTTCGCTTTCTTCTGTCGATGTCTTTTTTAATAATTTTGTCACGCTTGAAAGCTCTTCCACCGCTATCTCAATCGTCTTTACTTTTTTAATGACTTCTTCCATTATACCTACTTGTTCACTTGCTAACGTAACACCATTTCTTGATTCTTCCCCACTTGCTTCACTCGCTTGTTTTAAAGAATCAATTTGCTCTACTAACGCCAGTGTGCTAAACGCAATCGATTGAGTGGAAGAAGAGACAGAATAAATATCACGATTTAAGCCGTTGCACGCTAAATGAATTTCCCCCAGTATTGTTTCCACTTCTGTATTAGCTGTAAGCCCATGTTGAATACCTTCATTTCCACGGCTTACTTCATCTAGTACAGTTTGAACGTCGCTTTGCACCGTATGAATAACGGTTCCCATTTGACTTGCCGCTACTTGAGATTCAGCCGCTAACTTTCTCACTTCCTCAGCTACTACGGCGAATCCCCTTCCTTGTTCTCCTGCATGCGCTGCTTCAATTTCTGCATTCAATGCAAGTAAATTTGTTTGATTCGCTATTGCAGAGACGGTTTGTACCGTTTCATATAAACGCTTTGAACGCTCATACAGTTGATGAACCACTTCAAATGTGCGTTTATTATTTTCTGCAATCGCTCCCATGTAAGAGGTGGAATCATTTGCCTTCTTGTTTCCATCCTCAACAAGGTTGCGCACCGATTCTGTCGCATTTTCAGCAGCTGCTAACGCGACTGTAATTTGTTCCACTTTTTCTGAAAGGTCATCTGTGGAACGAACACTTTCTTGCGACGTTACCACTTGAGCTTGCACCGCACTCATCATTCTTTGATTTCCCTTTTCAATGGAAGCCGCAGATTGTAACGTTTTGTTAGATTGGTCTGTCAGGTAAGTGGTAGAAGAAATAAGAGTTTGCGCTACAGTCGACGCTCTTTCCATTGTTCTTTTTAATTCTTCCGTCATCTGGTTAAACGCATGTGTAAAATGGGCAAATTCATCCTCTCCAACCACTGGAAGAGGCTTGTGTGAGAAATCACCTGTTGCGAGTTGATTGGCTCTTTTTACTAATCGCTTTAATGGAATAAGAACAATACGAGCTTGGTGTCTTGCTATCCATGCACCGATGATGATGAACACGACAAGTACGATCCAAATGAACAGTAACTGTGCTGATAACGATTGCTGCAACGCAGTTAATTGCTCAACGTGTTCACTCCCTACTTCCCCCGAAAGTTGCTCTACCGTTTGGTTCGTTCTTCTCATAAAAAATGTAACAAGTGCGCCAAACAAGATCATGAAGCCTGCTATCACACTGTACCCTTTCACTAATTTCTTCTGTATCAAGACGTCTCCTCCTTAATCTACTGTTCTTCTCCTATATATCGGAAAATTGATCGATCCTTTCCATATGAGTAACATACTTTCCCTGTCGTTTTTTTTCTACTATAATAGACACAACAGAGATAAAGGAGAGACTAAATCATGAAGCGATATAAAGCGTTAACGATTGCAGGATCGGATACAAGCGGTGGAGCAGGAATTCAAGCCGACTTAAAAACGTTCCAAGAGTTACAAGTATACGGAATGAACGCCCTTACGACCATTGTTGCTCAAAATCCATTTGAAGGCTGGGCACATGAAGTCTTCCCACAAGATCCCGCTATTGTTGCTAAACAAATTGATACGGTGTTGAAAGGCATTGGCGTAGATGCAGTCAAAACAGGAATGCTCGGTTCGATTGAGATTATCAACATCGTCGCTGAAAAAGTGGACCAATACGGCGTTGATCAACTCGTTGTTGATCCAGTAATGGTATGTAAAGGTGCTGATGAGGCGTTAAATCCAGAAACGGATGCATGCTTACGAGACGTGCTTGTACCAAAAGCATTTGTGGTAACACCGAATTTATTTGAAGCGACACAATTATCTGGTGTAGCTATTTCTTCTCTTGAAGATATGAAAACCGCAGCAAAAGCCATTCATGGGCTTGGTGCTAAGCATGTGGTCATTAAAGGCGGTAGTAAGCTTGAATCCAATCAAGCTGTTGATGTATGGTACGACGGTGAAGACTTCCACCTACTCGAATCAGATGAAATTAACACAACGTATACCCACGGTGCAGGCTGCACATTCGCAGCTGCGATCGCCGCTTCATTAGCGAAAGGACACGATGTAAAAGAAGCGATTTATACAGCAAAAGCTTTCGTTACAGCTGCTATTAAACATGGTAGCCGATTAAATGACTACGTTGGCTCCGTTGCCCACGGTGCTTATAACGTTGAAAATAAGTAAGAACAGAAGAACGCATGATGACACGATTATGCGTTCTTTTCTTCCTTAAGCCACGTAGCAAGGGCCTCAATATCCTTGGCAAACATACGATCTTTTGTAATGGCGGAAACGATCTTCCTCATTTGAACGTGCCACCCACTGGTAGCTGTCGCCATTTTCTCCGTACCTCGATAAGAAGTCGCCTCCATTGCGCAAATTGCTTCAATCGCATAAACATGCCTCACATTCGCAACGATTTCCAATGCATGACGAGCTCCAATTGTCCCCATACTCACATGGTCTTCTTGATTTCCCGAGGATGGGATTGAATCGACACTTGCAGGATGGGAGAGCGTTTTGTTCTCCGACACCAAGGCTGCCGCCACATACTGCATAATCATCGCACCAGACTGCAACCCAGGCTCTGGACTTAAAAATGGAGGCAAATCACTAAGCTGCGGATTCACTAACCGTTCAATTCGTCGTTCAGAAATATTCCCAAGCTCTGCCATCGCAATTGCCATAAAATCCATTGCCAATGCAATCGGCTGACCATGAAAATTCCCTCCTGAAATGACTTTTTTTCCACCTTCAAAAATAAGAGGATTATCAGTTGCTGCATTCATTTCAATGATGAGCTTCTCTTTTACATAGCCTAGAGTCTGCCATGTTGCCCCATGTACTTGCGGAATACAGCGTAATGAATAGGCGTCTTGAACCCGCTTTTCCCCTTGAGTGGTCACTAACTGACTATCCTTTAAATACGCTCTTATACGAGCTGCACAAGCCATTTGCTCTGGATACCCTCTAGCTCTATGAATAGATTCATCAAACGCATCCATAATTCCTTCTAATCCTTCTAAAGTTAAAGAAGCGATCTTCTCTGCATCATAAGCTAGCTTTTCTGCTTCTAAGTACGCTATAACTCCTGTTGCAGTCATTGCTTGAGTACCATTAATGAGCGCCAATCCTTCTTTTGCTTGTAAACGAATCGGTGCCATACCAAGCATTTGCAAGACCTCAAGAGTCGGTCTCTTTACACCTCTATACCACACGTCCCCTTCACCAATTAATGGCAGGGATAAATGAGCGAGCGGTGCTAAATCCCCACTAGCTCCAAGGGAACCTTTCTGAGGCACGCACGGATAGACATCCATATTAACAAAATCAAGGAGCCGCTGTATCACCTCTATTCGAATGCCAGAGTACCCTTTTACAAGTGCATTTGCCCGTAACAGCATCATCGTCTTTGTTACAGCCTTCTCAAAGAACGGACCGACTCCACACGCATGGGACACTAACAAATTACGTTGTAACTCTTCTACATCCTCTTTGTCAATTCGGACATCACTAAACTTACCAAAACCAGTATTGATTCCGTAAACCGTCCGTTGTTGATCCACAATTTCCTCGACAGCCGCCCGACTGTTATCAATGGATGGGATACATGAAGAATCAATCGCCACTTGTTCGCTTTGCCGTAAAACCTTTTGCACATCTTCCATTCCTAATGTTTTTCCAGTTAAATAAATCATAGCTTCACCCCTCTAGTTCATTAAAGCTATAAAAAAGAAGCTGCCCGCTGAAATGAACTTCATTTCAAAGCGAACAGCTCCTGTTCCTTATAACGAGATACCGACAAGATCGAACATTCATGTCTTTCACTCCATTTCGATCATTCTAATAACTAAAGTGTAGGGTTTCATGCTACAATTGTCAACGACTGACATGAAAGGGAGAACAACTGATGACTCATCCTAAAAGACGAATTGCACAGCATCATCCACACCAATTAACAAAACAAATTCTTTCAATTGATTCTGCTTTACTCATTGCCTCTGCGACAATCCTCGGTTACTTAGTTGCCTACCGTTATCAAATGGGGCAATTTGACTATTACCAAATCAATGAAATCCTTTTTGGACAAATTTATTTAAATCATATCATCATCGCCATGACTGCGGTTTTTATTTTTATTATTGCCATTCTGGTCATTCAAATTGTACTAAACTGGTATTATAAACAGCTACCTTATTTTTGGTCAAAAGTAGCGCGACACATTTTTCCTTGGTTTCTTTTTTATCCAGCTATTGCGTTTTTGTACGACCAATCGATCTTTTACTTTATTCCTTTTGCCATTGCTGCTTATTATTTCATCGTTCCTTTATTTTATGGACGCATAAAGAATTATAAAACCATTTTTTTAGAAAAATTAATCATCCCATATGACGATTGGAATTGGCGCGATTATGTGCCAGCCTTTATAAAAGATACAAAACTAGAGAAACAGCTCTTATTTAGCATCGTTATTCTAATCCTTCTCCCGCAACTTTCTTTTTTTATTGGTCATTATCTAGCTAGTAATCAGACAGACTACTTGTTATTTAATCATGAAGAGAGAACTCATATCGTTTTGACGACAACGAACGATTCTCTTATTGTCGCACCTTTTAATGCAGAGGACCTTACATTCGAGCAAGAATACACCATTGTTCCGTATAACGGCGTATCAGCGTCTTTGTATTCGTTTGATCCTGTCTCCTTACCATCCGGAATTAAGCCTCAGAGCGAATAAAAAAACCACTGACTCGTGTCAGTGGTTTCGTTAGGCTGTCTTAAAACTTGCTTTGGTAAGCTGTAAGCTCCCATGCATGAACACTTGTGCGGAAATCATCCCACTCGCCACGTTTTAACTCAATATACTCGCCAAACGCATGCTCACCAAATGTTTCGCGCCCAATAGAACCTGCTTCGAAGCGGTCGATAGCTGATTCCAAGCTTGTTGGTAGGTTTTCAATCCCACGCTCACTAATTTCCGCTAGTGACATGTTAAAAATATCTGCGTCAACAGAAGCCGGACATTCTTTTTCATTTTCCACACCGTCTAAACCAGCTGCAGCCACAACGGCAAATGCAAGATATGGATTTGCAGATGGATCTGGACAACGAATTTCTACTCTCGTCCCTGCTCCTCTTGTCGCTGGAATACGCACAAGCGCTGAACGGTTTGAAGCAGACCAAGCAATATAACAAGGCGCTTCGTAACCAGGAACAAGACGCTTATAGGAGTTAACAAGCGGATTTGTCACCGCAACAAAGTCTTTTACGTTATCAAGCAATCCAGCAATAAAGTGATACGCTGTTTTGGATAGTGCGATCTTGTCGTCTTCGTTATAGAAGCTGTTCTCTTGCTTCTCGATATCAAATAGAGACATGTTCACGTGCATACCATTTCCGTTTTCCCCGCCAAGTGGTTTTGGCATAAACGTTGCATGTAGACCGAATTGCTTTGCTACTGTTTTTACGACCCATTTATAAGTTGTCGCTGCATCGGCAGAGCCAAGAGCGTCAGAATATTTAAAATTAATTTCGTGCTGTCCAATCGCTACTTCGTGGTGAGACGCTTCAATTGTGAAGCCCATCATACGTAGTGCTTTATAGATTGCTAGTCGTACTTTCTCCCCATCATCTTTAGGTGACGGTTCAAAATAACCGCCGACATCCTGTGTGCGAAGCGTTGGTTGACCAAATTCGTCTGTATCAAATAAGAAAAACTCTAGCTCAGGCCCGACACTGATTGAATATCCTTTGTCTGCTGCACGCTTAACCGTTTTCTTTAAAATGTTACGAGGATCTCCATCAAAATCAGAGCCATCAGGCTTTTTTACGCTACACAAAAATCTCGCTTCTGAATAGCCTTCTTCCTCTGTCCAAGGTAACACAGCAAATGTCGATAAATCAGGGTTTAAATAAAGATCTGACTGATTGATTGGTGTGAAACCCGTAATTGAAGAGCCATCAAACATCGTTTGCCCGTTTACAGCTTGATCCAACTGATCCGCTGTAATCGTTACATGCTTTAGCATCCCTTCAATATCAACGAATTGCATATGAAGTAGCTCCACATTCTTCTTTTCAATTGTTTCCCGAATCGTCTCTAACAAACTTTCTCTCGTCGGCGCTTGAGTTGCCATCTCGAAACACTCCCCTAGATTAGTAGATGTTATGCTCATCTTTTTCTTACTACTACTCTATGACGGATATGACATGCGCGCAATCGTTTTGTTAGATAATCTGACACACTATTCACTCTGTTAAGATAAAGGATCGCTATTTAAAAAATTTATTCAATGCCCGTCGTTAACGTTTTATTTATACAATTTCAAAGCTCGTGAACCTATGAATAAAGCCGAACGTTTCAAAAGTAAAAAATGCGGAAGCTTGCCTCGGAGGTACGGGTAAGCCGTCGCTTCGCTAGTCTTCCCTCGCCCCTTTTTCCGCAGGCGTCACCGCATTTTTTGCTTCAAGTTAAAACAAACAATGAAGAAATAAATATAAATAATCGTTCGTTCAACTCAGTTTTATCTACTTATAAATTTGACTCCATTGCATTCAAAAAACGCTATAAGCCATTGGATTTTCAAAAAATCACCCGAGCTTATAGCGCTTTTTTCAAATATTAAACTTGATCTACTGGCTCTAACGGTTCTTTTGGCTTACGCACAAGCGCCATGATACCTGCAATTAAATAGAGGATTAATGGCACTGCAGGAAGAATAAACGCTACTAATAAGAAGCTCGTCGCTCCATAAAAAATCGCCGATCCTAAAAACAAAATACTAGCAACGATTGGCTTCTTTTTCACCATCACGACCGCTACAATACCAGCGATTGCCGGGATAAGAGATCCTGCCGTTAACAATCCGAAGTTCACCATTTCAATCATTTCTAACATTTCATTTGCTTGCTCTTCATTTAATGGGTCTTGACCAGGTTCTAGTAACTCACTATTTTCATTTGTTGCTTCTAAAACAATTTCCTCAAATAATCCCTGATCAGCACCAACTGCTAACGCACCCAAAAATAATGTACCTAGAAAAAACAAAACAATGCCTATAATACCAAGAACTCTTTCGCCTGTTCGTTTAATCACTTTCATCTCTCCTTTTTCAATCCCCTTGCTTATGTATGATACAAATTATACTTTTATGATCGTATCATAATTCTTCAATTGTTTACAGAAAAAACCTGCCGATAAACGACAGGTTTTTTCACACTGTTAAGACGAGCGCTTCGCCCATTGGCGTTTTTGACCGCCTTTTGGCTGATCGCTTCTGCTACGCTTCTGATTAAAAGCGTTGCGACGATCTTTGCTTCGTCCATCACGACGACGGTTTCCACCGTTTCCACCGTTTCCACCACGACCATCATGACGCTTTTTCGAACGAAGCGGTGCTTCACTTGTTAGTGCTACAGGCGTTTCATTCGGCTCTTTTGTTAAAAGCTTCAGTGCTGCTGATAAGGCAGTCACTGCATCTGTTTCTTGTAATATTTCTTTTGCTTCCACACGGTAATGGTCCTGATCGCCTTCCGTCGTTAACTCACGAAGCTGGTTGAGTACAAGTTGTTTCTGTCCAGCTAACGCTTCATCATACGTAGGTTTCGGACGCGCCGTCATACGCTTTTTCGAAACTTTTTCAATTAACTTCACGTGGTCACGCTCTGGCTTCGTTGAAAGGGTAATCGCAATACCTGATCTCCCAGCACGACCTGTACGTCCAATTCTGTGTACGTAGCTCTCAGGATCCTGTGGTAAATCAAAGTTAAATACGTGTGTTACGCCGCTAATATCGAGTCCACGTGCAGCCACATCTGTTGCAACTAAGATGTCAATTAAGCCACTCTTAAATTTACGCAAGACGCTGTTACGCTTCGCTTGATTTAAATCACCATGTAAGCCCTCTGCACGGTAGCCACGCTTGATAAGTGCTTCTGAAAGCTCATCTACACGACGCTTCGTACGACCAAAAACGATTGATAGTTCAGGTGTTTCTAAGTCAAGTAAACGACAGAACACATCGAACTTCTCACGCTCGTGCACTTCAACATACTGCTGAGCAATGTTTTCCATTGTTACTTCTTTTGCTTTAACCGCAATACGTTTCGGGTTTTTCATAAATTTGCTTGCTAGTGACTCCATACGGCGAGGCATTGTCGCTGAAAACAGAAGCGTTTGTCTTGTATCTTGTGGCGTTTCCGCTAAGATCGTTTCAATATCTTCAATGAAGCCCATGTTTAGCATTTCGTCTGCTTCGTCAAGCACAACCGTCTCAATCGTTTGCAAACGAACCGTACCTCTACGCATATGGTCCATTAAACGTCCTGGCGTTGCAACAATGACATGCGGCTTTGCTTTTAATGCGCGAATTTGCTTCCCAAAATCTTCTCCACCGTATACAACAACGGTACGAACCCCTTTTTCACGTCCAAACTGGCGAACAGACTGTTCTACTTGGTTCGCAAGTTCACGAGTAGGTGCTAGCACAAGTCCTTGTAAAACTGGTTGCGATGCATCAATACGATCCACCATCGGAATTCCGAATGCGCCTGTCTTTCCTGTTCCGGTTTGCGCTTGCCCGATGACGTCCTCACCGTCTTTTACAAGTTCTATTGTTTGCTGTTGAATAGGCGTAGGCTCTGTGAAGCCCATATTTGTGATGGCTTGAACAACACGTGTGTCCAGACCAAATTGATCAAACTGTGTCAAGTGTTAAAAACTCCTCATATTTTTAAATTTAAGCGCCTTAAACGCATCGAAAAGGCTGTCTTGATGCAAAAAGCCAGTGAAGTCGGCTCGCTTTGAACATCGAGACAGCCTTAAAGCTCTCTTGATTGCTTAAAATCTACAACTATACATCATAGGCGCTCATCTGTACTCAAGCAAATATCTTACCATACTATTTAAATATCCGCAATAGCTGCTTTCCTTTTAACAGTCAACATTCATCCACTGACTGACTTACGTATCGCTCGTACCAGCGGTCCCTACACTTAGTTTAACCAATTTAAAAAAATAATAACACGGTTTTTTCTGCCCAATGGCTACCCATACATCTTACGACCAGCATGGACTTTACCACATTCGCCGCCTCTTGCTGCAGTTACCAACTGCGTCCGCTCATAAAAGAAAGCATGCGCTACGGCAGCGCATGCTTATTATGTTCTTATGAACTAGGGACTTCTTCACCATTTAAAAAGGCTCTGAATGTCTCTGGCGGCTGGTTTCCAACAACACGACGGACTTCTTCACCATTTTCAAACGCAATTAACGTAGGCGTTGATTGGATGTTATACGTTGCTGAATCGTATTCTAGCACGTTGTATTGGTCAACCGTTATCTCTTCATCACCTGCAACATCCATTAAAACCGGTGTCGCTTCTTTACAATAGCTACACACAGGAGAAAAGAAATAAACAATGGCATCTTCGCCATTTGCAAGTTTTTCTTCTAAATCGTCCGGCATAATAATATTTTGATAGTTTGGATCATCAAGCTGATCAATCGTTGCTGAATCCAAATCATCTGTGTCGTACTGTGTATTATTTTCAAGCTGCTGACTTTGCCCCATATTCTGTATCACAATCAAAATAATAAAAACGGCAACAACAGCGCCACCAATCCAAAGTAATTTCTTCACGCAACTTCCTCCTTACGCTTTTTAATCGTGTATAGACTTGTAATAAAAATAAGAATAAATGCGGTTCCTGCAAGAAATGGAATCGTAATAAATCCTAACCAGTTTATATATTCTCCTGAACAAGAGACAAGGCCACAACCAAGCACATCATCTTCATTTACCGGAAGCTTTTGAATAGCGTAATGGTAAATAGAAATGACCATACCAATTCCTGATAAAATAGCTGAATAGATGGCGACGCCTGTATCTTTACGAATAATACCGACTCCAATTAGAAGAACAAGTGGATACATAAAAATTCGCTGGTACCAACAAAGCGCACAAGGCTCGAATCCTTTAATTTCAGAAAAATAAAGCGATCCAAGTGTTGCGACGAGCGATACAAGCCATGCAAACAAAAGACTGTTTTCAATCTTCTTACTCACAAACATTTCGCCTCCCACGAACCAAACTTTCGTACAATTGTACTCCAATTAAAGCTACTATAACATGTCAATATCTCGAACATTCGATTAGAATTCTCTTTCCTCTCCTGTTTTTCTTCTGTTTCATGTCTAAAAATTGCCAGACTGGTCAATTGTAATAAGAGAAAAAACTTTGGAGGCTCGAATATGAGTGAAATGAAACAACCATTAACATCCATTTGGCAACTGTCTTCTCACGATAAGCCTTACCCCCATTTAACCCAAGATATCGACGTTGATATCGCTATTGTCGGCGGTGGTATAACCGGTTTAACCTCAGCTTATTTACTTGCTGAATCTGGAAAACAAGTGGCGGTTCTAGATGCCACATCATTCGGACGAGGTACCACAGGTCATAGCACAGCCAAGTTAACCGTTCAACACGATTTTATTTACGATGAACTTCTTTCTCATGTAGGAAAAGAAAAAGCACAGCAATACTACCAATCTCAAAACGATGCACTTGCTTACGTACGTAAGCTTGTGAAAGACAAGCAAATAGAGTGCGGATTCTCAGATGAAGACACCTACCTTTATGCAACCACACATCACGGCGAACACCGGTTAAAGCGTGAAAAAAAGGCATATGAACAGTTAGCCATCCCACACGAATGGGTGACAGAACTACCAATCAATCTTACCATACGTGCAGCTTTAAAAGTACCAAATCAAGCGCAGTTTCACCCACTCGCATACATATCCTTCCTATGCGATGAGTTAAACAAAAAAGGTGCCCAACTGTTTGAACACACCGTTTGTCAAAAAGTGAGTCATGACAACGGTTCCGCTATCGTACACACGAAAGACGGTCATACGGTCACTGCCAAAAAAGTCATTGCTGCTACACATTTTCCGTTCATTGATGGCGGCGGGCTTTATATGACACGATTAAAAGCGGACCGCTCATACGTTGTTGCTGGCACAACGAGTGAAGCTTGGGCTGGTGGCATGTACCTGAGTGCTGAACAGCCAAAACGATCGCTTCGTAGCGCAGAAATGAATGGAAAAACCTACATTCTAGTAGGAGGGGATCACCACAAAGCCGGACAAGGAATGGATGCTCGAAATCATTACGACGCCTTGCGCACTTTTGCAGATGAACAATTTAGCAATTTTACAGCCGAACAGGAGTGGTCTGCACAGGATTTAACGACTCTAGATAATATTCCATACATTGGACCACTCTCCTCCTTACAAAAGAATGTATTTATCGCAACTGGCTATCGAAAATGGGGGATGACAGGTGGCATATGCGCAGCACAAGTACTCACTGATTTAATTGTCGATGGAAATAGCCTGTATTCAGACTTATACAAACCAATGCGCTTCCATTCCGACCCAAGCATTAAACATTTTCTGACTGAAAACGCAGACGTTGCCAAACACTTGATACAAGGGAAAGTACAAAATGATTATGAAGACGTCACTGAACTAGAAAATGGTCAAGGAGCAGTTGTTAAACACGACGGCAAACGAGCTGGAGCGTTTAAAGATGAGCGAGGGAACCTTCACCTAGTTGATACAACTTGTACCCATATGGGGTGCGAATGCAACTGGAATCATGCCGACCTCACATGGGATTGCCCATGCCACGGCTCCCGCTTTTCCTATAAAGGAGAGGTCATTGAAGGCCCCGCAAAGGAACCACTTAAAAAACTAGATTAAGCTGTGTTGCCATAAGCACACAGTTTTTTCTTTTTTGCTTTTATTTACAGCCAAAGAAGGGTATGGAAAACTACAACTAAAAAGGAAGGTGTTCTAAATGGCCATTGGCGCTATAATGCTATCATTACTATACTGGATTTGGATGATCGCCTTGGCGATTACCGTCATTGCAGTAGGTGTTTACGTTGGCATGCAGACCCATTACCGAAAAGTTAAAAAGATCGAAGCGCAAGAGCGCCACACATCACGTTTGCGTGAAAGGTGAGGAAACGAAAAGTTGAAATAAGAAAACGGCTGCTTAGCTTGTCGATAAAGTTTCATAGGAGTGTTAATTTTGGAAACGCGTATTTACATGATAAGACATTGTGAATCACCAAAACTGGGTGGTAGTGAAGAACGAAGAGGTCTAACTCGAAAAGGAAAAATTGATGCGAGTAAGTTAACTACATTGTTAGGGAATGAAGATATAGAGATTTTTATTTCAAGTCCTTATACTCGTGCTCTTCTTTCAATAGAGGAATTAGCTACTGAATCTGGAAAGGAAGTACTACTATGCGAAAACTTTAAAGAGTGTACATTTTCAAAAGGTGACAAAATTGTACCTAATGAGCAAGTTTACCCTCTTGTAAAAAAAATGTTTTTAAACCATGATTACGCAATATTAGGCGGCGAAACGTATAATCAGTGTCTAGACAGAGCTATATTTGAATTGGAAAGAGTACTAAGAAACTTTAAAGGAAAAAGAATTGCGATTAGTACTCATGGATTTGTTATGACAATAATGATTCGCTATTTTATTAAAAATATCGGTTTTGACTTTCTAATGGAGACTACAAAGCCCGATGTCTTTCTATTAACATTCGATGGAGTGACAGTAACTGAGTTTACTAGAATTTGGCGAGGAGTTTAATTGAGTGGTAACTGTTTTCAAAAAATTATTAAATTTATTTTTGGTCTAGTCTCACATAAACGATTCCAGTTATTGGTTCATGAGGCATGATAGAATAGTTTTATCACAAATGAAAGGTTGGATTAGATGAGAAAGTTCTTGGTTTTATCTTTTGCATGCGGCTTTTTAGTTGCTTGCGGGGGCAATGCAAGCGAAGAAACAAGCAGCGACAATGAAGAGCAGTCCAATTCTACTGTTCATGAATCAGAGGAAGAAGAGGTTACAAACAATTCAAATCAAGCAGACTCACAAACAACGACCGAAGGTGATGAGAAAGAACCTACAGATACATCAAATGAAGAGCTTAGTGAGAGCGAATTGGAAGCGCTTCGAATTCCAACCGTACCGATGGAGTCCCCTTACGACGATGATGGGAACATTAAACACGCGCATACTCAAATTGAGATTGTAGATGAGTATATGGACGAGGACGGTCGTATTTATTTTGGTTTAGACGAAGATCCGGTACGAAACATTACAAACCCAGAAGACGAGAATATCGTCCATGTCACCAATTATTCAGATGTTTTTATAAATATAGTAGAAGCAGAGGCTTTTCAACTGGATGAGGACTTGCGTGAAGAAGCCTACAAATTCGTCATGCTTTCACCGCCACAAGAGCTTGAAGGAAAAGATCCCTCAGAATACCGAACATGGGAGGAAGCCACAAACTTAGAAAGAGGCGTCATGCAAATGATTTACCTCACCACTGCACCTATTCATAACATAGACTATATTGTTCACGAAGATCTGTATAACCATGATGCCCTCCCCATTCTATTAGAAGAATTTGAAAAGCTTGGCTCTCCGATGGTTCTCTTCCCTGCACCTCAAACGGTGAATGACATGCAATTATTTGAACTTATACAAGTACTGCATCAAATGTGGGGACAATTAGGGCAATTCGAAAACCCAGCAGAGAATAAAGAAGAATTCGAAGAGCTTTACTTTCAAGTTAGACAAGAAACGAACGACTTAATTGTCCGAATGAATTTCTTACTGAGTGAAGAGATGTAAGACAACGACTCATGTATTGTCGCTCGCTTTTTACATATATCGAGTTTTCTTTTTCATCGTAAGTTAAAATCTTCGAGTAGGAATCAAAAAGGGGGTTTTGCTTTTGATGAGGAATAGAAAAGAAAGAAGGGGGTTTTCAATATATGTCTTTACTATCGCGGAACAACTTCTTGATCGTTCGAAATTCAGTAAAAAAATCATTTAAAAAGCTTGATTGCACTGGGGCTGCCCTTATGATTCTACACAATAATGAGCTAGTTGTAGAAGAATACTGGGGAACACACTCTAAACAAGAGAACGCTCGATTAATTCAAGCAGATTCAAAGTTCCACCTTGCATCATGTAGAAAAAGTTACATAGGCTTTGCAGTTGCTTATGCTGCTCATCATGGTTATATTCAATCTATTGATGAAGAAATCACTTGTTATCTTCCTACTTCACAACAAAAAGCTGTGTTTGAAGGAACGACGATTCGTCACCTATTAACGCATTCACATGGTTTAATACAACGAAATAACCAGATAGATCGTGAATTTCCAGCTGGCACTGGGTGGGCATATCGAGGAATCAATATTGAATTATTATCTAAAATCGTTAACTATACTACAGGGAAAACAATTGCAGCTATTGTAAATGATGAAGTTTTTCGACCATTAAACCTAACAGAAACAAATTGGTATAATCAATTTGACAACACTTTCGTAGAAGTCATACGTAAACCTAAAGATAAAAACTGGTCCGCAAATGAGCATATAGATGGCAGTAAAATGAATATGTATGCTTCTGTTCGTGAACTAGCAACATGGGGACAATTGCATTTGAATAAAGGAGTTGTAAAAGGGAAACAACTTGTAAACCCTAACATACTTGAATTAGCTACATCGTTGCAAAGTCCAAGGTTTAAA
The DNA here is from genome assembly GCF_028735875.1 of Shouchella hunanensis. GTDB lineage: Bacteria > Bacillota > Bacilli > Bacillales > Bacillaceae_D > Shouchella > Shouchella hunanensis. Next base: position 1,284,820 of record NZ_CP117834.1, read on the forward strand.
AATCAAGATTTCCCTCAAAATGGCTTTTTGTGGTTTGTCAAAGACTCTTCAGCAAAACATTCAGAAATAGGTCCATTAGTACCTAAAGGGGCGTTTCAGATTCTAGGGTATACGGGTGTTACCTTACTAGTTATACCGGAAAAGAAGATTGTGGCTGTACGAGCATTTAATAGTTTTGGGTCCCCTGAAGGATATCATTACTTGGAGGATGTTAGAGATTTCGGAAATGCTATTATGCAATCCTTCAATTGATAAAACAAAACCAGCTAAGCCCGATTGACGTTTCCGTTCAATCGGGTTTATTATGGCTGCTCTTTTAATTCATTACAAACCGACCATAGCCCATTCATGGATTTCGAAACCTCTTGCTCCTTTCAATACATAGGGATCGTTCTGAACAATCTCTTTCACTTCTTCTAAAGAACTTACTTGATAGATAACCAATCCACCGGTTCCATCAACAAAAGGACCGTTTACAAAAATCTTGCCTTCATCTCTTTTTTGCTCTAGATAATCAAGATGCTGCGGTCGATATTTTTGACTTTTTTCCAAATCAAGTAAAGGTAAAAACACCGCATAGTAAATCATCCGTATTCGTCCTCCTTCTTTATGATTTAGTAAATTGATTATTCCATATTAATGAATAAATGTATATCCATTCTCTTCAAGGGTTTTTTCAATATTTTTTGCAAGCGTACTATCTTTCCAATTGCCACTTTGTATGATTTCCATTGATTCATTCTCATTTTTAATTAACGTTTCAACTTTTGCCAAGATACCTTCAGCCTCTAAAGGTGGAATAACTACAATGCCATCTTCATCCCCTAGTATGATGTCTCCTGGATGTACAACCTGCCCCCCACAAGAAATATCTACATTTACTTCACCGGGTCCATTTTTATAAGGTCCTCTTCCTGTTACACCGGCAGCAAACACAGGGAAATCTTCCTGTTGAAGGTAATCAACATCACGAATACACCCATCAACAACGAATCCGGCAATGTTCTTACTTTTTGCAATCGAATACATAATATCTCCACATATACTATGATTCATATCTCTTCCAGCCTCAACTACAATGACATCACCAGGCTGCGCCATAAGGAGTGCTTGGTGAAATAACATATTATCAGCAATGGATGCTTTGACAGTTAAAGCCTGACCTAATAGCCTTTTTTGTTTGCCGAATGGCTTGATATAGGCATTCATGCTATACAACCGTTCCATACAATCAGATACATTTGCTGAAGGATATTCCCTAAAGCGATCCACTAAAGCCGGATTCAAATTCTCTCTATTTGTGTAAATTCGCTTCCCTACGCTCATAAACATTCTCCTTTTTAAAGAACACTATAATTTGGTTTTTTATCCCTCAATACAAGAAGCACTTCGTTCACTACGGTAGACCCCATAAGAGCCATTGCTTCATGGGTGTTGGCTCCAATATGAGGTGTAGCAACAAAATTATCCAAGCTTAAAAGCTTGTTCTCACTCGTTGGTGGTTCTTTTACAAAAACATCACTTGCTGCAGCGTAAATATGTTTATGAATTAAAGCGTTATATAGAGCTTCCTCGTCCACTACTCCACCCCTAGATGTGTTGATAAGAATCGCACTTGGTTTCATTAATTGAAGCTTCGATTCATTAATTAGGTGCTTGGTATTCTCCGTCAATGGAACACTAATCGAAACGAAGTCGGATGAAGTCATCAATAAATCTAAATCAACTTTTTGAATACCTAATTGATCACACTCTTCTTTAGAAATGTATGGATCATAGGCAAGGACTTCCATATTAAATCCTTGTTTTGCAATCGTAGCTGCTATTCTACTAATTTTTCCCGCACCCACAATACCAAATGTTTTTTTACTTAATTGATACCCCGTTAGTTCTTTTGGCGCGATTGTTTTATTTTTGTCTTGCTTTCCTCTTTCGAAGCTCAAACTCACATTACGAGCCATGTTCATGGCTAACGCAATAATTAATTCACCTACAGATTGAATATTCGCTTGTGGGGTGTATACAACGTTGATGCCATATTCTTTTGCTGCTTTAATGTCAATCGAATCGTACCCAACACCATGTTTTCCAATGACTTTTAAGTTTTTTGCTTTAGCAATCATGTCCCGAGTGACTTTTTCAGCTCTAATGATCATACCGTCAACAACATCAATCTCATTAACATCCTGTGTAATGGTACAATATTCTTCAAGTGTTTTAATTGCGTTTTCGTCAATATGCTCCGTTAAGAGAATTTTAAATGGTTTCACCTGTACACCTCGTCATCTTGATAGCGTTATCATTGTATTAAGTTTATCTAGTTCGTTTATTAATGTAAAATAGGTATTAAGCTTATTAAATAACACTAAATATGTTATAAGGTGGTCTGTTATGAATTTAAATTTTATAGAAACATTTTTAGCTGTTGTTAAAAAGAAGTCATTAAGTGCGGCAGCAAAAGAGCTCCACATCGCACAAACCACCATTAGCCAAAGACTTATGATCGCTGAGACCGAATTAGGATTTAAGTTAATAGAACGAGGAAAAGGTGTTAAAGAAATTAAGCTAACGCCTGCTGGAGAAGAATTCCTGAGATTAGCAGAACAATGGGATCACATTGATAAAGAAATGGATTTATTAAAGAAACGTGGTCCTAAATCGGTCTTAAGCGTAGGTTCAGTTGATAGCTTCAATACTTTTTTTCTTCCAGAAGTTTATAAAGAGATTAGTACCCTTACTTCTTCCTTATTTTTATCAACGCATACCTTACATTCAAAAGAACTCTACGATGAAATTGAAAACCGTTCCATTGATGTGGGCTTTTCTCTAGCCATTAGAAACAGCCCAAACGTCAATGTAAGTAAATATTTTGAATCACCACTTGTTGTTATAAGTGCGAAGAAATACCTAGGTGGGAAAAGTTTAAACATTAGCGAGCTAGATTCAAAATATGAACTCTATATGCCATGGGGAGAAGACTATAGAAGGTGGCACGAATATTGGTGTGGGGAAATGATTCACCAGCAGTTCAAATTAGATAACATGAACATCCTACTCGGTGTACTGGAAAACTCAAAATATTGGGCGGTTGTTCCTGAATGGATAGCCCATAAGATCGCTATGGAAAGAAAGCTATATAGTTATCAGTTGGAAAACAATCCGCCACCCTATATTTGTTATCAATTAACTCACAAAAAACCGTTCATCTCTAAAAAACATTCTCTTGAGCTATTTACTTATGTGTCTAAAAAAAACCTTGAAGAAACGAACATTCACAGATAAAACAACACCCCCTGTCACAAAACAGGGGGTGTTTACTAAACTACGTTGCAGATAATAAACTCATAACGACAATGGTGAGAACGCCACCTATTCTCGTGGTAATCTGAAGAAATGGAAAGAGCTGCATTCGTTCACTTGCTTTTAACACTGCTACATCTCCTACTCCACCCATGTCTGCTAAAGCCAATCCTGAGATAATGGACGATTCCACGAAGTAGAAACCAATAATCCACCCTGCAAAACCTGCAATGGTTGCAATAATCACCACGACCATTACCGTTACAAACATATTTGTTGGATTCGTTATTAAATCTAGTACACGATTTACGTCTATTAGGCTGGCACTTATCGCTACAAGGACGGCAGGAACCCATACTCTACTAATAAAATTAAACCACACTTCGGCCCCACTATTAATTTGATTCGGTAGCAAGTTCGTCAGTTTTAAAATGGCAGCTAAAACAATTAACCATACAAAGGTATGGAAGAAAGGAAAAAGCCCGTTTAGTAGGACACCTGACATGTAAAGACCGCCAGCTACCATTATGCCTATTCCTATATTTTTAATGGATTCAACTAAACGATTTCCTTCTTCCACTTTAAAAGAATCGTTTTTTACTCTTAATGGATTACCATTTCCTGAGAAACCTTTAAAAGGTGTTTTCTTTCTTTTTCCGAGGAAATTAAGAATGGATGCTAATAAAATACAAATAATATTGGAGACCATGACGGCAGGTGCTAGAATATCAAAGAAATCAGAAGGTACACCACCCATGTTGTCTGCATATATTTGCGATAATGGAATGGCACCCGTCGTTAAACCACTTGCCATAATGGGAGCGACAATCAATAATATTGTGTATTTAAAACCTAAACCAAATAACTGACCTAATAACCCACCTACTAATGCACCTAATAAAATGGTTGTCATAAGAGGAATAAGCATCTTCAAACCAACTGTAATTAGAACTTCTCTTTTAATACTTAAAATACTCCCAACAATTAATCCAGCTACGATAAAATCTTGAAATCCAAATCCACTATAAAAATTTTGAGCAATCTCTGACATTGATTCTGGCAAGACCCCAACAAATATGAGCACCGCAGGTAAAAAAATGCAGAGTAATGTGCCTCCCCCAAACTCTGAAAACTTAGGAATCGAATCTCCAATCCATAGAAACAGCCCACCTAATCCCATGGTAATCATTAATCCTGTAATAATATTTATTGGTAAAATATTTAAATACAAACAAAGAATTGCCGGAATCAATAGAGCCAAATATAAAGGCAACCTTATACCATAGATCTCATCCGTTAAGAATCGATTCCGTCCTGTTTCTTTTAATTTCAAATCACTCATTCCATATTCCTCCTGATTGATAGCGCTTTCTTTATTGATAACTTATTCTAAGGATAATATTATTTTTCTTATTGTAAAGTAGCAAATTCACCTATTAAATAGCATAAATGTAGATATTAAATGGATTTATTCCACTCTACGTATTCATGCTCAGAACCAAAAAAGCAGCCCTAATGGCTGCTCCCCATGCCTATCATGGTAATATTTACCTCTCAGCCTTTTAGATCATTGCTCCTGTTAATAGGTTCTTGTTTGGAGATAGTCAGATTCATCACAACTATAACTACACGAACAGGGTTCTAACAAGTAAGCAACCACAAGAAAGTATCCTAAGCGCCTATTTTTACATCAAAAAAAGACTGGAGCCTTTTACAAGGTGCAGTCTTTGATAAATTGAATATTAGTGACCAGCCACAGGTTGTACATATATTTCAATGTCACCATTTGCTACTGATTGATTTGGTGCCGGGGACACGGCAATTACTCCAACCATCATCAAAGCTATTAGAAATTTCTTCAATCTGATCCAACTCCTAACGTTAACGATTTTTGTTTGGCACTGCAGGAATGTACAGGTACATTGTGAGCTTTAAATCATTTTGTTTTAGTAACCACCAACTGGTTGGGTATGTGTATCAATTTCTCCATCAACTAAAGCTTGGCTTGCTGTTGGAGATACAACAATTATTCCTATTACAGTCATTGCTATCAACCATTTCTTCAATCCAAACCAACTCCTAACGTTAGCGTTTTTTGTTTCACACGATAGGCACGCTTCATTAAATTAAGCGCTCTTTCCACATCATGCTGTTCATGAAAAATAACTGATAACTCTAGAGAGAGCTCTTCACATGTATATAACATATTCTGTTCTTCTAATAAGTTCAAATCTTTTTCAATGCCCTCATAATCTATTTCTAAAAATAATTTCTTCAAAATACTGCATTTTATTAAAAACTCTTCGTTATTATGCTTTTTCAATTCACGGATCGCTCTTTCAAGCTCTTTTTTCGCTTCTTCCTTAATTCCTAACATAAAAAGAGCTCTAGCTAAACAGTAACGAGCTTGTGCCGTCACAGAATAATCTTGAAAATCTTTAGACAAGGTGTTTTGCTCAAGAAATTTTTTAGCACTAGTATAATCTTTTTCACGATAAGCATTTATTCCCATTGTGAAGATAACCAGATGCTTTGAATAGGGAAATCCTTCACTCAATAAAAGGTTCTCATCAAGAATTTCTTTTGCCTCTTCATGCATATCTGATATTGAATAAATACCTGCTAAGATGTTAGTTGAAAAGATAATTCGCTCTGTATACCCTAATCGCTTAAACGTAACAATGGCTTCTTCTAAGTATGAGCAGGCGTAAGCATTGTGATTTATTCTCATTAGTGCCATGCCCATGAAATATTGAAATTCAGCCTCTTCTGCCTCATCTTTCACATATTCAAGCAATCGCTCGGCTTTACGAAATAAGCGAATGGCAGAACGATAGCGATGGTGCATAAACTCATGTTGACCGCTTACAAAATAGTACATATACCTTAACAGATGGTCAAGTGATTCACTTACTGCTGGGGACACACGTTCGATCATCTCGTCTCCAGCTTTTTCATCAGTCGTTTGATCTCTCATCATCGTATACCGGTACTCTACAAGCGAATAATAAGCCAAAATGCTGTCACTAGGCTCCATCCTTTTTAGCATTTGCTTAATTTCCTCATGTAATAGAATGGCTTCATCTGTTGATCGTGCAATAATGCAACTATACCATTCTACAATTTTGGCACCGACTTCCTCTGATGGTATCGTTATTTGCATCCTACCACCTCCTTTTTGTTATTATGGTTCTATTTTACTGGTAAAATAGAACAAATGTAAGATAAGTTAGATATTTCCCAATATACATTTTGTTAATTTTTGTAACTATTTATGTTAATCTGCTCTTCTACTTTTTCTATTCGTCAAGTTTCTACAGAATCCCTGTTTTTTCTATACATTCGTATCTGACAGAAGATTGACTCACAAAATTTAGTGAAGAATTTTTCAGTCAATTTTTGTATAAATAAGGAAATACCCAATCATGATCATCGTCTTATGTTCGTACTCGCCGTGCTAAACTGCCGGAACTCCTTTATCACTCCTCCATTTTACTTTTACCCCTTCGTTATTTGTATTTTTTTTTTATAGTTTTTGCTGTTGTCTTCACTCTCTACGAAATTTTAATTCATTTTCATGAAACTTCATCCCCTACTTGAGGCGTATATAAAGTAGACTTAGGTAAAGGAGGAATTTATATGGAGCTCACAACGATTTACTTCACAATCCTTCTAGTTAGTGGTGGGTTGACCGTTTTATATGTCTTGTTGTCAGATATATTGGATGGCATTTTTGACATCTTTGATGGCTGGCTCTCACCGACGTTAATCCTTTCTACACTTGCTTTCTTTGGTGCTTCTGCTTACATATTGGAGCGATTTTCACCGTTTGATAGCCTTGTAGCCGGTCTTATTGCTGCTGCAATTGCGTTAGGTTTGGCGACATTATTTAATTTGTTTATTTTGACGCCTTTGCAGCATACAGAAGAGTCTGTTGCTTATAGTGATGAGGACTTGGAAGGAAAGCAAGGCGAGGTGATCTTGACGGTTCCAGCAGATGGTTTCGGAGAGGTTGTCATTCGTAGCGACAGCGGAACCATTGCGAAAACAGCGGCCTGTCTGGATAATCAAGTTATTCCATCAGGTACTGAAGTTGTCATTGTCAAGATGGAGAATGGGATTGCCTATGTCACGATGTTGGCACTCGATGATCTTTAATTTTTAAGGGGGAATTGTTTTGGGTATGGAAATTATTATTATTGTTGGAATTGTCGTTGTCATTCTAGCTGTACTTGTAGGGGTGTTTGTTACAAGATACCGCACGGCAGGACCAGATGAAGCACTTATTGTAACAGGAAGTTATTTAGGTGGTAAAAATGTAAACATGGACGATGCAGGTAACCGTATCAAAATCGTTCGTGGTGGCGGTACGTTTGTTATGCCGGTTTTTCAACAAGCAAAGCCATTGTCATTGCTATCAAGTAAATTGGATGTACAAACACCTGAAGTGTACACAGAGCAAGGCGTTCCGGTTATTGCCGATGGTACAGCCATTATTAAAATCGGTGGTTCCATTGGTGAAATCGCAACAGCAGCAGAGCAATTTTTAGGAAAATCAAGAGAAGATCGGGAACAAGAAGCGAAAGAAGTGCTAGAAGGTCATCTTCGTTCGATTCTCGGTTCTATGACAGTAGAAGAGATTTACAAAAACCGTGAGCGCTTTTCTCAAGAGGTACAAAAAGTGGCTTCACAAGATTTAGCAAAAATGGGTCTTGTCATTGTTTCCTTTACCATTAAAGATTTACGAGATACGAATGGATACTTAGAATCTCTTGGTAAGCCAAGAATTGCGCAAGTAAAACGTGACGCAGATATTGCCACAGCGGAAGCAGAAAAAGAAACGCGTATTCGCCAAGCGGATGCGAACACGCAAGCGAAACGTTCTGAAATTGAGCGGGCTACAGAAATTGCTGAATCAGAAAAGAATAATCAGTTAAAAGTAGCGGCTTATCGTAGTGAGCAAGAACAAGCGAAAGCCCAAGCTGACCAAGCGTACCACTTACAAGAAGCACGCTCGAAACAAGAAGTAACTGAACAACAAATGCAAATTCAAATTATCGAGCGTCAAAAGCAAATTGAATTAGAAGAAAAAGAAATTGCGCGTCGTGAGCGTCAATATGATGCAGAAGTGAAAAAGAAAGCCGATGCGGATCGTTACTCTGTTGAACAATCAGCGGAAGCAGAGAAAAGCAGACACTTCGCAGAAGCCGATGCAGATAAATACCGTGTGGAAGCGATGGCAAAAGCGGAAGCAGAGAAAGTTCGTGTTGATGGTCTTGCCGAAGCCGAAGCGGTTCGTGCCCGCGGGGAATCAGAAGCGGATGTTATTCGTCTGAAAGGTCTTGCCGAAGCAGAGGCAAAAGAAAAGATTGCCGAAGCATTCGAGAAATACGGCGAAGCAGCCAAGCTTAGCATGATTATCGACATGCTACCTGAGTACGCAAGAGAAGTTTCTTCTCCATTATCAAATATTGATAAAATTACCGTTGTGGATACTGGATCTGGTGAAAATGGTGGTGCGAATCGTGTCACTGGTTACGCAACAGATCTCATGGCTGGCTTGCAAGAATCATTAAAGGCATCTAGCGGCATTGATATTAAAGAGCTTGTTGAAAATATATCGAAAAAATAATGTTGAAAACCGCCTCTTCTTAACAGAAAGGCGGTTTCTTTCACTTAAAGTCCAGATAGACCAAGCGCTTCAAGCATTTTTTTCGGAACATCGGTGTTGTCCATTGTGCCGTTGAACGACTCTGCTCCTGCCCCATAAGCGAAAAGTGGTACATCAATACCAGTGTGATCGTAGGAAGACCAACCAAAGCCTGTCTTCTCGCTGATTGCCCCGTTAATGGCAAGCTTTAACGATTCCGCTTCTTTTAAGTCATCCATTTCTTCTTCCGTCCATTCAAACGATGTTTTCTCTTTAAGAACGTCCTCTAGATTAGCGTAATCATGGGTAACTGCTTCAGCAATATCCATACCTAATGCATGGACTTGGTTTAACATCGTTGGGTGTGCTTCTTCAGAGGCATGAACAGCCATTCCACCTGTATCGTGATCGCCTACCATGACAACTAACGTATCTTCATGGGTGTCTGCATAGTCTACCGCTATCTTTACGGCTTCTTCAAAGGCTTCTGTATCCGTCATCGCATAGAGAGGATCGTTGTCGTGACCAGCCCAGTCAATTTGGCTGCCTTCCACCATTAAGAAGAACCCCTCCTCCTCTTTTGATAAGAAATCAATGGCTGTGTGCGTCATCTCCGCTAGGCTTGGCTCGTCCGTTCGTTGGTTAAGAGACGGCTCTAATGCTTCCTCTGCAAATAATCCGAGTACTTTATCACCTTCGCCCTCCCATTGCCTAAGCTGTCTTCGGGTTTCTAAGTATGTATAGCCACTTTCCTCTGCATATGTGATTAAGTTTCGATCATCGTCACGAATACCACCTTCGCTCTCCGGTAAAAATTCGGTTCTCCCCCCACCGAATAGTAAATCAACGTTTTCGTTTTCCATCATTTGTTTCGCAATCTCTGTGTAGCTTCCTCGAGATTCTACTTTTGCTGCGAAGGCAGCGGGCGTGGCATGGGTAATCGTTGATGTTGCTACTAGACCTGTACGTTTTCCATTTTCCTTTGCTCTATCGAGGATGGTCGGGAATGACTCGCCATCTGGCCCTAACCCGATCACACCATTATCTGTTTTATGACCTGTTGCTAAAGCTGTTCCTGCTGCAGCAGAATCTGTAATGGCCGCATTATTAGACCCCGTTTTTACCATAGCAGCAAGCATGTCTTTTTCATCCCATATCGGAAGAGCATCTTCTTTATAGAACCTGTAGCTGCTTGCATAACTTTGGGAGAAACCATCGGGTATTAAGAAAATGACATTTTTAGCGGGTCCGTTACTTGGTATACTTCCATCGTCACTAGCAGAAACACCTGTTGTTGTAGCGATTAATCCGATTGTCACTGCGCCAACTAAACCGTATGTAATGAACTGTTTTTTCATTCGTCATCCGCCCCTTGTTCAATTTTTTTCCTACACCTTAACCTTATAGGAAAATTGTAAAGCGAACATTGTGCTTCGATGAAGGTTTATAAACGAAATGTAAACGACAAAAAAAGCCCACCGATGTGAAACGGTGGACTGCGACCTACTTCTCTTTATTTAAGCCCAATTTCGCTAATTGGTCTGCTAGTGCAGAGTTTGCAAAATCGTCTTGCTTGTTTTGTTTCTTCATATAATTATTTACTTCACGCTTCGAAACATTTTTGTTTTTACTTTGTTTACGGCGTTCCTCAAATTGAGCTTTCTTTTCTCGATGGCCACACACACAAGCGAAAACTTGAGCATCTCCTTGCCCTCGTAGTTCCAGTTTCTTTTTACATTTCGGACAGCGTGCATTTGTTGTCATCGCAATATTTTTGCGGTAGCCGCATTCACGATCTTGGCAGACACGCATTTTGCCTTTTTTCCCGTTCACTTCAAGCAAGAATTTACCACACTCTGGACACTTCTCTCCAGTTTTGTTGTCATGACGGAACTTGGTTGTGTCGGCTTTTACTTGTCCAACAACAGAATGAGCATATTTCTTCATGTCGGCAATAAACGCACTCTTCTGCTCTTTCCCTTGCACAATTTTCTCTAGACGTTGCTCCCATTCAGCGGTTAGTGCTGGCGACTTGAGCTCTTCTGGTACAAGATCAAGCAGCTGCTTCCCTTTTGACGTCACAAAAAGGTCTTTGCCTTTTTTCTCAATTAAGAAGCTAGAAAAGAGCTTCTCAATGATATCTGCTCGAGTTGCTACCGTACCAATTCCACCTGCTTCCGCAAGTGTTTTAGAGATCGTTGCATCCTTTTCTTCCATAAATTGAGCTGGCTTTTCCATTGCTGTCAACAAGGTTGCTTCATTAAAACGGGCAGGTGGCGTTGTTTCGCCTCGCTTTAGTTCTGTATGATTGACCGACAGCTTCTCCCCTTCTGTTAATTTAGGGAGCTTGCTTTCTTTTGCTTGATCCTCATCTTCATTTTGACGCCAGCCAAGAGAAATCATTCGCTCTCCTTTTGTACGGAGTGCTTCGCTTGCAATCTCTGCTTCTACAACCGTTTGCTCTGATTCACTTGCCGGGAAAAAGTTTGCTAAAAAGCGTCGCACAATCAAGTAATAAAGCTTCGTTTCTTTATCATTCATAGCGCTTATTGGTGGTGCTTGTTCGGTTGGAATTAACGCGTGGTGATCCGATACTTTCGCATCGTTAACCATTTGTTTTTTCGCATGATGTACACCTAGCTTTGATGCTTCAAGCACTGTTTTGCGGAATGGCTGCACATCAATGGCTTTTAAACGGTCTTTGAATGTATCAACAAGATCAGAAGAAAGAAAGCGCGAATCGGTTCTTGGGTACGTGACCGCTTTATGCTGTTCGTACAGCTTCTGCAAAGCACCGAGGGTTTCTTTTGCTGAGTAACCGTAACGTTTATTCGCTTCACGCTGCAACTCTGTTAAATCGTAGAGCTGAGGTGCAGGGGTAAATTTTTTCTTCGCTTTCACGCTTGTAATAGCGATGGCTTTTCCTTTTATCCTCTCTTTCAAGGCTTTCGCTGCTTCTTCATCGAAAATCCGCTCATCACCAGATTTTCGATTATACCAGCGAAACGTTGCGCCAGCGTCCACACTTACTTGCAGCGTGTGATAAGGCACCGGCTTAAAGGATTGAATGGCTTTTTCTCGTGCCGCCAGAATCGCCAGGGTTGGCGTCTGCACACGACCACAAGAGAGCTGGGCATTATGCTTTGTTGTGAGCGCACGGGTACCGTTAATACCTACATACCAGTCGGCTTCTGCTCGGGCTTCCGCTGCGGCAAATAAGTTTTCATACTCGCGACCATCTTTTAGCTTCTTAAAGCCGTCTTTTATCGCTTTATCTGTAACAGATGAAATCCATAATCGCTTGATTGGCTTTTTTACATGGGCTTTTGCAAGAATCCAACGAGCTACAAGCTCTCCTTCTCTTCCTGCATCCGTTGCGATAATCACTTCCCCAACATCTTGACGATTCAGTACTTTTTTCACGGTATGAAATTGCTTAGAGGTTTGTTTAATGACAACGAGATCAAGGCGCTTTGGTAGCATTGGTAGCTCCTCTAACCGCCACGTTTTATACTGTTCTCCGTAATGCTCAGGATCAGCATGCGTGACAAGATGCCCTAGTCCCCACGTCACAATAACGTCTTTGCCTTCAAAAAATCCGTTTCCTTTTTGGTTTGCGCCTAGAACGCGGGCAATGTCGCGACCAACAGACGGCTTTTCTGCTAAAATTGCTTTTTTCTTCATCTAATCACCCTTTTTTATTTACGTACTTGTATCATTAAGACCTTTAAATAGCTTCCTTTTGGGTAGGCACGGGTTGTTGCAAAGTCTGCTGGTACCCGGTGCTCTTCTACCACCTCATAGTGAACACCCGTCGCTTCAAACGCCTCTTCTACAAAACGCTTAAATTGCTTCGTTGAAACAGTTGCAGCATTGGTAGAAGCGATAATCACACCGTCTTTACTTACTAACGGAATGGCTTCTTCTAAAAGCTTCGAATAGTCTTTTGCTGCACGGAACGTTATCTTTTTAGACCGTGCAAAGCTTGGTGGGTCTAACACGATTAAGTCATATTCTAGCTCTTTCTTTTTCGCATAAGAAAAGTAGCGAAACGCATCCATTACAACGATACGCTGTTCTGTTGGATCGAGTCCATTCACCGCAAATTGTTCTTCTGTTTTTTCCCTACTGCGGTTGGCTAGATCAACACTTGTTGTTTCACTTGCGCCTCCCATTGCCGCTGCAACTGAAAACGCACCAGTGTAGGAAAAAAGATTTAATACACGTTTTCCAACAGCATAATGATCCATAATTCGTTTACGCACGAGACGTTGATCTAAAAAGATTCCAGTCATTGGACCATCATTCAAGTAAGTAGCATATGTGATTCCATTCTCTTTAATAAGAAGCGGAAACTCGCCTCGTTTTCCTTCCACGTAATCGTCTTCACCTGTATAAGAACCATCTTCTGCGAATCGCTTCTTTTCATATATGCCTTCATAAGACATTAGCTTCCTAACACTGTCTAACACCCATTCTCGAAACGTATAAATACCCTCACTATACCAAGTAATGACAATGTAACCAGCATAATAATCGATTTGTAATCCACCTATTCCATCACCTTCACTATTAAATAAACGAAAAGCTGTCGTATCTTCTGACCGAAAATAAGCCTGACGTTTTTCAATAGCCTTTGTCAGCTTTCCCTTAAAAAAAGCAAGATCAATTGGCTCTTGTTCATCCGTTGATAGAACCCAACCGTTTCCTACATTTTGCTTACCAACATACGCCTTGGCAATAAAACGATTTGATTGATCCTCTATGGTTAAAAGTGTCCCTTCTTGCAAGTCTTCTGTTGAAAACCAGTCTTTTTCAAGAAGAGGATAGCCGTTCTTTAGTTGTTTGGAGACTTTCTCATTTACTACTTGTTTGCTTTCCGTACGATTGTGCATGCTTTCACCTCAACAGTAGTATAGCATATCGTTTTTTCAACAGTGAAATGAGCTAGGTACGAGTATTTAAGGAGCGAGCAGATGAAATCCCTATCTATTTATTTATAAAAAGCGCATAATAAAAAAAAAGCTCCTTAGGAGTGATGACATGTATAAACTGATCTGCACAATAAACGGAATAACGAAAACCCTTAAAGACGTAAATCGCGATGAAGTGGTCATTTTCAACGATTTATTTGAAGCTGAACTGTACGCAGAGCAATTAAATAAAGATCGCTCCTATTCCTGTCATTGGGTACCCGAACCACTATCACCATAACAAATGTGAAGAACCTTTGACTTTTGCTTTTAATGATCTGAAAATGTTCTCCTCCCCCACATATTGTCCAGAAAGATTGCTATACTAGAGAAGGAAGGTGGGATAAGAATGTTTAAATGGGTTAGCTATATTGAGGGGATTTCTTTACTATTATTGCTTTTCCTTGCGATGCCGCTCAAGTATATCTGGAACATTCCAGAGTTTGTCAGCGTGATTGGCATGGCGCATGGTGTACTCTTTATTATGTACATGCTTTTCGTTGCAAATTTCTTCTTTAGTAAACAGTGGAATTTAAAAACATCGATTTTTGCTACACTTGCATCAATCGTACCATTCGGACCATTTATTTTGGAGAAACGCATCATTAACCAAAACGAACGCCCTCCAGCTGTTTAATAGGCTTGGGGCTTTTTTTATAGGAATGGGACAGCTACTAATTCTATTTTGCATTGAGACTTTTTTGATTCTTATGACCTATTTATTGGATGTTTCATTCAAAATTGTCGAGGGTACTTAAGTACACAGGAGGCGATATCAATGAAACCTGTATACAGAGAATTTTATAACGATGAAGAAGTCGTGAATGTAGTGAAGGCATTAAAGCAAAAGAACATCATGGAAGACGACATTTACGTTATCACCCACGATGATGATCGTACAGATCGTGTGGCTGATAATGCAGACGCTAATACGATTACAGCATCCGAAACAGGTCTTGGTACATCCATAAAGAACACGTTCCGCAGTAAAGGGGACGAGCTTCGTTCGAAGTTTGAGGAAATAGGATTCTCCGAGCCTGAAGCAGAACAGCTCGAAGAAGAACTAGACCAAGGAAAAATCATAGTCGCTGTTACAAACCAAAATGAAAGCTTTACATTTTAATGATCTGATTAACAGCCGCCCTCTTCACTAGAGATGCGGCTGTTTTCGTGTTTTAATAGAGAAAGGAGAGGAGGGCTGCGCTACATGAGTGATCTCATAAAGAAGCAATTTTTGCAATGGTTTGTCCATCATCATTATTTAAAACATCGTGGCGCACGAGCGCTTCTTGTTCACATTCAGTCGTCACCACATTTGTTAGCCAAACTACGGTTTACGGAAACAATTGATCCAAAGAGACGAACACTCATTGTTGCGAGTACCCAGTCGGATGAAATTGGATTCCAATACGTGAACCAAGGCAAAAAGACCGAGGATGTTGCAAAAGCACTTGACGACATCACGACTCATCCCTCAAGCCCCATTCACCTTATTGTTCATTTTTATGGACGTGACATTCATCACACGTATCGCCAGCTTGTTGAGACACCCGTTCATAAATCCTACCGTCAATACAAACAAAATCAAAAAGACGAGCAAGAAACAAACGCGTTTCTTCAGTATATCGATGCGGAAAATGAACGATCTCGTTTGCGATCAGCTATTGACAAAGCCCTTGATGATCGTAATCATGATGAATTCGCCAGGCTTTCTAAAGAGTTGCGTCAGCTCCAAGAAAAGCAAGCCCAATAAAAAGAAAAAGCTCACGTTACGCATGAGCTTTTTCATCGTTTTTCTTCTTATTTGGTCGAATCCATTTCGCCACCAATCCATGTGTAGGCGAGAAAAGGAAACTAAGCAGAAATACAACACCAGTCATCATTGCCATTGACCCCGAAATCGAACTATCGATCCAATATGCTACATAATAGCCACTAATTGCTGAAAGGGCACCAAATAATGCACTTAGCACGATCATAACTGATAGTCGTTCCGTCCATAAATAAGCTGAAGCGGCTGGCGTTACTAACATCGCTACGACCATAATGGCTCCAACAGCGTCGAATGAGGCAACCGTAGTAATGGAGACTAGCCCCATAAACAAATAATGGAGAAATAACACTGGCAATCCAAGGCTTAAAGCGAGTCCTGCATCAAAGGCTAGTAGCTTCCATTCTTTATATAGAAGCAAAATAAATCCAAGTACAATGACAAAGACAACAACCAACATGAATGTAGCCACTGGTATTTCTAAACCAAAAAGATTGGTTGTATTAAAAGGAATAAACGCAATTTCACCCATTAAGGTATGCTGGACATCTAAATGAACATTTCCGACTGAAGTAGAGATTAAAATAACACCAATCGCGAAAAGTGAAGTGAAGACGACCCCGATGGAAGCATCATGCTGCACACCTTTTGAATGAAACCATTGGACGAGGAATGTTGTTAATAAGCCTGCAAGCGCAGCACCAATTAGCATATGAATGCCATCTAATCGTTGAGTGACGAGAAATGCAAGCACGATTCCTAATAAAACCGTATGGCTGATCGCATCAGCCATCATCGCCATCCGCCGCAAAATTAAATAAGCACCTACAATTCCACAGGTCATACCAACTAACGCACCCGTTATGAGAATCCAGCCTTCGTATGAAATCATTTATGGCCACCTTCTTTCAGTACACCAGGCGCTTCATTCTCACTAAGTGCTTGCCGTTGCTGAGCACGAAACTCCATTTTCTCTGCAATAAACCCTTTTTCTTTCCCAAAAAACAAAGAAAAAACGAAAAAGATAGACGCAGATAAAACGATAAACGGCCCAGTTGGCCAACCTGCACCTTGTGCACTTAAGAATGTGCCAATGGCGCCAGACAATCCGCCGAATATCCCTGACAAGAGCAACATAACTTTGAAAGATTGTGTCCAGTATCTTGCACTCACAGCAGGAATAATTAACAAGGCCGCCATTAAGATGACACCTACAGCTTGAATACCGATAACAATTGTCGTCACAAGGCCGATCATATAGGCAATATCCATCCCTTTAGAGGATAAGCCAATGCCTCTTGCAAATTCAGGGTCAAATAAAAACAGTTTCCATTCTTTATACGCAAGTGTAATGAGGATAATGATGGCAATCGCAAGTACCACCATTGTATACACATCTAACCGAACCATGCTTGCCGCTTGACCAAAGATAAACGTGTCTAACCCACTTTGGCTTCCACTACCAGATCGATTAACAAGAGTGAGCAGTACAATTCCCGCACCAAAAAAGACAGAAAGAATAATTCCCATTGCTGTATCTTCTTTAATCCTAGACGAAGAACGGATCACATGAATAAACCACGCACCTAATAGTGCACTAAGAGCAGCTCCTATAATAAGGATAAAGAAATTTTTCTCATTAATGACCATAAACGCAACCACAACACCAGGGAGAGCGGCGTGGGAGAGTGCGTCACTCATAAGGCTCTGTCGTTTCCAATATGCAAGGGTACCAAACATTCCAGCTGCTATTCCTAAGAACGTCGCACTTAGGAGCACCCACTGGAAGTTAATCGACGCTAGAATCGCCATCGACAAGTGCCTCCTCTTTTATGATGTGCACTGCTCCCCCGTACGCTTTCGTAATGTTACTGGCAGTAAAGATTTCTTCCGTTTTACCATGCGCAATAATGGTTTTGTTTAGAAATAGTACATGGTCGAAATAATCCTTAACCGTCTGCAAATCATGGTGCACAACAAGAACGGTTTTTCCATCTGCACGTAATTGCTTTAAAATCGTCATGATCGCTCTCTCTGTTGCAGCATCTACTCCGGCAAACGGCTCATCCATAAAATAAAGGTCTGCATCCTGCACTAGTGCACGTGCTAGAAAAACACGCTGTTGTTGCCCACCGGAAAGTTGGCTAATCTGTCTTTTCGCATAGCCTTCCATACCGACTTTTCTTAAAGCATCCATTGCTTTTTCTTTATGTTTCTTTTTCGGCCACTTAAGCCAGCCGATGCGGCGGTAAAGTCCCATTAAAACAACATCTAGCGCATTTGTTGGAAAATCCCAATCGACCGATCCTCTTTGTGGTACATAGCCTACGCGAGATTTTTGCCTTTTCAAGGTTGAATTAAAAAAATGTACCTGCCCATTTAAAGGGGGATGCAAGTTAAGCAATGTTTTGATTAACGTTGACTTACCTGCACCGTTTGGTCCAACAATACCTGTTAATGAACCCTTTTCTACAGTAAAGCTGACATTTTTTAAAACTGTATTTCTGCGATAGGCTGCACTGATGTTTTCGACATGCAGTACGCTCATGATCATTCATCTCCTTGTTCTGCCCAACACATCATAGAAGTTATTCGGAGGCTGTTAATGCTGAGTAGATCGTATCAACATTATGTCGATACATCCCAATGTACGTTCCTTCTTCTGTACCTGCTTCACCCATTGCGTCTGAATACAGCTCACCGCCTAGTTCAATGGAATGTCCGGCTTGATTTGCACCTTCAATGACTGCTTGAACCGTTGAGTCGTTCACACTACTTTCGACAAAGACAGCTGGAACTTCTTTTTCAACAATGGTATCAATCGTCGATTGGATATCTGAGATTCCTGCTTCAGACTCTGTACTTAAACCTTGTATTCCCATTACATCAATATTGTTCATTTCTCCAAAATATTGGAATGCATCATGTGCCGTTACTAAAATACGCTGTTCTTCTGGAATTTGTGCTAGCGTATCAATGGCATACGTGTGCAATTCTTCTAATTCAGCAAAATAGGCTTGTTTATTTTCTTCTAACTCATCTGCATGATCAGGAAGTAATTCTTTTAATTCTTCAACCGCAGCATCTAATGCTTGTTCCCATAATACTACATCAAACCAGATATGTGGATCATCCATACCTGCATCTTCTTCATCTTCTAATAAGTTGCCTGCGTCGATTCTTTCACCGATCGCATGAGCATTTGTATCTACACTGTTAAACACATCTGAAAGCTGTGCTTCTAAGTGTAATCCGTTGTAAAAGATGATATCTGCCTGTTGAAATAAGCGAATATCTCCTTGAGATGCTTCGTAAATATGGGGGTCCACGCCTGGCCCCATTAACGTCTCAACATTGGCAAAGTCGCCAGCGATAACAGATAGAGGCTCCCCAATTTGAGCAATGGTTGCTACAACGTCAATCGACCCATCGGTTGAATCTCCTCCACCTGTTTCATTCCCGCTGTCATTACAGGCAGTGAGTAAAACAGCTACAGATACAGCTGTCAATCCGAGAGTATGCTTTTTCATTCTTTGTTCCTCCTTCATCCACTCATTATCTTTATTTGTATGCTTAAAACAGAATTTATTTCCTGTCCACAATAAAGTTTCTCTAATGCAACTTTAATTCCCTTGTCCAATATTGTCAAGAATTTTTGTCTTCGTTCTTTTTTACGTACCTATTTACTCTCTTATCTTTCCGAATCGATCTGGCATTTATGTAAATAAAAACGCCGCGCTAAAGGATTAGCGTGGCGTTTTATTTATTCTACATACCAGTTTCGTTTGTCTTGTCTCTCGTTCCTTCTTTTCTCGGCAATATGACCCATCGGTGAATGGCTGCAGCAACGCCGTCATTTGCATTCGTCGCTGTAATCCAGTCTGCTTTACGCTTCACAAGATCTTGTGCATTCCCCATGGCAACACCTAATCCCGCTTCTTGAATCATTGCGATATCATTCAAGCTATCTCCAACAGCCATTACATGCTTCATCTCAATTTCTAGTTCATCACAAACCATCTTTATCGCATTTGCTTTATTAATTCCAATTGCATTAACTTCGATGTTTGTTGGACTAGAATTCGTAATTTCTGTAAGACCACGTTCTGTTAGCTCCGCAACAATGTCTTTACGCACTTGATCGTCAGTTGTATCAAAACCAAATTTTAGCCAATTGTAATTGTGACGATCCTCTGGCAAATCACCACGAAAAAGTCCGTTTGAAGAAGCTGCCCATACATGAGCGCCATAACGTTCCCTTAATTCATAAACATGGTCTACAGCATCTTCATGTAAGTGGGTTGCGTGTATTAACACACCATCTTTATTATAAATTTCTCCACCATTTGCAGTTACTAAAAAAGTCTGTAAACCTAACGACTGCGCGTAACTTCCGCATGTTGCGCGCGTTCGCCCTGTCGCAATCATAACAGGAACATTTAATTCCCTTGCTTCCATAATGGCTTCTCGATTCCCTGCAGATATCTCGTGATTTTCGTTTAATAATGTACCGTCCATATCAAGAGCAATTAACTTAATGACTGGTCTTTCTACCGTTGACATGATACCTGACCCCTTCCAGAATGCACTCTTTCCTTCCTTAGTGTACTACAAAATGAAATGAATTGTCGTGCCATGAACATCCGGCTTCCATTCCTATATTTGTCAAACCAAAGATAAAAAAATGGACGGGTCCCACCCCATCCACTTTTATTAGCTTAATTTACTGTATTCTTGCCAAAAAGCCAAAATCGTTTCAAGTCCCTTATCAAAATTTTCTAGATGAAAATGTTCATTAGGTGCGTGGAAGTTTTCGCTTGGCAAACCAAAGCCCATTAGCACAATCGGAACATGTAGCTGCGCATCAAATGTTTCCACAACTGGAATCGATCCTCCCATACGCGTATAAGCTACTTCTGTTTTATACACCTTTTCATACGCTCGTGCAGCGGCGGCAAAGGCTGGATCTGTAACCGGAGCCGCAAAAGGTTTTCCTGTGTCATGACGATGAGTTGTTACCGTCACTCCTTTTGGTGTATGCGTGTTAATGTGCTGCTCGATTTTGTTTAAAATATCATCAGGATCTTGCCCTGGGACGAGACGACAAGAAATCTTCGCCGTAGCTTCAGCCGGAATGACTGTTTTGACACCTTCTCCTTGGAATCCTCCAAATACACCATTCAGCTCAAGAGTTGGACGAATCCATGTTCGTTCACGAGATGAATAACCTTCTTCCCCTACAAGAGCGGATACACCGGTTTCCGACTTCATGCTGTCATCGCCGCTTCCAAGAGCCGCTAAGCTTTCTTTCTCTTCATCAGCTAGTGCTTCAATTCCATCATAAAAGCCCGAAATCGCAATTTCACCAGCTTCATTTCGAAAGCTAGCTAATAGCTCAACTAACGCGTGAAGCGAATTCGGGACAGCACCCCCATATAAACCGGAATGCAAGTCACCTTTTGCTCCCTTTACTGTTAGTTCCATTGCAGCAAGCCCTCTTAAACCAGTACAGATAGCAGGTCGTCCAGCTTCGAGCATCGGTGTATCTGAAATGACAAGTACATCCGCTGCCAATCGCTCTTTTTCTTTCTCGACAAACGCATCTAAATTAGGCGAACCAATTTCCTCTTCACCTTCAATAAGGAATTTAATATTAAACGGCAATGCACCTTCTGACTTAAGCATTGCTTCCACTGCTTTAATATGCATGAAGGTTTGACCTTTATCGTCACTCGCGCCTCTTGCGTAAAGCTTGTTCTCTCGGATTGTCGGTTCAAATGGGTCCGTTTCCCATAAATGAAGCGGATCTACAGGCTGCACGTCATAATGACCATAGACTAAAATCGTTTTTGCTTCGTCTCCAGCCTTTAACCACTCTCCATACACGACTGGATGTTTTGCAGTCGGGATGATTTCTACTTTTTCTAACCCAGCATGAAGCAACTGACGCTCTAGCCAGCTTGCCGCTTCTGCAACATCTTGCTTATGTTCAGAAAGGGAACTAATGCTTTTAATTGTCAAAAACTCATTTAATTCATCTAACATTGCCTCTCGGTGAGCTTGTACATAATCAACCGCTTTACTCGTCAACTTCATCACTCCAACTTATTCTTTTTTTGATTGTATCATAGTCTCCTATTCATCACGACTCATGGTACACTTAATAGAAAAAAAGGGAGGGATTTAATTGGTCATTAAGACATTGGACGCTCGTCATTTTGATGAGGCGTTCGCATTAAGCTGTTACGCCTTTCAAGCAACACCAACTGATGAACAGACGGAAGCGGCTAGAACAACGTGGTCACATCATAACGCTACGCATTTTGCTTTAATGGACGAGAACCAACTCACATCGAAACTAACGTTACTGTCTTTATCTATTCAGTTATATGGTAGGACTGTACCTATGGGTGGAATTGCTAGCGTTGCCTCTTATCCTGAAGCGAGACGCCAAGGCGGTGTTCGCAAACTGCTCCACCATAGTTTAGAGACTATGAAAGAAAACGGACAACTCCTTTCTTATTTGGCTCCCTTTTCGGTATCCTTTTATCGGAAATTCGGCTGGGAAATCGTATTTGATGAAGTGCATTATAATGTTGAAAAAAATCAACTTCCCCGTCCTCTAGCAACGCTTGAAGGAACATTAACCCGTGTCCCCTATCAAGATAACCGCATAAAAGACGTCTATAAAAAATGTTTATGGCACGGGATGCTAGAACGAGATGAAGTATGGTGGGAGAGAAAGCAAGAAGAAAACAAAGAGTATCACACAGTACTTTACGAAGATGCTGAAGGTACTCCAAAAGCGTATATGGTTTATCGCTTTTCTGAATCAAAATGGACAACCAAAGAAATGATTTATCATGATGGATCTGCATTAAAAGCATTGCTCCACTTTATTGGACAACATGATTCTATGCTGAACGAAGCAACCATAACGGTTTCTGGGTCTAGTGCGCTTCATTACTTCTTACCGGATCCGCTCACAAAAGCGACAACAAAACCCTATTTCATGGCGCGGATTGTTGATTTTCAAGCCTTTATTGAAACGCTTCCTTTCCTAGCAGATGGACAGTTTACGATCCGCATTCAAGATGACTTCGCAACGTGGAATGATACAACATTCGCGTTAACAATTGAATCTGGTCATGCCCGATGTATCCCAACAACGGAGCCCCCTTCTATGTATATGACGATTCAGACAGCCTCAAGCTTGTTAATGGGGTATAAACGCCCGACTTTTTATAAGCAGGCTGACCTTGTGACTGGAAGCGAAGAAGCAATTGATAGGTTCTTCAGGACACTACCTGATCAAGAGCCTGCGCTACATGACTTTTTCTAAAACAAAAACCCGTAAACCTTAAGGGTCACGGGTTTTTTGTTTCTGATTCATTTTACTCGCTTCTTCAAAACGCGAACAACATTTTCCTGTTGTTCTCCTTTTAAGGTAATGTCTCGAATGTATGTGTGAGGTTCTTCTCCATCCACTGGTTCAAGCTTTAACGTAATATGAGGCTCGTTCTTTTCTTTTGCTTCAACTTTAAACTCGTCAAATTCAGCTGCAATGGCTTCAAACGTCGTATTATTATCTTCGTCGCTTGCTTCTCCACCAACCCAAATCTCCTTCGGCTGGGTTAATTCTTCATCTTTGTACACAAGCACTAGTTTATTCATTGTCTACGTACCTCGTTTCAAAAGGATATAGGGTACCATTCCTTTTTCAACGACTCCTTAAACGTCATAACAATGTCAAACGTGACTAGTCGTTCCATTCAAACTTCGCAATCATTTCTTCTAATTCATCAGCAAGTTGCGCAAGATTTGTTGTTGAGCTTAAGATTTCTTCCATAGATGCGAGTTGTTCCTCGGTCGATGCCGATACATTTTGAATACTAGCAGATGTCGTTTCACTTGCAGTGGCAATCTGTTCATAAGAAAGCATAAATTGCTCGGTTTGATTGGCCATTGCTTTCACTTCATCTGTGACAAGATGTATTTTTTCGGTTACTTGATTCATGTGATTCTGAATGAAAGCGAAGGATTGGCCAGTTTCTTCAATAATATGAACGCCTTTTCTTACTTCTCCTTCTCCCGCATTCATTTCCTGCACAACGACTTTCGTTTCGTTCTGAACGGTATTGATTTGATCCTGCACGGTTTTTGCAGCATTATTCGATTGCTCTGCAAGCTTTCGTACTTCATCCGCAACGACAGCGAATCCTCGACCATTTTCTCCAGCTCTAGCCGCTTCAATAGAAGCATTTAGTGCCAGTAGATTCGTTTGTTCCGCTATATCGGAAATCATTTGACTGACCTGGTTAATCGTTGCTGCCTGTTTCTCTAGGTTCTCCACCGTTGTGGCGATAGAAGATACTTTATGTTGAATCGCATTCATTTGTTGAACACTGCTTTTAATCCCTTGTTGACCAGTTTGTACAGCAACAACAGCGTCATTTATTGCTTTTGTTACTTGTTGAGTCGACTGCTGCACATCCATAATTCCTCTAGAAACCGTCGTCGCAGCTGCTTTTCCTTGATCCATACTCGTCGTTTGCTCATCCACACTGCCCGATACTTCTTGAATGGCTAATGTAATTTGTTCAGTTGCCTGCATATTCTGCTCGGTACTTGCCTGTAATTGTTCAGACGACGCAGCTAAATAGGTTGATTTATCTTGAATTCCTCTAATGGTTTGAATGAGAGATTGTCGCATGTCTTCAAACGAATCAGCTAACTGTCCGACTTCATCTTTGAAGGTAGACTTTACGCTGTACGTTGAACTTAAGTTCCCTTGACTAATAACCGTTGCAACGTTTGATAGTCCGGAAATAGGGCGTACAATCGCACGAACGATAGCGAAAATAATAACGGATCCAATCAGTAATGTGACAATGATTACGATTAACATTGAGTAAAGAATTGGCTGTACCAGTTGACTCACTTCATTTGGTAACATCGCTCCGGCAAGCACCCAATTCGTTGGTAAAACGGTATCATATGTGATTTGCCGTGGATCTTCACCATCTACTTGAAACTCAAACTGTCCTGATTCTCCACCCTCTACAAACTGAGCACTGAGGGTTGCTGGGACGTACTCGCCAGAATTTAATACAGGATGATAGACAACTCTCGAAAGGTGGTCTACTAAAAACAAGTAGCCTGTACTTCCAATCGAAGCATCTGCTACATAGGATAGAATTGGGTTGAAATCGACTCGCATTGCTAAAACGTTTCCTCGATCGCTTGTCAAGGATGCAAAAAGAATATCTGTCTCGTCTTCATTTGAAAAAATTGGTTCACTTACCGCTACATCGGTTTGCCTCCCAAAAAGATCTCGTAACCAAGTGAATTCTAATACACCATACTGTTCAGAAAGTTCTTCTGTATTTGCTACTGATTCAATGGAGCCATCTGCTTGGTAAACGGTTCCCTCACCCTTGTTGTTGACAATGTATACTTCACGCAGACGATTATCTTCTCCAAATAAAACTTCTAATTGATTTGCTATGTCGTCAGATGAAGCATTTGCATCGATGGTATCGCCAGTAAAAGCAGCTAATTCGGTTTGCAAACCCATGTATTGTTGCAAGGATGCATGAACATTGGCTGTCATTTGCTCTGCTTGAGCATTCATTGTACTTTCAACATTTTCCCTTGTTGATAAATAAGAAAATACCCCAATGACTAAACTCGGTATGACAAGCATTAAACCAAAAGCCAGCATTAATTTCCATTTTAAGCTTACCTTTTTTTGTTTCATCTATTTTCACCTCAATCTTCTACTTTTTATTTCGGCTAGTTGATCGCTTTTCTAAAGACTCTAGATTGATATTTGAAGAATTGTGCGAAAAAAGTTATCATTTTACCTAAACAGAAAATGAAAGGGTGACTTTTTTATGCAGCTTACTGACTTTTTAAAAGTGGATACAGCAACAAACCCGCACTTTCACCCACATCACCTAACGAAGCTTGTCTATCTAAATAATGCTACTGGGCTTCCGCAAGCTTATGAGTACGATATTGAATCGCAACAAACGACTCGCCTAGTTGAAACATCAGAACGAATGATGCTCGCTACATATATTGAGAATGACCTCCTCATTGGAATGGATTATGGGGTAAATGAAAAGCAACAATTGTATTTATGGAAACATAAAGAGGACCTTGTTCCGCTAACAAACGACCCTTCGCATATTCATCATTTCGGAGGGGTATCCCCAAATAAAGAATGGATTGCCTGGAGTAGCAATCGCAGGCATGAACAATTTTTCGACGTGTATATTCAACATGTATCGACACTTGCCATTCAGTGTGTGTATGAAGATGATGCTCGTCATGACCCTGTCTGTTTTCATCCAGATGGCCACCATTTGTTAATAAAGAAAACGAATACGAATTTAGATAATGACTTAGGTCTATTACATTTAGAAACAAAAGAAATAGAATGGTTAACGCCACATGACAATGAAGCCTCTTTTACAGATGCGGCTTTTAGCCATGATGGCAAGTTTCTTTATCTTTTGACGAACGTCGGACGTGAATATAGTGGCATTGCTCGCTTACATCTTCAATCGAAAGAGTTGGAATGGCTCTATACAGGCAATTGGGATTACGAAGCCTTAACACTTAGTCATGACGGTACCTATATGGCTTATGCAGTAAATGAAGGAGGCGTATCACATGCTTATCTTACTCACCTCCCGTCACAAACAGAGAAAAAGCTTCCAATTAAAACAGGGGTTGTTACAAGTTTCACTTTTTCTAATGACGTAACTCAACTCGTTTTCTCTCTCGATGGCGCTGCAAACCCTGCTGCACTATGGTGCTACCACCTAGAGGAGCAGACTGTAACAAAGCTCGAAAACAGCACACGGAAACATACTGTCCAAGAGATACTACGAGAGCCTGAACAACTTTCATTCACCAGCTCTGATGGGGAGACCATTCCATCTTTTTACTACAAACCAGACGGGAATGGTCCTTACCCAACCGTCATTTTTGTACATGGCGGTCCTGAAAGCCAAATTCGTTCTGTCTACAATCCATTTTTACAGTACTTTGTTTCGAAGGGATTCGCCGTATGCACACCGAATGTGCGCGGCAGCACAGGCTATGGGAAACGCTACCATCACTTAGATGATAAGCGAAAACGTATGGATGCTGTAAGGGATTTACATGAGCTTGCAGAATGGTTAAAAACAGAAGGATTTGCTCACCCTGACAAGATCGCTGTAATGGGCAGAAGCTACGGAGGGTTTATGGTGCTTGCTGCTATTACCCGTTATCCAACACAGTGGGCGGCTGCCATTGATATTGTTGGCATTTCCAGCTTTAAATCGTTTCTCGAAAACACAAGTATTTGGCGACGAAAAGTACGGGAAGATGAGTACGGTTCCCTTGAAGAAGATCGTGACTTTTTCGATGCGATTGATCCCATTCATAAAGTAGATGACATTAAGGCTCCCCTTCTTGTGCTGCATGGACGGAACGATCCACGTGTACCCATTTCAGAAGCCGAGCAAATCGTTGAACAGCTAAAGCATCGTCATCATCCCGTCGATTCGCTTTACTTTGAAAATGAAGGGCACTTCTTCGTTCGCTACGAAAACAACGTCGCTGCATATGAGAAGTCGTTTGCATTTTTAACGGAGTGGCTTTGAAAAAGGAAAACACCTCCACCTTAATTAAGGCGGAGGTGTTTGGTTTATCCTTCCCGTTTCTCATGAATCAGCTGGTTTTTCATATCTGTCAAGTCGTCTGATAAAGAGACAGGATAGACTTCTGGTACTTCTAAACGTAAATATTCTTCCCAAAACGATTGCTTTTGATACGCATGGTAGTCTCGCACTTCTTTCAAAGAAGGCACATCGTAGACAAGTTCCCCATTCTCAAATATCGGTTTTAGCAATTCAACCGCTTTAAAATCCCGAATTCGTTTCGCTTTTAGTGGGTTGCGTGGGTGCTTCAAAAGTATTTCATTTTTTCCATCCAACGTTTCATGATCCAAGCAGACATAATCGCCCTTTGCCATCCCATCGTCGCCAAAAAGACGGTACACTTTTTTGCGTCCAGGATTTAAAATCTTTTCAATACTTTCCGAGATTTTAATCAGAGCGACCCAATCTTCTTTCTGATAGCTACCAGATTCAATCTCTGAATCGAGGGGGCGTCTTGCTACAATTTTATGAACGCCTCCTAATGCTGGGTTATCGTAGGCCGTAATAAATTTTGTGCCAACACCCCAGATATCTACTTTTGCCCCTTGTTGCTTTAGAGAAGCAATTGTATATTCATCAAGATCGTTCGTCGCAGCAATCTTCACATGCTCTAAACCTTCTTCATCAAGACGCTTACGTACTTTTTTCGATAAGTAGGCTAAGTCTCCGCTGTCTAATCGGACAGCCGTCATTTCATAGCCTTTTTCCTTAAGGCGATGCGCTGTTTCAATCGCATGAGGCAGTCCGCTTCCAAGTGTATCCGTTGTATCAAGAAGGGGAATGGTCTTTTGCGGGAAAACATCTGCATACGCAAGAAACGCTTCTAACTCAGATGGATGGAACATAATAAACACATGCGCTTGCGTACCTGTAATAGGCATAGAAAATTTCTTTCCTGCCTTCACGTTACTGGTAGCGTCAAACCCAGCAATATAAGCCATTTTTGCTCCATACACACTCGCATCTCTTCCTTGGGCACGTCTTTTTCCCATTTCAAGCAAACCATCTTCCCCTGCGATGGTTTTAATACGGGCTCCCTTTGTCAGGACTAGAGACTCCGCATTCACAATGTTTAACAACATCGCTTCAATCCAAATACATTCCCAAACAGGGGCTTCAATGCGAATAAGAGGCGTATTAGGAAAGACCAAGTTTCCCTCTTCAACCGCATGCAAATCCCCACTAAAGCGCAAAGAACGTAAGTCATCTAGAAACGCTTCGTCAAAGCCCTCTGATTGTTCTCTTAAATAACGGATATCACTTTCATTAAAGTATAAGTTCTGTATCGTATCAATCAAATGGCCAAGCCCACCAAACGCGACATAACCGCCTAATTCCGTGCTAAATTCACCAACACCGCGAACAAAAGGGGCTTTCCGATAGAAATCATCAAAAACAACTTGAGTTTGATGAAGTCCTTCTTTCCATAAGGCATACATCATCGTAATGGCATAATAATCCACATCAAGCCCATAATCCTCTGAAGGATTGTAGTATGGGGTCACATGATGAGCGTTTCCGCCACATCGAATGCACACTTCTTCACTGGAAGACTCGTTTGAAAAACTTGGTTGGTCACACTCTTTACATATATGTACATAGCGATAACGAGTAGGCTTTACAAAATCAAAGATTGTTTTCATATGTTCAGACATCTTTCTGCTCCTTTGTGATCTACGCTTTTCACGCATATAAGTCATCAAAAGTATACTCTTGTTTCCCCTTCATTTCAAATCCATCGTCCCTCTACGTGTTTATACACAAAAAACGCCCTGCATTCTGCTAGGGCGTTTCCTCATGACAATTAAGCAGAGAGAACGTCTTTTATTTGTTCGAGTGCATGATCAAGCTCTTCCTTCGTAATGATTAAAGGCGGTGCGAAGCGAATGACATTCTCATGTGTTTCTTTACACAATAACCCCCGTTCCTTTAATTGTTCACAATAAGGACGGGCTGATTCTGTTAATTCAATTCCAATAAATAAACCGCGTCCACGCACCTCTTTAATTGAAGGGTGTGTTAACGCCTTTAACTCATTAATAAAATAATCACCGAGTTCTTGAGCATTTTTTACTAACGCTTCTTCTTCTAAAATTTCTAATGCAGCAACAGAGACTGCACAAGCAAGTGGATTTCCGCCAAACGTTGAGCCGTGGGAGCCAGGCTCAAAGACACCTAACACATCTTTATTCGCCGCAACAGCTGAGATAGGTAAAATCCCTCCACCAAGAGCCTTACCGAGAATGTACATATCTGGTTCCACGTTTTCATGGTCGCATGCAAACCACTTGCCCGTTCGGCCAAGTCCCGCTTGTATCTCGTCTGCTATAAAGAGAATTGTATTGTCTGTACAGATGTCTCGTACTTGCTGCAAGTACCCATTAGGAGGTATGAGTATTCCAGCCTCTCCTTGAATAGGTTCAACAAGAAAGGCCACCGTATATTCGGAAATGGCTTCTTTTAGTGCCTCTGCGTCACCATACGGAATGACTTTTATGCCTGGTAGCAATGGTCCAAAACCTCGCTTATATTCTTCACTTGAAGAAAGGGAGACAGCAGCTAATGTTCGTCCGTGAAAATTATTTGAGCAGACAATGATTTCAGCTTTATTGGTTACAATTTTTTTGTTTTCATATCCCCACCGCCGCGCGGCTTTTAAAGCGGTTTCAACAGCTTCCGCACCTGTATTCATTGGTAAAATCATTTCTTTATTCGTAAGTGAAGCCACTTTTTCATAAAAAGGCGCCAGCTGATCATTGTGAAATGCCCGCGAGGTTAACGTGACTCGCTCCGCTTGGTCTTTTAATGTTTGGATTAATTTCGGATGGCAATGACCTTGATTTAAGGCGGAATAGGCACTTAACATATCAAGATAGCGATTACCCTCTGCATCCCATACCCATACACCCTTTGCTTTAGAAATGACGATTGGCAATGGATGATAGTTATTTGCACCGTATTGCTCTGTTTTCTTAATAATCTCTGTTGACTTAGACATAGTCATCCTCCTTCAGTACTGTGCTTCCACTTATGTCTCTTCGCTTTAAAGAAATGAATTCCTGCTACATTTGTCAGGAAAAAAGGTGTTAAGATGAGATGAGTAGGAGGTACAGCGTATGAATTCTGATATAAGACGCGTGCACCATGTCATTTTTTTGGCATCGGTTTTTTGTTTTTGGCTTGCTACGTATAGTTACGTACCGATCTTTAGCCTTTATTTAGAATCCATTCCATTCAGCTACGGGTCGATTGGGATCATTTTAGGAAGTTACGGTGTAACACAAGTGCTCCTTCGCTTTCCTTTAGGTGTTTTACTCGATAAACTTACCACGCTACGCAAGCATTTTTACGTTGGTGGGTTTGTTGTAGCCATTGTGAGTGGCTTTATCCTGTTGTTCTCAAGCTCTTTTTTTTGGATTTTAACTGGTCGCCTCCTCGCAGGTGTCACTGCTGCCATGTGGGTAATGGCAACCATCATGTACGCAGAGTACTTTCAGTCGAACCATACGAGTAAAGCGATGGGCTTGCTACAATTTTCAACAGTCATGCCCCAGTTTCTTAGCATGTTAACAGCGGGATTACTCGTTGAATGGATGGGCTTTGCTCTTCCATTTTGGTCTGGTATTGCGGCTGCATCCGTCGGTCTCTTACTCGCTTTGTCAATAAAGGTTGTACCTAGTCATATTGAAAAAAGACAACGGTTATCGATCGCTCTCATCATCCGTTCTACCGTTACAATGAGGTCATTACTACCGATTACGCTCGTCTCTCTTTTTGCACATGCCTTGCTCTTTATTTCCATATTTGGCTTTACCCCTGTATATGCCGGTTCTCATGGCATAGGTGAAGGTGCAATGGTTTGGATTATGACTGCCTTTTTCGTTCCTCATGCAGCTGCATCCATCTTTATCGCTCTTATAAATTTGCCGCCTAAATTAGAGCAACTACTAATGATTAGCAGTTTAATGGTTACAACCATTACATTC
Organism: Shouchella hunanensis; assembly: GCF_028735875.1. Taxonomy (GTDB): domain Bacteria; phylum Bacillota; class Bacilli; order Bacillales; family Bacillaceae_D; genus Shouchella; species Shouchella hunanensis. The sequence goes on from NZ_CP117834.1 coordinate 1,316,217, forward strand.
CTATTCCTACCGTTGGCTACTGGAATACTTTCCATTAGTCTCCTGCACGCCATTATTGGCTTAACCATTGGGATTCTCTTGCCCCTTTTATTATCACAAATTGCAAGCTTACCACCGGCTTCATTAAAGACATCTGTCATGGGATTTTATCAATCTGTTTACGCTATTGGCATCTTTATTGGTCCCTATCTAGCTGGTTTTGCTGCAGAACAGTTTGGTCTAAAGCACGTGTTTACTTTGGCAGCCATCATTAGCTTCATCGCATTAGCCATTGCGGTCCTTACTAGATTAAGAGAAGGAAAACGACAATCAGCAGAGGCTGCTTCTAAAAACAAAAAGCTGAATCAGCTTTAAGGCATGATTCAGCTTTTCCTTTATCCTGTTATTAACCACGGTGAAGCATAGAAATCTCTTCTAAAAAGCTCACCTGATTCTGGGAAGGAAGTAGGCATTTGCCCATAAGGAATATTGGTTGCTCGATAGCCGCCAAAGACCGTATGAGGATTAGGACGCTCTGCTAAATTTCGTAAAAACACTTCTCCATTGAATCGTACGATAGGAATAACACTTCTTTGATGAAATCCATTCCAATAGGCAGTGCCACGATCATGACGCGCAATCCAATATAAACCTTCTTCAAGTTCTTCATCAAGGGTTACATATCCCCAGCCACCGTTTGAAGAAATCTCAATATCCTCTGATTCAAAGAGTAAGTCTTTTGGTCTTCCCGTGCCATCGTCTGAATAAATCCCTACTTTTGCTGCTACTGTATTCCCTGCGCTCCCTAAGCTCATCCCTGCACGTACAACTTTTGTTTTTCTTGTAACAGGAAACGGAAACGCATCTAATGTATCTCCATAGACAAGGATACTAAATGCAGGTACATGACTATTCACGTTGTATCCTTCTGCTGTAAAAGGATTGTAATCTCGTCGAAAATGAGATAAATAGGTCCCTGCCGTTGGATAAAATGGCTCTACTCCCCCGCCAGCACTTGCCATAGCGTCAATTTTATCTTTTAAGTCCTCAAGGCTTTGTTTTGTTTGAAGGACATCATCCGATAGCTGAGCTGTATTGGCTACCGCTTCATAGTCTGCAGTAATGACTGAATCGGCATGTTGTTGTGCTGCAAATACTACCGCTCCATAGGGAGGATACAATTCGTACTCGCCTGCATCAATTAACGCCCCGTCACGATAAAGAACAGGCACAGGTTGGTCTAGCCAGTTTCGCTCTTCCCCTTCATAAATACGAAAGCGAAGGGTTGGGTCTGTTTGATCGCTAACTGGAATTAAAGGTGCATTGCTTCTTGCAGTCGACTTCATGTTCAGAACTTGTTGAATTTTATTAATATCCTGCTGCACTCCTGATAGATGCGCAGATAATATTGCTTCGCTTTTTAAATCCTTATAAGGCGTTTGTGCCATTTTTTTCACATCCTTTTTTGTTTTTTACGCTCGCGGTAAATACGTAAATACCGTTGGATCTTCTTGCCCTAACGTCCACATCGCCACACCTTTACACTCCGCCTCTTCGATTAGTTGCAGTGTCGTAATAAACCCTTCAATATCACTATTCCATGCAAGGGAATAGCCTTCGGCATCGCCAATATAAAAGTTTCTTAGCCAAACACCTGCATCCACCACACGAAGCTGAATCGTCTTAGCGCCTTCCCATGAGTCCACAACTGCAACAGTTAAATTCTCGTAGTCATTGCTTATGCCATAAGAAGTACCAGCGTCAGGGTTCAGCCCCGCATACGTCAAATACCCAAACTCATCGTACTCATAGGGACGGTCTTCCTCTAATGCAATTGGTTGAGGTTCTCCATCTACAATCGCTTGCACCTTCTCCATAGGTTCATAACGATTAAGCGTTGCAATATGAAGACGATGGCACCTCACTCTAGCTCCTTGTGCAAAGACGCCATGTGCGCCTTGCGCTCTGTTTCCTTGTACCCTGTGACTGATCACTTGTGTTGTGCCATTAAAGCAAAGAATCTGCCCTTCAAAAAAACGTACCCTGAGGGAATACCTTGTACCTAAATAGATAGTAGCTGGAACAGAAGCCAACACTTGTCTTTCCCCATTTTCCTCTGATAGTAGTAGAAACTGTTGTTGGGTTGCGTCTAGTAAAAACAAGTACCCATCGTTCGTTGATCCTACATTCGATGCCATGAACCGAATGCCGGCACTTCCTCGATCCCATATTGAAAGGTCTGCTTCAAGATGAGGGAAGAAGTGTAGCCGCTTATTTAACAGCAATTGATTTTGTCTTCCTCTGGCGTCTGTTTCGACGAAATTTTCTCGTGACGGTACCCATTCTCCAGAAGAGTAACCGACCGCTCTTCTACTAGATATACATTGCCTATTATCATAGTTTCCACCATGCACGACCTGGGTTCCCGCTTGTAAATAATAATTCGTTTCTGCTAGATTCACTCTCTCTTGATTTCCGCTTTCATCGTACACAACATGAGAGCCAAATAGGTCTTCCCAAAAAATCGCAGGACGAGGGGGTCTACGCAGCAATTCAGCTGTTAAGGCCATTTTCTTAGGCATTTTAGCATCCACTTGATTGACAATACCCTCTGTTACTGTTCCTCTTTTTTTAGGTGGCTGTAAATTCACATTGTACTCCACCATCCCACCGCTCATATTGTGAGAAAAGCCCGTACCTACAACCAAACCTAGTAGTTGTGCAGAATCTTCTGTTCCTGTAACAACGATTTCATTCTCCCCTTCTTTAAACGAGAATGTCCCACAATGGTAAAAATGTCGATCTGGGTTTACTAAGAACGGGTACCAACTTGGGATCCCTTCTCCTATCACATAAGGTGTACCGTTAACGAGCAAATGAATTTTCGGATTCAAATAAGGGAAATAAACAGGTGCAATTAATTCATAGGTTCCTGCTGCTGGCAGTGAAAAACGATAAACCGCTCTTCCAGCGTCAACATCTTTTACACAACGCTCCAAATCATGGTCTGCCAGATATTGAGCGCCTCCAACCGCCACTCCTTGAAACGTTTGTGGAAATTGTTCCGCACGCCAGGTCGTATTGGTTCTCGTTGCATTTCCTGTTAACTGGGTAGGTTGATGTAGAACGGCGTGTACGTGTTCAAAGGTTGCTCGCTGATGCTTACTATAGCTTGTAATATACTCTGTCCCTTGGTAGGTTGAACGATAAATAACAGGACGATTATTGTACGGTAGCAAGTGGGCATACGCCACGCGAAAGCGATCATAACAATGGGAGAATGTTTGCTGGTAGCCGGACTCTTCATCATGTAAACCTGTGTAGGGAACGTAAGATTGATCGACCCATGTAAATGCATCCGTCTCTGGATCTCGCCCAATATGGTGTTTAAAAATGCCGTTTTGCCACATAAGCATTTGCCAGTATCGAACCGCAGTACCAGATCGTTTGCTTTCAAGTGGCCAACGTCGTCCATAAGCCGCATTCCCTATCCAAACCGATTCGGACGGAAACACATCTTGAACGTGGGCTAAGACTTGTTTTAGCCACCAAACAGGTGTGGATGGACCTGGAGCAGAATTGTTATGTGCGAAATCATAGGACATAATTTGCCATTCATCACAGATCATTTGCCCTCTTTCGTCTCTTCCTTGAGCAAGCGTACGGTAATCAGTCCATTGATACCAATATGGCGCAAAATCACCGGTCATAGCATGCAAATTAACACGCACTTTTAATTGGAGAGGGATCGCAATTTCATTTTTCACTCGCGTTAAAAAATCTCGGTATTTCTCAGCTTCCCTAGCCTCTCTTGGCCGAGAACTCGATTTCTCAAAATCAATTTCAATTCCTTTTATCCTCCCGGGAAAACGCGTCATGTATTGAGAGACAATCGATCGGAATTGCCGAATAAAAGTCGATTGATTTTCCTCTTGATCGAGCATGGTTTCAACAGGACTTCCAAAACAGATAGCTTGTAAAAACCATTCCACGTTTGGATAGTGGTCCATTAAATAGAGAAGACTATTCCGTGCCCAATACTGAATGGCGCCATCTTGATTCAAAACAGGATATGATGTTCCTGCTTTATAGTGATAAACCGTACCATTTTCGCGCACACCAAAATCATGTAGACCAAATGAAGCGATTTTTTCATTGTGTTGCTGAAACGCCGTCCAAAAGTTCCGCTGATCACCTGGCCAATCTAAGTATGCATCGCGATTGATGATCGTCCATTCACCAGGCGCATCTTCTTTTGCAAACTCAAGAAATTGTGCGTTCGAGGGCTCGTTTAAACTCCACGACATAAACTGCATGCTCACAACAACGACCTCCCTTCTTTCCAGCGTATAAGCTCAGCTATGCCATAATAGCCAATACCGACATCTTGAAGTGTGTCGATTACTTCTATTTCACCGAATTCATTCTGTTGCCGCATTTGTACAAATTTATACCATTCCAATCGAATCCTTCCTGAACCCATTGGAATACCGAATAGTCGCTGTTTTCCTGTTTGAATGTGAATTGAACCAATTGTTAATGTCCGCGCTTTTCGGTCTAACGGAATTTCGTTTTTTGTTGCTTTATTTAGCGAGGCATGAAGATGAATGTTGTCACCCGCTCTACCACCCTGAATATAAAATTCTCTCGTATATGTTTTGTTTAATGGATGCTCTTCTTCATTCGGAAATGGCATTGTGAAAGTGTCTCTTTTTTCTCCTATATTTGTTGATACACGCAATAAATCAAAATCATCTTTTGGGATCAGTGTTAAATCAACAGGAGTTACAAACGTTTGTCGATCAAATCGTTTTTCGTCAAGATTAGGAATCGTGATAATCTCGTTTCCACGACCTACTAGATTGTAAAAGCGATTTTTTAACTCAGGGAACCTTCTTGGTTGATCACCTTTTACAAGCAAAGGTTCAGCAACGCCTTCAGTTGAATCTCGTTCATCCAACTCTCTTAACACCGGAGACAGCCACTCACTCGTGTGAGCCACTGTCCCTGTCACCTGTTCACCGCCCTGAAGCTGTAGATCAGTTATATTTAATTGCCCGCTGATCTTTTCAGCGATTACATGAAGATCCACTTGTTTCACTTTTTTCGTTTGATCTTTCTGTATTGGTTGTGCAACGAAGCGAGACCAGTCTAACTTACTCATTAGACCAGCGATGCTCACTTGGATGGCCTGTCCAGTTGGTACTTGTCGTGCCACCTTGCAACATGGCATCCGTTATTGAAGCTTGCCCTGAAAAGTTGGACGCTACAAACCGTACCTCTACCTCAGAAACCGACTTTGACGAGTCGGTTTCAACCAAAACTGACTTTGCAGAAAACATACGCACCCCTCCCTTCGTCTTGAATAAAACATTAGGTTAACGATATAAAGGTCGGTTCTTCTTCTGTACCATCTTCATAACGAACGATCACTTCCACACCGACCCTACCGTCTTCATTCACAGCAAAATTTTGGACTGCACTACGAAAAGAGAGAACATAATGGTCACGATTTCCCGGATAGACGGTTTGACTTAAACGTTTTACACCTGAAGTCGTTTCTGCTTTAAACGATGCGCTACCGCTAAAACCATTAACTGGATCCACTTCCCATCCACTATTCGACCAATAGCGAAAACCGTCATCTGCTCTGCTGTTGAGCAATAAGTTAAATACAGAAAGCTCTAGCATATCGCTTGAATCAATGGTATCTTCTGATCGCAAGAAACTTGTCCCATCTTGTACGCCTGTAAGCAGGTCAGAAAGTGTAGGTGCCTTAGACTCTAGTACGATCTCTGTCTCCCAAGGTTCAACTAGGTTATAGCGCCAAGCGAGAATGCGCGTTTGCCGATCAATACCAAGCTCTTTATCGTACACTCTGACAAGATCGCCAAGTTTAAATTGTTCATGTTCCATTCCGGATAAAATGGATAAATCAGATGCTTTAATTTGATAGGATGTACGCGGTAAACTAAGGCTTTCCAATGCAGCTTGCGCTTGCTCTTTTAAATGAAATGGATTTGTAAACCGATCATCCTTTAGCACCTTTGCTCGCAGTTTTGTCGTGAATGTGTAGTTGGGATCGTCTCGAATATCTAAATAGGGAACTTGGTCATTCACTGAATCAATGGAAAGATTCTCTCTCCCATAAGGATACAGTCGTGTAATGAGTTCATCTGTATCATACGTAGCTTCAATCGATTGGATGTTCTTCTCATAGACAATAGCTGCTCCAGATATTCGACCAATCGGTTCAATGAAATCAATGGTCATCGTATCGGAGTGGTAGACTAATTCGCCCCCATACACATCTGGTAATTGTGTTAACGCCTGCAGCCTGTTCGTTAGTCCAGATTCAACACTAACGTTACGTGTAGGAAAATTTGAAACGACCCCTAGCCGCCAATCTGTTCCTTGCAAGATATCCGACAAAACCACAACAACACTCTTGTCTTCCCATTCTGAAACAGATAAAGGGTCGGAAAATTGCAAATCATACCAAAGTGCTTCAGCAAACACTTCTGTTTCAGGAACACCACTTCCTCCGCGACTATACGTAATGCGTCGAATGATATAAAGCTCATCAACAATTTGAATTAAATGTTCATTTTGCAAGTGCTCGTTTTTTTGGTCAGAGAAAGGCAAGACAAACGAAAGTGTATCGATACCGTTAACTTCCTGTTCAAGCAAAATATCATAGGCATTATCTAACACAGCTAGCTGCTCTCTTTCAGGTGAAAGAACGACTGGCCGAGCCCCTGGTAAACGGGAGAAAATGGCTCTCTGCATTCGACTGTAAGAATGGTTATAAAAAACCGTATGCAACTGGTTATACTGGGATTCATTCACATTATTATATTGAATCATACAACCACCCTATACCCAGCGACTTCTTGCTTGTATTGTTAGTTCTTCCACTTCACCAGTTCCTTCAAATGCAAGAGATAATTGATTCGCACCAGGTTGTAAAACAGGAAATTCAATACTATTTAAATGGTTCAGTGCTGATACTCGTTCACCATTCGGCTTTACTGTATACGCCGTCACATATTGGCTATCCAAACGTAACTGCTCCCCTGATTCAAGTGTTCCATCGTAGACCATTTCCGTGTCGTTAAGAGTTAGTCGAATGAAACCGTTTTGTAACTGCCCTTTTACTTGTATTAAAGGAAATGAATGAATACTGCCTTTTTCTCTTGTGAAATGATGGGTTCCTTCTGAATGGTAGATAAAAAATTCATCTTCAATCGCATAATAATAAGGATCTGGACAATAGAAGATTAAATCGCCTCTACCCGAAGCTGCTAATTCGTCTAACTCTGATTCTTCTGCCAAAAGCCCGTATATCACCTTGTCTCGTTCATCATGAAAAATAAGAGGCTTAGGCTCAGCACGATTGAGTAAACGCGCAATCTCCCTTACCTTTTCACGAAAATCCGAACGATTTGCACCAGCAATTGTAACCGAAATGGTAATCATCAACGCTGCATCTTGTTTCCCGAAAAAAAAGGAGCCATTTCTTCCGAATATAGACATGGAACGAATTTCGCGAGCTGGCAAAATAGGCCTTTGAATGTGATGAACGATTAAAGATTGACTAAAATCAAATCCGTCATACGTGAACATATTATCGGCCTCCTTTTGCTCTCATCGTAGACACATGTCTCCGACCAAGTTCTGTGTCCATAAATGGAGCTGTAATTCTTGCAATTTGTTTTCCTTCTAGGTGTACCGGAACCTCGACAGTTAACCGATCTTGTAAAGAGGATCGACTCAGAAAATCTGGCTGTTGACGGGCCATTAAATGTTGTTCTAACCGGTCAACTCCACGACCTAAGAAATTCCCCCCTTGAATCGTAGGCAACGACAACGCATTCGTTAACGCCCGCTCAATAACAGGTAAGTCCCCTTCTACAGAGTCTTTAATTGGCCCTCCAAAATTTAAGCGGTGAATGTCTTGCAGAGGCCCTTCCTTTGCAGGAGAAAACGGGAGAAAATCACGAATCTTTCCTGCTACATTTGAAATGGCACTCGTAACCGACCCAATGGCACTAGTAATCCCTTGGGCAATACTTGTGACAATGTTACGGCCTGCATCCCGGAACCGACCGATAAAGCCCATGACCGTTTGAAATGCACGTTGAATGCCATTTGAGATCGCACTTCGTATCGCTGTCATGGCCGCCGTTACACTCGTACGAACCGCATTAAATATGGACAGAAAGGTCGTTCTGATTGCATTAAGACCCGCTGACACTGCAGAGCTTGCAGCAGAAATACCTGTCGTAATAAAGTTTCGAATAAACGAAATAACTGACGTCACGACTGAGCGAACTGCATTGAATACCGTCATGAAGATCGTTCGAATCGTGGTTAAGATCGTCATGACAACCGTTTGTACAGCTGTCATCCCAGTCGATATAAGATTCCGTATAAATGTCATCACGGTCGTAACAACTAGTTGCACAGCTTCAAAGCCCCTCTGGAAAAAAGCTTGAATGTTCCTTAAAGCTGTGGAAAAGAGAGTTGAAATGGAACTCCACATATTCGTAAATATCGTACGTAAACCTGTAAACAAGGAGCCTGCAATTTTAATAATTTTGCCGAACAATAGGAGCTGTACTAAATTCCAAATCGCTTCTAACGCACCGAAGAATAATTGTTTGATCCCTTCCCACATTAAGGAGAAATCCCCCGTAAATAAGCCAGCAAAAGTTTTAATTAATCCCATAATGATATCGAGTGCACCAGAGATAACACCTTTAATATTTCCCCACACTTGTTGAATCAACGCGGCCACAAACGGCCACACAAACTTCATTAAGGCTAATATTCCGTTCATGATAGGTTCAATAATACTGAGTATAAAGTTAAATACATTTGAAACAGCTTCCATGACTTGTGCGCCATGCTCATCCCAAAACTGCTTAATTTTCGCCAGTTTTTCGGCTACAAACGAAGCAATCACGCTAACGACCGTTTGAATAACAGACTGAATCGTCTGCCACACTTGAATGACGCCGTTTTTAAATGTTTCATTCGTATTCCATAAATACATGAAGCCTGCGGCAAGAGCGGCAATGGCGGCGGTGACTGCAAGGACTGGCCCTATAAAAGAGGCTACAGATGTTCCTAAAGTTATAAAGGCAACCTTTATAAAGTCAATGACTGCTTTAAAACTTGTGAAAGCTTCCTTTACTGCCACAATACTTAATAATAATCCACCAAAACCTGTCAAAAGACTAGCCAAGAATCCTCCCCAATCAGCCTCTCCTATTTTTTGAGTAATTGTTCCAAAGGACTCTGCAATTTTAGTTAAATTCTTTTGTAAATCTTCTAAAGCCTTACCATGTTTTTTAACGTCATCAAAGTCTAGTGTTAAGCCTGCAGATTGTCCAATTTGAACTGCCATTATATTCCTCCTTTCCATTTTTTCGATTCTTCATTCATTTTGTCTTGATCCCATTCAGCCATGCTTCGATTTTTTTTATCTTGTAAAAATCGTTGAAATGCACTATCTTCAGGTAATCCTCTAACAAACACTAAGAACCGTCTCCATGAGAGACGGTTCTCAAATCCCTCTTGAGTTAAATGAATGCGATAAAACCTGTAAAAGTCAGCCTCTAATGCGGCCCACCCCCAAATAATTATCCGTGAATCTTGGTTTTTTTTTGTGTTTTTGTTGACTGAGCACTTGTACCTTTAACGTCATAGCCCCATAGTTTCATAATGTCTGGAACGATATGTTGAAACACAAAATTCACTCCAGCTTTTGATTGTTCTAAGTGGCTGAGAAAAGCTTTTCCTAGCATCAGTTCAATAAACTCATACATCTTTTCTTCTGGTACCGACATTTGTGTTTTTCCTTTTACCTTCTGCACACAATAACGGAAATAGAAGGTAGCAAATTGGAAAGGCATTTCTGTAGGGATCTCAAAATACTCACCAGCAAATTTTACGTATTGATGCTTTTGCTCGTTTAACTGTTCAGCAAGTGCATCATCATAGTCAGCTACTAATTGCTCTTGTTGGATTTCCGCTAGCTCTTCCACCTTTTGATCTAGAAGTTCTAAACGTTCTTCTCGATTATTCGCCACCAGGAGCACTCTCCTCCGTAATCGCTTCTTTTGTATTTACACGGAATTCGCCTGAAAAAGTATATACCCCCTCAGACACTGAACCCTCTTCTTCATAGGTAGTAAAAAATCCAGTAAGGGCATAGCCTGAACCAGTAGAGTCAGTGTGCTTAATAACCGCTTCTTGACCTAGTTCCGAGACGCGTTTTAATTCCGATTGTCCATCATCATCTAGAAGCGCAATCCCTTCCATTGATACGGTTTCACCTACAGACGCGGCAATAAATTTTTGACGAAAAACGCCCCCACCATCAACCGTGTCACCTAAACCGGTCACATCCGCTTCTTCAACTTCTAGTGAATGTGTAAAGGACGTTAGCTTTGCCACCACTTGTTCATTTACTTCTACTCGTGTTCCTGCAAACTTCTTTTCAGCCATGTTAACTCCTCCATAATAAGTGAAATACTATTCGTTATTGTTGGTGTGCCGGCACGAACGTATATTTAACGAATAATGTAGCTAGATACTAGATGTTTTGCTACAACTCTACTTTAATATAAGAACACACGTTCTGTTTTGCCGATTTTCTGCCACGTTTATGCCACTTATCTATGTTAAACTCTTAAATAAAGATATTTAGAAAGGACGATTCTTCATGTCACAAACTTTTAAAGGCTCTCGATCGACCCTAACCATTGAGGACGACAAACTAATTATTAAACACAATAAAATAAAAAGCTTAGGTGGTGGCGCTCGAAAAGAGATCGTTATTCCCTTTAATGAGCTCGAAAATGTTATCATTAGAAAACCAGGAATTGTTTCAGGATTTTGTTATCTTCAACGCAAAGGTGCCTCTCCAGATATATCAAGATTTCAAGCAACAAACGATGAATTCTCTATAGTACTTACTTTTTCTTACCATTACAAACGATTTTTAAAAGCAAAGAAACTTATTGAGACCAAATTAGAAAACGTTGACACCGCTTCAGAGTCAGAGCTTGATCGTATTTACCACGCTCTTATTTCGGATCCAGATCAGTCTATTAAATTTGCTGGCTATAATGGAAGCTTAGAAATTACAAGAGACAACGTTACAATTTTATACAATGGATTTCTTCATAGTGGCGGCCGCGGTCAGAAAACCATTCACATAAAAGAAATTAATAGTATATCAATATCGAGAGAAGCCATCGTTAGCGGGAAAATTCAGCTTCACTACAATGGGTTTCAAGATAGAAGGAATGGAATACTTGCTTCTGCAGCAAATGAACTAAGTATTACAAACATTAACGAGTACAATCGTTTCTTACAGGCAAAAGAACTTATTGAACGGATTAAACATTACCATGACTCATATAATGAAACTGGTTATGACAATAGCTACAACCAATATGCCGAACCTGTGCATACTCCCCGCTCTACCGCAGACGAACTTCGAGAGTTTAAATCGCTTTTAGACGAAGGTATTATTACGGAAGAAGAATTTGAACAAAAGAAAGCGCAGTTACTTCGCTAATGAATTGAGAGGCTGGGACATAACTAAAAGTAGTATTTGAAAAGACGAATAGTTTAAAATATGCTGAGTAGCACCGCTACAGGAGAATCGTTCGCTTTCCGGGGACACGGCCTCAGCCTCCTCCGTGGAAAACCCGCCACTCCAGAGTCTTCAGACACGTGCTGATCCCCCAGGAGTCTTCCGATTCTCCTTCCGCCAATTTTCATATAAAACAAACGACGAACGTTCCTATTTTCAGGAATGTTCGTCATTTGGTCTGTCTATCTACTTTTGTCCCAGCCTCTTTTTTACAACAAGTGTCGAGATGTATTCAAACGCTCTACAGCCTCGTCTTTAAGAGGTTATACTATGTTAAACTACTCTAAACAATCATTTTATTGAGAAAGGACGACTCTTCATGCCACACGTTTTTAAGGGAGCTCGATCAACAGTTACCGTTCATGATGACAAACTAATCATTAGACATGGGCTATTCAAGACGTTTGGCGGTGGTGCTCGAAAAGAGGTTATTCTTCCTCTTAATGAACTTGAAGATATGGTTTTTGAAAAGCCCGGTTTTTTGCCTGGTTTTTGCTATTTTCGACGTCTAGGAGCTTCACCAAATCGAACAAGGCTTGAAGCAGCAAGCGATGAGTATGCGGTTATGCTTCATTCTTCCCAACATTATGTGCAACTTCAACAAGCAAAAAAACTCATTGAGGACAAACAAGCACACATTGAGCCTGCAACAGAGCTAGAAATTGACCGCATGTTTAATAGCATGATTTCAGACTCCTCTCATTCCGTTGTTTTCGATGGTATTTATGCTTCATTGGCATTAACTAAGGAGATTGTCACCATTTCCTATAAACGCTTGCTCCCTTCTGGTAAGCCGAAAACTACGTTGATTTCTATTTCGACTATCGATTCCATTACATTATCAACTGACAATGCGGGAAACGGGCTTTTTCAAATTCATCACGATAGTCAGTCTTCAAGCAGTCTACATACAGTTACTCCAGAATTAAGCGAATTTCGTATTGGTAACATTAACGAATCTACTCGATTCTTAAAAGCTAAAGAACTAATGGAGCGACTCAACGTTCATTATCATAAAATAAGTTACAGTACAACCGTTGACACAAATGATAGAAACTATATAAATTATGCTCGACCTTCACTCACTCCCCGCTCTACCGCTGATGAACTTCGCGAGTTTAAAGCGCTTTTAGACGAGGGCATTATTACAGAAGAAGAGTTTGAACAGAAGAAAGCCCAGTTACTTCGCTAATGAAATGAGCCCCTCGTTTGGATACGAGGGGCTTGCTTTTCACACTATGTAACCAGCTACGCCCATTAAATAATGAAGTTTCGCTAATGCTTTTGTTTTCAACCTGTAATACTGCCTCTCACTAATCATCATTTCCATATATACTTGATAATCAAAACGATCCTCTTCTAAATAACGTCGAACGATCAATTCTCTTTCTACTTCGGAAAGTCGATTAATGCATTGCTGGATTACATCCAAAAATGCTTTTCGTTCTGTTTGCTCTTGCTTCATTTCATCTTCTCGTTGTGTGAAAAAAGGTTTACTACTGCCTGTTGAAAGCAGTGTGTACTGTGCAGTCACTTTTGGCATTTCGTCGTATGCAAGCGTGAGCTTATCTAAATTATATTGTGCTAGCACTTGTTCTACTTTCTGCTTCTCTTCCTTTTGCAACGCAAGCCCCCCCTTTACTTAGCAAAGAGAACCGATTCGTTAAAAATCAAAAAAGACGAGGTGATGACCTCGTCTTTTTTTAACTACTTATAACAACTGCATCATAACCACGCCCACGCAATTCATTCGCCAATGCATCCGCATTCGCTCTTACAGAAAATGCTCCCGCCTGTACAAGGAAAAGAGAACCACTTTGCACAATGATGGATTCATATCCATCTGCACGTAAGCGTGCCTGCTGTTGGTCAGCATTGGCACGAACCGAAAATGCACCAACTTGAACACGATAAATGGTACCGCCGCCACCGCTTCGCTGTAAATTAAACGCTTGCGCCAATCCATTGACATGGCCTCTTGCTACACGATCCAAGAACGCTGGGCTTCTTAATAAGTCTGCATCTGCAGCTCGATCAATAAAAAGGTTTTCTGTTAAAATCGCCGGCATAGTAGACGTGCGGAGCACCGCGAAATTGGCTCTTTTTTGGCCACGGTTCGTCACGTTTAGTTGCTGCATAATCGCTGGATGGACAATCCCTTGTATACGTGCTGTTTCAGCCCCTGCATTCGTATGAATAAAGGATTCAAACCCTGTACCACCACCTGCATTAATGTGAATCGACATAAAGTAGTTCGCATTCCAAGCATTTGCTTGCTGCGTACGGTCATTTAAACTGACAAACACATCGCTCGTTCGGCTCATACGTACTTCTACACCCTGATACTCACTTAGTAAAATGTCGCGGATCCGTGTGGCAATTGAAAGATTTAACGACTTTTCCTGTAAGCCATTCCCTACTGCACCTGGGTCACTTCCACCATGGCCTGGATCTAAAAATATTCTTGTCATGTGTACATCCCCCTTATCGATTAGGTGCTCGTCCACATTCTCATTCGAACTGTGAAAAAGCATGCAGCGTTATACGCCACATGCTATTCTTATTCAAACTCTATTGATGTGTTAGGGTGTTTGCTAGAACATTCATAAAAACAGGCATTCCCCTGCTAGACTTATAGCTTAGTAAGAGGGTTGCTTCTCTTTTGCTTCACTCGCAACAGCTTCTGCTACAACACTTGCAATTCGCTTGTCAAAAACAGAAGGTAAAATGTGTTCGGCTTCTACTGTTTCAACTAAGCTAGCAATTGCTGTTGCAGCTGCAAGCTTCATAGACGTCGTAATCGCCCCTGCCCGGCTATCCAACGCACCACGAAAGATGCCAGGGAAGGCAAGCACATTGTTAATCTGGTTCGCAAAATCTGAACGCCCTGTCCCTACCACCGCCGCCCCGGCAGCTTTTGCCTCCTCTGGATAAATCTCTGGTACTGGATTCGCTAAAGCAAAAACAATGGCATCTGAATTCATCATTTCTATATGGTTCTGGGAAAGCGCCTTTGGTCCAGAAACACCAATAAAGACGTCTGCTCCATTTATGGCTTCATTTAACCCACCAGTTAGCTGCTTTGGATTTGTTTTTTGTGCTACTTCTCGTTGGCGAGGGTTTAGCCACGTTTCTTCTTGTTGAATAATCCCTTCTAAGCTTACGAGTGTGACATTGCTGTAGCCTGCTTCAAGTAAGAGTGAAGCTATGGATAAGCCTGCTGCACCTGCTCCATTAATGACAATCTGAGCTGATGCATCTTTTCGAACATATTGCAGTGCATTTATTACTGCCGCTAGCACAACAATGGCTGTACCATGCTGATCATCATGAAACACTGGAATGTTCAGCTCATCTTGTAATCTTTTTTCAATCTCAAAGCAGCGCGGTGCAGCAATATCCTCTAAGTTAATGCCGCCAAATGTTGGGGCAACCGCCTTCACAGTCTGAATAATCTCCTCGACATTCTTTGTATCGAGACAAAGAGGAACAGCATCTACACCAGCAAATTCTTTAAACAGAACCGCTTTTCCTTCCATTACAGGTAGCGCTGCTTCAGGGCCAATATCTCCTAAACCAAGGACGGCAGAGCCGTCTGTCACAATAGCCACTAAATTTCCTTTAATGGTTTGGTCATATACAGCAGATTTATCTTCTGCAATAAGCTTGCAAGGCTCTGCTACACCAGGTGTATACGCAAGACTCATATCGTATTCCGTTGTTAAAGGAACCGTACTCTTTAGCTCCATTTTCCCTTTTCTATGTAAAGCAATGGCTTCTTGCTTTAATTGACGTGTTTCCATGAAACACTCACTCCTTTTCTTTATAAACCTAACCAGCGTAAAATAAATGTTGCTAAGATGACCGTACCTGCTCCTCCAAGACGTGTAGCGACTTGGGCAAACGGCATAAGACTCATCCGATCAGATGCAGACAAGATCGCCACATCTCCTGTCCCCCCTAGCCCACTGTGGCAACCTGTCACAATAGCCGAGTCAACAGGATGCATATTCATCCATTTTCCAACAATATAACCGGTTGTGACCATCGTCACGACAACGGACGCACATATCAATACATAGGAAACGCTAATGATTCCTGCCACATCTTCAAGTGGAATAAATAAAAGCCCAAGTCCAACCATAAGAGGCCATGTAAAGCTCGTCGATACAAATTTATATAGATGGAAAGCACCTTGTTCCAGCTGGGACGGGATCAGCTTAAAGATCTTACAAAAAGCTGCGATAAGTATCATTAGAATCGCTGCAGGAATATGAAGGCTGCTCTCCATCAAATGCCCAAACACGTAAAAGCTACAGGCAACTAATAGACCAGCCCCCATTAAGCTGAAATTAACAGGTTTATTGTCATCCACAGAGGTAGGGATTCTATCCCCTTTTGTTTTAACGAGAACGCCATTACCTGTAAGATGCTGCTTTCTTAGACCTAACTGCTTTAATAAAGCAGCGCATATGATCGCAAAGATGTTTCCAATAATGGCAGCAGGAATCATTTGCGAAATTAAATCCGCTACAGGTGTTCCTAGGATGGCACTGTATCCAGCAGATAACGGTAGAATGCCTTCTCCAATTCCACCAGCTAAAATCGGAACCACAATAAAAAATAACGTGTGCTTTGCTTCATACCCAAATAACATACCAACACCAACGCCTGCTACAACCGCCGTTACCGTTCCGAGTACAAGCGGTACAAGCATTTTCGTAATGCCTTGCATAAGCACTGTCCGATTCATGCCAAGTATACTTCCCGCTACTAGACAAGCAATATAGAAATAAAGGAAATTCGAGGTTGTCATTAAATTTGATACAGCATTAACGGTTGTTTCATTTAATAAGTTAAAAAACATAAACGCGGATGGTACGAACAGAGCTAGAATAGCCGGACCACCGATACTGCGAAAAATAGGAATACGCGACCCAATTTCACCTAGCAAGATGCCGACAACCATAATGATGGCAAAGCCACCAATCATATCTGCAGGTAACTTTTGAAAATAGGCAGCTAATAATACGATTGTCGCAATAGCAACATAAATAGGAAAAGGCAATACGCCAATCTTCCACTGTATAGGGTTCCAACGCTGAGATTTAGAATCATTTGTATGATGACTTTCAGATGTAACCGTTTTTAATTGTTCCAAGCTGAACACCTCCTGTTTCATACTGTAATAGTAGGAGGTAGATCGTTTTTTAGATAGTTTTTGAAAATAAGATCCTTCTTTTTGAAACTAAAAAAAGCAGCTCGATGATGAACTGCTTCATAAAAATGCTTTTATACGCTGTTTATTTTCATATATAAGCTTATACAGATGAATGGGCCGGCCAATCGAACCATAAGTAGGCTGCAGCTCAAGCACATCCCATTCAAGTAAAAATGTTAAATATTTTTTTACTGACACACGAGAAATACAAGCATGTAAGGCTACATCTTCTGTAGAAAAGCTACTTTGACCAACCCGTTCTATAGCTTGCCATACCTGTATAAGGGTTTCTTTTGTTAGACCTTTTGGCAGGTCCATTCTTGCGCTTTTGTCGTCGTCCTTTCGAAACCACAGTTGATCTAGTTCTTGCTGACTAACCGGCTCTTCCTTTGTCCAAATGGATTGCTTCTTCTTAAAATGCATCAGCGCTTCTTGAAAGCGTTCAAATTGATACGGTTTTATTAAGTAGTCTACGGCACCATAGCGTAGTGCGGTCTGTATGGATTCTTTATCAGATGCAGCGGTTAATAGAATAACATCAGCCGCCACACGCTGTTGTCGTAATTCCGTTAAAAACGTCAATCCATTCTCTCCTGGCATGTAGACATCTAATAAAATAAGACGTATATGCGGATAGTGAGTAAGAGCTGCTCTCGCTTGCTCCACATTCCTTGCGTGAGCGACTAATCGGAAACCAGCCACATCTTTGAGGTAATTGGTTGTTACTTCAGCGACCATAGGATCATCTTCAACAATGAGCACATCAATCATCAGTATCGCTCCTTTTCCTTTCGGTCATTGGCATAAACACAGCAAATGTTGTTCCTTGTCCCTTTTCGCTTTGAACCGTCATAGAGCCCTGCACGTGTTCAACACTTTGCTTTACTAAGGACAACCCGTAGCCACGGTTCAATCCTTTAGTAGAGTAGCCTTGCTCGTACATGTTTTGTAATTCATCTGCATTCATACCCGGCCCATTATCTGAAATATAGATAATCAGCTCCTCTTCAATAACAAACAGCTTTAATCGAACAACTCCATTCTCTTGATTCACCACTGCATCAAGTGCATTATCAATCAAATTTCCAAGAATAGTCGTTAATTCCAACGCTTGTTCATTTGTAGCGAATGATTGAATCGCTGTGTCTATGGAAATGTCTAACTCAACACCTCGTTCCCGCGCATAGCTTTTCTTTCCTAGCAATAAGCCTGCTAAAACAGGCTCTTTTAATTTTATCGTTACTTCGTTCACTTCTACTAATTGATTTCCTGTAATTTGCTGCACGTAGGACTCTAGCTTTTCATATTCCTTAGAATGAAGCATTCCTAAAATGATTTGCATGCGGTTCATAAATTCATGGGTCTGTGAACGGAGTGTAGACGCATACGTTTTCACCCCTGTTAATTGCTCTGCTAGCTGCTTCATTTCAGTCTTGTCCCGAAACGTGGCAATTGCTCCAATGATGTGATTGTTCAAATGAACAGGTACACGATTCACAACGATCGTCAAGTTATTCAATGACTGCTCTTGGTTGTATTCAGGCTTACCACTCTCTATCACATGTCTAAGTCTAGAGTTTTGCATATACGTTTCTACTTTTACACCGACTGCATTTGGTGGCAGGCCAGCACGTTCAAAGATCGTTTGAGCGGATTTGTTTACGAGGGTAATACTCCCTGTTGCATCCACTGCGATCATACCTTCTATCGTCGATTGAAGCATGGCGCTTCGCTCTTCCAGTAATGTGGCAATCGCTTTTGGCTCTAAGTTAAAAAGGGTTCGTTTAATATAGCTTGCTAACCATATTGCCCCAACTAAACCTACTAATAAGCCAAAGAAAGTACCGATGAATAAGTTCGTCCGATTAGCAGAAACTGCTTCTTCTACCTTATCGAGTGAGATTCCCACTGCTACGGCACCAATTTGTTGCTGTTGTTCATTATGAACGGGCGTAAACGCACGCAGCGAACGTCCTAATGTCCCTTCTGAAATGGATAGGCTTTCTTCTCCAGTGGTTAGTACCGTCTGCTCATCTCCACCAACAAAATGAGCTCCGACTTTCTCTCTTTCAGGATGGGCATAACGAATACCATCCATGTTCATCACAACAATAAATTGAACATCTGTCTCATCCATCAGTGTTTCTATATAGGATTGAACCGATGTTGCCTCTTCTTCTATAAGTGCCTCTTGCACAATGGGTGTCAATGCCACAACCTTTGCTAACTGCTGCGCTTTGTTTGTTTGGTTTTCCTCTACTTCTTCTTCAATCGACCGATGCACTAAAAGATCTGTAACAAGAAGTGATAGTACTACAACAACGAACACAAGCAATAGAATGGTTGATTTTAGCGTTAAACGGTTACGCAGTTTTTTTGTACTCATAAGATGCGCTTCCTCTCTGCGTTTATTCCCTCGCAGTATAGCATAAAAAAACAAAAAGAAAGAAGCCATCTCCAATTTGAGACAGCCTCTTTCCTTTAATTAATACGGATCCGATGGCTGGCTATCGCGTTTTGCCCCTTCCACCTGTTGTGCTTGGCGATCTTTCATGCTTTCCCGTTCTTTGTGAATCGCTTCTTTTAATCGTTTTCCATAATCTGCATCTGCTTCCGTTACATTCATAATCATTTGTTCCCGAACGGCATCATGAACATCTGCAAGAGCAGAAGAGAGGTTAGAAACCAACTCGTCCTTTTCCCAGTCCGCTAAGCGACGGT
This sequence comes from Shouchella hunanensis, assembly GCF_028735875.1. Classification (GTDB taxonomy): domain Bacteria; phylum Bacillota; class Bacilli; order Bacillales; family Bacillaceae_D; genus Shouchella; species Shouchella hunanensis. The sequence goes on from NZ_CP117834.1 coordinate 1,335,809, forward strand.
ATGTTTCGCCCGCTTGTCCAAAGTTGTTCGGTCGATCGATTGCTTCACCCTTCACTTCACCAGACACATGCGGTGTATGATCTTTCCCTTTTTTTTCTGCCTCTTTTAATCCACCAATTACAGACGGCTCATAGTTAATATGGGGATTGTTGCTAGGCGGTGAATCCACTTGATACGTCATCTGTCCATCCCGCTGATTCGTCGCAACGCGCTTTTTAGGTGCATTTATCGGTAGCTGCAAGTAGTTTGCACCGACACGATAACGCTGTGTGTCTGAATAAGAGAACGTACGGCCTTGTAAAAGCTTATCATCAGAAAAATCTAGTCCATCCACTAGCACACCTGTACCAAATGCCGCTTGCTCTACTTCTGCAAAGTAGTTTTCTGGATTTTTATTTAACACCATTTTTCCAACTTTATGCCATGGGTATTGATCCTTATACCAAAGTTTCGTTGGATCAAGTGGATCAAAATCAAGCTCAGGATGATCATGGTCTTCCATAATCTGAACATAAAGTTCCCATTCTGGATAATTGCCTTCTTTAATTGCATCATACAAATCTTGAGTTGCATGGTTAAAATTTTGACTTTGGATCTCATCTGCTTCTTTTTGCGTTAAGTTTTTAATGCCTTGAACAGGCTCCCAGTGGTATTTCACAAGAACTGCTTTTCCTTCTTCATTTATCCAACGGTAGGCGTGAACACCAGACCCTTGCATAGTTCGATAGTTTGCAGGAATGCCCCAAGGAGAAAACAAAAACGTAATCATATGAGTCGCTTCTGGGCTTTGTGATACAAAATCAAAGAACCGTTCCATACTTTGACGATTTGTCACTGGATCAGGCTTAAAGGCATGAACCATATCAGGAAACTTTAATGGATCACGAATAAAGAAGATTTTTAAATTATTACCAACTAAATCCCAATTCCCATCTTCTGTATAAAATTTAATCGCAAACCCTCTTGGGTCTCTCAATGTTTCTGGTGAATGTGTACCATGAATGACAGTTGAAAATCGAACGAATACAGGGGTTTGCACTTCGGTATTTGTAAATACTTTTGCTCGTGTATAGGTAGAAATTGATTCGTCTCCAACTTTTCCATACGATTGAAAATAGCCATGTGCACCGGCTCCTCGACCGTGTACAACGCGTTCCGGAACACGTTCTCTGTCAAAGTGACTTACTTTTTCTAAGAAATCATAGTTTTCAAGTGTTGTTGGACCACGGTTCCCTACCGTACGAACGTTTTGATTGTCCTTTACAGGGTGACCTTGACGATTGGTAAGCGTTTCGTCTTTTTCATTCGCTGCTTTACGCTTGTCGAGAGAGTCGCCTGCACCTGTCACACCTGTTCCAAATGAGGGGGACTTATGTTTCTCATCCATTTTACACAGCTCCTTTATCATTCTTTCATCTCTATCATTACCAAATGAAGGGAGCCTATTCACCAAAAAAGCAAATCATCCTAGAATGATTTGCTTCTCCATTTTACTATTGTTTAATTTGAATACTATTTAACGTTGCAAAGACACCGTTTTTCTCTATTAATTCATCGTATGTTCCTTGCTCAACAATACCGTCTTTTGTCACAACGACAATATGATCTGCATGACGAATGGTTGCCAGTCGGTGCGCAATTACAAGTGTTGTACGATCCTCAGCCAGTTCTTTTAGTGATTGCTGAATGAGCGCTTCTGTCTCCGTATCTAAAGCAGATGTCGCTTCATCTAAGATTAAGATTGGAGGATTTTTCAAGAACGTTCGTGCAATGGCAATACGCTGCTTCTGTCCGCCAGATAGTTTCAAACCACGTTGACCAATTTGCGTATCATATCCATTCGGAAGGGACTCAACAAGCGCATCTAAGTTCGCTAGTTTTGCAGCATGGTAAATGTCTTCATCGGTTGCGTTTAAATTACCGTAACGAATATTTTCTCGCAACGTTCCCCCGAATAAAAAGACATCTTGCTGTACAATGCCAATTTGTGAACGAAGAGATTCTTTCGTCATCTCTGTAATATTGATGCCATTAATCGTAATCGCTCCACCATTAATATCGTAGAAGCGTGGAATTAAAGAACTAATGGTTGTTTTTCCAGCTCCAGATGGACCAACAAAAGCAACCGTCTTTCCTGCTGGAATGACTAAATCAACATTCTTTAATACTGGTCGGTTATCTTCATAACCGAACGTTACATCGTTAAACTCAATGGCACCATCTAAAATAGGCGCAGGTTTTGCGTCTTCTTTATCAACGACATCAACTTCTTCATCCATTAAATCAGTGAAACGCTTAAACCCTGCCATTCCTTTAGGATATAATTCAAGTATCGCACTAATTTTCTCAATAGGTTTGAATAAAATATTAATATATAGAATGAAAAGAACAAATTCTCCTACATCAATCGTCTCAACATAGAGAAGCCATGCACCGTAAATAAGCACAGATAGAATCATTAAGCGAGTCGCCAAAAAGATTCCTGAAGACGTGTAGCCCATTACTTTATAGCCGCCTACTTTTGCATTACGGAAGCGTTTATTGTTTTCACGGAACGTCTCGACTTCATGAGCCTCATTCGTAAACGATTGAACGACACGCATACCGGATACGCTATCTTCTACTCGTGCATTTACATCACCAATTTCCGCATACATCTTTCTCCATGCTTTATTCATTTTAATATTGGTATATGTAATTAAAGCAATTAAAATGGGAACAAAAATCAATGCAATAAGTGCTAAGCTTGGATTTACATAGAACATAATGCTAAATGCACCAACGAACGTCATGACCGCAATAAATAAATCTTCTGGTCCATGGTGAGCAAGTTCACCAATATCAAATAAGTCATTTGTAATTCGACTTATAATATGTCCTGTTTTCGTATTATCAAAGAATCGAAACGACTGCCTTTGTACACTTTCAAATAAATCTTGTCGCATGTCTGTTTCAATATTGATTCCTAACTTATGCCCAAGAAAGTTTACATTGTACTGTAAATAAGCACTAACTAAGTAGGTAGCCAATAAACCTCCGGACACCCATACTACCGTTCCCCATTCTTGTTCAGGCAATAGTGTATTAATAAACCACTGCACCACAAGCGGGAAAATTAAATCTAAAATTGCTACTACGATGGCACTAAAAAAATCAACATAAAACAAGCGTTTATGCGGTACGTAGTAAGCAAAAAAGCGTTTTAACATGATTTACCTCTCTCTCTGCCTAATCAGCAGACCCCTCCTTAATTTAACGAAAGGAAACAAAAAATGCAAAGGTTATTTACTGACAATAAGGACAATAATACAATCTTCGTCCATTTTTCGTTACTTTCACAATGGTTTCCCGACACGCATAGCATAATTTACCTTCACGGTTAAACACATAGTGGCGATAATCCCGGCGTTTTTTCCCTGCATTCCTTAATTCATTCGCCAATGGATGACTCACAGTTATGCCTTCTGTTTCATAAGAGCGCTCTGACAACGTGATCAGTGCTTCTGCCATTGCATGTTGCTGCTCATCTGAACATTCACTAGGTTTAGCATCAGGGGAGATACCTGCTACATAAAGCAGTTCACTTCGCAAATAGTTTCCGTTCCCAGCTACGAAACCTTGATCTAGTAAAAGCGCACTCCACGACCGGTTTTTAAACGTACTTGATTGCATACGCTCTAAAAGCAGTGATTCGGTGACGTCATCAGATAAGACATCTGGCCCAGCTTTCGCAATAAACGGATGGTTTACAAGCTCGTCTGTTTTAAGAACTTCAATATCAGAAGCACTGTATAGTAGCGCTGCTTTCTTTTCTGTGTAGAGCGCCAGACGTAGCTGCCGTTTTGTTGTAGGATACGTGAACGCTTTTCGGATCATCCATTTGCCATACAATTGATTATGAGAATAAATGCTATATCCATTAGAAAAATGAATAAGCATGGCTTTTCCCTTTGTTCGTACCGCCTCTACTTTGGCAGCTACCAAATGGTCTTCATGTTCTTTTAAATGCGGAAAAGCAAAATAGACTTCAACTAAGGTTTGTCCTTTAACAGCTTGTTCCACCTCAAATGCGGCTCTTCTTATTTCTGGACCTTCTGGCATGACGCTCCTCCTACATACACGGAAGCCCTGTTAATTAATCATTAACAGGGTCTTCAAGATCTTCTCCTATTGTAATGACTTCCGTTTCCAGCATAACCCCAAACGTTTCATGTACTTTTTCACGCACATATTGAACGAGGTTCATGTAGTCTGTCGCTGTAGAACCATCGACATTCACGATAAAACCAGCATGCTTTTTTGAGACTTCTGCTCCGCCTATTCTTGTTCCTTGCAAACCACTTTCTTGAATGAGTTTGCCTGCGAACATTCCTGGTGGTCGCTTAAAAACACTCCCACAGGAAGGATACTCAAGAGGCTGCTTCGTCTCTCTTGCAATCGTTAATTCATCCATCTTTTGTTTTATTTGAACAGCATCGCCTTTTTCAAGTAACATCGTACCTTCTAACGCAATATAACGTTTCTTCGAGAACACGCTTTTACGGTAGTCAAACTCAAACTCATCTTTTTGAAGTGTGAGAAACTCGCCTTCTTCTGTTAGCACAAGCACACTTTCAAGTACGTCGGCAATTTGGCCTCCATAGGCGCCGGCATTCATGTAAAAAGCACCACCCACGGTTCCTGGAATACCGCAAGCAAATTCAAGGCCAGTTAACGATTGTGTTAAAGCTTCTCTTGATGCACCAATAATGGTCGCACCTGTTTGCGCAACCATCTTTGTTCCTGTAATCGTAACCTTATTTAATTGCTTTAGACAGAGGGTAATCCCTCGAATTCCACCATCTTTTACAATGACATTTGATCCGTTCCCGAGTAATGTAACCGGAACTTGATGGGCATGCGCAAATCGTAAAACGAGTTGTGTTTCTTCGTAGGTGTTTGGCGTAATAAATAAATCTGCTAAACCACCCATTTGCGTATACGTATGCTTGTAAATTGGTTCATCTTGTCGTACCACTTCATTCGGTAGTTCATTTAATAATGCTTCACAGCGTTCTATATATTCGTTCATTATCATCGTCCTCTAATTAAGGTCATCACTCACTTACCTTTTAAACGATATGCCTAGTGTACCTATATGCATTCGTCATGGTGAATGTGCCCGATTTGCCTCCTTTTATTCTATACAGGATAGGCGTAAACAGTATCTTCCCTATTATGAAGGAAAACCATACAAAAAAACAGACCAAACTTCTGTTTTAGCTAAAGCTCACTGACAGACAGAATGGAACTTTGACTCGAAAAATGTTGTCTACATTTAGTTGAATGAATCTCGACAAACCCCAAACTAATCGGGTCGCTTTAACGAAAAAAATTCACCTAAACCGGCATAGTTTGGTCCAGATAGACGTGCAACAGGCTTCAATTTGTCAGGAAGTACGTAGTTTTTTTCTTTATTATAAACGGTTTCGTCTAGATGAATGACGATTACCCTAGCGATAAGTAAGTCAAAAGAGACTTCTCCTTCATCATTTTGAATTGGTAGATGAGATTCAAGCTGACATTCAAAGCGTACTAGAGCCTCTTTAATTCCTGGTACTTGGATGGATGTGCTTTCTACAAGACTAAGGGAAGTTAAATCCACTTCACTCTCCTCAGGCTTTAGCGTCGCAGCTGTTTGATTCATATCGGACACAAGATCCTCATGAACGACATGGATAACAAGTTCCTTCGAGGCAACCGCATTTCGTGCAGTATCTTTCATCATTCCTTTTTTTCTCCCTACAGCAATTGAAAGCAACGGCGGGTCACCTGCCAACATGGAAAAAAAACTAAAAGGAGCAGCATTCGTCTTTCCGCTTTCAGTCGAGCGCGTCGTCACAAACGCAATTGGACGTGGTATCACTGTACCACTTAAAAGTTTATAGCGTTCTTTTGCCGTTAAATTCATTACATTAATTTTATGCATCAACGAGTTCCTTTCTCACTTAGGTTAACCATCTCGTTATTGGTAGATTAGGAAAATAGTAGCCAGTGCGTTTCCTAATGATCCTTAAACAGGTAGTATGTTCCAGTGAATGAATCCTTCGTATTGTCTCTTAAAAAATATTTATTTGATTTATTTTATTATACAACAACGCTGTTTTACAATCGTTTCTCTTTAACCATTTCATCGCTCCTATCCTCATCATGTTGTTAAGAAATTCGCTTTCTATATCCAATTAGAATTTATTTTATTTGTATATAAAAAATGTCATGTTCACCTTGTAAGCGCTGTTGATCTTTTTCCGTACGCAAACTAGCTCTTTTTTCTAGTTTCTAACAATCAACTGTTTAGAGACGAATATTCAATTCTATTTCCAAATCAATTTTCGTAAAATTCATACGCTAGCTTTACAAAATCTCAAATTGAATGAAGTAAAAATTTAGTAAAATAAACTTTTCTACTAAAGTTTTTTTCTGTTTTTGTTTTTAAAACGCTAATTGACTGAATTTTATATAGTCGTTATACTCTGGAATAACTTTCTCATCTTTTTTCATTTTTTCTAACACTTTTTTTAATGATGGAGCTAAAGATGAAACTGTTACTGCAAGAATGGCAACTTATGCGAGAAGGGGGAAACGTTTTTGAAGAAGATTAGTGCATTACTTTTAGGGGTCAGTGTATGTTTAGCAGCATGTGGAGGAGAGACAGAAGATGTTCAGTCTCTTGATGAAGGAGCTGCCTCTATTGATGAAGAGAACAGAACATTAACCATTGCTTTAGGAACTGATGTCGTCTCGTTTGATATTCATGATCATAATAATACGTCTACCGAGGCTGTGCACGACAACATGTTTAACTATTTATTTAAACGGGATAGCCAAAACGAGATACAACCAGAACTTGTAGATACGTATGAGCACATTGATGATGTAACGGTAGAAATGACATTAAAAGAAGGAGTCACCTTCCACAATGGCGATCCACTAACGTCAGAAGACGTGAAGTTTACACTTGAACGTGTGGCAAATGATGACACATTGCAAGAGTATCCTAACTATCGTCAAATAAAAGAAGTGGACATTGTTGATGACTTAACATTCCGAGTCATTACGCATGAAGAGGAACCTTCCCTATTCCACCGACTATCGAGATTGGGTTCAAGCATTCTTCCAAAAACGTACATAGAAGAAGAAGGATGGGATCACTTCTTAGCTAATCCGATTGGAACAGGACCCTACCAGTTTGAGGAATGGGTACGCGATTCACAAGTTGTCATGACGCCATATACTGAATATTTTGAAGGCGAAGTGGATGAATGGGATGAAGTCATTTTCCGTGTCATACCAGAAAATTCTACACGCGTATCTGAACTTTTAACTGGCGGTGTGGATATTGCCGTTAACGTACCTCCTGCAGATTGGGACCGTGTTAATGGAAATGCAGGTACATCGATGGCATCAGAAACGTCTAACCGAACGATGATGCTCATTCTCCGTGCTACAGAAGGGTTTCCAACAGCTGATGTTAGAGTTCGTCAAGCACTCAACCTAGCTATTAACAATGAGGCTATTACAGAGAACGCCCTTCGAGGCGGGGGCGTACCAACAAGAACGAGAGTTGCTCCTGGCAATTTCGGAGCGGAAGAATCCTTGTATGATTCATATGATTATGATGTCGAACAAGCTCAAGCCCTTATGGATGAAGCTGGTTACCCTGATGGATTTGAGATGACGCTACATTCCCCGCGTGGACGCTATTTGCAAGATGCTGAAATCGCAGAACTTGTAGGCGGCATGCTAAAAGCCATAAATGTAGAGGTTACGGTTGAATTTATGGAGTGGAGTAATTTCGTGGAAATGCGTCAAGCTGGCACGAACAAAGATGCTTATTTAATTGGTTTAGGTAACTCCATGTTTGATGGCGCTTATGCAGTGGACTGGTATCGAGGAGATCGTTTCGTTGGTGAAACGGACTATCAAAACGAAGAAATAGATGCATTGCTTGATGCTTCTGCAATCAATATGGATGATGCAGAGCGTGCTGAACAGATTCAGGAAATTCAGCGTATTGCTAATGAGGAACAGCCCCACATTATGCTTCACCAAGAAACCGTCAATTATGGAGTCAATGATCGGGTCAACTTCTCACCTGCAATGGATGAAATGATTTATGTGCCATCCATCTCAAAAAACTAATTGTAACGGCCAGGGAAATCCTGGCCTTTCCTAAGAAAAAGGAGGCGACGATTTGGGTTTATTTTTATTGAAACGCCTTGCGCAAATCATCCCTGTTCTACTTATTATTTCGTTTATCGTATTTGCACTTGTTTTTATAGCCGGTAATCCTGTGGCGCTTATGCTGCCGGACGATGCCTCTCAAGAAGATATTGCTCAATTAACCGCTTCTCTCGGTCTTGATAAACCTTTTATTGTCCAGTACGGTCACTATTTACTTAACTTGGTACAAGGAGACTTTGGGGAATCATTTCGATACAGCACAAGTGCACTGCCTCTTGTACTCGAACGACTTCCAGCCACATTGGAGTTAGCTATAGCAGCAATGATTATTGCTGTTACGGTAGCCATTCCTCTTGGTATTTGGTCTGCTACACAACAAAATACACCGTTAGACTTACTTGCTTCAGGCGGAGCAGTACTTGGAAAAGCCATGCCTAATTTCTGGTTAGGTATTATGCTCATTTTACTGTTTTCTGTCACGTTGGGATGGCTACCCGTATCAGGAAGAGGAACATTCGCTCATTTACTTTTACCTGCCATCACACTTGCAACTGGCATTGCAGCCGAAATTACACGGTTGCTACGCTCCAATATGATCGAAATTTTAAATCAAGATTATATCCGCACTGCTAAAAGTAAGGGAATTCGCAATCTTTTTGTCGTTTACAAACACGCATTTCGTAATTCATTAATCCCCCTAATTACCATCACCGCACTTCAAACGTCAACGGTGGTCGGTGGGACGTTAATTACGGAAACTGTCTTTTCTTGGCCTGGTCTTGGACAGTTGTTAATACAAGCCGTAAATACAAGGGATATGGCTATTGTTCAAGCATGCGTATTTGTCATTGCCATTCTAGTAATTTTAATGAATTTGCTTGCTGACATTTTGTACAGGCTGTTAGATCCGCGGATTAAATATGACTAAAGGAGGCCTTCTAAATGGCTTTACAACCAGAACCGCAACTGCCTGGCTCTCAACAACTAAGTACACCTATTAGGAAAGGACGACTCAAACGCTGGGGTCAATTGTTGTGGCGAAGTAAGACAGGGACAGTTGGTTTTTTTATCGTTGTTGCTGTCATTTTAGTGGCAGCGTTTGCTAGTGTATTAGCGCCTCACGATCCGAATGAAATTAACCCCATTAATATGTTACAGCCACCAATGTGGATTGAAGGAGGCTCCATCAGCCATATCCTAGGAACCGATAATCTTGGACGGGATATATTGAGCCGAATTATTTACGGTTCCCAAATCTCTTTATTAGTCGGAATAGCTTCCGTTGTTGTTGCCGGAATCATCGGTGTCACAATCGGCATCATAGCTGGCTTTTACGGAGGATGGATTGATTCCATTTTAATGCGATTAGTCGATTCTTTTTTGTCCATCCCTAATATCTTATTTGCTCTTGTTATTTTAAGCGTATTTGGTCCAAGTGTCTGGACGCTAATATTTGTTCTTGGGGTAACAAACTGGGTAAATTACGCGCGACTTGTTCGAGGTGAAGTACTATCAATTAAAGAAAGGGAGTTTGTAAAAGCAGCTCGTTCTATCGGTGTAAAGAATCGGGTTATTATGTATCGTCATTTATTACCGAATGTCATCTCTTCTTTTATTGTTATCTCCACCTTAAGTGTCGCAACCACCATTATTTTAGAAGCGTCTTTAAGCTTCCTTGGTTTAGGTATACAGTCACCTGATATTTCTTGGGGCGGCATTTTAAGTGACGGACGGGATTATTTGGCAACAAGCTGGTGGCTCGCAACATTCCCTGGATTAGCCATTACAGTAGCAGTATTAGGAATAATTTTTTTAGGCGATTGGCTTCGCGATGTTCTCGATCCTCGTAGCCAAACCCGTCGGTAAGGAGAAGGTAAACATGAGCGAAGACGTTCTTTTGTCAGTAGAAAACCTGCAAACACATTTCTTTACAGAGAATGGTGCTGTTCCGTCTGTGAATGGTGTATCCTTTTCAATTAAACACGGGGAAACAGTTGCAATCGTAGGCGAATCGGGTTGTGGTAAAAGCGTGACTTCCTTATCAATAATGGGACTTGTGTCCTCCCCAGGAAAAATTGTCGGCGGCTCCGTTATGTTTAATGGTCAAGATTTGATTGGCATTAGCGATAAGCAGTATCGTAAATTAAGAGGCAACGACTTATCGATGATATTCCAAGAACCACTCACCTCTTTAAACCCTTTATTTACAATAGGAAATCAGTTAGCAGAAGTAATCTTACTACACCAAAATGTATCAAAAGAGCAAGCGAAAGAAAAAGGCATTGATATGCTTAAAAAAGTCGGAATTCCGCGAGCTGAAAAGGTCTACCGTTCCTTCCCACATTCCTTAAGTGGTGGTATGAGACAGCGTGTGATGATTGCAATCGCACTTGCTTGTAGCCCTAAATTACTCATTGCTGACGAACCTACTACAGCTTTAGATGTGACCATCCAAGCACAAATCTTAGGGTTAATGCGTGATTTAGTTCAAGAAAACGATACAGCGATTATGCTCATTACTCATGATCTTGGCGTTGTAGCAGAAATGGCAGATACTGTCATCGTTATGTACGCAGGGCAAGTAGTTGAAGAAGCCAATGTCTTCACTTTATTTGAGCATCCGGCTCACCCTTATACCCAAGGACTTCTTGCCAGCACGCCTAAAATTAATGAGCTTGAAGAGGAGTTAAACTCTATAGAAGGAACGGTCCCAACCCCTGATACCATGCCAACCGGCTGCCGTTTTTATCCACGTTGCCCTCAAGCGATGGAACATTGCGCTGTCGAAGCACCTCCATTGTTTGTAGCAGAAACCGGTCAGCGTGTCCGTTGTTGGCTTTTCAGTGAAGAGGAGGCAGCATCCATATGAGGGACGTATTATTAGAAACGAAAGGCTTAACTAAACACTTTGATGTAAGTGAAGGTTTTTTAAAACGAGATAAGAAGCTACTTCGTGCAGTTGATGGCGTTGATCTTACAATTTATTCTGGAGAAACACTTGGAATTGTAGGTGAATCTGGTTGCGGTAAATCTACACTTGGAAATGTATTAATGCGCTTGCTTGAACCAACAAGCGGAAGTCTTCTGTTTGAAGGTACTGATTTCTCATCCTTAAAGGGAGAGTCGTTACGAAAAAAGCGCGCTGATATTCAAATGATCTTCCAAGATCCATTTTCCTCCTTAAACCCACGGATGACGGTTAAAGATGTCATTGCGGAACCGCTAAAGACTCATAAAGTCGAATCAGGAAAAACCATAGTTGAGCAAGTGTATGAATTGATGGATGTTGTTGGGCTTGATCGTTCCTATGCAAAACGCTATCCTCATGAATTTAGTGGCGGTCAGCGTCAGCGTATTGGCATTGCTCGGGCTATTGCTCTGAAACCAAAACTCATTATTTGCGATGAACCGGTTTCTGCTTTAGATGTTTCCATTCAGGCACAAATTTTAAATTTAATGGCGCGTTTACAAAAAGAATTTAACCTCACTTTCCTATTTATTGCACATGGTTTGCCTGCAGTTAAACATATTAGTGACCGAATCGCTGTGATGTATTTAGGTAAAGTCGTAGAACTTACTACAAAACAAGCACTATTTGAACGTCCAATGCACCCTTATACAAAGGGATTAATTAGCGCCGTACCTGTTCCTGATCCAAAAGAAAGGGACAAACGAGAGCGCATTGTTCTTGAAGGCGATATGCCAAGCCCTGTTAATCCCCCATCTGGCTGCCGTTTTCATACACGCTGTGCAAATGCGCAGGAAAAATGTGCGATTGAGGAACCTGCTTTTCTTGAAAGAGAACCAGGTCACTTTGTAGCATGTCATTATCCACTACATTAATCCGTTAAAGAGGTGATTACAATGAAGATCGCGTCAACAGAAGAGATGTTAAACATGCTAGAAAAGCTCGTTAACATTGATAGCGGATCTTATCATAAAGATGGCGTTGACCGAGTTGGACAACAATTAATCGACGCTTATCAAACAATCGGTTTTCATGCAGACATACATGAACAACACACATACGGCAATCATATTGTTCTTATGCATCACGAAGCAACAGAGCCAGACATCCTAGTTGTTGCGCATATGGATACCGTCTTTTTAGAGGGCACAGCGGCAGAACGACCATTTCACATTGTTGGTGAGCGCGCTTATGGACCAGGTGTCATAGACATGAAAGCAAGTCATGTCACAACGTTCTCTGCGTTACAAGCACTTCTAAATGCTAATAAGGAAGCCGCTAAAAACGTTGTTGTATTGCTAACGAGTGATGAAGAAATCGGCGCACCATCAGCGCGGAAGCTGATTGAGGCACAAGGTGCAGGCAAGAAAGCCGTGCTTGTGATGGAACCAGCTAGAAAAGACGGTTCCCTCGTCACGTCACGTCGTGGTGGCGGTAGATATACCTTGAAAGTCACAGGAAAAGCGGCTCATTCAGGTATTGAACCAGAAAAAGGACGGAGCGCGATTGAAGAACTTGCGCATAAGACGATTAAGCTACATCAGTTATCTAACCACGAAGAAGGCATTAGCGTAAATGTGGGGATTAGTAAAGGCGGTACATCAATCAATACTGTCGCTGATTATGCCGAAGGGAAAGTTGATATTCGCATTACCACTCAAGACCAAGCAGCACCTTTAGCAAAAGCTATAGAGAACATATGCGCTCAGCCTGATGTTCCTGATACGTCAATAGAACTTGAAGGCGAGATTACCCGCCCGCCAATGGAGCGAAACGAGCAAACCATTGCTCTATATGAAATCATTAAAGACGTTGCTTCATCATTAAATATTGATTTAACAGAAACAAGTACGGGGGGCGGATCGGATGCTTCTTTCACTTCTGCACTCGGTATCCCAACAATTGATGGAATGGGACCAAT